>NZ_JBIBHU010000008.1:0-259823 GCF_042957205.1 Kitasatospora sp. NPDC008115 | reverse complement strand
GGCTCCCAGTAGACGACTGGGTTGATAGGCCGGATATGGAAGCCTCGTGAGGGGTGGAGTTGACCGGTACTAATAGGCCGAGGGCTTGTCCTCAGTTGCTCGCGTCCACTGTGTTGTTCTGAAACAACGACCCCCGCCTTTACAGAGGGTGGGTGCGGTTGACAGTTTCATAGTGTTTCGGTGGTCATAGCGTGAGGGAAACGCCCGGTTACATTCCGAACCCGGAAGCTAAGCCTCACAGCGCCGATGGTACTGCAGGGGGGACCCTGTGGGAGAGTAGGACGCCGCCGAACAATTCTTCTGAGAAGCCCCTGCCGGGGATACCGGCAGGGGCTTTTCGCATTTCCGCCGCAGTTTCAGGAGCCGGACGGGTAGAACTGGCGGGCCCAGTGCCGGTAGATGCCGACGGAGTGGTCCCCGGCGGCGAGCCGTGGCAGTGGCTCGTAGCGTTTGTGGTTCCAGATCGGCACGTCCTGCTGGATGACCCTGGCTGTCATCCGCAGCGTCGACCTGGCGACGAGCCTGGTCACCGCCGCGCGGGTTGCCGGCAGGCTCGGGCCGGGGACGTGACGCGGGTCGGTGACCTCGCAGGCCGTCGCGACCCGTAGGACGGTCCGCCAGGGGCCGGTCGGGGTGGGCAGGCCCCAGAGGTGGACCGCGAGGCCGAAGCGCGGAAGTTCGAGTTGGGTGAGGGTGAAGCCCAGTCCCGCCATCAGGGTCGACTTCTCCCAGGAGAGCCCGCCGAAGAGGGGGATCCGGCCGGCGCTGGAGCGCAGGTTCGTCCGCAGGTACGGCCCGTCGGGGACGGGCGGCGTCAGTTGACGTACGGCCAGGCGGTGGAGGGTGCCGAGGTGCCGGTAGTCGGCGACGTTCTCCATGACCTCCTGCGGGTGGGTGTCCACCTCCACGGCCCAGTGCGCCGTGGGCCGTACCTCCGGGCCCGGCAGGGCGGGCAGCTCCCAGTGCGGGGGGTCGGTGTCGGGGCCGTGCCAGACGTAGACGAAGCCGTTGCGTTCGAGGATCGGGAGGTGATCCACCCGGGTACGCAGCGGCACCCCGTCCGGATCGCTGACGCATGCGCCGTCGGTGCCGAAGGCGAAGCGGTGGAACGGGCAGACCAGGGTGTCGCCCTCGATGGTGCTGCCGTAGCCGAGGTGGGCGCCCATGTGGGGGCAGTACGGCCGGGTGGCGCGGACGTCGCCGCTACGGGTGCGGTAGAGGACGACATCCTCGTCCGAGAACCTGCGGGTCAGTACGGCGCCCCGGGGCAGCTCGCGCGAGAGGGCGAGGCAGAACCAGCCGCTGGGTGTCGGGAGCGCGGGTCCTTCCCCGGCCGGTGCGATCCGTGGAGGCCGGGAGGGCCGGCGCGCGCCGGGTGGGGGCGCATCGTCTTTGGTTGTCATGGCCGACACGGTACGTAGACGACTTTTGCTTGCCGGGCAGACGCCGGTGCGACACCTGCGACGATCACTCCTTCGCCGATGTCCGCCGACGGCCCGGGGAGGTCAGAGCCGGCCGGCGGCCTTGAGGGCGAGGTAGGTGTCGGCCAGGGCGGGGGCGACCGAGGCGGGCGGGGCGTCGATGACGGTGATGCCGGCGCGGGTGAGGCGGTCGGCGGTGTGGCGGCGGTCGGCGCGGGTCTGCTCGGCGGCCGCGGCGCCGTAGACGGCCTCCACGGTGCCGCGGCCGACGGCGAGTTCGTCGAGGTGGGGGTCGGAGACGGAGGCGAGGACGACCTCGTGCCGCTTGGTGAGCAGCGGCAGCAGGGGGAGCAGGCCGTCCTCGACCGGGGCCGCGTCCAGGCCGGTCAGCAGGACGATCAGCGAGCGGTGCGGGGCCATCTTGAGCGCGGTGGCGACCAGCGAGCGCATGTCGGTCTCGTAGAGGGCGGGTTCCAGGACGGCCATCGCGTTGGTGAAGGCCGGCAGGATCTCGTTCGGGGAGCGGCCGGCCACCGAGGCCCGCTTGCGGCGGTCGTGGGCGAGCAGGTCGACCCGGTCGCCGGCCTTGGTGGCGAGGGCGGTGAGCAGCAGCGCGGCGTCGAGCGAGGCGTCCAGGCGGGGGGCGTCGCCGACCCGGCCGGCCGAGGTGCGGCCGGTGTCGAGGACGACGAGTATGTGCCGGTCGCGCTCGGGTCGCCAGGTGCGGACGGCGACGGTGTGGCGGCGGGCGCTGGCCCGCCAGTCGATGGAGCGGACGTCGTCGCCGGGCAGGTACTCGCGCAGCGAGTCGAACTCGGTGCCCTGGCCGCGGGTCAGCACGGAGGTGCGGCCGTCGAGTTCGCGCAGCCGGGCGAGCCGGGAGGGCAGGTGCTTGCGGCTGGCGAACGGAGGCAGGGCGCGGACGGTCCAGGGGACCAGGTGCGAGCCCTGACGACCCGCCAGGCCGAGCGGGCCGAGCGAACGGACGGTCACCTTGTGGGAGTGGTGGTCGCCGCGCCGGGTGGGGGTGAGGACGGTGGTGACGCGCCGTCGTTCGTGGCCGGGCACGAGCAGGGTGTGCCGGGAGGCGGCGGTCTCGGTGCCGGGCCGCCAGGCGGACGGGGCCCAGGCGTCGCGGATCCGGGCGCGCAGGGGGCGGCCGGCCTGGTTGGTGACGCTCAGTTCGACGGCGGCGGGCTCGCCGAGCCGCACGGTGGTGTCGCCGCCCCGGACGATCCGCAGGCTGCGGACGGGGGCGGCGAGCACCAGGTCGACGACGACGCCGAGCAGGACCGCACCGGTGACGGCGCCGATCCCGGCCCAGGAGGGCAGCAGCAGGCCCGTGACGAGGGCGCCGAGCGCGGCTAGCAGGGCGGTTCGCCCGGTGAGGGCCATGCGGTGCGTTCCTTCGTCGGGGCCGGGGGTGGGCCGGCCGGAGGGGCGGGCTGGCGCGGCGGGGTCAGCGCGGGGCGGGCGTCTGGGCGAGCACGGCCTGGATGACGGAGTCGGCGGTGACGCCCTCCATCTCGGCCTCCGCGCGCAGGGCGACGCGGTGCCGCAGGGTGGGCAGGGCGAGCGCCTTGACGTCGTCGGGGGTGACGTAGTCGCGCCCGGCCAGCCAGGCCCAGGCGCGGGAGGCGCCGAGCAGTGCGGTGGCGCCGCGCGGGGAGACGCCGATGGAGAGCGAGGGCGACTGCCGGGTGGCCCGGCAGAGGTCGACGATGTAGGCGAGGATCTCGGGGGAGACGGTCAGCCTGGCGATCTGCTCGCGGGCGGCGGCGATGTGCCCGGGGCCGGCGACCGGGCGGACGCCGGCGGCGGTGAGGTCGCGCGGGTCGAAGCCGGCGGCGTGCCGGGCGAGGACCTGGAACTCCTGGTCGCGGTCGGGCAGCGGGAGGACCAGCTTCAGCAGGAAGCGGTCGAGCTGGGCCTCGGGCAGCGGGTAGGTGCCCTCGTACTCGACGGGGTTCTGGGTCGCGGCGACCAGGAACGGCACCGGCAGGGCGCGCGGTTCGCCGTCGACGGTGACCTGCCGCTCCTCCATGGCCTCCAGCAGGGCGGCCTGGGTCTTCGGCGGGGTGCGGTTGATCTCGTCGGCCAGCAGCAGGTTGGTGAAGACCGGGCCGGGCTGGAAGGAGAACTCGGCGGTGCGGGCGTCGTAGACCAGCGAGCCGGTGACGTCGCCGGGCATCAGGTCGGGGGTGAACTGGATGCGCTTGGTCTCCAGGCTGAGCGCGGTGGAGAGGGTGCGGATCAGCAGGGTCTTGGCGACGCCGGGGACGCCTTCGAGCAGTACGTGGCCGCCGCAGAGCAGGGCGACGACGAGGCCGGTGACGGCGGCGTCCTGGCCGACGACGGCCTTGGCGATCTCGGCGCGCAGGGCGGTCAGGGCCTCGCGCGGGTCGGTGATCCGCGGGTCGCCGGGGGCGGGGACGGTGGTGCCGGGGGTGGCGGGTGCCGTGCCGGGGGTGATGCGGAGCTGGGTGGTGGCCTTCTCGGTCACGGCTTCCGAACCTGCCTTTCGAGGGCGTCGAGGTCGTCGGCGAGCCGCAGCAGCGCGGCGTCGTCGGTCGGGGGCGGGCCGTACAGGAGGGCCCGTACGTCCCCGGCGGACCGCTCGGGGAGGCGGTCGGCGACGGCCGCGCAGAGAGCGGTGGGGTCGGGCGCGCCCGCCACGGGCGGGACGCCCAGGGCCGGGGCCACGCGGTGCGCGGTGGCGCGGCGCAGGGCGTCGGCGGCGCGGCCGCGGGCCCTGGCGCGGTGGTAGAGGCGGGCGCGGCCCTCGGTGGTCTCGGAGGCGCGGACCACCACGGGCAGGTTCTCGCTGACGACCGGGCCGAGCCGGCGGGCGCGCCAGAGCGCGGCCAGCACGACGGCGACGGCGAGCTGGTAGCCGGCCCAGGTCCAACCCTCGGGGATGTAGTCGCGGAAGTTCTTCCGCGCGCCCTCGGCGACCGGGGCGCTGTAGTCGGGCAGGTGCCAGGTGACGTGCGGCTGGGCGCCGAGCAGGCCGAGCCCGAGGGCGGCGTTGCCGTCCTTCTTGAGCAGCCCGTTGGTGAGGAACTCGCCGCTGCCGAGGACCACCACGTCGGTGCCGGGGCCGGTGGGGACGACCACCACGGGGTAGCCGTGGCCCCGCTGGTAGCAGCCCTCGCCGCGGCTGCCGGCGGTGTAGAGCAGGCCGCCGACGTGGGCGCTGCCGGCCCGGACGGCCTCCGGCAGCGAGCAGGCGGCGTCGGTGCTGTGGACGCGGGCGTAGGGGATGCCGCCGTTCTCGTCGGACATCCGGACGCCGGGGGCGAGGGCGGTGAGGGCGGCGGGGCCGGGGGAGACGAGGACCAGCCGGGCGTGCCGGGCGGCGGCGATGGCGGCCAGCTGCTCGGGGCCGAGCAGGTCGGGTTCGGGCAGCACCAGGGTGTCGGCGCGGGAGGGGCGGCCGGCGGGGTCGGTGGTGAGGTCGACGTCGAGGCCCTCGCGCTGGAGCAGGGCGGTCACGGCGTGGCTGCCGGTGGCCTCGTAGGAGCGCGGGTCCAGCGGCGGGTACTGGCGTTCGTCGTTGGCGGCGGCCAGGACGACGGCGGCGAGCAGGAGGATGACGACGGTGAGCAGGTACCAGCGGGCGCGCCGCCACAGGCCGCGGCCGGTGGGGGCGAGACTGGTGTCCGCCCGGGCGGGCGTGGGCGCCGGCGGGTGCGGCGCCGTCGGCGGGGTGGCGCTGGTCATGCGGTTCCTCCGGCGGCCGGGACGAGGACCGGGCGGGCGCGTTCGAGGGTCCGGTCGAGGTCGCGCAGCAGCTGGTAGGCGGCCTGGTCGGCGGTGCGCTCGCCGTAGACGATGTCGTCGAAGGTGCGGGCGGCCGTGTTCAGCGCGGCGGCGTGCTCGGGCAGCGCGCGGCCGGCCTCGGCGGCGGCCTCGTCGGCGGTGCGGCCGGGGCGGGGGTCGAGCAGGGTTCGCTCCTCCAGGCCGCGGACCAGGGCGCGCAACTGCTCGCGGACGGCCTCCGCCCACTGGCCGGCGGCGGCGTGCCGTTCGGCGTCGGCCCGGTGCTCGGCGGCGCTGCGCGGGCCGGCGCCGCCGAAGACGCCGAGGCCGGTGCGGGCGGCCCGCTTGGGCGCGCCGAGCCGCCACCAGAGGGCGGCGGCGATCAGCACGGCGACCACCAGGAAGAGGATCAGGCCGGTGGTGCCGCTGGTGCCGCCGCCGGCGAGCGCGCCGAGCGCGTCGTCGATCCGGTCCGTGATCCAGTTGATGACCCGTTCCTGGATGCTCGGGTCGTGGCGGTGGTAGTCGGCCTTGACCAGTTCGTCGCGGGCCGCGTCACGGGCCGCGTCGCGCGGGGTCGTGACCGGGGCCCCGCCCGCGAGTACGACGATCTCCCCCCAGGTCGGCATCGGGCTCAGTGCCCTGCCGGGGCGGGGCCGGACGGGCCGCCCCAGCCGGTGCCGCCGTGCTCGGCCAGGCCGGCGGCGCGGGCGAGCTCGATGTCGAGGGCCTCGCGGCGGATCCGCTGGTCGACGTAGAGCAGCACGCCGATGGTGGCGGTGAAGGGGAGCGTGATGGTGGAGGAGAGGATGCCGCCGATGGCGACGGTGACCAGCAGGGCGGGGGGCATGCTCGCGGCGTCGCCGGCGTCGAGCTGGCTGGTGAGGTCGCCCCAGCCGAGCACCATCCCGGCGACCGTGAACGGGGTGGCGATCACGCTGGAGACGATCCAGGCGATGGCCATGCTGAGCAGGGTGATGCCGAAGATCCGCCACCAGGAGCGGCTGACCAGGCGGCGGGAGCGGGAGAGGGCGGCGATGACGCCCTGCTTCTCCAGCATCAGCGCGGGCGCGGCCAGGCTGAGCTGGACGCCGATCCACAGGGCGGCCAGGGCGACGAGGAAGCCCACGAGGAAGAGCAGGAAGGCGGTTCCCGGGTCGGCGTCCCCGGCCAGCGCGTAGCCGATGAGCGGGGCGAAGCCCAGCAGGATGATGCCGCCGACGATCAGGCCGTTCAGCAGGGTGAGGCCGACCAGCTGGAACAGCCGGGGCCGGGCGTCGCGCCAGGCCTCCTTGAGCGTGACGGACTGCCCGAGGATGGCGCGGCTGACCACCATGGTCAGCAGGGCCGAGGCGATCACGCCGAGCAGCCAGCCGAGCGGCAGGCTGACCAGGGAGGTCAGTACCGGGGTGAGCTCGCCGGTGTCGCCCTGGATGGCGAGCTGGGCGCCGAGCGCGACGCCCTGCTGGACCACGGCGACGCCGAAGGAGAGGCCGAGGGCGACCCGCCAGTGCTTGCGGACGGTGGAGACGGCGCCGTCGAGGATCTCGCTGAGGCCGAGCGGGCGCAGCGGGATGACGCCGGGCTTGGGGCTGGGCGGCGCTCCCCAGCCGTACTGGCCGCCGGGCGGGCCGTAGGGGGGCTGCCGGCCGTACGGCGGCGGCTGCTGCCCGTACGGGGGCTGCGGTGCGCCGGGGGCGGTGCCCCAGGCGGGCGGGGCGTGGTGGGGCGGTGCCGACTGGCCGGGCACGGCTGCGGGCGCGTCGGCCGGGGGCCGGGCACCGTCGCGGGGCGGCTCGGACGAGCCGGGCGAGGCCCAGCCCGGGGTGTCGGTCATCACTGCTCCTCGGAGGGCGTCAGGGTTTCGCGGCGCCGGGTGGATCTTCACGCGGGCGCAGCGCCCATCGTGCCATGGTGGTCGGACGCGCCCCAGGGGGATCCGGTTGCTGAACGGCAACGCCCGCTCCGTGGACGGCCGGTGGACCCCGCCGGGACCGCGGGGGGTGGACGGGGCAGGTCCTTTGGCCCGGTATGGCCGGAATTCGCCCGGTCGCCAGTTGGCCGTTCTGGCGCAATGGGACTGCTGTGCGGCAGGTCACAATCCGGTAATGAGAGGATGGAGCCATGAAGGGACGCGTCCTCGTCGTTGATGACGACTCCGCACTGGCCGAGATGCTCGGTATCGTGCTGCGTGGTGAGGGTTTTGAGCCGTTTTTCGTCGCCGACGGGGACAAGGCGCTAGCCGCGTTCCGGGAGACCAAGCCCGACCTGGTCCTGCTCGACCTGATGCTGCCCGGTCGGGACGGCATCGACGTCTGCAGGCAGATCCGGTCGGAGTCCGGGATTCCGATCGTCATGCTGACCGCCAAGACCGACACGGTGGACGTCGTCGTGGGTCTGGAGTCGGGCGCCGACGACTACGTCACCAAGCCGTTCAAGCCCAAGGAGCTGGTGGCCCGGGTGCGTGCCCGGCTGCGCCGCGCCGAGGAGCCGACCCCGGAGCAGCTGACCATCGGCGATCTGGTGATCGACGTGGCCGGCCACTCGGTGAAGCGGGACGGGCGGGGCATCCCGCTGACCCCGCTGGAGTTCGACCTGCTGGTCGCGCTGGCCCGCAAGCCCTGGCAGGTGTTCACCCGCGAGGTGCTGCTGGAGCAGGTCTGGGGCTACCGGCACGCGGCGGACACCCGGCTGGTGAACGTCCATGTGCAGCGTCTGCGCTCCAAGATCGAGAAGGACCCGGAGCGCCCCGAGATCGTGGTGACCGTCCGCGGCGTCGGCTACAAGGCCGGGCCCAGCTGACGTGAGTGACCAGTCCGACGAGACCCCGGCGGGTGCCGCGACCGACGGGGGCGGCGGCGCCGTGCGCGGGGACGTGCTGAGTTCGACCGTGCGCAGCCGCCGCCGGCGCGGGCCGGTGGCGCTGTTCGCGCTGGTGAGCCGTCAGCTGCGCCGTCCCGTGAACCGGGTGGCGGCGCTGTACCGGCGCTCGATCCAGCTGCGGGTGGTGGCGGCGACGCTGCTGCTGTCGGTCCTGGTGGTGCTGGTGCTGGGTGTCGTCGTGGTGGCGCAGGTGCGCACCGGGCTGCTGGACACCAAGCGGGCCGCGGCGCGCGACCAGGCGGTCGCGGGCTTCCAGACCGAGCTCAAGAAGATCAACGAGGCGAAGGACCTGCGGGTGCGGATCGGCGCGGCCGCCGATCCGGCCACCGAGGAGCCGGGCACCTGGCTGCTGCGGCAGGTCGGTGAACTGGCCGCGAGCGGGCAGAACGTCTTCTCGGTGATCGCGATGCTGCCGGGCACCGGCCAGACCGTGCAGCCGGACCGGGCCAGCCTCGGCCCGCGCTACTCGGGCGACATCTCGCCGGACAGCATCCCGGCCGCGCTGAAGGCGCGGGTCTCGCAGGAGGCCGGCCAGACGTTCAGCCAGCCCACCCGGATCCAGCGCTCGGAGAGCGGGAAGACCGAGCCGGGCCTGGTCTTCGGCCAGCAGTTCTCGGGCCCGGACGGCACCAGCTACCAGCTGTACTACGTCTTCTCCTTCGGTCAGGAGACCAAGACCCTCAACCTGATCACCGGCACCCTGGCGACCGCCGGCGTGTTCGTGGTGATCATGATGGGCGGCATCGCCTGGCTGGTGGTGCGCCAGGTGGTGACCCCGGTCCGGATGGCCGCCGGGATCTCCGAGCGGCTGGCCGCCGGGCACCTCGAGGAGCGGATGAAGGTCACCGGCACGGACGACATCGCCCGGCTCGGCGAATCGTTCAACCGGATGGCCAACGCGCTCCAGGCGCAGATCCGCCAGCTGGAGGAGCTGTCCCGGGTGCAGCGGCGCTTCGTCTCGGACGTCTCGCACGAGCTGCGCACCCCGCTGACCACCGTCCGGATGGCCGCCGACCTCATCTACGACAGCCGCGAGGACCTGGACCCGATGGCGGCCCGGTCCGCCGAGCTGCTCCAGGGGCAGCTGGACCGGTTCGAGTCGCTGCTCGCCGACCTGCTGGAGATCAGCCGCTTCGACGCCGGCGCGGCCGTGCTGGACGCCGAGCCGGTGGACCTGCGCGAGATCGTCGGCCGGGTGGTCGAGGCCGCCGACCCGCTGGCGCAGGCCAAGGGCAGCGCGGTGGTGATCCGCGGCGACGGCGAGCCGGTGGTGGCCGAGGTCGACTCCCGGCGGATCGAGCGCATCCTGCGCAACCTGGTGGTCAACGCGCTGGAGCACGGCGAGGGCCGGGACGTCGTGGTCCGGCTGGGCTCGCAGGACGGCGCGGTCGCGGTCGGTGTGCGCGACTACGGCATCGGCCTCAAGCCGGGCGAGGCGTCCCGGGTGTTCCACCGCTTCTGGCGGGCCGACCCGTCCCGGGTGCGGACCACCGGCGGCACCGGTCTCGGCCTGTCCATCGCGGTCGAGGACGCGCACCTGCACGGCGGCTGGCTCCAGGCCTGGGGCGAGCCGGGTGGCGGCTCGCACTTCCGGCTCACCCTGCCGCGCACCCGCGGCGGCGAGATCAGCCGGGCACCGTTCCGGCTGGAGCCGGAGGACTCGCGCAACAACCGGGGCCTCGGTACGTACGGGACGCCGTACCGGCGGGCGATCCGCCCGGCCGGCTCGACCGCGCTGGCCGTGGCGGAGGAGGCGGCCGTCCCGGAGACTCCGGAGGCCTCCGGCAGCGGGTTCGGCAGCGGGCTCGGCGGTGTGCTGAGCATCGGCCCGGGTCTCGGCCGGCGGCTGCCGGACGCCCCGCGCGCCGACCCGTCGGACGTGCGTCCGGCCGGTGCCGGGTACGGTGCGACCGGCGCGCAGGTGATGGTGGACACGGCGCCGGGCCGGCCGTCGGTGGCGCAGCGGATCACGGGGCCGGACGAGGCCGCCGGGGCGGTCGGCACGGGTGGAACGGACACGGAGGGGTCGCACGGTGCGAAGGACCAGCGGCAGGACTGAGCCGCGGCTGGCCGGGGTGGTCGGTGCCCTGCTGGGCAGCCTGCTGGCCGGCGGCTGCGCGGCGATGCCGGATTCCGGGGGCGTCACCAGGATCGAGCTGTCCAAGAGCTCGGCGGAGAAGAACCTCCAGGTCAGGGTCTTCCCGGTGGAACCCGCCAAGGGCGCCGGGCCGCAGGACCTGCTGGCCGGGTTCCTGGACGCGCTGACCGCCGACGACGACTACGGCACGGCCCGCAAGTACCTGACGCCGACCGCCTCGGCGCGCTGGAACCCGGAGTCGGGCGTCAAGGTGCTCGGCGGCAGGCCGACCCAGCCCACGGTGCGCGTGACCCCGGCCGACACCGAGGTCTCCATCCCGCTCATCGGGCAGGTGGTGGCCGAGGTGGACGAGCGGCACTCCTACCGGACCGCGGCGCCGCGCGACGCCAATCTCGACTTCTCCTTCGTGCGGGAGAAGCCCGGCGACGAGTGGCGGATCAATGTGCTGCCCGACGGGCTGATCCTCAACGAGGTCAACTTCCGCAACAGCTTCCGCCAGGTCGACCGGTTCTTCTACGCGGCGCCGGACCCGTCCGCGCCGACCGGTGACGCGGCGACCAGCCAGGACGTGCTGATCGCCGACCCGATCTACCTGCGGCGCCGAATAGACCCGCTGGGCTCGGCCGCCAACGCGCTGGTCGCCGGGCCGTCGAAGTGGATCGCGCCGGTCGCCCGCTCCGCCTTCCCGGTCGGGGCGAAGGTGGACACGGTGACCCTGGACGACAACCGCCTCGGCCATGTGACGGTGCTCGGGGTCGACCTGGGCAGCGCCACCGCCTGCCGGCGGATGGCCACCCAGCTCCTGTACACCCTCGCCGACCAGGGCACCGGGCAGGTGGAGCGGGTGGAGCTCAAGGGGGCGCACGGCGGCCCCAACTGCCAGGCGAGCCGCGCCGACGAGCCCGCGACCGGGCCGGGATCGCTGGCTGGGCAGATGGCCACCCGCCAGTTCTACCAGCGCGAGGACGACGGCGTGCTGTACGAGACGCGCGGCGGCGACGACGACGGCGACCCGGTGCACGGCCCGCTGGGCCGCCCGCAGCAGTCCGGCCGGAAGCTGGGCGCGATCGCGGTGGCCCGGGACGGCGAGCACGCCGCGGCGATCAGCGGGGACGGCCACCAGCTCTACACCGTGCCGTTCGCGGAGAACCTGAGCGCGATGCCGCAGCCGGTGCTCACCACCCCGTCCCGCCCGGAGCCGGGCGGCCTGGCCTCGCCGACCTGGGACGGGCGCGGCGACCTCTACGTGGTGGACCGCGATCCGCAGGGCGCCAAGGTGCTGCTGGTGCGCGGCCGGAAGGTCGTCGAGGTCCCGGTGGAGCTGCTGGACGGCCGGTCGGTGCAGGCCGTCAAGGTCTCCTCGGACGGGGTCCGGGTGGCCCTGCTGCTCAAGGAGAGCAAGGACAGCAAGGAGAGCAAGCTCTACCTGGGGCTGCTCGTCCACGAGGGCACCAAGGACGCCCCGACCGCGCGGATCACCGGTCTGAGGCCGGCCAACCCGGCGTTCGAGGACGTGGTCTCGGTCTCCTGGGCGGAGGCGGACCAGCTGCTGGTGCTGGGCAAGGAGAAGGACAAGCTCCAGCAGCTGCACTACGTCAGCACGGACGGGTCCACGAACCCCGACGCGCGGCTGTGGAGCGGCGGCGAGATGATCACGGTCGCCGCGTCGGAGTCCCGGGTGAACGGGGGGAGCGGCGGTACGCCGGTGGTGCCGCCGGTGCTGGCGTTGCAGGGGGCGCAGGGCAAGCCCTACCGGCTGGTCAACAACCAGTGGCGGGAGCAGCAGGGGCTGCAGTACCGGGTCTCCTCGTTCATCTACCCGGGCTGATCCGGCGGGGCGTGGCGGGGCTGGGCGGCCGGGCGGCCGGCGGATCATCTCCGGCTCGCCCCGTTCGCTCGCCCCGTTCGCTCACCCCGGGCCGTTCCCCGGGTGCCGGTCCGCGCCGGCCGCCGCGACGGTGGCGGCCGCGCGGGGCGGCAGGCCGGCGGCCGACAGCGCCCGGGCGGCCTCGGCGAGGCTCGCGCCGGTGGTCACCAGGTCGTCCACCAGGACCGGCCGCAGCCCGGCGGCCCGGCGGCCGAGGGGCCGTACGGTGAGCGCGCCGTACAGGTTGCGCCGGCGCTCGGCGGCGGGCAGTCCGGCCTGGTCGGCGACCGGCCGGGTGTGGCGCAGCAGCGGTGCGGCGCGGGCGTCCAGGCCCTCCCGGCGCAGGGCGCGGGCGGCGGCGGCGGCCAGCCGCAGCGTCGGGTCGTGGCCCCGGGCGCGGACGGCCGCGCGGGCCGAGGGCACCGGGACGAGCAGCAGCGGGCCCTGCCCGCCGCGCGGGCCGAGCGCGGAGCGCACCGCCAGGGCGAGCGCCTCCCCGAGCGGGCCGGCCAGCCGGAGCGCGCCGCGTTCCTTGTGGGCCAGCAGCATCCGGCGGACCGGGCCGTCGTACGGCGCGGCGGCGTGCGCCCAGGGCAGGGCCGCGCAGGGCCCGGGGCGGGCGATGGCGAGGACGTGTCGGCAGTTCCGGCAGAGCTGCCCGCGGTCGGCGCCGCAGCCCGCGCAGGGGGCCGGGACCAGCACGTCGAGCAGCCCGGCCAGGGCGTGGGCGAACGGCCCTTGGACGGACGGCGGTCGGGGCGGTGCGGAGGTCGGCGGCACGACTGCTCCTCCCGGATCGGAACGGAGAGTGAGCAAAGAATGCGCCGTACGGGGGGTGTTGTCCAGGTATTTACCTGTGTTTCACTCACAGGAGGGTAGACAGGGGGCAACGGCTTGACCGCCAAGTCCCATTGGTCCGTCATACCCGAACTCTCCGCTGGGGAGGCGAAAACTCCGTGTGAGGTGTTCGATGAGCCCCAGGGGGTTTCAACCGTCCCTGATGGGGAGGAAGTGAGGTGAGGGCCAGTCGTTCCCACCGTTGCCGGTGGGACGGAGGGCCGGCGCAGGATTGGCTGGTCCGGCTGGTCTCAGCCCGGTCCGGTAGCACCCGGACCGGCGACAGAACGAGGGATCGGAGTTCTGCGTGGACATCGTTGTCAAGGGCCGCAAGACCGAGGTGACCAAGAGGTTCCGGGATCACGTGGCCGAGAAGCTGGAGAAGGTCCAGAAGTTCGACACCAAGGCGATCAGCCTCGATGTCGAGGTGTCCAAGGAACACAACCCGCGGCAGGCCGACCGGTCGGACCGCGTGGAGATCACTCTCCGTACCCGTGGTCCGGTGATCCGGGCCGAGGCCGCCGCCGACGACCCGTACGCGGCGCTCGACCTGGCCTCGGCGAAGCTCGACGCCCAGCTGCGCAAGTCCGCGGACCGGCGTCGGGTCCACAAGGGCGGCAACGGCCGCACCCCGATCAGCGTCGCCGAGGCGACCGCGGCCCTGGCCGCGCTGCCCGAGACGAAGCCGTCGGAGAGCGTGACCAACGGGGCCGCCCGCAAGACCATGATGGGATCCCTGGAAGTGGAGGGCGAAGGCCCGCTGGTGGTCCGGGAGAAGACGCACCCGGCCGCCCCGATGGCGCTCGACCAGGCGCTCTACGAGATGGAGCTGGTCGGTCACGACTTCTACCTCTTCGTGGAGAAGGACAGCGGCCTGCCGAGCGTCGTCTACCGCCGGCACGGTTACCACTACGGTGTGATCCACCTGAAGGCCGACGGCTCGACCGTCGAGGGTGGTGGCGCCGGTGGTGCGATCGGCGCGGGTGACGACGAGGACTGACCGTCCGAGCAGCATGGGAGGTGACCCCGGTGGCCGGTGCCGCCGGGGTCACCGGCGTTCCGGGGCCGCCCGGACGCGCCGCCGGGCCGACGCGCAGGTCACCCGATGCGGGGCGATCGGCGCCGGAGGGTGACCGGGAGGTGCTCCGGCCGTGGAATGATTGGCGCACGACGACCGGCGACGGGGGAGGAGCGGATGGGGGATCACTTCGGGCTGGGGCCCGCAACGGGGCCGGTCGCGGGGGTGTCGCCCGGCCCGGGGGCGGAGCCCGAGTACGCCCTGCGCCGGGGGGAGCCGATCCGCGTCCTGGTGGTGGACGACCACGCGCTGTTCCGCCGCGGCCTGGAGATCGTGCTGGCCGAGGAGGAGGACATCACGGTCGTCGGCGAGGCCGGGGACGGCGCCGAGGCGGTGCTCAAGGCCGCCGACCTGCTGCCGGACATCATCCTCATGGACGTCAGGATGCCGCGCCGCAGCGGGATCGAGGCCTGTACCGCGATCAAGGACGTCGCGCCCAGCACCAAGATCATCATGCTGACGATAAGCGACGAGGAGGCCGACCTCTACGAGGCGATCAAGGCGGGCGCCACCGGGTACCTGCTCAAGGAGATCTCCACCGACGAGGTCGCCACCGCGATCCGCGCGGTCGCCGACGGGCAGTCCCAGATCAGTCCGTCGATGGCGTCCAAGCTGCTCACCGAGTTCAAGTCGATGATCCAGCGCCGGTCCGACGAGCGGGAGTTGGTGCCCGCGCCGCGGCTGACCGACCGCGAGCTGGAGGTGCTGAAGCTGGTGGCCACCGGGATGAACAACCGGGAGATCGCCAAGGAGCTGTTCATCAGCGAGAACACCGTGAAGAACCATGTGCGCAACATCCTGGAGAAGCTCCAGCTGCACTCCCGGATGGAGGCCGTGGTGTACGCGATGCGCGAGAAGATCCTCGAAATAGGGTGAGCGAGGGGCCCGTTGGGCCCCTTCCGCGCACACCGTGCCCCGCGCCCCGTGCTCAGCCGAGCAGCTTCTCCAGCGCCGGGCGCAGCGCCTCGTCGGGCAGCCTCTCGACCCGGACGTCGTCGCAGCCCACCCAGGAGGCCGCCTCGCGCAGCGCCCCGGCCAGCGCCTCCAGGTGCCGGGGGGAGTCCAGCGAGACCTGACGGGCCACCAGGGTCCGTCCCTCGCGGGCCGGATCGACCCGGCCGACCAGTCGCCCGCCGGTCAGCAGCGGCATCGCGAAGTAGCCGTGCACCCGCTTGTGCTTGGGGGTGTAGGCCTCCAGTCGGTGGAGCATGCCGAAGATCCGCTCGGTGCGGGGGCGGTCCCAGACCAGCGAGTCGAACGGCGAGAGCAGCGTGGTGCGGTGGCGTCCGCGCGGGGCCGAGGCGAGCGCCGCGGGGTCGGCCCAGGCCGCGCCGGGGGAGCCGTCCGGGCCCCAGCCGGCCACCTGGACCGGGACCAGGCCCGAACCGGGCAGCGCCGCGTCCAACTGGTCGGCGCGCAGCCGGTGGTAGTCGAGCAGGTCGGCCCGGGTGGCCACGCCGAGGGCCGCGCCGGACTGCGCGACCAGGGTGCGCAGGCACTCCTCGTCCGCCGGCTCGGCGGCGAACAGCTCGGCGGGGATCGCCTGTTCGGCCAGGGCGTAGACGCGCTTCCAGCTCCGGCGCTCGGTGCAGACCACGTCGCCGAAGGCCAGCGCCCGCTCCACCGCGATCTTGGTGTCGGACCAGTCCCACCACTCGGCGGTCTTCTTGGCGCCGCCCAGCTCGGTGGAGGTGAGCGGGCCCTCGGCGCGCAGCTTGTCGAGCACGGTGCGGTACGTCGCCGCGTCGACCTGCTTGCCCCAGACGTGGGCCTTGGCGCGGTAGGACCGGCGGCGGAAGGCGAACAGCGGCCACTCCTCGACCGGCAGCACGCAGGCGGCGTGCGACCAGTACTCGAAGCTCGCGCCGGAGCCCCAGTACGCCGACTCGACCGCCGGGCGGCCGACCGCGCCGAGTCGGGCGTAGGGGACCAGTTCGTGGGAGCGGGCCAGGACCGAGATGGTGTCGAGCTGGACGGAGCCGAGCCTGCGCAGCACCCCGCGCACACCGCCGCGGCGGTCCGGGGCGCCGAGCAGGCCCTGGGCGCGCAGGGCGATCCGGCGGGCGTCGTCGGCGCCGAGGAGGGTCACCGGGGCGGGGGCCGCGGGGGACGGGCCGGCGGCCGGGCGCGAGGTCGAGGCGGTCATGCCGGCGAGCCTAGACGGGGGTACCGACAGCAGCCCCGGCCGCCAGGCCCCGGCCGCCCGGGGCCTGGGCGGGACCCGGCCGTTCAGTCGGTGAGGTCCTCGGCGAGCAGCGAGGCGATCCAGGTGTCGCGGAACCGCCCGCGCTGCTCGGAGTAGGAGCGCAGGGTGCCCTCGAAGCGGAAGCCGATCCGCTCGGCCACCGCGCGGGAGCCGTCGTTGCCCACGTAGGCCAGCCACTCCAGCCGGCGCAGGCCGAGGTCGCGCAGGCCGTAGCGGGCCACCGCGGCGGCGGCCTCGGCGGTGTAGCCGCGGCCGCGGAACTCCTTGGCGGCCCACCAGCCGACCTCGGCGGTGCCCGGCCGGCCGGGGCAGGCCGTCAGCCCCTGGCTGCCGACCAGTGCGCCGGACTCCCGCTCGAACACGCACCAGACCAGGTTGTCGCCGGTCCGCCAGCCGTTGGCGGCGAGGTCGTGGACGAAGTACTCGGCGTGCTCGCGGCCGTAGGGGACCGGGACGACGGTCCAGCGCTGGATCTCCTCGTCCTGGCAGGCGGCGAGGATCGCGTCGACGTCGCCCTCGCCCGGCGCGCGCAGGACCAGGCGGTCCGTGGTGAGGACGACGGGCTCCGCGGTGCGCGACTCGTTCTGCTTCTCCTGCTGCTCTTCCATGCACGGATTATTCCGTGCAGAGAGAATCCTGAGCATCCGATTAACGGACCGGTGCATTCAACTGGCCGGACGGGCGTCCGGTTTGCCCCGGTGCGAACGACTATCGTCGGAAGTGCTCGCGCGGGTGACACGGGAATACCGTGCTGACGCACCTCCCGGGGCCTTGGGCTCCTCGCATACGATGGCCCGTGCGGTGGGGTGGATCCACCGTGCAGTCGTCCAGTGCCAATCCAGGCAAGGAGCCCGCTCACGTGTCCGTCTTCGACAAGATCCTGCGCGCCGGCGAAGGCAAGATCCTTCGCAAGCTGCAGCGGATTGCTGCCCAGGTCAACTCCATCGAAGAGGACTTCGTCAACCTCACCGACGCCGAGCTGCGCGCGCTGACCGACGAGTACAAGCAGCGCCTCGCCGACGGCGAGACGCTGGACGACATCCTCCCCGAGGCGTTCGCCACCGTCCGTGAGGCCGCCAAGCGTGTGCTGGGCCAGCGCCACTACGACGTCCAGCTGATGGGCGGCGCCGCGCTGCACCTCGGCTACGTCGCCGAGATGCGCACCGGTGAGGGCAAGACCCTGGTCGGCACGCTGCCCACCTACCTCAACGCGCTCACCGGCAAGGGCGTGCACCTCATCACGGTCAACGACTACCTCGCCGAGCGCGACTCGGAGTGGATGGGCCGGGTACACCGCTTCCTCGGCCTCGAGGTCGGCGTGATCCTCGGCAACATGACGCCCGCCGAGCGCAAGCGCCAGTACGGGATGGACATCACGTACGGCACCAACAACGAGTTCGGCTTCGACTACCTGCGCGACAACATGGCCTGGTCGAAGGACGAACTCGTCCAGCGCGGCCACAACTTCGCGGTCGTCGACGAGGTCGACTCGATCCTCATCGACGAGGCCCGCACCCCGCTGATCATCTCCGGCCCGGCGGACCAGGCGACCAAGTGGTACGCCGACTTCGCCAAGCTGGTGCTGCGCCTGAAGATCGACCGCGACTACGAGGTCGACGAGAAGAAGCGCACCGTCGGCATCCTGGAGGAGGGCGTCACCCGGGTCGAGGACTACCTGGGCATCGACAACCTCTACGAGTCGGTGAACACCCCGCTGGTCGGCTTCCTGAACAACGCCATCAAGGCGAAGGAGCTGTACAAGGCGGACAAGGACTACGTCGTCATGAACGGCGAAGTCATGATCGTCGACGAGCACACCGGCCGCATCCTGGCCGGCCGCCGCTACAACGAGGGCATGCACCAGGCGATCGAGGCCAAGGAAGGGGTGGAGGTCCAGAACGAGAACCAGACCCTGGCCACCATCACCCTCCAGAACTTCTTCCGCCTGTACGACAAGCTGGCTGGCATGACCGGTACCGGCACCACCGAGGCGGCCGAGTTCCACCAGATCTACAAGCTCGGCGTGGTGCCGATCCCGACCAACAGGACGCCGCTGCGCATCGACCAGCCCGACCTGATCTACAAGTCGGAGCCGGCCAAGTTCGCCGCCGTGGTCGAGGACATCGCCCAGAAGCACGAGAAGGGCCAGCCGGTGCTGGTCGGCACCGTGTCGGTCGAGAAGTCCGAGTACCTGTCGCAGGAGCTGCGCAAGCGCGGCATCCCGCACGAGGTGCTGAACGCCAAGCACCACGAGCGCGAGGCGCAGATCGTCGCCCAGGCCGGCCGCAAGGGCGCCGTCACCGTCGCCACCAACATGGCCGGCCGCGGTACCGACATCATGCTCGGCGGCAACGCCGACCACCTCGCGGCCGCCGAGCTGGCCCAGCGCGGGCTCTCCGCGGTGGACACCCCGGAGGAGTACGAGGCCGCGTTCCCGGCCGCCCTGGAGAAGGCCAAGGCCGCGGTCAAGGCGGAGCAGGACGAGGTCAAGGAGGCCGGCGGCCTCTACGTCCTCGGCACCGAGCGGCACGAGTCCCGCCGGATCGACAACCAGCTGCGCGGCCGTTCCGGCCGTCAGGGTGACCCGGGCGAGTCCCGCTTCTACCTGTCGCTGGGCGACGACCTGATGCGCCTGTTCAAGGCCGGCATGGTCGAGCGCGTGCTCTCGATGGCCAACGTGCCCGAGGACGTGCCGATCGAGTCGAAGATGGTCACCCGGGCCATCGCCTCCGCGCAGACCCAGGTCGAGCAGCAGAACTTCGAGATCCGCAAGAACGTCCTCAAGTACGACGAGGTGCTGAACCGCCAGCGCGAGGTCATCTACGGCGAGCGCCGCCGGGTGCTGGAGGGCGAGGACCTCCAGGAGCAGGTCGGCCACTTCATGGACGACACCGTCGAGGCGTACGTCCGGGCCGCCACCGGCGAGGGCTTCGAGGACGACTGGGACCTCGAGAAGCTCTGGACCGCGCTCAAGCAGCTCTACCCGGTCACCCTGGAGCTGGAGGAGCTGGAGGAGGAGGCCGGCGGCAGCGCGGGCCTCACCCCGGAGTTCCTCACCAAGGTCGTCCAGGAGGACGTCCAGGCGCAGTACGGCGCCCGCGAGGACCAGCTCGGCACCGAGATCATGCGCGAGCTGGAGCGCCGCGTCGTGCTGTCGGTGCTGGACCGCCGCTGGCGCGAGCACCTCTACGAGATGGACTACCTCCAGGAGGGCATCGGCCTGCGGGCCATGGCGCAGCGCGACCCGCTGGTCGAGTACCAGCGCGAGGGCTTCGACATGTTCACCGCGATGATGGAGGGCATCAAGGAGGAGTCCGTCGGCTACCTGTTCAACCTGGAGGTCCAGGTCGAGCAGCAGGTCGAGGAGGTCCCGGTCGCGGACGCCGAGGTCGTGCTGGAGAAGCTCGAGAAGGACGCCGCCCGCCCGGAGATCAAGGCCAAGGGCCTGGAGGCCCCCAAGCCGCAGCGGCTGCACTACACGGCCCCCTCGGACGAGGTCGGCGGCGGTGTGATCGAGGGCGACTTCGAGGACCTCGGTGCGGAGGACGAGGGCGACGGGCTGACCCGCGCCGAGCGCCGCAAGGCCGCCAAGTCGGCCAAGGGCCGCCGCCGCAAGGGCTGATCCGGGGCCGGTGGCCGGTCCGCGCGCCGGGCCGGCTGACCGCCGCAGAGGGCGCCGCTCCCGTACGGGAGCGGCGCCCCGCGTCGTTCCCGGGGCGGTCATCTGGCCTCCACGGCGGTGCACTGCCACTGGCCGGAGGGGCCGCGCGGCTCCAGCCGGAACGCCACCATGTGGTGCCGGGTGCCGAGGTCGACCCGTACACAGGCCTCGACGGCGCCCGGCGAGGGCGAGCGGTCGTGCACCGGGCCCAGCCGCGGCCGCTCGTCCGCGCCGTGGCCCCGGCGCAGGGTGCCAGCCCGGACCAGGGCGGAGAGCTGGCCGTAGCCGTCCAGCGTGGTGTGGCGCAGCAGCTGGCCGGACGGCCGGGCGCCGGTGAGCACCTCGACCAGCCGGTGGGCGAACCGGGTGCTCAGGCCCTCGACCGGCTCGCGGCGCGGGCCGGCGGTGCACGCGGTGCGGGGGTGGCGGGGCCGGCGCGGGGGCGCCGGGTGGTGGTCCCGGGCGGTGCCGTGCGAGCGGTAGGGGCGTGCGGAGAGCACGGTGGGCGGGGCGAGGGGCGGTGCGGCGCGGTTCGGGCACGTGGTCATGGGCCTTCCTCGGGGGCGGTCGGCGCGGGGCCTGGCTGGCGGGCGATGGTGGTGCGGGTACCAACGGGTCCTTGCTAGTGGTCGCCCGCGCGGGACGGCAACGGGTTTCCGGCGGCCTCCCGGAACTCCCTGAAGTTCACCTATCCGGGTGAGTCGGCCCATGCGGCGGCAGGCCTCCGGACACCCCCGCGGGCGCCGGGTTGACGCGCCGGGAGGGGTGGGAGGGCCCGAAAGGGGACGGTCCGTTCGCCAGGACGGACGTTGCGCCCCGGGCCGCTCGGCGCGCAGGATCGAAGGCCGGGCCGTACGCCGCACGGGGCGCCGTCCGGCGCCGCACCACCGCACGGCCTCCCGCACCATCACCGCACCATCACCGCACCACCGCACCCACCGCCCCGACGACGACAGGCGGCCGGTATGACGACATGGGTATCCGGGACGCGTCCGGCGCCGCCGGCGACCGGGGGCGCTCCCCGGCGCGGCCTGGTGCTGGGCGGCGGGGGCATGCTCGGCGCGGCCTGGACGGTCGGCGCGCTGTGCGCCGTGGAGGAGGCGACCGGCCGGCCGCCGGGCGAGGCGGAGGTGCTGCTCGGCACCTCGGCGGGCGCCATCCTGGGCGCGCTGCTCGCGGGTGGGGCGGACACCGGACAGCTCCACGACCACCAGCGGGGCCTGCCGGTCACCTCGGGGCCGCTGTCCGAGGCGGACTTCGACTACGACACGGCGGTCGGCGGCGCGCTGCCGCCGCGGCCCAGGGCGGGCATCGGCTCGCCGGGCCTGCTGCGGGACGCCGTGCGGCACCCGCGCACCTACCCCTGGCTCACCATGGTCTCCGCGATGGCGCCGCACGGCCGGGGCTCGCTGGCGTCGGTCGGCGCGCTGGTCGGCGGCCTGTTCGCGGACGGCGTGGACAGCTCGGGCGGCTCGGGCGGCTCCGACCGTCCGGACGCGGCCGGCTGGCCGGCCGGCTCGGCACTGCGGGTCGTCGCGGTGGACTACCGCAGCGGCCGCCGGGTGGTCTTCGGCGACCCCGGCGCGCCCCCCGCCCGGGTCGACGAGGCGGTGATGGCCTCCTGTGCGATTCCCGGCTGGTTCGCGCCCGTCCCGGTCGGCGGCACCGAGTACGTGGACGGCGGCTGCTGGTCGGCCACCAACGCCGACCTGCTGCTGGACCGGGGTCTGGACGAGGTGTACGTGCTCGCCCCGATGGCGGTCCGGCCCGACCCGCCGGGGCGCCCGGAGCCCGACGGCGGCGCGTCCACCGCCGCGCGCGCCCAGCGCGTGCGGGACTGGCTGCGCGCCCCGCGCGAACGGGACCGTCCGAGCGGGGTGCTCGCCCAGCTGGTCGCCCGCTACCGCCGGACGGTGACCCGCCAGTTGCTGCGCGAGGCCCGGCTGCTGCGGGCCGGCGGCGTGCGCGTCCACCTGCTCGCGCCCACCCCCGCCGACCTGGCGGTGATGGGCCCCAACATGATGGACCCGGCCCGCCGCGGACCCGTCCTGGAGAGCGCGCTGGACACCTGCCGGCGCTCCCTGGAGACGGCGCACCCGGGCGCCCGGGAGGGCGGTGCGCCCGGCCCGGCGGTGCGCGGGTGATCACGGCCCGCCGTCCGGCGCTTATTCTTGGGGGCGCTGGAAGCTGTGCCGCTGGACGAACCGGAGAGTGCCACCGATGCGCGTGTACGTGCCCACCACCCTGACCGGCCTGGCGGCGGCGCACTCGGGCGGCGCGCTGGAGCAGTCCGCGGCCTACGCCGTGACGCCCGCGCTGCGCGAGTGGTACGTCAGCGACGACCTGGAGGAACTGGAGTACGCGGCGCTGAACCGGGCCGCCCAGTCCTCGCTGCGCCTGCTGGCCGCCGAACCCGGCGCCCCGCGCCGCCGCGTGGTCGTCGCGCTCGACGTCGCCGAGTCGGCGGTGAAGCCGTTCCCCGGCGACGAGTACCAGGACCAGGCCTCGCTCGGCCGGGTCGTGCTGGCCGGCCCGGTGAAGCTCGCCAAGGCGGCCGCGGTGCACGCGGACGTCGCCGACGCGGACGTGGTGGCCGATGTGGCGGCGGCCGTCGAGGCGGTCGCGGCGGCGGACGCGGGCGACCAGGACGCCCAGTTCACCGTGGACGGCGCCGAGGACCACGACCTGCTCTGGTTCGCCACCCAGGAGATCGCCGCCCTGCTCGCCTGAGCGGCCGCCCGCTGCGCGCGGGCCCGGGTGAGTTCCGTCCTACCGGTCCGGCGGCACCCGGCGCTACCGTTCACTGCGTGCGCACTCATATCGTCTGGGACTGGAACGGAACGCTCTTCCACGACATGGAAGCGGTGCTCGGTGCGAGCAACGCCGCCTTCGCGACCATCGGCGTCGGCCCGATGACGCTGCAGGAGTACCGCGAGCAGTACGAGATCCCGATCCCCCGGTTCTACCAGCGGCTGCTCGGCCGGCTGCCCTCCGACGCCGAGTGGCTGCGCCTGGACGACGCGTTCCACGACCGCTACCGCGAGCTGAGCGCCGCCTGCGGCCTCACCGAGGGCGCCCGTGAGCTGCTGGACGGCTGGCGGGCGGCCGGGCGCAGCCAGTCGCTGCTGTCCATGTACGAGCACGACCGGCTGCTGCCGGTGGTCGACGGCTTCGGCCTGACCGGCCAGTTCCTGCGGGTGGACGGGCGCAGCGGCCCGGCCGGCGGGCAGAAGGCCGAGCACCTGGTCCGCCACCTCACCGCGCTCGGCGGGCGGGTGGACCCGGCCCGCACGGTGCTGATCGGCGACGCGGCGGACGACGCGCGGGCCGCGCTGGCCGCGGGCGCGCACGCGGTGCTGTACACCGGCGGCTCGCACACCCGGGAGAAGCTGGAGCCGGTCGGCGTGCCGGTGGTGGACTCGCTGGCGGAGGCGGTCGAGCTGGCCGGGCGGCTCACCGCCTGAAGCCCGTCCGGCGGCTCACCGCCTGAAGCCCGTCCGGCGGCGCCCGGCGGAAGCGTGGCGCGGACCACGTCCACCGTTGGCGTGTCCGGGCGGGCGAAGCGGCCCGCCGCTGGTCAGGCTGGACGGGTGCAGGGTCCGTCGTCGGAACGGGCCGGCCGCCGTGACGAGGAGCGGAGCCCGCCATGCCCATCGACGCAGTCACCCAGGTCCCGGTGCCGGGCAACGAGCCGGTACTCGGCTACGCGCCCGGCAGCCCGGAGCGGGAGCGTCTGGTGCGCCGGCTGGACGACCTGGCGGCCGAGCAGGTCCCGCTGCCGATGACCATCGGCGGCGAGCAGCGGTTCGGCGGCGGCGAGCGGATCGACGTCGTCCAGCCGCACCACCACGCGGCCAGGCTCGGCGTGCTCGGCAACGCCACCCGGGAGGACTCCCGGGCCGCGGTGGACGCCGCGCTGGCGGCCGGGCGGGAGTGGCGCTCGCTGTCCTTCGACGACCGGGCGGCGGTCTTCCTGCGCGCCGCCGACCTGCTGGCCGGGCCGTGGCGGGAGACGCTCAACGCGGCCACCATGCTCGGGCAGTCCAAGACGGCGCAGCAGGCGGAGATCGACTCGGCCTGCGAGCTGATCGACTTCTGGCGCTGGAACGTGCACTTCGCCCGGGAGATCCTGGCCGACCAGCCGGTCTCCGCGCCGGGGGTGTGGAACCGCACCGACCACCGCCCGCTGGAGGGCTTCGTCTACGCGATCACCCCGTTCAACTTCACCGCGATCGCCGGCAACCTGCCGACCGCGCCCGCGCTGATGGGCAACACGGTGGTGTGGAAGCCGGCCCCGACCCAGACGCTGGCCGCGCACCACCTGATGCGGCTGCTGGAGGCGGCCGGGCTGCCGCCGGGGGTGGTCAACATGGTCACCGGCGACGGTCAGCAGCTGTCCGCGGTGGCGCTCGCCGACCCGGCCCTGGCCGGACTGCACTTCACCGGCTCCACGGCGACCTTCCGCGCGCTCTGGCAGACCATCGGCGCCAACATCGGCGGCTACCGGGCGTACCCGCGGATCGTCGGGGAGACCGGCGGCAAGGACTTCCTGCTGGCGCACCGCTCGGCCGACCCGGAGATCCTCAAGGCCGCGCTGATCCGCGGCGCCTTCGAGTACCAGGGCCAGAAGTGCTCGGCGCTCTCCCGCGCCTACCTGCCGCGCAGCCTCTGGCAGCGGATCAAGGACGACTTCCTGGCCGAGGTGGACGCGCTGGCGGTCGGCGACGTCACCGACCTGTCGAACTTCATGGGCGCGCTGATCGACCGGCGGGCGTTCGAGAAGAACCGGGCCGCCATCGACCGGGCCAAGGCCGACCCGACGGTGGAGCTGGCGGCCGGCGGCCAGTACGACGACGCGATCGGCTGGTTCGTCCGCCCGACCGTGCTGGTCTCCTCGGACTTCCGCAACGAGATGTTCCGCACCGAGTACTTCGGCCCGATCCTGGCCGTCCACGTCTACGAGGACTCCCGCTGGGACGACGCGCTGGGCCGGGTCGACGCGGGCGCGCCGTACGGGCTGACCGGTTCGGTGGTCGCCCAGGACCGCTACGCGATCGCGCAGGCGGTGGAGGCGCTGCGGTTCGCCGCCGGGAACTTCTACATCAACGACAAGCCGACCGGTGCGGTGGTCGGCCAGCAGCCCTTCGGCGGCGGCCGGGCGTCCGGCACCAACGACAAGGCGGGCGCGGCGCAGAACCTGCTGCGCTGGACCTCGGCCCGGTCGATCAAGGAGACGTTCGTGCCGCCGACCTCGCACGTTCACCCGCACATGGGCTGAGCGATCACGCTCCGCACACGGATGCCATGAGGCGCTCCGCACGAACTTTCGGCTTTCGGCGCAAACCGGCAGCCTGATTGGACAAGCTGTCCAGGACGGCTCGATCTTCCTGCGGGTTTGCGCCTGGTTGTCCCCTGACACCTTGGATTGATCCCGTTAGGCTGGCTGGCGTCGTCGGGTGGTTCCGCAGAGGCCGAACGTCTCGTCCTACCCGCTGCAGAGGTGTTCCATGCGCGCCATGGGGCCCTTTCAGCAGGACGGTGCGGCAGGATTGCGGGAGACCCGGCGGTGCGAACCGAGTCCACCACCGAGTCACGCAACGGCGCGCGACAGGAGCCAAGAAGTCATGCAGACCAAGCTGGACGCAGCCAAGGCCGAACTGCTCAGGAAGGCAGCAGCAGCCGCTGAGAACAGCCAGGTGGGGGGAGCGGCGCCGGGGGAGGGACTGAGCAACGGCGCTCTGTCCGCGTACCTGCACCACTACTACCTCCACACGGCGCCGGAGGACCTGGTCGACCGCGACCCGGTCGACGTCTACGGCGCGGCGGCCTCCCACTACCGCCTGGGTCTCAAGCGCCCGCAGGGCACCGCCGAGGTGCGGGTGCACACCCCCTCGGTCGAGGAGAACGGCTGGTCCTGCGGCCACACCGTGGTCGAGGTCGTCACCGACGACATGCCGTTCCTGGTGGACTCGGTGACCAACGAGCTCTCCCGCCAGGACCGTGCGATCCACGTGGTCATCCACCCCCAGCTGGTCGTCCGCCGCGACATCACCGGCAAGCTGCTGGAGATCCTCGACGTCGACGCCTGCGCCCGCAGCCAGGCCGCCGGCACCGAGTGGCCGGCCGACGCGACCGTCGAGTCGTGGATGCACATCGAGATCGACCGCGAGACCGACCGCCACGACCTGCGCGAGATCGAGACCAACCTGCGCCGCGTGCTCGGCGACGTCCGCGAGGTCGTCGAGGACTGGGGCAAGATGCGCGACTCCGCGCTGCGCCTGGCCGACGAGCTCGCCGAGCAGCCCCCGGCCGGCCTGCCCGAGCAGGAGGTCGGCGAGGCCTGGGAGCTGATGCGCTGGCTCGCCGACGACCACTTCACCTTCCTCGGCTACCGCGAGTACGACCTCGTCCAGCACGAGGGCGAGGAGGTCCTGCGGGCCGTCGCCGGCACCGGCCTCGGCATCCTGCGCTCCGACCCGGTCAGCCGCGACGAGCAGCACCACGCCGTCAGCGAGGCCTTCGGCCGGCTCTCCGCGCCGGTGCGCGCCAAGGCCCACGAGAAGAAGCTGCTGGTCCTCACCAAGGCCAACAGCCGGGCCACCGTGCACCGCCCCGCCTACCTCGACTACGTCGGCGTGAAGAAGTTCGACGCCAACGGCGAGGTCGTCGGCGAGCGCCGCTTCCTCGGCCTGTTCTCGGCCGCCGCCTACACCGAGTCGGTCAGCCGCATCCCGGTGGTCCGCCGCAAGGTCCAGGACGTCATCGCCCAGTCCGGCTTCTCCACCGAGAGCCACGACGGCCGCGACCTGCTGCAGATCCTGGAGACCTTCCCCCGGGACGAGATCTTCCAGACCCCGGCCGACGGGCTGCTCCAGATCGCCACCAGCGTCCTGTACCTCCAGGAGCGCCGCCGGCTGCGGCTGTTCCTGCGCCAGGACGAGTACGGCCGCTACTTCTCCGCGCTGGTCTACCTGCCGCGCGACCGCTACACCACCCGCATCCGGCTGCGCCTGATGGACATCCTGATGCAGGAGCTCAACGGCGCCTCGATCGACTACACGGTCTGGTCGACGGAGTCGGTGCTGACCCGTCTGCACTTCGTCGTCCGGGTGACCCCCGGCAGCGAGCTGCCGCAGCTGACCGACTCCGAGGTCGAGCGGATCGAGGCCAAGCTGGCCGAGGCCGCCCGGTTCTGGATGGACGGCTTCAACGATCAGCTGCACGTCGAGCTGGGCGAGGAGCGGGCCGCCGAGCTCTCCCGCAAGTACGCCAACGCCTTCCCCGACGGCTACCGCGCCGACTTCACCGCGCGCACCGCCGTCGCCGACCTCAAGCAGATCGAGTCGCTGCACGGCGAGGGCGACTTCCGGCTCAACCTGTACCAGCCGGTCGGCGCCGGCGACGACGAGCGCCGCTTCAAGATCTACCGGGTGGGCGGCCCGATCTCGCTCACCGAGGTGCTGCCGGTCCTCCAGCGCCTGGGCGTCGAGGTGCTCGACGAGCACCCGTACGCGCTGACCCGCTCCGACCACACCACCGCCTGGGTCTACGACTTCGGCCTGCGGCTGCGCGAGGCCGTCGAGCTGACCGACGAGGCCCGCGAGCGCTTCCAGGAGACCTTCGCCGCCACCTGGACCGGCAAGGCCGAGAACGACGGCTTCAACGAGCTGGTCCTGACCGCCGGGCTGACCTGGCGCCAGGCGATGATGCTGCGCGCGTACGCCAAGTACCTGCGCCAGGCGGGCTCCACGTTCTCCCAGGACTACATGGAGGACGCGCTCCGCAACAACACCCACACCACCCGCCTGCTGGTGAACCTCTTCGAGGCCCGGCTGAGCCCCAGCCACCAGCAGGGCGCCCTGGAGCTGACCGAGGGCATCCTGGAGGAGCTGGCCGGCGCGCTGGACGAGGTCGTCTCGCTCGACGAGGACCGCATCCTGCGCTCCTTCCTGCACCTCATCAAGGCCACCCTGCGGACCAACTTCTTCCAGCACGACGGCTCCGGCGCGTGGCACTCCTACGTGTCGATGAAGTTCGACCCGCAGGCGATCCCGGACCTGCCGGCCCCGCGCCCGGCGTTCGAGATCTGGGTCTACTCGCCGCAGGTCGAGGGCGTGCACCTGCGCTTCGGCAAGGTCGCCCGCGGCGGTCTGCGCTGGTCCGACCGGCGTGAGGACTTCCGCACCGAGATCCTCGGCCTGGTCAAGGCGCAGATGGTGAAGAACACCGTCATCGTGCCGGTCGGCGCCAAGGGCGGCTTCGTCGCCAAGCAGCTGCCGGACCCGTCGGTCGACCGCGACGCCTGGCTGGCCGAGGGCGTCTCGTCCTACAAGACGTTCATCTCGGCGCTGCTGGACATCACCGACAACCTGGTCGGCGGCGAGGTCGTCCACCCGGCCGACGTGGTCCGCCACGACGAGGACGACACCTACCTGGTCGTCGCCGCCGACAAGGGCACCGCGACCTTCTCCGACATCGCCAACGGCGTCGCCGAGTCCTACGGCTTCTGGCTGGGCGACGCGTTCGCCTCCGGCGGCTCGGCCGGCTACGACCACAAGGGCATGGGCATCACCGCCCGCGGCGCCTGGGAGTCCGTCAAGCGCAACTTCCGCGAACTCGGCCACGACACCCAGACCGAGGACTTCAGCGTCGTCGGCATCGGCGACATGTCCGGCGACGTCTTCGGCAACGGCATGCTGCTCAGCGAGCACATCCGCCTGGTCGCCGCGTTCGACCACCGCCACATCTTCCTCGACCCCAACCCGGACGCGGCCGCCTCGTACGCCGAGCGCCGCCGCCTCTTCGAGCTGCCCCGCAGCTCCTGGGACGACTACGACAAGTCGCTGATCTCGGCGGGCGGCGGCGTCTTCCCGCGCAGCGCCAAGTCGATCCAGCTGTCGCCGCAGATCCGGGCCGTGCTGGGGGTCTCCGAGAGCCGGCTCACCCCCGCCGAACTGATGAAGGTCGTCCTCCAGGCGCCGGTCGACCTGTTCTGGAACGGCGGCATCGGCACCTACGTCAAGGCCTCCACCGAGTCCAACGCCGAGGTCGGCGACAAGGCCAACGACGCCATCCGCGTCAACGGCGAGCAGGTCCGTGCCCGCGTCGTCGGCGAGGGCGGCAACCTCGGGTGGACCCAGCTGGGCCGCATCGAGTACGCCTCCTCCGGCGGCCCCGAGGGCAACGGCGGCTGGATCAACACCGACGCCATCGACAACTCGGCCGGCGTCGACACCTCGGACCACGAGGTCAACATCAAGATCCTGCTCAACCAGGTGGTCGCCGACGGCGACATGACGGTCAAGCAGCGCAACACCCTGCTCGCCGAGATGACCGACGAGGTCGGCCACCTCGTGCTGCGCAACAACTACGCGCAGAACATGGTGCTGGCCAACGCGGTCGCCCAGGCGCACAGCATGGTCAACGTCCACTCCCGGATGATCAACCGCCTGGAGTCGGGCGGTCAGCTCGACCGGGCCCTGGAGTTCCTGCCCACCGAGCGGCAGATCCGCGAGCGCCAGCAGAACGGCCGGGGCCTGTCCCAGCCCGAGATGTCGGTGCTGCTCGCCTACACCAAGATCACCCTGGCCGACGAGCTGCTCGCCACCGAGCTGCCCGACGACCCGTTCTTCCGCACCGCGCTGCACGACTACTTCCCGAGCGCGCTGCGGGCCCGGTTCGCCGAGCAGATCGACCGGCACCCGCTGCGCCGAGAGATCATCACCACGTTGATCGTCAACGACACGATCAACCGCGGCGGTTGCACCTTCGCCTTCCGCCTGAAGGAGGAGACCGGCGCGACCTACGAGGAGGTCGCCCGCACCCACACCGCCGCCCGGGCCGTCTTCGGCCTGGGGGAGATCTGGTCCGAGATCGAGGGCCTGGACAACCGGGTCCCGGCCCGTGCCCAGACCAAGATGCGGCTGCACGCCCGTCGCCTCGTCGAGCGCGCCACCCGGTGGATGCTCAACAACCGGCGCCAGCCGCTGGACATCGCCGGCACCATCGAGTTCTTCCACGACCGGGTCAACCAGGTCTGGGGCTCGCTGCCCAAGCCGCTGCGCGGCGACGACCTCGCCTGGTTCGAGAAGATCTACGACGAACTCACCGAGGCCGGCGTGCCGGAGGAGCTCGCCACCCGGATCGCGGGCCTGTCCTCGACCTTCCCGACCCTGGACATCACCGAGGTCGCGGACCGCTCCGGCAAGGACGTCGCCCAGGTCGCCGAGCTCTACTACGACCTCGCCGACCGCCTCCAGATCACCCACCTGCTCGACCGCATCATCGAGCTGCCGCGCACCGACCGCTGGTCGTCGATGGCCCGCGCCGCCATCCGCGAGGACCTCTTCGCGGCCCACGCGGCGCTGACCGCCGACATCCTGGCCTGCGGCCCCGAGGACGCCGCCCCCGAGGACCGGTACACCGCCTGGGCGGACCTCAACGCCACCCTGCTGAACCGCGCCAAGAGCACCCTCGACGACATAAGGGGTTCGGACAACTACGAGCTGTCCAGCCTCTCCGTCGCGATGCGCGTCATCCGCACCCTGCTCCGCACGGGTTCGATGCGCTGACCTCCGGTCGACGTCGTGAACGGCGGGCCCGCGTCCTCTCCCGGACGCGGGCCCGCCGCGTTGTGCCGGGAACCCGATGGGGCGGTACGGACAGGTGGAGGTGTGGAACTGTCGCAGCGGGGACGGATACGGGATGGCGATCAGTGGGCGTTCGGGGAACTGTTCGACGAGACGGCGGGTGATCTGTACCGCTACGCCGTGCGGGCCACCGGGGACTGGGCGGTCGCGGAGGACGTCGTCCAGCTGACCTTCCTGGAGGCGTGGCGGCTGCGGCACAGGCTGCGGGAGGACGGCGGGGCGGTGCGGCCCTGGCTGTTCGGGATCGCCGCGAACGTCATGCGGAACACCGCCCGGGCCGCGCGCCGGCACCGGGCGGCGATGGAGCGGCTGCCAGCCCGGGAGACGGTGCCGGACTTCGCGGACGAGCTGGTGGGGCGGCTCGACGACAGTGCGCAGCTGGCCGCCGCCCGGCGGGCGCTCGGGCGGCTGCGGAAGGCCGAGCGGGAGGTGTTCGGGCTCTGTGTGTGGGCGGGGCTGGACTACGCGAGCGCGGCCGAGGCCCTGGGGGTGCCGATCGGCACGGTGCGTTCACGGCTCTCGCGCGCCCGCACCAAGCTGCGCGCGCTCGCCGACGAGGAACTGCGCAACGGCCGGGAACCGTGCCCGACCCCCGGACAGGTACGGGGTGGCCGCGTCGTCGCGGCCCGGTCGATACGGGAGACGAACCGATGAACGAGGACGAACGCGCCGAGCTGGACCGGCTGGTGCCGGGCCCGGCGAGGACAGGGCTCTCCGCCGACCGCCACCGGTTGTTGAGGGGACATCTGATGAGTGAGATCCGGGAGACGAAGCCCGCCCGGGCCCGTCGCAGCAGGCTCGGCTGGGTGGCGCTGCCCGCCCTGGCGGGCGGACTGGCGCTGGCGGTGGTGCTGAGCAGCGGTGGCGGCGAGGGCGCCCCGGCACCGCAGCAGCAGGCCCAGCAGCAGACCGCGGGGGGCGGCACGCTGAACGCCGCCCCGGTGGGGGCCGTCCAGTTGCTGACCCAGGCCGCCGACACCGTGGCCGGCAAGCCCGACCCGAAGCCGGGCAAGAGCCAGTTCGTCTACGTGGACAGCCTGGTGGCGTTCGCCAGCGTCAACATGGCCACCGGGGAGTCGAAGATCGACCCCGCGCACCGCCGCCAGATCTGGCTCTCGGCGGACGGCAGCCAGTGGGGCGTCCTCAAGGAGGAGCGGGCGGACGGCAAGGCCATCGCCCCGGAGAAGACCAAGCCCGGGGAGCCGGCGCCGCGCACCGACGGCGGGCAGTGGGTCGACCCGACCACCAAGCCGTCCCTCGGCGCCCCGACGTACGCGTACCTGGCCGGGCTGCCGACCGACCCGGACGCGCTGCTGAAGAAGATCTACGCCGAGACCAAGGGCCAGGGCCAGACCCCTGACCAGGAGGCCTTCGTGACCATCGGCGACCTGCTGCGCGAGCAGATCGCCCCGCCGGCCGTCAGCGCCGCGCTCTACCGCGCCGCCGCGAAGATCCCCGGCGTCACCGTGGTGGACGACTCGGTGGACGCCGCCGGCCGCCACGGCGTGGCCGTCGCCCACGTGAACGCCGGCACCCGCACCGAGTGGATCTTCGACCCGAAGACCCACGAGTTCCTCGGCGAGCGCATCGTCGTCGTCGACGAGGGCAGCGACCTGGGCAAGCCGGGCACCGTCGCCGGCCACTCCGCCGTCCTCGCCCGCACCGTCGTCGACCAGCCCGGGGAGGAGCCCGAGCAGAAGAACGCCTGAGCCGCCACGGCTCACCCGAAAGACAGGTAAGTGCTGTGGGGCCCGGTGCAAGCGGGCCCCACAGCCGTCTCCGGGTGCTGAAGCCGGACGTGGAGCGGTGAGCAGTATAACTTGTGGCGCATATAGCCCAAGGCGCATAATTGGCCGGTGGCATGGGAAGTCTCGTTGCACGATGAAGTCGACACCTGGTTCGTCCGGCTCAGCGAGGACGAGCCGGAGATCGCCGACCAGGTCTCGGCGGCCATCGACAAGCTCGAAGCCGAAGGCCCCACTCTCGGCCGACCGCTCGTCGACCGGATCAAGAAGTCGAAGCACCACAACATGAAGGAGCTGCGACCCCGCACCAGCGGTGAGGCCGAGATCCGCATCCTCTTCGCGTTCGACCTTGAACGCGAAGCCATCCTCCTGGTCGCCGGCGACAAGACGGGCGCCTGGAACAGGTGGTACGAGGAGAACATCCCGGTCGCAGACGCTCGATTCGACCAGCACCTCAAAGAACTCAAGGGAGGCGAGAAGTAGATGGCCAGGTCCTGGAAAGAGGTCCGGCCCGAGGTTGTCACCGATGAAGCCCGGGTCGCCGCCCACCGCGCCAAGCTCGACGCCGAAGTTCGTGCCTACCGTCTCGCGGAGATTCGCAGGGAGCAGGCGCTTACTCAGGTCGAGGTCGCCGAGATCATCGGCGTGACCCAGCCGAACGTGTCCAGGCTGGAGAAGGGCGAGCTCGACAGTGCGGCACTCGCCACGATCCGCGCCTACGTGGAGGCGCTTGGCGGCCGGCTTCGCCTGGTCGCCGACTTCGGCGACCGCCAGCTGGTGATCCAGTAGCGCGGGGGTGCGCGACAGCCTGGTTCGCCGGGCGAGGGGCTCGCTGAGGGCGGGTGAAGCTGTGGGGCCCGGTGCAAGCGGGCCCCACAGCCGTCTCCGGGTGTCCTCCACCGTACGGTCTGTCGTTGTGTCAACCGGCAGTGATCGCGCCATCGAAGGCCGGTTTCCGGTCCGATGATCGATCTCCAGGGCGATCGGCGGCCGGGCCTTCGAGATGCATGCCAGAGTGACTGCCATGGCATAGGTGAAATGTCATGTATGGCATTTCTTGAAGGAGGAGTAGGACGATGCGAACGAACCGACTCGCCCTGACGCTGGCCGGTGCTGCCGGTGCCGTGGCGATGCTGGCGGCGCCGACCCAGGCGGGTGCCGCCCAGGCCGGGGCGACGAGCACGACCGCCACCGCGGAGATCTGCAGCTCGACCAAGCTGCAGGCCGGGCTGTCGACCTGGCTGTGTGCCGAGGTGAACGGCAGCGATGTTCAGCTGGTGGGCTGGATCTACCTGGCCGGTCCGCCGAGCCCGGGCGGCCCGTACCCGCAGCCCGAGGACGTCGTGACCGTGCTCAACGGCGAGGTCGTGGGGGGTGCCTCGCTCGGCACGGTCAACAAGTGGACCCGGTTCAATCTCACCCAGACCGCCGTGCGCGGCGTCGGCGGGACCGTGGCCTGCGGCTCCACCGTGCACGGCAGCTTCAGCGTCACCAAGCCCGGCTGGGGATCGACCCCGGTCACCCTCGACGCCGTGGTGCCCTGCTGACCGGTAGGTCAGCGAGGTAGGTGCGGGTACGGGGGTCCCGGGCCTGCCAGGGGCTCTCTCGCCGGGCCCGCGTCTGTGGACGCGGGCCCGGCGTTTCCGGTCTGTCCGGAGTCGAGCCGCGACGGCCTCCGCCCCGCCGCGGCCGCGGCGGGGCGGTCGGGCGCTTCCCGGGTCAGCGCGCGGCGGCGCGTTGGAGGGCGCTGGCGAGGAGGGCGAGGTCGGTGGGGCCGTTGCCGAGTTCGCGGACGGGGCGGCGGGCGGGTGGGGCGCCGAGGGTGTGGGGGTCGATGGCGACGACGGTGGGGCGCAGGGTGGCGGTGCGGGGGATCCGGCCGCTGATCCGCGCGGTCTGGAAGGCGGTGACGCCGCCGTCGGGGAGGCGGAGGTAGCCGCGGCCGGGGGTGGAGTCGGGCAGGGCGGCGGCGTCGCCGAGGTGGATGAGGAGGTCGGAGTCGGTCGGGTCCTCGGTGCGCAGGGCGATGCGCAGCAGGGCGGCCTCGTCGACGTCGGTGCCGGTGGTCTCGTCCGGGCGGCCGGTGGTGACGGCGAGGTGGATGCCGAGCGGGCCGCCGCGGCGGGCGATGGCGGCGAGGGCGCGGGCGAGCGGGCGGCCGACCGGGGAGGTCGGGGCGAGCAGGGCGTCGTAGTCGTCGACCACGACGACCAGGCGGGGCGGGCACGGCCCGGAGACGGACGGCGCGGCCACCGGGGCGGCGGGGGAGTCGGGGCTGCGCGGGTGGATGACCCGGGCGGCGGCCGGGGCGGCCGGGGCGCCGACGGTGGCCGGGACCGGGACGGGCTCCCCGTCGAGGATGCGGGCGGCGTGCCAGGAGGCGAAGTCCAGCCCGTCGAAGAGCCGCTCGCGCAGCGCCAGTTCGTCCTCCAGCGCCTCGGCGGAAAGCAGCGCGGCGCGCGGGTCGGTGGCGGCGTTGACCCGGCCGGTGACGTGCGGCAGCTCGCTGCACCCGGCGAGCCCGTCCTCGGTGGCCCGTCCCTCGACGATGGTGACGGCGAGGCGTTCGGGCCGCTCGGAGACGGCCAGCGAGGCGACCAGGGTGCGCAGCAGCTCGGTCTTGCCGGAGCCGCGGGCGCCGCCGATCAGCAGGTGCGGGCCGCCGGGGTCGGGGGAGGGGAGGGCGAGTTCGGGGTCGGCGAGGTCGAGGACGCACAGCTCGTCGCGGGTGGTGCCGAGCAGGGCGGTGGCGGCGCCGATGCCGCCGGCGTGGGCGGTCCAGCGGGCGGAGAGCTTGGCCGGGGTGACGGTGTCGAGCTGGAGCAGGTCGAGCAGGCGCAGCGCGTCCGGCAGCGGACCGCGGTTGGCCGGGGCGGCTTCGCGCAGCGGGGCGAGGACGCGGGCGAGCCGCTCGGCCCAGGCGTCCGAGACGGCGTCCAGGGAGACCTCGTGCACGGTCTCGCGGCCGCGGGCGGTGGGGCTCGGGCGGTCGATCGAGAGCTGGGTGCCGACCTCGCCGGTGATCAGCGCGGTGGCGCCGAGGCCGCGGGGCAGCAGTTCGGGCTGTTCGGCGAGGCAGACCGGGAAGATGCCGACGGCCGGGCCCTGGCGCAGCAGCAGGTCGAGCGCCAGCCGGGCGGACTCGGTGCCCGGGCGGCCGTCGACCACGACGACGGTGGCGGGGTGGCCGCCGAGGCCGACCGGGCCGCTGAGCCGGCCGGTGAGCTCGGTGAGCCGGGCGGCGGCCTGCTCGTCGTCGAGGCCGAGCAGCAGTCGGCAGTCCTGGCCGTCGGTGGGACGCAGGTGGGGCAGCCACAGCGCCCAGGCCCAGGTGTCGGCGCGGTCCTGCGGGGTGCGGGCCGGGTCGGCGTCGACCACGACCAGGCTGAGCCCGGTCGGCGGGTGCAGGGCGGCGAGCTGGGCGACGACGGCGCGGACGAGCGCGTCGAGGCGCTCGCGCGGGCCGCTGAGGCCGAGGCTGCCGGCGGTCTGCAGGTCGACGGTGACCGGGACGGCGGGCAGCACGGTGCCGGGGGAGGTGCCGGGGCCGCCGGGCCGGTCGGCGGTGCCGAGCCGCAGGGTGAGCGCGTCGGGGTGGCCGGGCCCGCGCTCCCAGAGCCGGGGGCCGGGGCCGAGCGCGTTGAGCAGCAGGGTGGCGAGGTCGGGCCAGCGCTCGCGCTGGGCGGCGGCCTGTCGGACCCGGGCGGCGGTGTGGTGGCGTTCGGCGCTCTCCTCGGCCGGTTCAGCGGCGGAGCGGCCGAGCCGCAGCGAGAGCAGGCCGCGGCCGCGCCCGGCGGGCGGTTCGGGGGCGGCCGGCGGTTCGGCGGCGGGCGGCGCGGGGCGGACCGGGGCCGGGGCGGCGAGCTGGAGGTGGCCGTGGCCGTCGGGCAGTGCGGCGCGGGTGGGCGCCGCGGTGCCGTCCCGGGGGTCGGGGACGGTGATCCGCAGGGTGGTCTCGCCGATCCGCACCAGGCCGGTGCCGTCGAGCGGGACGGCCTCCTCGGGGGGGCCGGGCGGGACGATCCGGCCGTCGACGGTGGTGCCGTTGGTGGAGCCCAGGTCGCGGACGGTCACCGTGCCGTCGTCGGCGAGGTGCAGGGCGAGGTGGAGCCGGGAGACGTCGGGGTCGTCGACCGGGACGTCGGCCTCGCCGGAGCGGCCGACCCGGATCTCCCGGCCGTGCAGGCGGTGCACGCCGCCGGCGTCGGGGCCGCCGACGACGCGCAGCTCGGCGGAGGCCGGGGCGTCGTCGGGGTCGTCGGCGGTCGGGTCCGGCTCGTTGAGGGAGAGGACGGCGCCGTCGAGCAGCGGGGGGTGGCCGAGCAGGGTGTGCTCGTCCACGCGGTGCGCCCCGGAGTACAGGTGCACATGGGTGGCGGCCCGTGGTCCGCGCACTCCCACGGCACCCGCGAGGGCGCCCGCCAGGGAGCCGAGCGCGGTTCCGACGGGCGCGGTGACCAGCACGTCCACATAGGGGATGGCGGAGCCGGCGGCTGCCGGGCCGCTGCGCGGTCGGAGGACGGTCAGCCGGATCTGCATCTCGCCCGCGGTCCCTTCTGCTGGTGTGACGCCTTGTGCCGCTGTCTCGGGCCGCTGCGGGTGAGCGGGGGTGGCCGCGACACCGCTTGGGCCACAAGAGTGGCGAGTGTCATCCTGCCATCCGTCACGGACAGTCCGCGCACCGTACCGGATTTGACGATCTTGCGATCATCGCCATGGTGGAGGCGACGGGGAATCAGGTCAACCGGCGCCCGGAAGGGCACGGTCCGCGGCCCCCGTGGAACCGTTCGCGAACGCTCCGGGTCTTCCCGTAGGGGATGTCCCCCAACCCGGGCGAACGCCCCTGCCGGTCGCCTCAAAAACGTCAACGGACCCCGTTAGAGTGGCCGGAAACACGGGCCCGGCAGGCTCACCGCACCGGCGGAGGAGCGCCCCGCGCGGGCGGCACGACGAGGAGTGCGAGTGCGGCCAGTCGGCAGCAAGTATCTGCTGGAGGAGACCCTCGGACGAGGGGCCACCGGCACTGTCTGGCGCGGCCGGGTCCGCGCCGACGTCGAGGTGCCCGGCAGCGCGCCCGGGCAGCTGGTGGCGATCAAGGTCCTGCGCGAGGAGCTCGCCGCCGACCCGGACGTGGTGATGCGCTTCCTGCGGGAGCGCTCGGTGCTGCTGCGGCTGACCCACCCGAACATCGTCAAGGTCCGCGACCTGGTCGTCGAGGGCGAGCTGCTGGCGCTGGTGATGGACCTGGTGGACGGCCCGGACCTGGCCCGCTACCTGCGCGAGCAGGGCCCCTTCAGCCCGATCGCGGGCGCCCTGCTGATGGCCCAGATCGCCGACGCGCTGGCCGCCAGCCACGTCGACGGCATCGTGCACCGCGACCTCAAGCCGGCCAACGTGCTGCTCGCCACCGCCGTCATGGACGGCACCGAGCAGATGCACCCGATGCTGACCGACTTCGGCATCGCCCGGCTCGCCGACTCCCCGGGCATCACCCGCAGCCACGAGTTCGTCGGCACCCCCGCGTACGTCGCGCCGGAGTCCGCCGAAGGCCGGCCGCAGACCTCCGCGGTGGACGTCTACGGCGCCGGGATCATGCTCTACGAGCTGGTCACCGGCCGCCAGCCGTTCCAGGGGGACAACCCGCTGGCGATCCTGCACGCGCACCTCGCCCAGGAGCCGCAGCGGCCGTCGACCATGCCGGAGCCGCTCTGGACGGTGATCGAGCGCTGCCTGCGCAAGGATCCGGCGCAGCGGCCGAGCGCGGTGTCGCTGGCGGGCGCCCTGCGGGTGGTCGCGGCGGGGGTGGGCGTGCACGCCTCCCCGGCGGCGGTGGACGCGGCGCTCGCCGTCGGGGCGCTGCTCGTCCCGGACCCGCAGCCGGCCGCCGTGCCGGGGGCGCCGACGGGCGTGCCGGGCGGGCTGCCGGCGGACGCGTCGTTCGGCGCCGAGGACCGCACCCAGGTGCTCCCGGCCGGCCAGCAGCCTGCTCAGCCCGGCCAGGGGTACGACCCCGCGGCGGCGACCCGGGTGATGGGCACCCAGCCGCCCCCGTTCGACCCGGCGGCCGCGACCCGGGTGATGCCGCCCACCGCCGTGCCGCCGCCCCCGCCCGGCCCGCCGCAGGCCGAGACCCCGCACCCGTGGCAGACCCAGCTGCGGGCGGCCCGGGACCGCAACCAGCAGACCGAGATCGCCTACTTCGGACCCGAGGACTTCGAGGCCCCGCCGGTCGCCCCGCAGCCCTACCAGGCGGGCCAGGCCGGGCCGGGGGCCCGTCCGCCGCAGGGCGCCCCCCAGGACTACCAGCAGCCGGGCCGGCACCAGGGCCGGCAGCCCCCGGCCGGCTACCGACAGGCCCCGCCGCCCGGCTACGCCCAGCGCCCGCCGGTCGCCCCGCCGCCCTACCAGGCCGGCCAGGGCGGGCACGGCGGCCAGGCCGGTCCGGGCGCGGGCCGTCCGCAGCCGCCCGGCGGCTACAACCAGCCCCCGCAGCGCGGGCAGCAGCAGGCGCCCGGCGGCCACCGCCCCGCGCCCGCCCCGCAGCACCCCGCCCCGCAGCAGGCGGCCCCGCCCGCCCCGCCGCGCCGGGCCGAGCCGCCCGCCCCGCAGCACCGCGAGCCCCCGCAGCGCCGCGCCGAGCCGCCGCACGAGGCGCCCCGCGAGGCGCCGCGCCGCGAGCCGCGCCAGCGCAGCCGCAACCGGATGTACATCCCGGGCCTGGGCTGTCTGAAGGGCTGCCTCATGGTGCTGCTGGTGCTGGCACTGGCCGTGGTGGCGCTGTGGAACTTCACCCCGCTGCCGGAATACTGGGCCAATGTCCAGGACTGGTTCTCCGGCGCGAAGGACTGGGTGACCGGCCTCTTCGACAAGGTGGGCGGCTGACGCGACGGGTCCCGGTGGCCTCCCGGGAGGCCACCGGGACCGGACCGGGCAACGGGATTGACGCTTTGTCGACAATTCCCGGGATTTCCCGCCGCTCAGGACCCGCCGAGCGCCCTCAGGCGGCCCGCGGAGGGCGTCCGGGCGCGTAGGTTGGTCGCTGTTGTCCCGCCCCACCGAGCGCTCCGGACCCTCCCGGGGCACTCCCGCCGCCCACGGAGCAGCATTGGCACGCAAGATCGGCAGCCGCTACACCGTCCACCAGGTGATCGGCCGCGGCTCGGCCGGGACGGTCTGGCTCGGCGAGGGCCCGGACGGTCCGGTCGCGGTCAAGCTGCTGCGCGAGGACCTGGCCGCCGACCAGGTGCTGGTGGGGCGCTTCGTCCAGGAACGCGCCGCGCTGACCAGCCTCGACCACCCCCGGGTGGTCGGCGTGCGCGACATGGTCGTCGACGGCAGCGACCTCGCCCTGGTGATGGAGCTGGTCCAGGGCACCGACCTGCGCTCCCGGCTGGAGCGCGACGGTGCGCTGCCCCCGCAGCTCGCGGCCTCGGTGATCGCGGACGTCGCCGACGGCCTGGCCGCCGCGCACGCGGCGGGCATCGTGCACCGGGACGTCAAGCCGGAGAACGTCCTGCTGGACCTCGCCGCCGCCCCCGGGCCCGGCGGCGCCCCGCGCGCCAAGCTGACCGACTTCGGCGTGGCCCGGCTGGTCGACGCCCCGCGCCGCACCCGTGCCACCCGGATCATCGGCACCCCCGACTACCTCGCCCCCGAGATCATCGAGGGCCTGGAGCCGCGCGCCGCCGTCGACATCTACGCCCTCGCCACCGTGCTCTACGAGCTGCTGGCCGGCTTCACCCCGTTCGGCGGCGGCCACACCGGCGCGGTGCTGCGCCGGCACGTCACCGAGCAGGTGCCGGCGATCCCCGGCCTGCCCGACGGCCTGTGGCGGATCATCGCCGAGTGCCTGGCCAAGGCCCCGGCCTCCCGGCTGCGCGCCGCCGAGCTGGCCGCCCGGCTGCGCGAGCAGCTGCCGGCCCTCGCCGGGCTGCCGGTGCTGGCCGTCCCGCAACAGGGCCGGGCGCCCGTCGAGGAGCAGCTGACCCCCGGCGAGGCGGTGTACGCCGAGGTGGACGCCGCCCCCGGCACCCACAAGCGCCGCCGCGGCCCGGCCGTACCGCTGGTGCCCGGCGTCGCCCCCGACTCCACCCGGGACACCCACACCAGCCTGCGCCGCCCCTCCGCGCACGAGCTGGCCTCCTACGCGGCCGAGTCGCGGGCCCAGCGCACCGCCCCGGGCGCGGGCCACCGCCGGGACCGCCAGGCGCTGCTGCGCCGCCGCCGGGTGCTGGCCGTGCTGCTGGCCGTGGTCCTGCTGCTGGCCGGCGCGGCCGCGGCCTGGACCGCCTTCGCCGCCACCGCCCCGGACGCCGGACCCGGACCCCGCCCGACCGGCGTGTCCGGCGCCCCGAGGGCGCCGTAGCGGAGCGCTCCGGGCCCCTCGGCGGCGCGCTCCGGGGGTCCGCGGGCCCCAGGACGTACCCGGGGTCGTCATGAGCACCCCGGGAACCATTACCCTGGGGGCGTGGCAGCCGTCGATCCTTCCGAAGAGCTCAAGAACCTCGAAACGACCATGGGGTCGATCGAGGCCGTCCTCGACCTGGACAAGATCCGGGCCGACATCGCGCGCCTGGAGGAGGAGGCAGCCGCCCCCGACCTGTGGGACGACCTGGCGAACGCGCAGAAGGTGACCAGCAGGCTCTCCTTCCTCCAGGGCGAACTGCGCAGGGTCGAGGGCCTCCGCGGCCGCATCGACGACCTGGGCGTCCTGTTCGAGCTGGCCGAGGCCGAGGACGACGCGGACACCCGCGCCGAGGCCGAGACCGAGCTGGCGGCCGTCGCCAAGGCGGTCGAGGAGCTGGAGGTCCGCACCCTCCTGTCGGGCGAGTACGACGCCCGCGAGGCGCTGATCAACATCCGCGCCGAGGCCGGTGGCGTGGACGCCGCCGACTTCGCCGAGCAGCTGATGCGCATGTACCTGCGCTGGGCCGAGCGGCACGGGTACCCGACCGAGGTGTACGACACCTCGTACGCGGAGGAGGCCGGCATCAAGTCCGCGACCTTCACCGTCAAGGCCCCCTACGCCTACGGCACCCTCTCCGTCGAGCAGGGCACCCACCGCCTGGTCCGGATCTCCCCGTTCGACAACCAGGGCCGCCGGCAGACCTCGTTCGCCGGTGTCGAGGTGCTCCCGGTCGTCGAGCAGTCCGACCACGTCGACATCGACGAGTCGGAGCTGCGCATCGACGTGTACCGCGCCTCCGGCCCCGGCGGCCAGGGCGTCAACACCACCGACTCGGCGGTGCGCATCACGCACATCCCGACCGGTGTCGTGGTCTCCTGCCAGAACGAGCGCTCGCAGATCCAGAACAAGGCGTCCGCGATGAACGTCCTCCAGGCCAAGCTGCTGGAGCGGCGCCGCCAGGAGGAGCGGGCCGCGATGGACGCGCTCAAGGACAGCGGCAGCTCCTGGGGCAACCAGATGCGCTCCTACGTGCTCCACCCGTACCAGATGGTCAAGGACGTCCGCACCGAGTTCGAGGTCGGCAACCCGCAGGGCGTGCTGGACGGCGACATCGACGGCTTCATCGAGGCCGGCATCCGGTGGCGCAAGCAGCGCGAGACCGCCGCGCAGTAGTCGCGGCCGCCGTCAGGCGGAACGAGCGAAGGCCCCCGACCGGTTCACCCCGGCCGGGGGCCTTCCCCGTACGCGTACGTCTCTCAGGCCAGCGCCTGCCGCGCGATCAGCGCCACCGCGAGCAGTCCGGCCAGCACGGCCAGCAGCATCGCGGGGGAGAGCGCGGCGAACGGACCCTGCTGCTCCTGCAGCCGGGCCCGGGTGGCACGGCACGCGGGGCAGCGGCCCTCGCTGACGCGGCCGTTGCAGTGGGCGCACACCAGATGGTCGCAGGTCATGCGATCTCCTCCTCGCTGCTACTGCAAACGCACCGGACCGGGCCTTGGTTCCTTCTCGTGCCCTGTGCGGCGGAGCGGTCGTGCCCGACCGCACCCTCCACTGTGCCAGGTTCCGGGCGTTCCGGCCCCCGCGCTGTGAGATGGCTCCCAATTTTCGGGGCATACCAGGGCATTTTCCCCCAGCTCCGTTCGGCTGTCGCGGCCTGAACCTGCGGGCCGGGCGCCCGTTCGCGTATGGTCCCAAGCCGGGAGCGGCCGTTCCGCTCCCCTCGCCCGCCCCGGGCCGGGCATGCCCGAGGGGCGGACCGACCCAGGACTGGCGCCGCCTAGGATGGCCTCCGTGATGCAGCCGTGATCAGATTCGACAACGTCTCCAAGACCTATCCCAAGCAGAACCGTCCCGCCCTGGACAACGTCTCGCTGGAGATCGAGAAGGGTGAGTTCGTCTTCCTGGTCGGCTCGTCCGGCTCGGGCAAGTCCACCTTCCTGCGCCTGTGCCTGCGCGAGGAGCGGCCCAGCAACGGCGAGGTGCACGTCCTGGGCAAGGACCTGGGCAAGCTGTCCAACTGGAAGGTGCCGCACATGCGCCGCCAGCTGGGCACCGTCTTCCAGGACTTCCGCCTGCTGCCCAACAAGACGGTCGCGCAGAACGTCGCGTTCGCGCTGGAGGTCATCGGCAAGCCGAAGAGCGCCATCAACAAGGTGGTGCCCGAGGTGCTCGACCTGGTCGGCCTCGGCGGCAAGGAGGACCGCATGCCGGGCGAGCTGTCCGGTGGTGAGCAGCAGCGCGTGGCGATCGCCCGGGCGTTCGTCAACCGCCCGATGCTGCTGATCGCGGACGAGCCCACCGGCAACCTCGACCCGCAGAACTCGGTCGGCATCATGAAGCTGCTCGACCGGATCAACCGCACCGGCACCACCGTGCTGATGGCCACCCACGACCAGGCCATCGTCGACCAGATGCGCAAGCGCGTCATCGAGCTCGACAAGGGGCTGCTGGTCCGCGACCAGGCCCGCGGCGTCTACGGGTACCAGCACTGACCTCTCGGCGCTGACCCCGTGGGCCGCCCGCCCGCCTCGCCCGACCAGCAGTACCGACCCTGGAGTTGTTGAACGCATGCGCGCCCAGTTCGTCCTGTCGGAGATCGGTGTGGGTCTCCGCCGCAACCTGACGATGACCATCGCGGTCGTCGTCAGCGTCGCGCTCTCCCTCGCCCTCGCCGGTGCCTCCCTCCTGGTCCGCGACCAGGTGAACTCGATGAAGGGGTACTGGTACGACAAGGTCGAGGTGAGCATCTACTTCTGCACCAAGGCCGATGCCCGGAACTCGCCCCAGTGCGACAAGGGCGCGGCCACCGACCAGCAGATCGCCGACATCAAGACCCAGCTGGACAAGATGGACTCGGTGGTCCAGTCCTCGACCTTCGAGAACTCCGCAGAGGCGTACAAGCACTGGAAGGAGATGAACCCGGACAACCCGCTCATCTCCGTCCTCGGCCCGGAGGCCATCCCGCAGTCCTGGCGGGTCAAGCTGAAGGACCCGACCAAGTACGACGTCATCCAGAGCGCCTTCGCCGGCAAGCCCGGCGTCAAGTCGGTCGAGGACCAGCGGAAGATCCTGGAGAACCTCTTCGGCCTGCTGAACGGCCTCCAGACGGCGGCCTTCGTCATCATGGTGCTGATGCTGTTCGTCGCCCTGCTGCTGATCGTCAACACCGTCCGGGTGTCGGCGTACAGCAGGCGGCGCGAGACCGGCATCATGCGCCTGGTCGGCGCCTCGAACTTCTACGTGCAGATGCCGTTCATCGCGGAGGCCGCGTTCTCCGCGCTGCTCGGTGCGGTGATGGCCTCCGGTCTGCTGCTCGGCGGTCACTTCTTCGTCCAGAACTGGCTCGCCGAGCGGGTGCAGTTCATCCACTTCATCGGCCTGTCCTCGGTGCTGGCGGTGATACCGCTGCTGGTCGTGGTGGGTATGGGCATGGCCGGCATCGCGGCCTTCTTCACCCTCCGCAAGTACCTCAAGGTCTGACACCCCGACGGGCCCGGGCGGCCCGGCGGAACCGGACGGCCCCGAACGGCCCCGGACGGCACTGCGCCGTCCGGGGCCGTCGGCGTTTCGCCGCCACCCCTTTCCGGGCCGGGGCGTTCGCGGAACGCCCTAGACTCCGGTCCATGCCAGTCACTCCCCGCGCGGCACGTCAGGTGGCCACCCTCAGCCTGGTGTTCGGCGTGGCCCTGCTGGCGGGAGCCGCCACCGGCGCCTGGGGCGAGTCCGGTACGACGCCGCGCCCGCCGTCGGCCGACACCGCCGGGGTCGCCGCGACCATCGGCGCGGGCCAGGACCCGGCCGGCGCCGACCTCTCCGAGCAGCAGGCCGAGCACCTGATCGGTGCCACCGGCGACCGCTGGGGCGCGTACTACAGCGCCCAGGAGTACGCCGAGTTCAGCCAGGGCCTGGACGGCCGCTACCTCGGCGTGGGCCTGTCCGTGGGCCGCGGCGAGGACGGCGTCACCACCGTCTCCCAGGTGCGGCCCGCCGGGCCGGCCGCCGCGGCCGGGATCGCGGTCGGCGACCGGCTGCTGCGGATCGGCGACGATCAGGCGGACCGGCTGCCGGTCACCGAGGTGGTCGCCCGGCTGCGCGGGCGCGAGGGCGCCGAGCGGCAGCCCGGCTCGGAGGTCGTGCTGGCCGTCCAGCGCGAGGAGGGCGAGGAGCGCGAGGTCCGGCTGCGCCGGGCGCTGCTGGACAGCCAGCAGGTGACCGTCGAGCACCTGGCCGGCGGCGTGGTGCGGATCGCCGTGCGGGCCTTCACCTCCGGCGTGGCCGAGCAGGTGCGCGCCGCCGCGCGCGACGCGCGGGCCGGCGTGGTGCTGGACCTGCGCGGCAACTCCGGCGGGCTGGTCGACGAGGCCGCCGGCACCGCCGGGGTGTTCCTGGACGGCGGTCCGGTCGGCTCGTACCAGGACCGCGGCGGCACCCGGGAGCTGACCGCCCCGCCCGGCGGCGACCAGCGCACCCCGCTGGTGGTGCTGGTCGACGGCGGCACGATGAGCGCCGCCGAACTGCTCACCGGTGCCCTCCAGGACCGCGGCCGGGCCGTGGTGGTGGGCGCGCGCACCTTCGGCAAGGGCACCGTCCAGCAGCCCAGCCGGCTCGCCGACGGCGCGGTGCTGGAACTGACCGTCGGCCGCTACTACACCCCGGCCGGCCGCTCCCCGGAGGGCACCGGACTGGCCCCCGACGTCCCGGCCGGCGCCTCCGAGGACGCCGCCGCGCTCGCCCTGCGGGTGCTGGACGGTCTCGGCAGCCGCGCGTAAAGGGGCTGCTCCGCACCGGGCGGAGGTGCGAGAATGACCGCGCTATGGCAAAGGAAACCGGACACAAGCTGATCGCGCAGAACAAGAAGGCGCGACACGAGTACACCATCCTCGACACCTACGAGTGCGGCCTCGTGCTCACCGGCACGGAGGTGAAGTCACTGCGCGAGGGGCGGGCCAACCTGGTCGACGGCTACGCCTACATCCAGAACCACGAGGCGTGGATCGACAACGTCTTCATCCCCGAGTACACCCAGGGGACGTGGACCAACCACGCGGCCCGGCGCAAGCGCAAGCTGCTGCTGCACAAGCTGGAGATCCGCAAGATCGAGACGAAGGTCCGCGACGCCGGCCACACCCTCGTCCCGCTCTCGCTGTACTTCAAGGACGGCCGGGTGAAGCTCGAACTGGCGCTCGCGGTCGGCAAGAAGCTGTACGACAAGCGGCAGACCCTGCGCGAGAAGCAGGACACCCGCGAGACGGCGCGCGCGGTGGCGGCGGCACGGCGGCGCCAGCGTTAATCGGCTGGACCCTCGCTGGTCGCCTCGCGTACCATGGGGCCCAGCACCACGGACGGGCGACCGTCCGCGCTGTTTCTCAAAAAAACATGGGGATGATCGGTTTCGACAGGGGATGTTGAAACAGGGGAAGCGAGCCGAGGAACGCGGCAATGATCTCGTTAACCACGTGTCGCAAAAAAATAATCGCCAACTCTAAGCGCGATTCCCAGCAGTTCGCTCTCGCTGCCTAATAAGCACCGATAGCGCTTGGGTGTCAGACCGGGGGGTTCCCGACCCGGACCCTGGCATAATCTAGGGAACTCAACCGTCCGCCCGGGCTGCGAGGGCGGATGGGAAATCAAACAGCAGCTGGGCCTGTTGGCGGCTTGTCCGTGTGACCGCCAGGGCCGAGAAAAGCACAGCGGACTGCGCTCGGAGAAGCCCTCGATTGACTCCACTGGACCCGGGTTCGATTCCCGGCATCTCCACCACCCCATGTTCACAGTGAAGGCCGTCCACCGCGTTGCGGAGGGCGGCCTTCACGTTTCCCTCGGCCGGGGCGTAGGATCGTCCGTCCGCTCGTTTCCCGGAGCCGGATTCCGCCGCAACCACCGAGGCCATGCAGAGCAACACGGACACCAGCACCACGGACACCACCGCCACCGACCACGAGACCGTGCGCGAGCGCGAGATCGCCGGTGAGCAGCGCCACCTCGACACCGTCTACCACCGGCTGGAGGAGAAGCTCGCCGAGGCCGAGTACATCCTGGAGGACGCCGCCAAGCGCGTGCAGGTCGGCACCCCCGGCGCGCTCGCCGAGCGCGACGCCCAGGTCTACCGGGCCGGCGCGCACCTCCAGCGGCTCAACAACGAGTTCGAGGACTTCCTGTTCGGCCGCATCGACCTCCAGCGGCCGGACGCCCCGGAGGAGCACGGCATCCCCTCCGACACCCCGCTCGACCCGGCCGACCCGGCCGTCGCCGAGACCCTGCACATCGGCCGGCTCGGGGTGCTGGACGCGGAGTACGGCCCGCTGGTGATCGACTGGCGGGCACCCGCCGCGGCGCCGTTCTACCGCTCCACCCCGCTGGAGCCCGGCCGGGTCATCCGCCGCCGGGTGATCCGCTCCAAGGGCCGCAGGGTGATCGGCGTCGAGGACGACCTGCTGCGTCCCGACCTCACCCCCACCCTGGACGGCGAGGAACTGGCGGTGGTCGGCGACGGCGCCCTGATGGCCTCGCTCGGCCGCGCCCGCAGCCACTCCATGCGCGACATCGTCTCCTCCATCCAGAAGGAGCAGGACGAGGTGATCCGCGCCGCCGCGGCCGGCGCCACCCTGGTCACCGGCGGCCCCGGCACCGGAAAGACCGCCGTCGCGCTGCACCGGGCGGCCTTCCTGCTCTACCAGGACCGCCGCCGGTACGCCGGGGGCATCCTGGTGGTCTCGCCGACCCCGCTGCTGGTCTCCTACACCGAGGGCGTGCTGCCCTCGCTCGGCGAGGAGGGCCAGGTCGCCATCCGCGCGGTCGGCTCGCTGGTCGACGGCATCGAGGCCGGCACCTACGACACCCCTGAGGCGGCCCGGGTCAAGGGCTCGGCCCGGATGGTGCAGCTGCTGCGCCGGGCCGCCCGGGCCGCGCTGGAGCTGGGCGCGCCGCAGGAACTGAAGGTGGTCGCCCGCGGCGAGGTGCTGAAGCTGGACGCGGGCCGGCTCAAGGCGGTGCGCGGCAACGTCATCGGCTCCGGCGGCACCCCGCTCAACCTGCTGCGCCCGCGCGCCCGCCGGCTGCTGCTGGACGCGCTCTGGCAGCAGGCCACCCGCCACCTGCCGAGGCCCGCCGACCACTACGCCCGCGAGCAGCGCCAGGAGGAGAAGGAGTCCTTCGACGAGTACGTCTCGGACGAGGCGCCGTTCCTGGACTTCCTGGACGCCTGGTGGCCCGCGGTCACCCCGCGCCGGGTGCTCGGCACGCTGAAGCAGGCCCGGCACATCAACCGGATCGCCCGCCGCGCGGTCACCCCGGACGAGGCGAGGCTGCTGGCGGCGTCCTGGCGGCACCTGTCGGGGCGCGGCGAGGGCGCGCTGTCGGCGCACGACGTGGCGCTGGTGGACGAGTTGCAGGTGCTGCTCGGGGAGCCGGCCCGCCCGAAGGTCCGCGAGGTGGACGCGGTGGACCTGCTGAGCGGTCTGGAGGAGGTCACCACCTTCGCCGACCGCTCCGCCCGGCAGCGTGAGCGCGTGCCGGTCGAGCGGGTCGAGTACGCGCACGTGATCGTCGACGAGGCGCAGGACCTCACCCCGATGCAGTGGCGGATGATCGGCCGACGCTCCCGGATGGCCACCTGGACCATCGTCGGCGACCCGGCGCAGTCCTCCTGGCCGTTCCCCGAGGAGGCGCAGGCCGCGCTGGACGAGGTGCTGTCCGGCAAGCCCCGGCGCCGCTTCACGCTGACCGTGAACTACCGCAACCCCGCCGAGATCGCCGAGGTGGCGGCCAAGGTGCTGGCGCTGGCCGCGCCCGGCACGCCGTCGCCGAGCGCGGTGCGGCGGGTGGGCGTCGAGCCGCGCTTCGCGGCCGTCACCGACCCGTCGCCGGAGGCCTTCGGCGCCGCCGCCCGGGCCGAGCTGGAGCGGCTGCTGGGCGAGGTGGACGGCACGGTGGCCGTGGTGGTGCCGATGGACCGGCGGGCCGAGGCGGCGGGCTGGGCCGAGGGGCTGGGCGGGCGCGTGGTGGCGCTGGGCAGCCTGGAGGCCAAGGGCCTGGAGTACGACGCGACCGTGGTGGCCGACCCGACCGGGATCGCCGGCGAGTCGGAGGCGGGCCTGCGGGTGCTGTACGTGGCGCTGACCAGGGCGACCCAGCGGCTGACCGTGCTGTCCGGTCCGGACGACCTGCCGGACGCGGCCGGCGTGCCCGCGCTGCTGCGCGACTGACGGCCCGTACGCACGGCCCGCCCGGGACCGCCCGGGCGGGCCGTGCGCCGTCACGGACCGCGAGCACGACGAAGGCCCCCCACCCGGCGGGTGAGGGGCCTTCAGAAGTCACGACACCGACCCGCCATGCTCGCCTCGCGGCAAGTGGTCCCTCGAAGGGACGAAGGTTGGGCCCGGGGGCTTGGATCGAGCCGGTGTCCCGTCCAATGTAACGCATCGGGCGGCGGAGGCAAGAAGTTGTCGGGTCCGCACACTCAATGAACGTTATTTCTGGCTATGCCCCGGTAGGTGCGACCATCGATGTCTAGCATGCGCTGGCGAGGGTTATCAACAAACTGTTGACCTCGTGGACGGACGGAAGAAGGAACGTCGATGGCGACGGTGCCCAGTGTCTCGAACTCGATCACGGTGCGGCTGGAGGTGCCGGCCAGAGGCAACGCCGTCAGCGCGATCACCACGGCGGTGGAGTCCTCCGGCGGCTCGGTGACCGGCCTCGACGTGACCGCCTCCGGTCTGGAGGCGCTGCGGATCGACGTCACGGTGGCCGCCTCCTCGGTCGCGCACGGCGAGGAGATCGTCGAGAAGCTCCGGGCGATCGACGGCGTCGCCATCGGCAAGGTCTCGGACCGCACCTTCCTGATGCACCTCGGCGGCAAGATCGAGATGTCCTCGAAGCTGCCGATCCGCAACCGCGACGACCTCTCGATGATCTACACCCCGGGTGTCGCCCGGGTCTGCATGGCGATCGCCGAGAACCCCGAGGACGCCCGCCGCCTCACCATCAAGCGCAACAGCGTCGCGGTGGTCACCGACGGCTCCGCCGTGCTGGGCCTGGGCAACATCGGCCCGGCCGCCGCGCTGCCGGTCATGGAGGGCAAGGCGGCCCTGTTCAAGCGCTTCGCCGGGATCGACGCCTGGCCGATCTGCCTGGACACCCAGGACACCGACGAGATCGTGGCCATCGTCAAGGCGATCGCCCCGGGCTTCGCGGGCATCAACCTGGAGGACATCTCCGCGCCGCGCTGCTTCGAGATCGAGGCCCGGCTGCGCGAGGCGCTGGACATCCCGGTCTTCCACGACGACCAGCACGGCACCGCGATCGTGGTGCTGGCGGCGCTGATGAACGCGCTCAAGGTGGTCGGCAAGGAGATCGCCGACATCCGCGTGGTGATGTCGGGCGCCGGCGCCGCGGGCACCGCGATCCTCAAGCTGCTGATGGCGGCCGGCGTCGAGCACGCCACCGTGGCGGACGTGAAGGGCGTGGTCCACGAGGGCCGGGACGACCTCAACGACAGCCTGCGCTGGATCGCCGAGCACACCAACCGCTCGGGCCGCACCGGCAGCCTCAAGGAGGCCGTGGCCGACGCCGACGTCTTCATCGGCGTCTCCGCCCCGAACGTGCTGGACGGCGACGACCTGGCCACCATGGCGGAGGATGCGATCGTCTTCGCGCTGGCCAACCCGGACCCGGAGGTCGACCCGGCGGTGGCCCGGCAGACCGCCGCGGTGGTCGCCACCGGCCGCAGCGACTTCCCGAACCAGATCAACAACGTGCTGGTCTTCCCCGGCGTCTTCCGCGGCCTGCTGGACGCCCAGAGCCGCACCGTCAACACCGAGATGATGATCGCCGCCGCGCGGGCGCTGGCGGCCACCGTCGGCGACGACGAGCGCAACCCGAACTACATCATCCCCAGCGTGTTCCACAAGGACGTCGCCAAGACGGTCGCCGCCGCCGTCCGGGAGGCCGCCCTGGCCGCCGCCTCGGAGGAGCCCGCGCCGTCCCGCCCGACCCCGGGCATCGTCGGCACGCTCGACACGGCCTCCTTCCCGGCCGTGAAGCTCTGAGCCGTGCAGCCCTGACGCCGGACCGACACCCCGGGTCCCTGCGCCGGGCCCGGTGTCGAGCCCCCGTGCCGGCCGGTCGCGATGTGTCGCGGATCGGTCAAATGGCCGATTAGCGGTCGTACCCGCCCCTTCCCGCCCCGAACCCTTGCGACACAAGGGCGAGGGGCGTGTTTGGGCTTGTCGGACCTAGGGCGTACGGTAGCCCTGCACGGGGCAGGCGTGTCCGACAAGTACGGAACGTCCCCCTGGTCTTCCGGCGTGTCTTCCTTGACCGCCGCCCGCGCCCGGTCCGCCGGAGCCGACGGAGCGTCACACCTCCGGCGGGCGGGCGATGTTCGGGTGGTGCCGCCGGGGCCCGATTGGCATTCTCGGGGCCGGTCGGGGCAGGATTCGTATCCGGGCAGGCAGGCGGGCCTTCGACGGCACGGCGCGCGGCACTGGGTGCGGACCCGGCTCGCGACCACGCATTGCCTGCATGAGCACAGTGTGCGGACCTGCGGCCCATCCGGGTGCCCCCGGTGGGAGCACCGATGGGCCCCCGCACACCGCAAGCGAACAGACCACAGGAGTACACATGAACCGCAGTGAGCTGGTGGCGGCGCTGTCCGAGCGCGCCGAGGTGACCCGCAAGGACGCCGACGCCGTTCTGGCCGCCTTCGCCGAGATCGTCGGCGAGGTCGTCGCCAAGGGCGACGAGAAGGTCACCATCCCCGGTTTCCTGACCTTCGAGCGCACCCACCGTGCCGCTCGCACCGCCCGCAACCCGCAGACCGGCGAGCCGATCCAGATCCCCGAGGGCTACAGCGCCAAGGTCAGCGCCGGCTCCAAGCTGAAGGAAGCCGCCAAGGGCGCCTGAACCACCCCTTGAACGCCCGGGAGGCCGGGTCCCCTCCGTGGGGACCCGGCCTCCCGCCGTTGCCGTGGGCGCCGGTCAGGCGTTGACCAGCTCCTCCTCGGTCCGCCCGCTGGGCAGCTCGACGTGGGCGCCGAGGTCGCGCAGCTTGTCCATGAAGTTCTCGTAGCCGCGGTTGATCAGGTCGATGCCGTGCACGGTCGAGGTGCCCTCGGCCGCCAGCGCCGCGATCAGGTACGAGAAGCCGCCGCGCAGGTCCGGGATGACCAGCTCGGAGCCGATCAGCTTGGACGGGCCGGAGACCACCGCGGAGTGCAGGAAGTTGCGGGCGCCGAAGCGGCACGGGGTGGCGCCCAGGCACTCGCGGTAGAGCTGGATGTGCGCGCCCATCTGGTTCAGCGCGCCGGTGAAGCCCAGCCGCGACTCGTACACCGTCTCGTGCACGATGGACAGGCCGGTCGCCTGGGTCAGTGCGACCACCAGCGGCTGCTGCCAGTCGGTCTGGAAGCCGGGGTGCACGTCGGTCTCCAGGGCGATCGCCTTGAGCTCGCCGCCCGGGTGCCAGAACCGGATGCCCTCGTCGTCCACCTCGAAGGCGCCGCCGACCTTCCGGAAGGTGTTGAGGAAGGTCATCATCTCCAGCTGGCGGGCGCCGCGGACGTAGATGTCGCCCTTGGTGGCCAGCGCCGCGCAGGCCCAGGAGGCGGACTCCAGGCGGTCCGGCAGCGCGCGGTGGGTGTAGCCGTCCAGCTCGTCGACACCGGTGATCAGGATGGTGCGGTCGGTGCCCAGGGTGATGATCGCGCCCATCTTCTGCAGCACGCAGATGAGGTCGACGATCTCCGGCTCGATGGCGGCGTTGCGCAGCTCGGTGACGCCCTCGGCGAGCACCGCGGTGAGCAGCACCTGCTCGGTCGCGCCGACCGAGGGGTAGGGCAGCTCGATCCGGGTGCCGCGCAGCCGCTGCTGGGCGACCAGGTAGGTGCCCTGCGGGTGCTTCTCGATGGTGGCACCGAACTGGCGCAGCACCTCGAAGTGGAAGTCGACCGGCCGGCCGCCGATGTCGCAGCCGCCCAGGCCCGGGATGAAGGCGTGGCCGAGGCGGTGCAGCAGCGGGCCGCAGAACAGGATCGGGATGCGCGAGGAGCCGGCGTGCGCGTCGATGTCGGCGACGTTGGCGCTCTCCACGTGGGAGGGGTCGAGGATCAGCTCGCCGTCCTCGTCGCCGGTGCGCACGGTCACGCCGTGCAGCTGGAGCAGCCCGCGGACCACCTTGACGTCGCGGATGTCCGGGACGTTGCGCAGTCTGCTGGGACCCTGCCCGAGCAGGGCGGCGACCATGGCCTTGGGGACCAGGTTCTTCGCACCGCGGACGCGGATCTCGCCTTCCAGCGGGTTTCCGCCGTGGACCAGCAGGACGTCGTCGGTCATCGTTCTCGCAATCCGGGGTGCCAGAGGGGTGGGTGGGGCTCGGCGACGAGCCATGCGGTGGAACGGTTGCACGGGCGCGTCGGGCCCCCGGCGTGACCGAATCGGCACCGTGGACGGGCGTCCACCATCAGTAGATGGTAGTGGTCGTGCCGGTGGTTCCCGTGAGCCTCTCCCGTGATGGTGCTCTCCCCGGGCCCCGCGGCGCGCGCCGGTGCGTCCGTACGGGTGTTCGCGGACGGAGCGCCGCCCGGGCGCGGCGGACCGGGCCCGGGCGGGTCGCCCGCCGGTTTTCGGGTGTCCGCCGCGGGGGGTTCTGCGGGATCATGTGGACATGACGGCGGCCCAATCGCACGGAGGCCGGTCCCACACCGGCCGTCTGCTCGTCGCGACGCCCGTGCTCACCGACCCGAACTTCGCCCGGGCGGTGGTGCTCCTCCTCGACCACGACGCCGAGGGGGCGCTCGGCGTGGTGCTGAACCGGCCGACCCCGGTCGAGGTCGGCAGCGTGCTGGACGGCTGGGGCGTGCTGGTCGGCCGGCCCGCGGTGGTGTTCCAGGGCGGGCCGGTGGCCCTGGACTCGGCGCTCGGGCTGGCGGTGGCGCCGGGGGAGCCGGGCACCGGGGAGCCGCTCGGCTGGCGGCGGGTGCACGGCGCGATCGGCCTGGTGGACCTGGAGGCGCCGCCCGAGGTGCTGGCCGGCGAGCTCGGCGCGCTGCGGATCTTCGCCGGGTACGCGGGCTGGGCGCCGGGGCAGCTGGAGTCGGAGGTCTCCAGCGGCGCCTGGTACCTGGTGGACTGCGAGCCCGGGGACATCTCCAGCCCCGAGCCGGAGCGGCTGTGGCGCTCGGTGCTGCGCCGCCAGCGCGGTCCGCTGGCCCTGCTGGCGAGCTACCCGGACGACCCGACGCTCAACTGAGGGGTCCCCGGCGCGGCCCGCTCCGCCGCGTCACGGGCCGGCTGCTGCGACACTGGCCCGGTTTCGCGGGGCGCCCATAGACTTGGCACCCATGAGCACTCTTGAGCCCGAGCGCGGCCTCGGCACCGGCACCCTGGTCGAGCCCGTCCCGCAGGTGTCCCACGGGGACGGCGACCACGAGCGCTTCGCGCACTACGTCCAGAAGGACAAGATCATGGAGAGCGCCCTCTCCGGATCCCCCGTGGTGGCGCTCTGCGGCAAGGTGTGGGTGCCCGGGCGCGACCCGAAGAAGTACCCGGTCTGCCCGATGTGCAAGGAGATCTACGACGGCATCGGCAAGCCGCAGGACGGCGACGACAAGGGCAAGTAGCCCGTTCCGTTTCTCGCACCGCCGTTTTGCATAGCACCGCGATTGCCGGGTGGTCTATGCCGGTCGTCCGGGCGGGGGGAGGATGGCGCAATGGACCTCATTCCCGCCCCCGTGAGTTCCGTCCGCCTCCCGGACCAGGACTTCCCGCTCGACCGGACGACCACCCTGACCGCGCCGCCGGAGCTGGCCGGGGCCGAACGGTGGCTGCGTTCCTCGCTGACCGCCGCCACCGGCCTGCCCCTCGCCCCCGGCCGGCCCGGTGAAGGCGTCGAGCTGGTCCACGACGACACGCTGGCCGCCGAGGCGTACCGGCTCTCGGTGCGCCCCGGCCACGCCGTGATCACCGCCGGCGGGCCGGCCGGCGCGCTCTGGGGTGCCCAGACGCTGCGCCGGCTGCTCGGCCCGGACGCCTACCGGCGCGCCCCGCTGCGCTCGGAGTGGGTGCTGCCCGGCGTGGACATCGAGGACGCGCCCCGGTTCGGCTGGCGCGGCGCGCTGCTGGACGTCGCCCGCCACTTCCTGCCCAAGGCCGACGTGCTGCGCTTCGTCGACCAGCTGTCCGCGCACAAGCTCAACGTGCTGCACCTGCACCTGACCGACGACCAGGGCTGGCGGGTGGAGATCAAGCGCTACCCGGAGCTCACCGGGAAGGGCGCCTGGCGCGAGCGCTCGATGGTCGGCTACCGGGCCGGCCAGCGCCGTGACGACCGCCCGCACGGCGGCTTCTACACCCAGGCGGACCTGCGCGAGATCGTCGCCTACGCGGCCGAGCGGGGCATCACGGTGGTGCCCGAGATCGAGCTGCCGGGCCACACCCAGGCCGTCGTGGCCGCCTATCCCGAGCTGGGCAACACCGACGTGGTGGACACCGCGGCGCTCGGCGTGTGGACCGACTGGGGCGTCAGCCACAACGTGCTCAACCCCTCCGAGGCCACCCTGCGGTTCTTCGAGGGGGTGCTGGAGGAGGTCCTGGAGGTCTTCCCCTCCGAGTTCATCCACCTCGGCGGCGACGAGGTCCCCAAGGAACAGTGGAAGGAGAGCGCCTTCGCGCAGGCGCGGATCCGCGAGCTCGGCCTGTCCAACGAGGACGAGCTGCAGAGCCACATCATCCGCCACTTCGACACCTGGCTGGCCGAGCGCGGCCGGCGGCTGATCGGCTGGGACGAGATCCTGGAGGGCGGCCTGGCCCCCGGCGCCGCCGTGTCGTCCTGGCGCGGCTACGGCGGCGGGATCGCCGCGGCGCAGGCCGGGCACGACGTGGTGATGTGCCCGGAGCAGCAGGTCTACTTCGACCACCGGCAGGCGCCGGGCGAGGACGAGCCGATCCCGGTCGGTTTCGTCCGCACCCTGGAGGACGTCTACCGGTTCGAGCCGGTGCCGCCCCAGCTCGACGAGGCCGCCGCCCGCCGGGTGATCGGCACCCAGGCGAACCTGTGGAGCGAGTTCATGCACAGCGCCCGGGACATCGACTACCGGGCCTTCCCGCGGCTCGCGGCCTTCTCCGAGGTCGCCTGGTCGGCGCTGCCCGCCGACCCGGCCGCGCGCGACTTCGCGGGCTTCGAGCGCCGGATGGCGGCCCACCTGGAGGTGCTGGACGCGCTCGGCGTGGAGTACCGCCCGGCCGCCGGTCCGCACCCGTGGCAGACCTGGCCCGGTGTGCAGGGCCGGCCGATCGAGGGGCCGCCGCCGGTGGTCTGACGGCGTGGCGAGAAGGTGTCCGGTGACCGCTCGGGAACTTCCGAGCGGTCATCGGACGTCAGGAACAGATGAACATCCGACCAGGACCTTTGCGGACCTGGGCGGATACCGCCCGGTATCGGTCCCAATCGGGCAGTACCGTTCGCCCGTCCCGAAATGATCATCGAGCATTGTGTGCCAGAGTTGCCCAACCCGGCCCGATCGCCCGTACCCTACGGGCCAGGCCGGGCTGCCGGAGCGGACACCCGGCCGAGGGGCCGCGGCGGCAGGCGATCGATGAGCAAGTGGAGCACGGTGGGACCCAGGTGAACCGGACGATCATGCTGCCGGCCTCCCTCGACGAGGCTGTTGAAGCGCTGGCCGCTCACCCGGCCGCGGTGCCGGTGGCCGGCGCCACCGACCTGATGGAGGCCGTCAACGCCGGGCGGCTGCGCCCGGCCGCGCTGGTCGGCCTCGGCCGGATCACCGAACTCCGCGGCTGGCGCTACGAGGACGGCGGCACCGCCGTCCTGGGCGCCGGGCTCACCCACGCCCGGATGGACCGCCCCGACTTCGCCGCGCTCATCCCCGCGCTCGCCGACGCGGCCCGCACCGCCGGCCCGCCGCAGGTGCGCAACGTCGGCACCCTCGGCGGCAACATCGCCACCGCCGCCCCGGCCGGCGACACCCTCCCGGTGCTCGCCGCGCTGGAGGCCAGCGTCACCCTCGCCCGGGCCGGCGCCACCCGCGAGGTCCCGGTCAGCCACCTGCTCACCGGCCTCGACCCGGTGCGCCCCGGCGAACTGCTCACCTGGGTGCGCGTTCCGCTGCTGCACGCCCCGCAGGTCTTCCTCAAGGCCACCGGCCGCAGCGGCCCGGCCCGCGCCACCGCCTCCGTCGCCCTCGTCCTCGACCCGGCCCGGCGCGCCGTGCGCTGCGCCGTCGGCGCCGTCGCCCCGGTGCCGCTGCGGCCCCTGGAGGCCGAGGCCTGGGTGGCCGGCTGCATCGACTGGGACGGTTCGCGGGAGATCGACCCCGCCGCGACCGCGGCCTTCGGCGAGTACGTGGCCGCCGCCTGCGTCCCCGACGGCTACGGCGCCGAGGGCGCCTGGGAGGCCGTCACCGAGGGGCCGAGCGCGGCCGCCGTCCAGTTGCGGCGTACCGTAGCCGTGCTGGCCCGCCGGGCACTGGGAAGGGCGCTCAAGTGACCACAGACCACCCCATCGAGGCCCTGGACGCGGGGCTGCTCGACCACGCGCACGACCACGCGCCGCAGGTCAGCCGCGAGCTGCGGCCGACCACCTCGTACGCCCTGCGGGTCAACGGCTTCGAACGGCCCGTCACCGACGCCTGGATCGGCGAGAGCCTGCTCTACGTGCTGCGCGAGCGGCTCGGCCTGGCCGGCGCCAAGGACGGCTGCGAACAGGGCGAGTGCGGGGCCTGCTCGGTGCAGGTCGACGGGCAGCTGGTGGCAGGCTGCCTGGTCCCGGCCGCGCTGGCGCAGGACAGCGAGATCAACACCGTCGAGGGCCTGTCGGCCGGCGGCGGGGCCAGCGACGTCCAGCAGGCGCTGGCCGAGTCCGGCGCGGTGCAGTGCGGCTACTGCGTGCCCGGCCTGGCGATGGCCGTGCACGACCTGCTCCAGCGCAACCACCGGCCCACCGAGGTCGAGGCGCGCCAGGCGCTCTGCGGCAACCTCTGCCGCTGCACCGGCTACCGGGGCGCGCTGGCCGCCGTGCAGAGCGTCGCCGACGCGCGCGCGGCGCAGGCCGAGGCCGCGGACGAGGCGGCCGCGGAGGAGGCCGCGAAGGCCGCCGCGGCCCCCGCCCCGGACACCGCCCCCGAGCCGGTGCCCGCGCAGGCGCCCGCCGCGCCCCCGGCGGACCCCGCGGAGGACCAGGCGAGCGCCGCCGACCTGCCGGTGTACACCGACGGCGACGCCTGGATCGAGCACGTCCCGCAGCCGCCCGCCGAACCGGCCGGCCCCCCGCCCGCCCCCGCCCCCGGCGCGCCGTACGGCGGCTCCGACGGCCCGGGCGGCTACGACAGCGGGGTGTACGACACCACCGTGCTGGCCCCGATCCGGGACGTCCCGGCGCAGCCGGCCGCCGGGTCCACCGGCTTCCACCAGGCCCAGCCCGGACAGCAGCCCTACCCGGGCGCCACCCCGGCGCACGGCACCTACCTGCCCGGGGCCGACGGCCACCCCGGCGCGGGCGGCTACCCGCAGCAGCCCGGCTACGACCAGGCCCCGGTCTACGACGGCCCGGTGTACGAGGGTCAGGCCTACGACGGCCCGGTCTACGAGACCCCGCCCGCCGGCACCCCCGCGCACGGCACTCCGCTCCCGGGCTACGACTCCGCCGGCTACCCGCCGCAGCCCGGCCACGACGCCGGCACCCCCGCGCACGGCACGCCGTACGTCCCCACGCCCCCGCACGGCGTCCCGGCCGAGGGCGCCGCCCCCGCCGGCGTCCCGTACGGCGCCACCCCCGCCCACGGCATCCGCCTCCCCGAGGACGACCACGCATCATGACGTCGCCTACCGACATCGGCGCAGCACTCCAGCAGGACGGCGACGCGGGCGGCAGGACGGAGCCGTTCGGGCTGGGCGGCTCCCCGCTGCGCAGCGACGCCCTGCCCAAGGCGCTCGGCATCTACCCGTACGCCGCCGACCTGTGGGCCGAGGGCCTGCTGTGGGGGGCGGTGCTGCGCTCGCCGCACCCGCACGCGCGGATCCGCGGCATCGACACCTCGGCCGCGCTGGCCCTGCCCGGCGTGCACGCCGTGGTCACCGCCGCCGACCTGCCGGCCGGCCCGGACGGGCTGCCGGACGGCGCGCCGTCCGGACCGATCGTCGCCGACCGGCCGGTCCTCGCCGCCGGGGTGGTCCGCCACCACGGCGAGCCGGTGGCCGCGGTCGCCGCCGACCACCCCGACACGGCCCGGCTCGCGGTCGGCCTGATCGCCGTCGACTACGAGCCGCTGGACGCCGTCACCGACCCCGAGCAGTCCTTCACCGCCCCGCCGCTGCACCCGGACGGCAACCTCTTCCGCCACCTGCCGCTGCGCACCGGCGACCCGGAGGCGGCCGGCGAGGTCGTCGTCGAGGGCCTGTACCAGGTGGGCCGGCAGGACCCGGCGCCGCTCGGCGCCGAGGCGGGCCTGGCCGTGCCGCGCCCGGACGGCGGGGTCGAACTGCACCTGTCCTCCACCGACCCGCACGGCGACCGCGACCGCACCGCCGCGTGCCTGGGCCTGGAGCCGGACCGGGTCAGGCTGGTGGTCACCGGCGTGCCCGGCGCCACCGCCGACCGCGAGGACCTCTCCTTCCAGGTCACCCTGGCGCTGCTGGCGCTGCGCACCGGGCGCCCGGTGAAGATGACGCTCACCCGCGAGGAGTCCTTCCAGACCCACACCTCGCGGCACCCGGCGCTGCTGCGCTACCGCCACCACGCGGACGCCGAGGGCCGGCTGGTGAAGGTCGAGGCGCAGATCCTGCTGGACGGCGGCGCCTACGCGGACGTCTCGGCCGAGGCGCTGGCCGCCGCCGCCGCGTTCTCGGTCGGCCCGTACAACTGCCCCAACGTCTTCGTGGACGCCTGGGCGGTGCGCACCAACAACCCGCCGGCCGGCCGGATGCGCGGCGAGGGCGCGCTGCAGGCCTGCTTCGCCTACGAGTCGCAGCTGGACCAGCTGGCCGCCCGGGTCGGCGTCGACCCGGTGGAGATCCGCCGCCGCAATGTGATGGCGACCGGCGACCCGCTGCCCACCGGACAGGCCGTCACCTGCCCGGCCCCGGTCAGCGCGCTGCTGGAGGCCGTCGCCGGGGAGCCGCTGCCGGCGCTGCCGGTGGACGACCCGGACGCCGAGTGGCTGCTGCCGGGCGGGCCCGGCGGCGCCGGCGACCCGGCCGCGGTGCGGCGCGGCATCGGCTACGCGCTGGGCATGGTGCACATGCTGGGCGCCGAGGGCGAGGACGAGGTCGCCACCGCGACGGTGCGGGTCAGCGGCGACCACGCCACGGTGATCTGCGCCGCGGTCGACGCCGGCCAGGGCTTCGCCACGCTGGCCCGGCAGATCGTGCAGAGCGTGCTGGGCGTCGGCGAGGTGTACATCGCGCCGGCCGACAGCGACCAGTCGGTGGCCGGGCCGTCCGCCCGGGGCCGGCACACCTGGGTGTCCGGCGGCGCGGTCGAGCGGGCCGCGCTGATGGTCCGCCACCAGCTGCTCCAGCCGATCGCCGCCAACTTCGGGATGTCGGCGGAGCTGCTGCAGATCGCCGACGGCAAGATCACCTCGTACGACGGGGTGCTCGGCATGCCGGTGGCCGAGGCGCTGGAGGGCAAGGAGCTGTGGGCGACCGCGCAGTGCCGCCCGCACCCGACCGAGCCGCTGGACGAGGCGGGGCAGGGCGACGCCTTCGTCTCCATCGCGTTCTGCGCGATGCGCGCGGTGGTGGACGTGGACATCGAGCTGGGCGCCGTCCGGGTGGTCGAGGTGACGGTGGCCCAGGACGTCGGCCGGGCGCTGAACCCGCGGCAGATCGAGGACCGGATCGAGGCGGGCGTCGCCCAGGGCGTCGGGCTGGCGCTGCTGGAGGACCTCCGCACCGAGGGCGGTCTGCTGGCCAACCCCTCGCTCACCGGCTACCGGCTGCCGACCGCGCTGGACACCCCGGAGATCCGGGTGGCCGCCCTGCTGGAGGAACGCGACGTGGTGGCCCCGTTCGGGGCCAAGGCGGTCAGCGCGGTGCCGGCGGTGACCGCGCCGGCGGCGGTGGCCGCGGCGGTCCGCGCCGCCACCGGCCTGCCGGTGGGCCGGCTGCCGATCCGCCCGGAGGACGCCGTCACCGGCTGAGCGGCCGGCCGGGGAATTCGGCGGGAGGGTTCGCCGAATTCCCCGGAAAATGCATGAAGAATTGCCGGACGGCGCTTTCGCGCCGACCGGCAATTCTTTTTCTCGGAGGCCATGACGGGATTCGAACCCGTGTACACCGCTTTGCAGGCGGTTCCCTGAACCACTCGGGCACACGGCCGTGGGGGGTGGAGCCGATGACAGGCTGGACTGCGGGGGCGCCTCAGGCGCAGCGGCAGCAGCGACAGGCGCGACAACACAGGGGAGCGGGGGCGCAGGTGCGGGGCGCGCGGGCCGCCGTCTTCCTGTCCATGTCCGACTCCTGTCGTCGTTCGCCGTGTTGGTGAATTCAGTCTGGCGGAATGCCGGGCGGAACGTCAATATCCTTTTGTAAATTCCGTGTGACGGGATTCCCGGAGGGGTGTGCTACGGTCGGAGGCAGGTGGCCCTTTCGCGGCCGCCCCGGACGAGCGCGTCGTACCCGGTGACGACAAGACGGCGCAGTGACAGCGGCAACCCGGCCGCTGCCGACTGCGGAGGTACGACCGTCATGGCCTGGCTCGTTCTGATTCTCTCCGGCGTCCTGGAGACCGTGTGGGCGGTCGCCCTGGGGGCTTCCAAGAGCTTCTCCCGTCTCGTCCCGACCGTGGTGTTCGGCGTGGCGCTGGTGTTCTCGATGGGCGGCCTGGCGTACGCGATGCGCTCGATCCCGATCGGCACCGGCTACGCGGTGTGGGTGGGCATCGGCGCGGTGGGCACCGCGCTCTACGGCATGACGGTGCTCGGTGACGCGGTGACCCTGGCCCGGATCGGCTGCCTGCTGCTGATCGTCTCCGGCGTGGTGGGCCTCAAGGTGCTGCACTGACCCCCGGTCCTAGGACCGGGGGAGGAGGAGAGAAGCGACCAGGGTCAGGGTCGATCGGCCCAGACGCGCCTTACGATCATACGTATGACCACAGCCTCCACCGCCTCGGCCGACACCGCCCCCGTTCCGATACCGGCCGACCCCGGCGGCGGGGTGCTGGGTGACCGCTTCCGGGCCCTGACCCTGGGGATCGTCTCGGTGGTCCTGGTGATCGCCTTCGAGGCGACGGCCGTCAACACGGCGATGCCGGGGGCCGCCCGTGAGCTGGACGGGCTCGGGCTGTACGCCTTCGCCTTCTCCGGCTACTTCACCACCACGCTGTTCGCGCTGGTCGTCTCCGGCCAGTGGTGCGACCGCAGCGGCCCGCTGCAGCCGCTGTTCACCGGCATCGCGGTGTTCGGCGCGGGCCTGCTGGTGGCCGGCGCGGCGCCGGGGATGTGGATCTTCGTCGGAGGCCGGGCGATCCAGGGCCTCGGCGGCGGACTGGTGATCGTCGCGCTCTACGTGGTGGTCGGCCGGGCCTACCCCGAGCGGTTGCGGCCCTCGGTGTTCGCCGCCTTCTCCTCGGCCTGGGTGCTGCCCTCGATCATCGGCCCGGTGGTCTCCGGGGCGGTCACCCAGCACCTGGGCTGGCGCTGGGTCTTCCTCGCCGTCCCGGCGCTGATCCTGCTGCCGCTGGCCGTGATGGGTCCGGCGCTGCGCCGCTCGGAGAAGGAGCAGCCGGTGCTCAGGGGCGCCGCCTTCGACCGCCGCCGCACCGGGCTGGCCGCGATGGCCGCGCTCGGCGCGGGCCTGCTGCAGTACGCGGGCCAGCGGCTGGACCTGCCCGGTCTGCTGCCGGCCGTGGCCGGTGCGGCGCTGCTGGTCCCGGCGGTGCTCGGGCTGCTGCCGGCCGGGACGCTGCGGGCCGCGCGCGGGCTGCCGACGGTGATCCTGCTGCGCGGAGTCGCGGCGGGGGCCTTCTTCGCGGCCGAGGCGTTCATTCCCCTGATGATGGTGACCGAGCGCGGCCTGTCTCCGACGCTGGCCGGCCTCACCCTGACCAGCGGCGGCCTGTCCTGGGCGCTCGGCTCCTGGATCCAGGGCCGGCCGGGGGCCGAGCGCCACCGCGAGGCGATGATCCGCGGCGGCTTCGTGCTGACCGCGGTGGCCATCGCGGGCGCGGCGCTGGTGCTCGTCCCCGCGGTGCCGACCTGGGTGGCCGCGGTGGCCTGGGCCTTCGGCGGCATCGGCATGGGCCTGGCGATCGCCAGCGTCAGCGTGCTGATGATGAAGCTGTCGACGCCGGAGGACGCCGGGGCCAACTCGGCCTCGCTCCAGATGAGCGACGCGCTGGGCAACGTGCTGCTGGTGGGCCTGGCGGGGGTGCTGTTCGCGGCCCTCGGCGGCGGCTCGGTGGCCGCCGCCCACGACGGCGCCGCGGGCACCGGGTCGGCCGGCGCGTTCGCGGTGATCTTCCTGACCATGACCGGCGTCGCGCTGCTCGGCGCGCTGGTCTCGGGGCGGGTCCGGAAGTCCGCCTGAGTTCTCAGCCGGCGGACGGGAGGCCCAGGAAGGCCTCCCACCCGCCGGCGGGGGCCTGGCCGGGGCCGAGGGTCTGGAGCTTGCGCAGCACCGCGGGGTCCTGGACGTCGAGCCAGTCGACCAGCTGCCGGAAGGAGACCAGCCGGACCTCGGGGCGGCCGGCGATCGTCCTGATGACCTCCTCGACGGCGTTCATGTAGATGCCGCCGTTCCACTCCTCGAAGTGGTTGCCGATGACGAACGGGGCGCGGTTGGTGGTGTAGGCACGCTCGAAGCCCAGCAGGTAGGCGTCCCTGGCCTGGGTCTGGAAGCCGGGGTGGAGCGCCGGGTCGGCCTTGGTGTTGCTGCCGCACTGGTTGAACATGATGTTGTAGTCCATCGACAGCACCTGGAAGGTGTGCCCGGGGAAGGGGATGGACTGCAGCGGGAGGTCCCAGAGCGCGCCGCCCTGGATCTTCTGCGGCCAGATCTGCGTGCCGTTGCCGCTGCTGTCGTAGCGCCAGCCGCGCTTGACGGCGGTCGGCAGCAGGTTGCGCTGGCCCTCCAGGCAGGGGGTGCGGCTGCCGATCAGCTCCTTGCGGTAGTCGAAGGGCAGCGCCGGCAGGTCGGTGAAGCCGGTGTTGGTGCGCCAGTTCGTCACGAAGTCCATCGCCTGCTGGATCTCGCTGTCCCACTCCTCCGGCGACCACCTGCCGACGCCGGTGGCGCCGCAGAAGTGGCCGTTGAAGTGGGTGCCGATCTCGTGCCCCTCGGTCCAGGCGGCGTGCAGGTTCTCCAGTGTGTCGTGGATGTGCTGGTCGGTCAGGTAGCCGATGTCGGAGGCGCCGACCTTGTGCTGCGGCGGGCGGTAGAGGTCCTTGCGGGACTCCGGCAGCAGGTAGAGGCCGCTGAGGAAGAAGGTCATCGAGGCGTTGTGCTCCCGGGCGAGCCGGCGGAAGCGCTGGAACAGGCCGTTGTCGAGTTCGCCGGCGCCGTCCCAGGAGAAGACCACGAACTGCGGCGGGCGCTGACCTTGCCGCAGCGCCTCGGGGACGGGCTGGCCCGGCTGCGGGCCGGTGTCCGAGGTTGAGCCGTCGCCGATCAGGGTGACCGGGGGCCTGGCCGCCTCGGTCGGCACCACCGCGTCGTCCTCGGCCGGGGTGGCCGGCGCCGGGGCCGGAGCGGCCGTCTGCCCGCGGCCCGGGTCGGTCCGGGCCCCGCAGCCCGCGGCGAGGGCGGCGGCGCCGGCGGCACCCGCGGCGAGCAGGGTGCGACGGGAGAGGGCGTCCATGGTCACTCCGTTCGTGAGGCGTGCGCGGGGCGGGCGCGGCAGGCACGGCGCGACCGGGCGGGGCCCGGTCGGACAAGTGCGGTGATAGGCCTGTGAACGGGGTCAGCATGGCACGCGATCGAGATCGGTCAATGCTTCACCACGGGCGGTCGGAACTCATCGCCCGAAGGATGCAACCGGGACGGCTTTCCTGAGTGTCCGATGAAGAGATCGTCGCCGTTCCTGGGAGCCGCCAGGTAGCCGGGGGGTGACGTGGTGGTGACGTCTCACCCCTTCGGGCAACGCCTTGCCCCAAGGGCCCTGCCGATCGGGGGGAGTGAGTACGACCAACGTATGAATGTGACATAGGGTCCGATCCGGCTGCACGGTTCCCAGGAACCTCCCAGGAACCGGCGACCGGTCCGACGTCAGCAGAGGGGAGCGCCGTGGGCGCCCAGCAGAGCAGGAGCCCGTGGCCGGGCACCCTGGCGGCCGGTGCCGCGCTCGTGCTCGGCGCATGGCTGCTGCACGACGGTCAGACCGGCGCGCTCCCCCCGGCGCCCGGCGCCGGACAGGCCCTCACCGGCTTCGCCCCGGTCTCGGTGGTGCCGCCGCTGGGCCCCTCCCGGCCGACCCGGATCCGCATCCCCGCCGTCCGGCTCGACGCCCCGGTCACCGGCCTCGGCCTCGACCGGGACGGCCACCTCCAGGCACCGCCGCAGGAGGACCGCAACCTCGCCGGTTGGTACCGGGACGGCGCCGCCCCCGGCCAGCGGGGCACCGCGATCATCGCCGGACACGTCGACAACAGCAGCGGGCCCGCCGTCTTCTACCACCTGGGCGCCCTGCACCGCGGGGACCGGATCGAGATCCTCCGCGAGGACGGCCGCACCGCCGTCTACCAGCTCTACGCCATCGAAGTGCACGACCGAAAGGACTTCCCGGACGACCGGGTGTACCGCCAGGCCGCCGACGCCCAACTGCGGGTGATCACCTGTGGCGGCGGCTACAGCGAGGAGCGCGGCTACGACGGCAACGTCGTCGCCTACGGCTTCCTCGCCGGCACCACCCGCCCGGGGAAACCCGTATGACCTCCCTCGCCGTCACCACCACCGCGCTCGCCGTCCGCTGGAACCCGCTCGACTGGCCGCTCACCCACGGCCCGGTCCCGTACGCCGTGCTCGCCGCCGGCTGGGCCGCGCTCGCGCTGCTCGTCCTCTCCCGCGACCGGCGCTGGCTCGGCCTGCGCCCGATCGGGGCCGCGCTGCTCGCCGTCGCCGTCACCGGCGCGATCAAGGTCGTCGTGGACGGGTGGTGGCACCCCTTCCCCGAGGGCACCCCCGACTACGTGCTCGGCTGGGTCGCGCTCGCCGTCCTGGCCCTGGCCCTGGCCGGCTTCCGCGCCCCGCTGCTGCCCGGCCGGCAGCGGTTCCTGGCGGCCGGCGGCGCCGTCCTGGTGGTGCTGATGGCGGCCTCGCAGGTCAACCGCGGCTTCGACCAGTACCCGACGGCCCGGGTCATGCTGGCGCCGAGGACCCAGGCGCTGACCACCGGCAAGGCACCCGAGGTGGTGACCGCGCCGGCCGGCAAGGTGCTGGAGGAGGTCTGGCGGGCCCCGGCCGGCCTGCCGGCCCAGGGCACCGTCTCGACCACCCCGATCCCCGGGACCAAGTCCGGCTTCGACGCCCGCGACGCCTACGTCTACCTGCCCCCCGCCTACCAGGCCAGCCCCCGGCCGCTGCTGCCGGTCCTGGTGCTGATGGCCGGCCAGCCCGGCAACCCCTCCGACTGGGTCAACTCCGGCGCCATGCAGGAGCGGCTGGACGCCTTCGCCGCCGACCACCAGGGCCTCGCCCCGATCGTGGTGATGGTGGACCAGATCGCCACCATGTGGGGAAACAGCCTCTGCATGGACTCCAAGGTCGCCCGGGCCCAGACCTACCTCGCCGAGGACGTCCCGGACTGGATCCGCGGCCACCTCCAGACCGCCACCGGCCGCACCGCCCTGGCCATCGGCGGCGCCTCGCTCGGCGGCACCTGCGCGCTCCAGCTGGCCGTCAACGCGCCGCAGGTCTACGGCTCGTTCATCGACATATCCGGCCAGGACGAGCCCACCCTGGGCAGCCACGGCGAGACCGTCGGGAAGGCCTTCGACGGCGACGAGAAGGCCTTCGAGGCCGTCAATCCGGCGAACCTGATGGCCACCCGCCAGTACCCGGAGACCGCCGGCGTCTTCGCGGTCGGCGCCGGTGACGACGACTTCCGGCCGCAGCAGGAGACGATGTTCGCGGCCGCGCAGAAGGCAGGGATGAAGGTGGAGTTCCAACCGATCCCCGGCGGCCACAGCTGGGCGGTGTTCCGCGAGGCGCTCGACCGCAACCTGCCCTGGCTCGGCCGGCAGACCGGGATGATCCGGTGATCCGGCTCGGCGCCGCGCCCGCCCGGGCCCTGGCGGGCGACCGCACGCGGCAGGACGGCGAACAGCCGTGCCCGCGGGTCCCCGAGCAGCCCCGCGGCGGATCCGCGTCCGGCGCCGCCCCCGGTCCCGGCCGCGGTTCCGGCCGCGGTTCCGGACCCGGCGCACCCGGGCCGCGCTCCCCGCGGCGCCTCGCCCGCGCCGCCGCCGGCCTGGCGGCCGCCCGGCTCGGCGAGGCCCCGCTCACCCTGGTGCTGCTGCTCGGCCTCTGGACCGTCGGCGCCGCCACCGGCAGCCTCAACCGCGGCCCCTCCGACGCCCTGCTGGAGCAGGTCGGCGTCGGCGTCCCGACCCTCGGCGAGGGCCGCTGGTGGACGCCGCTCACCTCGCTGTTCTGGTGCTCCGGCACCGGCGCCTACCTCTTCACCAGCCTGCTGCTGCTCCTGGTCGCCCCGGCCGCCGAGCGCCGGCTCGGACCGCTGCGGACCCTCGGGGTGCTGGTCGCCGGGCAGCTGGCCGGCACTCTGGCCGGCACCGGCGCGGTCGCGGCGGGCGCCGCGTCCGGCGAGCAGTGGACCGCCTCCGTCGCCGGCCAGACCGCGGTCGGCCCCGGCGTCGGCCTGTACGCGCTGGCCGGCGTGATCGGCTACCGGCTCACCGTGCTCTGGCGCCACCGGCTGCACCTGCTGGTGGTGCTGGTGCCGCTGGTGATGACGCTGTACGTGGGGCACCTGCAGAGCGTCCAGCGCTTCGCCGGCGCGCTGATCGGCCTGGCCGCCGGCGCGCTGCTCACCCGCGGCCGCCCGTATCTGCGCTCGCACCGCTCCTCGTACACCGAGACCCGGGTGCTGGTGGCGCTCTGCCTGGTCGCCGCCGCGCTCGGCCCGCTGATCGCCTCGCTGTACGACAACGCGGCCGGCCCGCTCAACACCTTCTCGGAGATCTACCTCTCGCACCGGCTCGGCCCGGAGGAGGTCGCGGACTTCTGCGCGCTCTCGGCCCACGACTGCGCCCGCGCGCACGCCGTCGAGCGGATCTTCGACACCCCCGCCCGGCTGATGGCCACGCTCTTCCCGGCGCTGCTGCTGGTGCTGGCCGAGGGGCTGCGCCGCGGCCTGCGGCTCGCCTGGCGGATCACCGTCGCCACCGAACTGCTCTGGACCGCGATGCTGGTCCGGCTGTTCACCGAGACCGGCACCGGCTCGGGCGGCGTCCTCCAGTACTTCGTCGAGGCGCTGCTGCTGCCGCTCCTCACCCTCGGCCTGCTGCTGGCCACCCGCAAGCGCTTCCCGCTGCTGCTGCCGCGCGCGGTGCTGGTCCGGCTGACCGTCCGGCTCGGCGGCGCGCTGGCCGTCGCGAGCGCCGCGTACACCGGGCTGGGCGTGCTGGCCGCCGCGCAGTTCGAGCCGGGCGCGACCTTCGGTGGGCTGGTCGCCGGGCTGCCGGCCCAGTTCCTGCCGCCCGCCTACAACGACCTGCTGCCCGACTACCCGATCGCGGTCGGGCCGTTCGCCCGCGCCCTGGAGACCTACTGCGGGCCGGCCTTCTGGGCGGTCGCGCTGGTCGCGCTGCTGCTGGTCTTCCGCCGGCCGGTGGTGCACGCCGACGCCGAGGACGCCGAGCGGGCCCGCGCCCTGCTCACCGAGCACGGCGGCGGCACGCTCTCCTTCCTCACCACCTGGGACGGCAACCACTACTGGTTCGACGAGGACGGCCGGGCGGCCGTCGCCTACCGGGTGCTGAACACCGTGGCGCTGACCACCGGCGACCCGTTCGGCGACCCGGAGGCGCGCGCCCGCGCGGTCGCCGGGTTCGCCCGGTACTGCGACGCGCGCGGCTGGACGCCGTGCTTCTACAGCGTCACCCCGGAGACCCGGGCCGCCGCCGGACAGCTCGGCTGGCGCTCGCTCCAGGTCGCCGAGGACACCGTGGTCGCGCTGCCGGGCCTCGCCTTCACCGGACGCAAGTGGCAGGACATCCGCACCGCGCTCAACAAGGCCGGAAAGCAGGGCATCACCGCCGAGTGGTGGTCCTACCCCGAGGCGCCGCTCGCGCTGAAGGAGCAGATCCGCGCCATCTCCGAGGAGTGGGTCTCGGAGAAGGGGCTGCCCGAGATGGGCTTCACCCTCGGCGGACTGGAGGAGCTGGACGACCCGGCGGTGCGGCTGCTGATCGCCGTCGACGGGGACCGCGTCGTGCACGGGCTGACCAGCTGGATGCCGGTCTACGAGAACGGCGAGCCGGTCGGCTGGACGCTGGACTTCATGCGCCGGCGCTCGGACGGCTTCCGCGGCGTCACCGAGTTCCTGATCGCCTCCGCGGCGCTCGGCTTCAAGCAGGAGGGCGCGCGCTTCCTGTCGCTCTCCGGCGCCCCGCTGGCCCGCTCGGAACAGGAGCCGCCGGCCGGGCTGCAGAAGACTCTGGACTGGCTGGGCCGGGCGCTGGAGCCGGTGTACGGCTTCCGCTCCCTGCTCGCGTTCAAGGCGAAGTTCCAGCCGGAGTACCGGCCGATGTACATGGCCTACCCGGACCCGGCCGCGCTGCCCAGCATCACCCGGGCGATCGGCAAGGCGTACCTGCCGCACCTCACGCCGGCGCAGGGCGTGCGGCTGATGCGCAAGCTCTCGGCGTAGGAGACGGTCAACGGCCGTCCGGGCCCCGGCCCCGGGCGGCCGCCGACGTGCGCGCCGGGCCGTTCAGCCGAGCAGCTGGGCGAGGGCGCGGTCGGCGTCCAGGTGCAGGTGCTCCTCGCCCTCGGGGACGAGCAGGCGGCTGCGCCACAGGAAGCGCCGCAGGTCGGCGGTGTCGAACTGGACCATGGCGGTGCCCTCGGGCGCCCGCAGCTCGACCAGGGTGCGGCGGCCGAGCGCGGGGCGGACGTGGACGTCGCCGATGCCGGAGGGCACCTCCAGGCCGGCGGCGAGCAGCCGGCGGGCGAAGACCCAGACGATGTCGTCCGACTCCGGACACCCGTCGACCGGGTCGTCCAGCGAGAACTCGGCGGGGAAGCCCATCCGGACGGCCAGCGGGTCCTCCGGGCGGTAGGACAGGGTGACCCGCAGCCGGACGGAACGGTGGGCGGAGAGGATCAGGCGGGCCTGGACGGTCTCTTCGGCGGTGGCGTGCACGGCGGTTCCCTTCTCTGGGGTGCGAGGCCGGTGGCGGCTGTGGGGGGTTGGGGCGGCCTCACCCGGAAGAGAGGCGGTGGAGGGGGTTCCGCTTACCGCGTTTTCGCAACTTTCCGACGTGATCCACGTCACATCGATTTCCGGCCGCCACAGCCGCCCGCGGGCCGGACGGGCGCCCCGCCCGGCCCCGCCGCGGCCGCCCGAACGGCCCCGGGCCCGGTACGCTGGGCGGGTTGTCCGAACGCCGTCCGACCGTGGGGCGAGGCTGCCCAAACGCCTCTGACCTGCGATGATCCCCCCTCGGAGACCGTGAGTACTGCCGCCGCCTCGATGCCGCTCTTCTCCGACGCCCACGAGCCGCACGCGCCCGTCCGGGCCGTCGGCCATGCCGCGCCGACCTCCTCGCACCACCTGTCCCCGGCCTTCCCCGGCCGCGCCCCCTGGGGCACCGCGGGAAAGCTCCGGGCCTGGCAGCAGGGTGCGCTGGACAAGTACATCGAGAACCAGCCGCGCGACTTCCTCGCCGTCGCGACCCCGGGCGCCGGTAAGACCACCTTCGCGCTGACCCTGGCCTCCTACCTGCTCCACAACCACCTGGTGCAGCAGGTCACCGTGGTCGCGCCGACCGAGCACCTGAAGAAGCAGTGGGCCGAGGCCGCCGCCCGGATAGGCATCAGGCTGGACCCCGCGTACTCCTCCGGGCCGCTCTCCCGGGACTACCACGGCATCGTGGTCACCTACGCGGGCGTCGGCGTGAACCCGATGCTGCACCGCAACCGGACCGAGGCCCGCAAGACGCTGGTCATCATGGACGAGATCCACCACGCCGGTGACTCGAAGTCCTGGGGCGAGGCCTGCTTCGAGGCCTTCGAGCCGGCCACCCGCCGGCTGGCGCTGACCGGTACGCCGTTCCGCTCGGACACCAACCCGATCCCGTTCGTCCAGTACGAGGCGGGCGGCGACGGCATCCGCAAGTCGGTCGCCGACTACACCTACGGCTACGGGCACGCGCTCGCCGACCACGTCGTCCGCCCGGTGATCTTCCTCTCCTACAGCGGCAACATGCGCTGGCGCACCAAGTCCGGCGACGAGCTGGAGGCCCGGCTCGGCGAGCCGATGACCAAGGACCTCATCGCCCAGGCCTGGCGCACCGCGCTCTCCCCGCAGGGCGAGTGGATCCCGTCCGTGCTGCAGGCCGCCGACCGCCGGCTCAGCGAGGTCCGCAAGGCGATCCCGGACGCCGGAGGCCTGGTGATCGCCACCGACCAGACGGTGGCCCGCGCCTACGCCAAGATGCTGCGCGAGATCACCGGCGAGAAGGTCACCCTGGTCCTCTCCGACGAGACCGAGGCCTCCAAGCGGATCTCCGACTACGCGGCCGGGACCTCGCGCTGGATGGTCGCGGTCCGCATGGTGTCCGAGGGCGTCGACGTGCCCCGGCTGTGCGTCGGCGTGTACGCCACCTCGATCTCCACCCCGTTGTTCTTCGCCCAGGCCGTCGGGCGCTTCGTGCGCGCCCGCAAGCGCGGCGAGACCGCGTCCGTCTTCCTGCCGACCATCCCGATGCTGCTGGGCTTCGCCAATGAGATGGAGCTCCAGCGCGACCACGTACTGGACCGGCCGAAGAAGGAGGGCGAGGGCCTCTTCGACGAGGAGGACCGGCTGCTCGCCGAGGCCGAGCGGGCCAACGACGGCCCGGACGGCGCGGGCGGCGAGGAGTTCTCCTACGAGGCGCTGGGCTCCGAGGCGGTCTTCGACCGGGTGCTCTACAACGCCATGGAGTTCGGGATGCAGGCGCACCCGGGCAGCGAGGAGGAGGAGGACTACCTCGGCATCCCGGGCCTGCTGGAGCCGGACCAGGTGCAGATGCTGCTGCAGAAGCGCCAGCACCGGCAGATCCAGCGGAGCAAGACCAAGCCGGCCGAGGAGGCCGACCTGCTGGAGCTGCCGGCCGAGCAGCGGCCGGTGGTGACGCACCAGGAGCTGCGCGAACTGCGCAAGGAGCTGAACGCGCTGGTGGCCGCCTGGCACCACCGCACCAGCCAGCCGCACGGGACCGTCCACAACGAGCTGCGCCGGCAGTGCGGCGGCCCGCTGACCGCGCAGGCGACGGCCAATCAGCTGAAGGCGCGGATCGCCAAGATCAGGGAATGGGCGAAGTAACGATCCACCGGCGGGGCGGGCGGCTGCGCACGGCGTGGGCGCCGGTCGCGGTACTGGCCGCCGGCGCGGCCGGCGCGGCGTACCTGTGGTCGCGCAACCCCCACCTGCCCGGGCAGGTGCTGCCGTTCTGCCCCTTCCACAAGGTCACCGGGCTGCAGTGCCCCGGTTGCGGCGGCACCCGGATGGTCTACGACCTGCTGCACGGCGACCTCGCCGCGGCCTGGCACGACAACGCGGCGCTGCTGCTCGTGCTGCCGCCGGCCGCCGCGGTCCACCTGGTGTGGCTGCGGCACGGCCTGGCCGGCCGACTCTGGCGCCCGCCGGCGCTCGGCCGGCGCGGAACGGCCGTGCTGCTCGGTCTCACGGCCGCCTGGACCATTGGGCGCAACCTGTTCTGACACGATGTGTCCGGACACGACCTGTTCCGACGGGATCCCGTCCGGCGTTGCCCGATCCGTCCGGAACTCGGACTGTGGTCGAACCTGTGAGCGCCCGGCCGGGCTGTTCTATGGTGCTTTGTCCGGATTCTGTGGGGCATGTTGACTTGATCTTGCCCGAATTTTGGACAAACCCTTCCGCCGTCGCATTTCCTTCACTACCTTTCCCACACGCTCTCCCGCCGGGTGACCCCCGCGAGACGGCGCCGCAGGGCCCCAGGACGTCAAGGACGACTCTCCGCGGCCCGAGCGCGGCCACCCACCTGCGCGCGACATCCGAGTCCCGGACCGGCCGGCCGGCCGATCCGCGACCCGCCGCGGAAAGGAAATGCGTGTCGTGACTGCAGAGACCTCCCAGACCCTGGACCGCGGTGTCCGGGTCCTCAAGCTGCTCGCCGACTCGGAACGCGGGCTCACCGTGACCGAGCTGGCGGCCCGGCTGGCCGTCAACCGGACCGTCGTCTACCGGCTGCTGGCCACCCTGGAGCAGCACGGACTGGTCCGCCGGGACATCGGCGGCCGCGCCCGGGTCGGCCTGGGCGTGCTCCGGCTCGCCCACCGGGTCCACCCGCTGCTGCGCGAGGCGGCGCTGCCCGCGCTGCGCAGCCTCGCCGAGGACCTCGGCGCCACCGCCCACCTCACCCTGGTCGACGGCAACGAGGCGCTCGCGGTGGCCGTGGTCGAACCCAGCTGGACCGACTTCCACGTCGCCTACCGGACCGGGCTGCGCCACCCGCTGGGGGAGAGCGCGGCCGGCCGGGCGATCCTGGAGGCCCGGGCCTTCCCGAGCCAGCGCCGGCCGGAGCAGGGCTTCGTCATCACCCGGGCGGAGGAGCAGTCGGGGGCGTCCGGCGCGGCCGCGGCGCTGCTCGGGCTGAGCGGCATCGAGGGCAGCGTCGGCGTGGTGATGCTCAACGGGCTGGTCCCGGAGCGGGTCGGCCCCCGGGTGGTCGAGGCCGCCACCGAGGTCGCCGACGCGCTGCGCTGAGCGTCCGGCGCCGACCGTCCGGCGCGCCGGGTGGGCCGTCCGGGGGCCGTGCGCGTGCCCGCCGGGCGGCCCGGTGTGTTTGGATGCCTCTGTGTCCGAGACCAAGCCATCCCCGGCCCTCACCTCCCCCCGGGCCCGCGCCCTCGCGCTCTGCGGCGTCCTGGTCGCCGCGCTGTTCGGCGTGGCCGCCTTCGTCCCGCTGCCGTACACGCTGACCTTCCCCGGCGTGACCGCGGACACCCTGGGCAGCTACCAGGACCGGCAGGTGCTCACCATCACCGGCGCGCCGGTCCGCAGCACCCAGGGGCAGCTGCGGATGGTGACCATCTCGGCGACCAACCCGGGGGAGCGGACCGGCCTCTGGCGCTCGCTCCAGGCCTGGTTCGACCCGGACGAGGCCGTGCGCCCCACCGACACCGTCTACCCGCAGGGCGACCCGGCCAAGGCCGAGGAGGTCACCGTCCAGCAGATGACGGAGTCCCAGGACGCCGCCACCGCGGCCGCGCTCTCCTACCTCCAACTGTCGCCCGCCCAGGTCAAGGTGAAGATCGACCTCGGCGACATCGGCGGGCCCAGCGCCGGCCAGATGCTCGCGCTCGGCATCGTCGACAAGCTCGCCGGCGACGGCAAGGGCGGCGACCTCACCGGCGGGCTGACCGTCGCCGGCACCGGGACCATCGACGACCAGGGCGTCATCGGCCCGGTCGGCGGCGTGCCGCTGAAGACCCAGGCGGCGGCCCGGGACGGCGCGACCGTCTTCCTGCTGCCCAAGGACGAGTGCGCGGACGCCAGGGTGAACACGCCCGCCGGGCTGAGGCTGGTACCGGTCGGCACCCTGGCGGAGTCGGTCTCCGCGCTGGAGGCGCTGCGCACCGGCGGGACCGTCCCCGCCTGCTGAGCCCGGGCCGGCCGGGGCCTACTCGGCGGCGGCCTGGTCGACCAGCGGCAGGATCCGGTACGGCACCGGGTTCTCCAGCGCGATCGCGGTCGAGGACCGGACGATCCCGTCGAAGCCGACCACCCGGTCGATCACCCGCTGCAGATCGGCGTTCGAGCGGGCCACGATCCGCACCATCATGTCGCCGCGCCCGGTGATGGTGTGCAGCTCCAGCACCTCCGGCACCGCCGCCAGGTGCGCGCGCACGTCCATGCCCTGGCCCTGGGAGATCTCCAGGGTCGCGAACGCCGTCACCGGGTAGCCCAGCGCCGCCGGGTCCACCTCCGGGCCGAAGCCGCCGATCACCCCGCGCGCCTGGAGCCGGTCCAGCCGGGCCTGCACCGTGCCGCGCGCCACCTGGAGGCGGCGCGAGCACTCCAGCACACCGATCCGCGGCTCCTCGGCGAGCAGCCGGATCAGCCGGCCGTCCAGCACGTCGATCGCGTCGTTGGTGTTCCCGGCGGGGCCGCCGGGTGCTCCGGAATGTCCTTGTCCGACAGGCGGGTTGGACGATCCGGGGGCGCCCGGGGAGCCGGGGGAGTGGGCGGGGGGCATCGAGGGTTCCGTCCTCCGGTGGGCATTCTGTACAACGGTGCGCCCGATTCTCCCGCCCCGGAGCACAGCTTGACCAGGAGGAAACGGAACAGTTGCGCGGAAGTCGGTCCGGCGCCACCCTCCAGCCACAACCCCGTGCGCCCGTCGCCACCCCGGCGTGCCGGGGCCGTGGTCCCGCACCCCGACCGGGAGGGCTGACATGACCGACACCGCCGCCGAACGCGTGCTGTTCGTCCCGGCCCCCGTCCCGGGCCCGGAGGAACCGGGGCTGCTTCCGATGGGCACCGCCGACGCGGTGGTCTTCGCGGTCGGCGACGCCGAGCGGGCGGCCCACCGGTACGCGGTCGCGCTCGGGATGCGCTGCACCGCGTACGCCGGTCCGGAGACCGGCGAGCCGGAGACGGTCTCCTACGTGCTGCGGGCGCCCGGGACCAGGTTCGTGCTGACCTCGCTCGTCCAGGTGATCGGCCCGCGCGGCCGGGAGCTGGCCGGGCACCTGGCCGAGCACGGCGACGGGGTGATCGACCTCGCGGTCGCGGTGCCGGACGTCTGTTACGCGTACGACTACGCCGTGGACCGGGGCGCGGCCTCGCTCGCCGAGCCCTACGAGGTGCGGGACGCGTACGGCACCGTGGTGCTCGCCGCGATCGGGGTGCCCGGCGGGACCAGGCACACACTGGTCGACCGCTCCCGGTACCGCGGGCCCTACCTGCCGGGCTACGTGCCCTTCGAGAGGTGGTGACAGCCGGTCAGCGGACGACGGTGTCGACCCTCGGCGGGTACCCGTTCCAGGACACGATCACCGAGTTGGCCTGGTCGTCCTTGGTGAAGTCCACCCGGATCCACTGCGGGCCGTTCCAGACCTGCATCTGCCAGCCCGGGTCCGGGGCGGCGGTGACCAGCGAGGCGTGGTCCGGCTGGAGGTCCAGCGCGACCCGGCCGCCCGGGACGGGGTAACTGTGCACGGAGGACGTGGTGCCGGCGGTCGGTGCCGGGCGGGAGGGCGTCGGTGCGGCGGCCGACGTCGGCGCGGGGCCGGTCGCCCTGGGCGGGGTCGCCGACGCCCGGCCGGTGGACGGTGTCGCGGTCGGCTCGGTGCGGTCGGCCGCCTTCGGCTGCGTCGCCGAGGGCGTCGGCGTGGGTCTCGCGCCCTCGGCCGAGGCCGGCGAGGGCAGTGGCAGCGCCGTGGGCTGCTCGAACGCGGCGCCGGTCAGCACGGCGTGCACACCGAACCAGGACAGCGCCACCGCCGCCCCGGTGGCCGCCGCCCAGGCGCCGAGCTGTACCAGTCCGTTCCGCATCGTGCGCACATCCTGCCGTATCTCCCGCGCGGAGCGGCGGGCACCCCGGTACTTCCGCAGGGAACTTGCACAAGTCCTGCCAGCTCCGCACAGACCGGCGCGAACCAACCCGAGGTACAGACCAATCGGGGTCGATGGCGTACCGTGCAGCCCCATGGCAACAGTGCTCGTGGTCGAGGACGACCCCTTCGTGCGATCCGCCCTCATCCGCCACCTGACAGACACCGGCCACGCGGTTCGCAGCGTGGGCACGGCACTTGAGGCGCTGCGCGAGGTCGCCCAGGTCGGCTGCGACCTGGTGATCCTGGACCTCGGCCTGCCGGATCTGGACGGCAGCGAGGCGCTCAAGATGATCCGTGGCCTGACCAACGTCCCGGTCATCATCTCCACCGCCCGGGACGACGAGGCGGAGATCGTCCGGCTGCTCAACGACGGCGCCGACGACTACCTGGTGAAACCGTTCTCCGGGGAGCACCTCAGCGCCCGGATGGCCGCCGTGCTGCGCCGGCTCGGCGGCGGGGCGGCCCCGGTCAGCCAGGTGCTCAGGGTCGGCGGGCTGGCGATCGACCTCCAGCGCCGGGAAGCCTCGCTGGACGGGCGCGCACTGGACCTGACCCGCCGTGAATTTGACCTGCTGGCCTTCCTCGCGGCCCGGCCGGGCGTGGTGGTGCCGCGCAAGGAGATCCTGGCCGAGGTCTGGCGGCAGACCTACGGCGGCGACCAGACCATCGACGTGCACCTGTCCTGGCTGCGCCGCAAGCTCGGCGAGACCGCGTCCAGCCCGCGCTACCTGCACACCGTGCGCGGGGTCGGGGTCCGGCTGGAGGCGTCCGGGCAGTCCGCCGGCTCCGGGCCCGTCCCCGTGGAGCGCCGGACATGAGGCGGTTGCGGCACTCGCTTCGCTGGGCCCTGATCAAGGCCGCCGTCGCCGGGACCACCATGGTCGCGCTGGCCTTCCTCATCCCGCTCGGTCTGATGGTCCAGCAGACCGCCCGGGACCGGGCCTTCACGGCCGCCGAGCGGCAGGCCGCGGCGCTCGGACCGGCGCTGGCCATCACCACCGACCAGGACGCCATCGCCCGGGCGGTGGCCTCCACGGACGCGGGCGCGCAGGGGCGGATGGCGGTGCACCTGCCGCCGGCGGAGTCCGCCGTCGGGTCCGGCACCGTCTCGGGTCAGCCCGGTGCTGCGGGCGGGGTGGCCGCAGCACCGGGCGGGACCGGGGCGAGCGGGGGTGCTCCGGGCGCCTCGGGTGTCTCGGGTGCTTCCGGCACGCCGGGCGGGCCGGGGACGGTGGCGACGGCGGGCACGCCCGCGGCCATGGCCTCCGGCCCGGCCGCCGGTGCCACCATCGGCGAGGTCCGGGCGCTGGACGCCGACGTGGCCACCGCGGGCGGCCAGGGACGCTCGTTCACCGTGCAGGTGCCGGGCGGCTACGCGCTGCTCCAGCCGGTCGCCGTGGACACCGTGCGGACCGCCGTGGTCGAGGTGTTCGTGGCCGACGGCGACCTCACCCGGGGCGTCGCCACCGCCTGGCAGGTGCTCTCCGGGGTCGCGCTCGGACTGGTCGCCATCTCGGTGCTGGTTGCCGACCGGATGGGCGCCCGGATCGTCGCCTCGGCCCGCCGGCTCGCCTCCGCCGCCCGCTCGCTCGGCGCGGGCAACCTCGCGGTGCGGGTGCCGGTGGACGGCAAGCAGGCCGCCGGCAGCCCCGTGGAGCTGCACGAGGCCGCCCACGCGTTCAACGCGATGGCCGACCGGGTCGTCCAACTGCTCGCCGCCGAACGGGAACTGGCCGCCGATCTGTCGCACCGGCTGCGCACCCCGCTGACCGTGCTGCGGCTCAACGCCGCCTCGCTCGGCGAGGGCGACGCGGCCGACGCCACCCGGCACGCGGTGTCGCAACTGGAACGCGAGGTCGACCAGATCATCCGCTCGGCCCGCCGGGCGCCCGAGGACGCGCCCGCCGTCACCGTCGGCTGCGACGCCGCCGAGGTGATCCGCGAGCGGGTCGGCTTCTGGTCCGCGCTCGCCGAGGACGAGGGCCGGCCCTGGCAGTTGGCCGGCGCCGACCGCGAGACGCCGGTCCCGGTCCAGCGCGGCGACCTGGCCGCGGCGGTGGACGCGCTGCTCGGCAACGTCTTCCGGCACACCACGGTCGGCACCGCCTTCTCGGTGGACGTGCTGCCCACCGAGAGCTCGGTGATCGTGCTGGTCGGGGACGCGGGCCCGGGCTTCAGCGACCCGCAGGCGGCGCTGAAGCGCGGCGAGGGCCACGGCGGCGAGGGCTCCACCGGCCTCGGCCTCGACATCGTCCGCAAGCTCGCCGAGGCCACCGGCGGCGACCTCGCGCTCGGCGCGTCGGCCGTGCTCGGCGGCGCCGAGATCCGGCTGCGGCTGCGGACCAGGCAGGACGGCACGGAGCCGGCACGGACCGGCAGACGCCGCGGCCGCGGGCCGCTGTTCCCGCGCTGAACGGGGCCGCCGGCGGCCGATGGTGAAAGGTTTCGGCGCTTCGTCAGGCCCCCGGGGACGCGGGGGCGGAGCGCGTTCCCCATTTTCTTAAGTGCACCGTAAGGGAGTTCTACCCCTGGCTCAGGGGGCGCTTTCCGGCCATTCGGCGCCGTTAGCGTCATCGGCGTCGGTCACCCGCCGGCCGCACACCTGCCAGCCCCGGAGGTAAGCCCCCATGACGACCCAGCAGCCCCACCGCCGCCCCGGCGGCCGCCGTCGGCGCAGCCGCAAGGGCATGCTGATCGGTGCCTCGGCGGTCGCCGCAGCCCTGGTCGCGGGGGGCGTCGTCGTCCTCGCCTCCTCGGCCAGCGCCGCCTCGCTCGGCGCCGTCTACAGCCGCACCTCCAGCTGGGACTCCGGCTTCACCGGCCAGTACCTGGTCACCAACCCGGACAGCAGCGCCATCGAGGACTGGACGCTCACCTTCGACCTGCCGGCCGGCGCGAAGATCGATTCGCTCTGGAACGCCACCTTCACGGCCGAGGGCCAGCACATCACCGTCAAGCCGGAGGCGTGGAGCAAGCGGCTGGAGCCGGGCAAGGGCATCGTGGTCGGCTTCGTCGCCCAGGGCGCCGGCGCCGCGCAGTCCGAGCCGGGCAACTGCCTGATCAACAAGACCTCCTGCAAGCCGGGGGACGGCACCGTGCCCACCCCCTCCGGCCGGCCGACCACCACCGCGACGTCCTCCCCGTCCGCCTCCGCCTCCGCGACGGCCACCGCCTCGCCCTCCGCCACGGCCACCGCGACGACGAGCGCCACCGCCACCGCCACCGGCAAGCCGACCACCGGCGCGCCGAGCCCGACCGCCACGGCGACCGTCCGGCCCACCACCCCCGCCCCGACGGCCACCGCGACCGCCACCACCACGGCCGTCCCCACCACCCCGGCCCCCACCCCCACCGCCACCGCGACCGGCGCCCCGGCCCCGGCCGGCGCCGGCTTCTCCCCGTTCGTCGACACCTCGCTCTACCCCTCCTACGACCTGCTCGCCACCGCCAAGGCCACCGGCGTCAAGGACTTCAACCTGGCCTTCGTCGTCTCCGGCGGCGGCTGCACCCCGAAGTGGGGCGGCGTGAGCGACCTCGCCGCCGACCCGGTGGCCGCCCAGATCGGCGCCCTGCGCGCGATCGGCGGCGACGTCCGGGTCTCCTTCGGCGGCGCCAACGGCAGCGAGCTGGCCCTCGCCTGCACCTCGGCCGCCGACCTCGCCGCCGTCTACCAGAAGACCGTCGACGCCTACGGCCTCACCAAGGTCGACTTCGACGTCGAGGGCGGCGCGATCGCCAACGCCGCCGCCAACACCCGCCGCGCCCAGGCCATCGTCCAGCTCCAGAAGAACGCCGCCGCCAAGGGCAGGACCCTGGAGGTCTCCTACACCCTCCCGGTGCTCCCCTCCGGCCTGACCCAGGACGGCGTCAACCTGCTCGCCGACGCCAGGAACAACGGCGTGGCGATCAGCGCGGTCAACGTCATGGCGATGGACTTCGGCGACGGCGTCGCCCCCAACCCGCAGGGCCAGATGGGCAAGTACGCCATCGCCGCGGCCACCGCCACCCAGGCCCAGGTGAAGAGCGTGCTCGGGCTCGACGACGCGGCCGCCTGGCGCAAGGTCGCGGTCACCCCGATGATCGGCGTCAACGATGTCGCCAGCGAGGTCTTCACCGTCGCCGACGCCAAGCAGCTCGCCGACTTCGCCAAGAGCAAGCACCTGGCCTGGCTGTCGATGTGGTCCGGCACCCGCGACAAGGCCTGCGAGGGCGGCGCCAAGCCCTACGCCGACGCCAGCTGCAGCTCGATCGTCCAGCAGCCGCTGGACTTCACCCGGGCCCTCGGCGCCTACACCGGCTGACCCCGCCCCACCGACTCCGGCCGTCCGTGCCCCGACCGCAACGGGGCACGGCCGGCCGGCACCATTTCCCCGGACGGTCACCCTCCGTCACCGGAGCGATCCGGGCCGGCCGCGGGCCATCGGGTATCGTCGCTGGTTGGCCGACCGGCGGACGGAGCGAAGAGTGACAGCGGTGCAAGACGAGCGCGGCGTGGTGCCCAGCGCACCGGACCGGGCGCCCGCCCCCCTGTCGGACCGGCTGCGCACCGCCCTCGGCGCACCCCTGCGCGCCCTGCGCGAGGCCCCCCGCCGACCGCTGCTGGCCGTCTCCGCGGTCGCTTTCCTCTCCCTGCTCGCCTACGCGGTGGTGCGGCACTTCGCGCACACCTCGATGGTGGACATGATCGTCTACCGGGCCGAGGGCGCCGCCGTCGCCAACGGCGAGGACCTCTACGCCCTGCGCGTCACGCAGTGGAACCTGCCGGCCACCTACCCGCCGTTCGCCGCGATGCTTTTCGTGCCGACGACCTGGTTCCCCATCCCGTTCCTCCGGGTCGCGATCACGCTCTGCAACCTCGGGCTGCTCGCGCTGCTCACCCACCTGTCGTTCAAACTGGTCGGCTGGCCACGCCGGGACCTGCGCGCGATCGGCGTGATCCTGGTCACCGGCGCCGGCGTCTGGCTCGAACCCGTCTACACCACGCTGCGCTACGGGCAGATCAACCTCGCGCTGGCCTGCCTCATCCTCTGGGACCTCACCCGGCCCGACGGACGCCGCAGCAAGGGCGTCGCGATCGGCATCGCCGCCGGCATCAAGCTCACCCCCGGCCTGTTCGCGGTCTACCTGCTGCTCACCGGCCGGGTCCGGGCCGCGTTCGTGGCCGGCGCGACCTTCCTCGGCACCTTCCTGATCGGCGCGCTCGTCCTGCCCGACGCCACCTGGGGCTTCTGGACCAAGTACCTCTACGACTCCTCACGGGTCGGCAAGACCGAGATCGTCGACAACCAGGCGCTCAGCGGCGCCGTCGCCCGGCTGCTGCACACCGCCGAACCGGGCGCCCTCGCCACCCTGGCCGCCGCCGCCGTCGCGCTGGCCGGCCTCGGCGTCGCCGCCTGGGCCGCCCGCAGCGCGCGCTGGATGCCGCGGGCCGAGGCCTGGGGCGTCTGCTGCGCCGCCGTCACCGCCGTGCTGATCTCCCCGATCAGCTGGACCCACCACTGGGTCTGGTGCGTGCCGGTGCTCGTCCTGCTCGGCTGCGAGGCGGCGGTCGAACGGGCCCGTCCGGCCGCCGTCCGGAAGGTCCGCTGGCGGGCCGCCTTCGCCGCCACGCTGGTCGCCTTCCTGTCCTTCGCGATGTGGCTCGCCAAGCCGCAGGGCGCGCTGGTGCTGGAGCTGTCGCCGCTCCGCCAGATCCCGACCTCGGTCTACCCGATCGTCGGGATCTGCTTCCTGCTGGCCGCCGCGCTACGCGTCCGCGCCCGGCGCCTGGCGGCCGGTGCGCCGTCGGCGGCGCTGCCCGGCCAGCGGGGCGGCGGACGGCCGGACTCCGCGCGCGAGCGTCAGCAGGCCCCCGCGGCCCGCTGAGCCGGCGGGAGCGGGGCGTCGGCCCGGGTGCGGCGCGAGCCGCAGGAGCCGCGCGTGCCGCTTGCGGTGCTCATGGTGCTCTCGCTGTCCTCGCTGCTCCCGCTTCACGCGAGCAGCTCGGCCAGCGAGCCGTCCATGTCCAGCGCGGCCAGCTCGCTGCCCGGCGGCACCAGCCGGTGCGCCCGCTCCAGCCACGCGGCCACCGCCGGCAGCGGCGCCTCCAGCAGCGCGTCCCCCGCCGGCGAGCTCAGTGCCAGACAGAGCACGCTGCGCCGGCCGGACCGGGTCGGCCAGATCCGCACGTCGCCCTGGCCGCACGGCCGGAAGGTGCCCTCCACCAGCAGCTCTCGGGCGAACACCCAGGTCACTGGCGAGCCGGTGTCCAGGTGGAAGGTGATGTGCACGGCGTAGGGGTCGTGGCTGCCGTACGACAGCCGGGCCGGCACGGGGACGCTGTGCTCGGGGGACAGCACCAGGTTGAGCTCCAGCTCGTGCTCGACCACGCTCGTCGGGCGCTCCATGATCGTTCCTCTCTGCCTGCGGTTCGTGCCCGGTTCCGGGCCCTGTGCCTTTGGAGAGCGCGGCCCGGGAGCGCTCTTACACGGGTTTCCGGGATTTCCAGGATTTCTCGAATCTTTCGCGGAGATCCCTCGGTGGTGGTGTGGGGAGTGGTGAACGCGGGACGGCCGGCGCGTGGTCGGGCGTACGCGCCGTCTTCCTTACCGTGGGCGGCCTCCGGCTGTCCGGTGAATGGGGAACTTCGCTCCGCCCACCCGCCGAGGTACTACCCTTTGTGACTGCCCGGCGACTGTCCGCCCCCTCGGCGGCACCTCCTCGCGCGCCGACGGCGGCGCCGTCCGGGGTGCCCGTGCCACCGTCGCGCACACCCTCGCCGGGCACGCCGCATCGGCCTGCCAGGAAAGCGAGCCCCCATGACGGACCGGCCCCTCGCCGGCGGCAGCACGGACACGGCCGCCGGCCCCGCGCCGGGCTACTACCCCGACCCCTCCATCCCCGGGTTCGTCCGCTACTGGGGCGGCTCGGCCTGGGTGCCCGGCACCAGCCGGCCCGCCCCGGCCGAGGGCGAGGTGCTCGAACCGCCCCGGTACGCGACCCGCCGCCCGGGCACGGCCGCCGGCGGGGCCGGGGCGGGGCGGTACGTGCCGCCACCGGCGACGGCCGAGCCGGCGGCGGAGCCCGCGAGGCGGCCGTCGTCCGGCGGGGACAGCGGGCCGGTGTACCTGGACCAGACCGGGGGCGGGGCTTCGTTCACCTTCGTGGTGCCGGAGAACGGGCCGGTGTTCCGCCGTGGCGGGGAGCGGGCGTCCGGGGCGGAGCCGGCGGGGGAGGGGCGGGCGTTCGAACGGGTGCCTGAGCCGGATCCGGTGCCCGAGCCGGTGCTGGAGCCGGCGCTTGAGCCGGTGTTCGATGCGGGGCCGGAGCCGGGGCCGGAGTCGGCCGGGTGGCAGGCGGATCCCCGGGCGCAGCGCGGGCTGATGGAGGCGGGCGACGCGTCGCGCTGGGTGTCCTGGGGGGCGGCGCCCGAGGCGGTGGAGGAGCCGCCCGTCGAGGCGCCCGCGCCGGAGCCGGCGGCTCCGTCCCCGGTGCCGTCCCCCGAGCCGCCCGCCGCGGCGGAGGACGAGGGGGACGTCGAACCTTCGCCGCCCGTCGAGCCCGCCCCGTCCGCCCAGCCCGTCCCGGCCGCCGCCCGGCGCACCACCACCGTCCGGCCGGCGTCCCCCGCCGCGCGCCGCCGCCCCGCCCCGCCGCCGGTACGGCCCGCCGGGCTCGGCCGCCGGTTCGCCGCCCGGCTGGTCGACACCGCCGTGCTGGCCGTGGTCGCCGTCGCCGCGGGCGTCCCGCTCGGCCGCTCGGTCGAGGCCCACCTCCAGCGCAAGCTCGACCAGGCCCGGATGGCCAGCCGGCTCACCCGCCGCCAGATCGACGTGTGGCTGGTCGACGGCACGGTGCTCGGCAAGGCCGCCGTGCTGCTCGGCATCCTGCTGTTCGTGGGTCTGCTCTACGAGGTCCTGCCGACCGCCCGCACCGGCCAGACCTTCGGCAAGCGGCTCGCCCGGATCCGGGTGGTCGCGGTGGCCCGGACGGCGGCGGCCGGCGCCCCGGCCCGTCCGGGGATCGGCCGCTCCCTGGTCCGCTGGCTGGTCCGGCAGGCCTCGACGCTGCTGGTGGTCGGCCTGCTCTGGCCGCTGTTCGACCGGCCGGCCCGGCGCGGCTGGCACGACCGGGCGGCCCGCACCCGGGTCGTCCGGCACTGAGAGGCTCCACCGATCTCCCGTCCGTGGCCCTGTCGGACAAAACGGAGTCAATATCCCAAGTTCGTACAATGTGTGATGTTCTACTCGGGGAATGAGCACCTACGACCCCTCAGGCCCTGAGCCGGAGGGGGGCGGCAAGCCCTCCTTCGGCAAGCAGCCCCCGCAGTCGGGCGGCGGCACGCCGGAAGGTACGCCGTCGGACCCGTACGGCACCCCGTCCTCCGCCGACCCGCCACCCGACGGCGGCCCCGGCGCGTACGGCGGCACCTACGGCGGCTCTCCCACGGGCCCGCCCTACGGCCAGAACCCCTACGGCGGATCGCCGTACGACCAGCCCCCGCCCGGCTACGGCCCCACCGGCCACGGCGCGCCCGGCGCCGGCCCCGTCCCCGGCATGCCCCCGCTCGGCAGCTGGCCCAACCGGATCCTCGCCCGGCTGATCGACTACCTGCTGGTGCAGATCGTCGCCCTCCTCGTGGTCCTGCCGTTCGCCAGCCTCTCCGACCGCTCCGGCTCGGCCACCGCCTTCTGGCTCGCCTGCCTGCTCTACTTCGTCTACGAGGGCGTGATGCTCGGCCGGGACGGACAGACCCTCGGCAAGAAGGCCATGAAGATCCGGGTCGCCATGCTGGTCGACGGCAACTCCCCGACCCAGTCGGCCGCCTGGACCAGGGCGGCGGTCTTCGTCCTGCCCGCCCTGATCTGCTGTGCCGCGCTCTGGTGGCTCATCGACGGCATGTTCGGCGTCTTCGACCGGCCCTACCGCCAGTGCATCCACGACAAGGCCGCGAAGACGGTGGTGGTCTCCACCGCCTGAGCCGGCTCCGGGCCGGGCCGGGCCGGGCCCTGCCTGTGTTCCTTCCGACCGTGTTCCTTCCGACCGGCGTGCGGGACATCCCGCGCGCCGGTCGGCCGCGTACGGGGCGCGGAGGGCGGACGCCGTACCCGGGGCCGTCGGCCCCGCTCGGTACCGTGGGCCCGACCGCACCACCACCGCGCCCACCCAGGGGGAACCGCCGTGCCCATCCCCGCCGACTGGCCCACCACCGAGGCCGAGGCGCTCGCCGAACAGGAACGCCTGCGCCCGCTCGTCCGGGCGGCCGGCGCCATCGGCGCCACCGCCGGCCCGGACGGCGACGACCGGCTGATCGCCGGCGTCGACGTCGCCTACGACGACGCCCGCGACCTCGTCGTCGCGGCCGCCGTGGTCCTCGACCGCGCCACCCTCGCCGTCGTCGAGGAGACCACCGCCGGCGGACGCGTCGCCTTCCCCTACATCCCCGGCCTGCTCGCCTTCCGCGAACTCCCCGCCGTCCTCGACGCCCTCGCCGCCCTCACCCACCGCCCCGGCACCGTCGTCTGCGACGGCTACGGCCTCGCCCACCCGCGCCGCCTCGGCCTCGCCAGCCACCTCGGCGTCCTCACCGGCCTGCGCACCCTCGGTGTCGCCAAGACCCCGTTCACCTTCGACCACCGCGAACCGGGCCCCGCCCGCGGCGACACGGCCCCGCTCACCGACCCGGCCACCGGCGAGGAGGTCGGCCGCGCCCTGCGGACCCGGCCCGGCGTCAAACCCGTGTTCGTCTCGGTCGGCCACCGGATCGGCCTCGCCGAGGCCGTCGAGGCCACCATCCGCCTCACCCCCCGCTACCGCCTCCCCGAGACCACCCGGCACGCCGATTCGCTCTGCCGCCGCGCCCTCGGCGCCATGAGTGCGGCATCGGACGTGAACTGACGGCACACCAGGGACGGACCGTGTGTTAGACATGACCCACTCAGCGGAACCGTCGGCTGGACACCGGCCGGACGCACGGGGGAGGCGCCGAACGTGGCAACGGGGAACGGAACGGGATCGACCGGCGGGGCGGGGCGCGGCTACCGCGTCGAGGTCGAGCAGCTGCGCGCCTTCGCCGCCCAAGTGCGGCTGCTGCTCGCCGAGTTCCAGCACCACGCCGACGGCAACGCGGCCCACGGTCGCAGCGGCATCGGCCCCAGCTCGCTCGGCACCTTCGCCGAGGCCGACGACCTGCACGGCCGCTACCAGACCATGCGGGACGGCCTGCGCGACGTGCTCAACCAGCTCCAGGACGCCGTCGACGAGGCCCAGAAGAAGGCCGAACTCACCGCGACCAACTACGAGGAGCAGGAACACCGCACCAAGACCAAGCTGAAGCTCGGCGACGACGGCTGGTCCGTGGCCAACCCCTCCGCCACCAGCACCGCCGCCTACGCCCGGACCACCGCCCCGGCCCGGCACGACGACGGGAAGGGCGTCCGATGAAGTACACCGACTTCAGCAGCTACAGCCACGCCGAACTCCGCCGGATGGTCCAGGCGCTCAACCCCGGCGAGGTGATGGCCGCCGCCGACCCCTGGCGCCGCGCCGCCGACACCCTCAAGGCCATCCGCGCCACCCTCACCCGCGCCAGCACCGAGGCCGCCACCTCGTGGGAGGGCAGCACCAGCGACGCCTTCCACACCCGCATGCTCCACCTCGCCACCACCATCAACACCACCGCCTCCTACGCCAACGACGCCGCCATCACCCTCAAGGCGATCTCCGAGGCCATGGCCAAGGCCAAGCGCGACATGCCCGAGGAGCCCAGCGGCTGGGCGCAGTTCAAGGACGGCGTCGGAGACACCTTCTCCTCCCTCTTCGGCGCCGACGACGAGGACTCCCGCACGGACGTCGCCAACCAGAAGAAGGCCGAAGCCGCCACCGTCCTGCAGACCCTCGCCATGCACTACCGCACCGCCGGCCCGATGCTGAAGCCCCCACCGCCTCCGGGGGCGCCGCCGGGCCGCAAGAAGGACGACTACACGACCGAGCCGGAGAATGACGCGGGCTCGAGCGGCTACGCAGCCGTGGGAGGCTTCCTCGGCGGCGTCGGAGTTGGCAACGTCGGCCCAACTGCGGCACCGGTGTCGCGTCCGCGTGAGGGGGCGGTGGCGGATCCCCGGACCGGTGGCGCGGGGCGCTTGAACCAGCAGGGAACGAGCCCTTCGTTCTCGAAGGCACCGTCTGCTCCTTCCGACCCCGGTGTCAAGGGTGGCGTTGCCATGCCGCCGCCCAAGGCCTCGCCGGCGAAGTTCGGCGCCGGGACCGTCGTGGATGGCACGACCGCCGTCCCTGCCCCGGCGGCATCCGGAGGGCAGCCGCCGTCCGCGGGGAGCGGTACGTCGATACTCGGCTCGCCGGGGAACGGAGGAAGCCAGCACCTGCCCAACAGTCCTGTCGCACAGCCCGCCCCACAGGGCGTCAACACGGCCGGAACCCCCCACCCGAGCGGCCTCCCACAGGCCTTCGGCCCCGCCGGCAGGCAAGGGCAGGCGCCCAACGCCGGGTGGAAGGCGCAAACAGCCGGTCCGGAGGCTGTGCATGGCGGCCCCGAAGGGGCTCCGGGCCGGACCGGCGCCGGGCGCAGTGGCGCGATCTTCGGTGCTGAGGGCATGCCGGGGGTGAGCGGCGGTGGGGTTGTCGGCGGCGGTTCCACCCGAGGCAGGGGAGCCGGCGAAGGTACGTCCGGTCGAGTGGGCGGCACGGTCGTCGGTGTCGGGGACCAGTCCGGCAAGAGCGGCGGTGGCAAGCAGGCCTTCACCGAGGGCGGTTCGGGCGTGGGAGCGCGCGGCCGGATCCGGCCGGAGACCGGATCGGGGAGCCCGCTGACGCAGATGCCCATGGTTCCGCTGGGCAGCGCCGACCGAGGCCGGAAGGAAGACGAGAAGCGGAGGCGTCCTGACTACCTCGTCGAGGACGAGGAGACCTGGATGTCGGACGAGCCGGTCAATCCGAACGTGGTGGAATGACGGTCGGCCTTCGGGGCCGGGCGAATCGATCGGTTGCCCCGCGGCTGTCCGGGCCGCAGGGCAACCTCTGCGCTGAGTGGGGTGGCGGGGCTTGAGGTGCTGGCGTTCGGGCCGTGGAGCGGCCGCGTTGCTGGCAGGGGCATTGCTGGCGGTCGCAGGCATGGGTCCTGCCCAGGCCGACAGCATTCGCGATGCGCAGTGGCCGCTTGTCACCTACCAGGCGGAGTCAGCGATCTGGCCGGTCTCGCAGGGAGAGGGCGTGACGGTCGCCGTCATCGACAGCGGAGTGCTGAAGGACCACCGGGATCTGACGGGTCAGGTGCTGCCGGGGGCGGACTTCACCGGGGCGAAGACCGACGGTACGGAGGACAACGACGGCCACGGCACCGGAATGGCGAGTCTGATCGCCGGCCACGGCCACGGATCCGGGGCCGGCATCATGGGTCTGGCCCCCAAGTCCAGGATCCTGCCCGTCCGGATCACCTTGGACGAGGACTCGATCTCGGATCAGTCGGAGACCGCCAAGGCGATCCGCTATGCCGTTGATCATGGTGCGAAGGTCGTCAACATGTCGATCGGTGGACCCTCCGGCGCAGACCCCGATGAGCGTGCGGCGGTCAAGTACGCGCTCGACAAGGATGTGGTGCTGGTCGCGAGTACGGGCAATGACGGGGACAAGGGCAGCTCCGTTGACTACCCGGCCGCCTTTCCCGGGGTCGTCGCGGTCGGCGCGGTGGACCGGAACGGTCTGCTCTGGAGTAAGTCGAGTTTCGGCCCTGAGACCACCCTGGTGGCACCGGGCGCGGAGATCCCCCGGGCAGGCGCCGACTCGACGAGCGCGCAGGGCAAGGCCAACGGCACCTCCGACGCCACCGCCTACGTCTCCGCCACCGCCGCGTTGATCCGGGCGAAGTACCCGGAGCTTTCCGCCGGGCAGGTCATCAACCGGATGATCAAGACCGCCACGCCGCCCTCCGACGGGTCGGCGGTGCCGAGCGACCGGTACGGGTACGGGGTGCTGTCGCCGGCGAAGGCCCTGGAGGCGAATCCGGCGGTGGACGGGGGGCCGCGGGAGAATCCGTTGGCCGGGCGGGCGGAGGCGCAGGGGGGTGCGACCCCGACGCCGGTGCCGGGCGAGGAGGAGGACTGGGGGTCGCCGGTGGCGGTGCCGCCGGCGAGTGGGCCGAACCGCGGCGTGCAGTGGGTGCTGGCGGGGACCGCGGTGGTCGCGGTGGTGGTGCTGGCGGGCGTCGTGGTGACGGTGCTGCTGGTGGTGCGCGGGCGGCGCCGGCGCGAACGGGCCGCCGCCGATGCCGCTGCGGCGGCGTACCAGGGGTATCCGCCGCAGCAGCAGTGGCCGCCCTATCAGAGGTGAGCGGCGAGCCACTCGGGCCGCAGGGCGGCCATCTGGAGGACGTCGTGGTACTCGCCGGCCCAGTGGTGGGCCTGGCGGGCCCGGCCCTCGTGGACGAAGCCGGCCTTCTCGTAGGCGCGGGCGGCGCGGGGGTTGTAGGCGTAGACCTCCAGTTGGACGCGGTGGAGGCGGACCGTCCCGAAGGCGTGGCGCAGCAGCAGGACGGTGGCCTCGGTGCCGATGCCGCGGCCGGTGCTGCCGGGGGTGAGGGCGATCCGGTAGTGGGCGGAGGCGTTGTCGGGGTCGACGTCGTTGAGCGCGAGTTCGCCGAGGAAGCCGCCGGTGGCGCGGTCCTCGATGGCGAGGTCGAGCCGGTCGGGCTGCTCGGGGCGGGTGGTGCACCAGTCGCGGATCTCGTCCTCGGTGAAGGCCCGCCGGGTGCCGGTGAGGCGGTTGGTCTCCTCGTCGTCGGTGAACCGCCACATGGGGCCGGCGTGCCGGGCGGAGAGCGGGACGAGGGTGACGGTGGCGCCGGGCAGGGTCGGTTTGCGGGCGAGCGCGCCGGGATCGAAGGCGGCGTGGGGATCGTGGGCGGCGGAGGTCGGCATGCCGGTCAGGATGGACCGGAACGCTCCGCCCCTTCCAGTGGGTTTCCGCAGCCGACCGGGTCCCCGGTCACTCGGCGACGGCGATCTGCTCGCGGTGCCGGGCGGCCGCTCCGGCTAGTTGGTCGGTGACCGCGGCGGCGAGGTCGGCCTGGGCGATCCGCTCGCCGATGACCTGCGGGCCGCCCGTCCGGTAGCGGCCGGTGCCGGGGGCGGTGCGGTCGAGGTCGAGCGGCGGGGTGACGACGACCCAGTCGAGGGCGGCGGGAGATTCCCGGAGGAGGTCGAGGGCGGCGGCGTGGCCGAGCGAGAAGGCGCGGTGGGCCTCGGGGAAGGCGGGGTCGTCGTGGACGGCGACGCCGGGTGCGCTCTCCAGGGTGGTGGCGACGCCGACGTGCACGAGCCGGTGGACGCCGGCGGCACCGAGGCCGGTGACCAGGGCGCGGGCCGCGGCGGGGTAGAAGTCGCCGGACGGGACGTCGGGGCTGTAGACCGTGCTGACGGCGGCGGCGTGGCCGCGGGCGGCGGTGGCGACGGCGGCGGGGTCGGTGACGTCGCAGGGGACGAGGGCGACGCCGGGGCCGGCCAGGTCGGCGTGCCGCGCGGTGGTGCGGACGGCGGCGGTCACGGTCAGACCGCGTCGGCGGGCCTCGGCGACCACGGCGCGGCCGACCTGGCCGCCGGCGCCGAACACGATGACATCGGTGGTGGGGTTCACGGGGGATTCCGTCCGTTCGTCGGTGGCGGGGAGGTGGAGGGGCGGGGGCGCTGCTCGCCGCCCGCCGCTGCCGCGACAGTAGAACGGGGGGTGCCGGTTACTTCAACGGTACCGGCGGGCCCGCGTGTTCGGTTACCGTCGGGGCATGACACGGACCGTGCCCGCACCGTTGCCGCCGGACTTCTTCGATCCGCACTGCCCGGTGCAGCGGATCCCCGTGCTGGGCGGCAAGAAGTGGGCGTGGAAGATCGTGCGCTGCCTGGAGGGCGGGCCGCGCCGGTTCTCGGAGCTGCGGGTGCCGTTGGTGGGGATCACGGCCAAGGTGTTGGCCGAGTCGCTGCGGTCGATGGAGTACGACGGCGTTGTCAGCCGTACGGAGTACGCGGAGAACCCCCCGAGGGTGGAGTACGCGTTGACGCCGCTCGGCCGGACGCTGCTGGGGCCGATGGACGCGGTGTGCGACTGGAGCCGGGTCAATCTGGCCGATTTGCTCGCCGCCCGCGAGGCGGCCGAGGGCGCCGAGGGGGCCGGGAGCGCCGGGGGTGGCAGGATTTCGGTGGCCGCTGGCGGCGACGCCGCTGGTGGGAGGGGTGGGAGCGCGGCCATGCTGGGCGCATGAGCACTTCCGAACACAGCGGCGGTACGGCCGGCGAGGATGCGATCGTTCCCGACACCAAGGACTGGACGTGGGTGCTGGAACGCCCCTGCGCGGACTGCGGGCTGGATTCCGGCGCGGTCGGGCGGGAGGACGTGGCGGGCATGATCCGGGCCAACGCGGCGGCCTGGGAGGGGGTGCTGGCGGGGGAGCCGGAGGCGCTGCGCCGTCGGCCGCGTCCGGAGATCTGGTCGGACCTCGAGTACGCGTGTCACGTCCGGGACGTGTTCCGGCTGTTCCACGTCCGGCTGAACCTGATGCTGGACCAGGACGACCCGCTGTTCGCCAACTGGGACCAGGACGAGACGGCCGTCGCCGAGCGGTACGGCGAGCAGCGGCCGGCCGTGGTGGCGGGGGAGTTGGCGCGGGCGGCGGAGGTGCTGGCGGCGGCGTTCGAGGGGGTGTCGGACACGCAGTGGGGCCGCACCGGCAACCGCAGTGACGGGGCGCGCTTCACGGTGGAGTCGTTCTCCCGCTACCTGGTCCACGATCCGGTCCACCACCTGTACGACGTCACGGGTGAGCGGGTCTGAGGCCCGGGGGGACGCTCGTTTCCCGGCCCGGGTTCACCAGCCGGAGGCCTCGCGCAGCATGGTGCGGCGCAGCCGCCCGGCCACGCTGGCGGTGTCGGTGCCGATGACGTCGGCGATCTCCGGGGCGGCGAGGCCGACGACGTAGTGCAGGATGGCGAGGTCGTCGTCGGCGGGCCGGCCGGGGCGGTCCTGGGTGTGGGGACGCTCCTGGGCGCCGGGGCGGCCGGCGGACGGGCCGCTCTGCCGGGTGTGGTCGCCGACGGTGTCGCGCAGGATCTGCCAGGCGTGCGCGGTGGGGTTGGAACTGCCCAGCAACTCGCGCCACTGGACGGCGATTTCCGCGAAGGCCTGCTGGACGGCGCCGGCCGCGCGGTCCGGGTCGGGCAGCCAGACCCGGGCATAGCTGAGGTACCGCGGTCGGTGCAGCTCGCAGAACGCCGCGAACTCCAGCGGTACGGCGGGTTCGCCGGGCCCCGGGGGTGGCTCGGCGGTGCTGTCATGACGTTGGGTCATCTCGGCTTCTTGGCAAGTGAGATGGGCTTCTGACGGTCGATCATCTGTGCTCACTCTACGGTAGGCGCTCGGTGCGCTGGGTTACCAATCGGCTGGATTGCCCGGAAGGCGCCGCCGCGCGGCCGGTTCCGGCGGTGGGCCGGGTGGGGATCGGCGGGCGGTGCGGCGGTGGCGGACGGGCGGGGAGTGGTGCGCAGTGGTGTCAGAGGCGTGGGTGCGGAGCTTCGTGGCCGGTCAGCGGGGTGACACGGCCGACGGCGGCGGCCGGCCGGCATGCCGCCGCAGAGGGTGTGATGTGCCACCGTAGGCGGTCCGGCGGCTCTCGTCCACGTCTGCGGCGCGAAGCTGCGCCCGCACCACCGGTCGCACCACCGTCCGCGCGCCGGACGGGCTGTGCCGGACCCTCCCGGGCTGCGGCGATGCCCCGGGCGGGGCCTGTGGCGGCGCCCTCGGCGAGGGGGTGGGGCGATGGGCCGGCCCCGTCGCACGCATCCCGCGTGCCCGGCCCTTCGACGGTGGATCGCCGTGTACGAGCTGAAGGTTGACGAACAGTCAGGAGGTGCCGCGGTGGCCCTCCGGTGAGGCGACCCGGTCGTCCGGCGCGGTGGCCCGGGCGAGCTGGGCGGGGAACGCCTCGACCACCCGCCGGCGGGCGAGCCGCGCGGCCGCCGCAGCCGCGGCCCCTGCGGCCCCGGCCGCCTCCGTGGCGGCCGTCAGCCGCTCCCGCTGGTGCTCCCGTCCCCGGGTGTCGGTCCCGGGCTCCGCGGTCGCGTGTTCCACGCCCGCGCGCCCGCCGTCCTGCCGGCTCGCCGGGATCACCGGGATCACCGGGCCCGATGGGATCGACGGGAGCGTCCGGGTCTGCTGGATCTCCTGGTTCTGCTGGGCCTGTTGGGTCTCCTGTTCCTCGTGGGCCGAGTCGCGGGCCGCGCTGTGGGCCGCGTCGTGGGCCGAGTCGTGGGCGCTTTCGTGGACGGCCTCGCGCGCGGCCTTGGCGGCGGACCGCACGCGGGCCGCCTCGGAGCCCCGTCGGGCCCGGCCGTGGGCGGTGCGCGCCGCGTGTTCCTCGGCCGCCTGTCTAGCCGCCAGGTAGGCCTGGACGGCGGCCATCCCGTACACCGGCTGGATCAGCTGGTGGCCCTTGAAGAAGGGGCGGGCGGGGGCGAATCCGGCGGCGACCACCAGGTCGCGGATCTCCGCTATCTCCGCCTCGCTGCGTGCGGTGAAGCGGACCTCCCAACCCTTCTTGTAGGTATGGCCCTGTGCGCCGCTGCGGCGGGCCGGGTCCGGCCGGCGGACGTATCCGGGCAGGCGTCCGAGGCGGAGCTGGGCCGCCCGGAGGCCGGCGGTCTCGTCACGTGACATGTACTAAGGGTAGGCAATCCGGCGGGCTGGAGTGACGTCCGGAGGTGACTTCGCCGTATGTGCTTGATCACGCAGGGTCAGAGGTCCTGGTGGCTGATCGAGGATGATCAAGTATGACAACCATCTGATCACCCATTCCTCCGAATGGGTGAGGGTATGAGGACTTTAGTGCGGCCTGGTCCCGGTTTCACGACGGTTGGGTAACAGTGCGTCAGGCGGCCGCGACTGGCTCCGGGGCGTTGGGGATGGTGTCGGCATGAACTACCGGATTCCCATGCCGCCGCCGTCCCTGGAGGAACTGGCGCGCCGTCAGCAGAACGTCCTCACCGCCGGCCAGCTGCGCGCCCGGGGTGTGCCGGCCCGGATCATCAGCGAGCACTGCCGCCGCGGCGGCCCCTGGCAGCGGCTGCTGCCCCGGGTCTACCTGCTGCAGTCCGGCGACCCCTCGCCGGAGCAGCGGATGTGGGCGGCGCTGCTGTACGCGGCGCAGAACGGCCGCGAGGAGGGCGGCCGCGCGGGGGCGGTGATCACCGGCACGGCCGCGCTCGCGCTGTACGGCTTCGCCGCGGTGCCCCGGCTGCCCGCCGTCACCGGGGTGGACGTGCTGGTGCCCCGCCAGCGGCGGCTGAAGGATGCCGGCGAGGTGCGGATCCGGCGCACCGAGCGGGAGTTGGTGGCGCACTCGGTGCACGGGCTGGCCTGTGCGCCGGTGGCCAGGGCGGTGGCCGACGCGCTGCGCGAGTGGACGTCCGGCGACCCGGCGTGCGGGGGAGCGGGCGGGGCGGCGCCGGTGCGCGAGGTGCTCTGCGAGGCCGTCCGCCGCCCGGAGCTGCGCTGCCCGGTGCGGGAGCTGGCCGCCGAGCTGGCCGAGTCCGGACTGGTCGCCGACCCCCGGGTGCGGGCCGTGCTGGACGGCCTGCTGGCGGGCGAGCGGGACCGGACGCTGGAGCGGGTCGGCGAACTGGTGGACGAGTGGCTGCTGCCCGTCCCGCTGGCCGGCCCGGAGCTGCGGATGCGCGGCGGCACCTATGTGGCCGTGCCGGACCTCTACTGGCCGGAGGCGGGCGTCGCGGTCGAGGTCGACTCGGGGCTGCGCTGCGTCAGCGAGGGCGAGGCGGCCTGGGTGCGCGGCGGCCAGCACCGGATGGAGTACCTGGGGGTGCGGGTGGTGTACGTCTGCGGCACCCGGCTGGCCGCGGACGCGGACGCGGTCGGCGCCGAGCTGCGCGAGGCGTTCCGGCTCGGCGGGACCGACGTGGTGGAGCTGATGGTCTCCGGGCACTGAACGGGCCCGCGGCCGCGACCGCCGGCGCGCGGGCTCAGCCCCCGACGACCGGCGTGCCGACCAGCTCCACCCCGGCCGCCCGCAGCTCGTCCAGCGCCGCGGCGGTGGTCGGCGCGGCCACCCCGGCGGTCAGGTCGAGCAGCACCCGGGTGGTGAACCCGGCCCGCACCGCGTCCAGCGCGGTGGCCTTGACGCAGTGGTCGGTGGCGATGCCGACCACGTCGACCTCGGTGACCTGCCGCTCGCGCAGCCACTGCGCCGGTCCGCGGTCGTTCTCGTCCACGCCCTCGAAGCCGCTGTACGCCGCCGCGTAGGCGCCCTTGTCGAAGACCGCCTCGATCGCGCCGGAGGTGACGGACGGGGCGAAGTTGGGGTGGAAGCCGACGCCCTCGGTGCCCGCGACGCAGTGCACGGGCCAGCTGTGCACGTAGTCGGGCTGCTCGGAGAAGTGGTCGCCCGGGTCGATGTGGTTGTCGCGGGTGGCGAGGATGTGCCGGTAGCCGGGCGCGGACTCGGCGATGAGATCGGTGATCGCGGCGGCCACCTCGGCCCCGCCGGCGACGGCCAGGCTGCCGCCCTCGCAGAAGTCGTTCTGCACGTCGACGACGATCAGTGCCCGGTGCATGGCTGGAATTCCTCGGTCTGGTGGGGTCCTGCGGAGGACGGGGGAGGGGGGACGTGAGGGGGCCTCACGGTCCGTACGGGGGAACTCTACGGTCGACTGTAGGCAGTGGCATCCGGGGGCGGAAGGCCCGGGGTGCGCCCGGCCCTTCCCCCGTCCGCGAACGGTTGCGCGCTCCGTCGGCGGACCGTTCACGAACGGCCGCCGCCCGCGCGGCGCCGTCACACGTGCAGCTCGGTCGCCAGCACCGGGTCGCCCTTGGAGAGCTGGGTGGCCGACAGCGGCAGCGCCGCCCGGGCCCGGGTGTGCCGCTCGCGCGCTGCCTCCAGCGGCTCCCGGCCGACCACCTCGCCGGACTTGACCAGCGGCACCTGCACCACGTGCGGCGCCAGGGCGTCCGGGACCGGCCCGATGCCGACGACCTCGGCCTCGGCGACGCCGTCCGCGTCCGGCCGCCGGGCCGCCCACTTGCGCCCGCCGATGCTGGTCTTGCCGCCGGCCGCGCGCTTGGCGACCGGGACCATCGGGCCGTCGGGTCCGGCGGCGCGGGCGACCAGCTTGTAGACCATCGCGCAGGTCGGCTGGCCGCTGCCGGTGACCAGGCTGGTGCCGACGCCGTAGCCGTCCACCGGGGCGGCGGCGAGCGCGGCGATCGCGTACTCGTCGAGGTCGGAGGTGACGATGATCCTGGTCCCGGTGGCACCGAGCTCGTCGAGCTGGCGGCGGACCCGGTGGGCGAGCAGGGTGAGGTCGCCGGAGTCGATCCGGACCGCGCCCAGTTCGGGGCCGGCCACCTCGACGGCGGTCTGCACGGCCTCGCGCAGGTCGAAGGTGTCGACCAGCAGGGTGGTGCCCCGGCCCATCGAGTCGATCTGGGCCCGGAAGGCGTCCCGCTCGCTGTCGTGGACGAGGGTGAAGGCGTGCGCGGCGGTCCCGGTGGTGGGGATGCCGTAGGCGAAGCCCGCCTCCAGGTCGGAGGTGGCGGCGAAGCCGGCCACGTACGCGGCGCGGGCGGCGGCGACGGCGGCCCGCTCGTGCGCCCGCCGGGCGCCCATCTCGATCACCGGGCGGCCGCCGGCGGCGGAGGTCATCCGGGAGGCGGCGGCGGCGATCGCCGAGTCGTAGTTGAGGATCGAGAGGATCACCGTCTCCAGGATCACCGCCTCGGCGAAGCTGCCCTCGACGGTGAGCAGCGGCGAGCCGGGGAAGTAGACCTCGCCCTCGGGGTAGCCGTGGATGTCGCCGGTGAACCGGTAGTCGGCGAGGAAGCGCAGGGTCTCCTCGTCGACCACGCGCTGGTCGGCGAGCCAGCCGAGCTGGGCGGAGGTGAAGCGGAAGTTCTCCACCGCGTCCAGGACCCGGCCGGTGCCGGCCAGCACGCCGTAGCGCCGTCCGGCGGGCAGCCGACGGGTGAACACCTCGAAGACGGAGCGGCGGTGCGCGGCCCCGCTGCGCAGGGCGGCCTGCAGCATGGTGAGCTCGTAGCGGTCGGTGAGCAGCGCGGTCGAGCCGGCCGCAAGCACGGAAGTGGCGTCCATGAGGATGATGCTACTACCCCTTAGCGTCAATGTGACGATTTCTCGGTGCGGTGATCGCCGAGCGCGTCGCCGGGGCGGGGGCGGAATCGCCCGCGGGTCCCCCGGATGGCAGCATGGGGCTGGAGGGGCACGTGGAGGTCACGTGACGGCCGGGTGGGAGCCACCCGGGAACCGAACTGAGCGGCAGGAGGGATCCGGCGGTGAGTGTCGCGCCCGTGGAGATCGAGCGCCCGGAGGTCGAGGGCGTACCGGTGACGGAGCCGGACACCCCGTGGGTCACCATCGTCCACAACGATCCGGTCAACCTGATGAGCTACGTCCAGTACGTCTTCCAGGCCTACTTCGGCTATCCGAAGGAGAAGGCCAGGAAGCTGATGATGGAGGTGCACACCAAGGGCCGGGCGGTGGTCTCCAGCGGCTCGCGCGAGGAGATGGAGCGCGACGTGCAGGCGATGCACGGCTACGGCCTCTGGGCGACCCTGCAGCACGACTGACCACGGCCGGCCGTACGCGCGGCCGCGGACCACTGGAACCGACGAGGACGGGCTGACCGATACCGATGGCTGGGTTGTTCGAGAGTGCCGGCGGCGGGGGCGCGGTGCTCGCGCTGGACGAGCTGGAGGCCTCCATCCTGCGCTCGCTGGAAGTGCAGATGCTGGAGCTGATCGGCCCCGGCCCGGGCGGGGACGGGTCCGGCGACCCGCTGGCGGCGCTGTTCGCCGAGGGGCCGACCAAGGCGCCCGAGGACCCGGCGCTGGCCCGGCTCTTCCCGGACGCCTACGGGGATCCGGACGGACCGGCCGACCCGGAGTCCCGGGAGGCGTCCGGGGAGTTCCGCCGCTACACCGAGCTGGACCTGCGGGCCCGCAAGCGCGAGGACGCGCTGCGCGTCGTGCGGGCGCTGGACGGCCTGGGCGGCGAGGGCGGGCAGGTCGACCTGGACCCCGACGCGTGCCGGTGCTGGCTGGGCGCGCTCAACGACCTGCGGCTGACCCTGGGCGTGCGCCTGGAGGTCGACGAGGACGACGAGCAGGGCCTCTACGGCCTGCCGGACACCGACGACCGCAAGCCTCTGGTGATGGCCTACCTGTGGCTCGGCGCCCTCCAGGAGTCGCTGCTGGAGGCGCTCACCGACTGAGGGTCCCCCGTCCGGGCAAGCCCCGGCCACTCGTCCGCATGGTGGACGGTCGGCCGGGGCTTTTCCGTCCAAAACGGGCGAAACCCCCTCAGGGCATGCTCAAATATCGCTCAGATGGAAACCGCTATCCGGACCGTGCGTGGTACGACTGCTGCTCCCCCCGCCTCCATGAGTCCCACCCGCGACATCCCATCCAGGACGGTGCAGCATGGCCGAACAGCTCTACGACGAGGTCGTCGACGCCAGACCGGACGACGAGGGCTACCACCGAGGCCTGGGCAGCCGCCAGATCCAGATGATCGCGATCGGCGGCGCCATCGGCACCGGTCTCTTCCTCGGTGCGGGCACCGCCATCTCGAAGTCCGGCCCCAGCCTGATCCTGTCCTACGCGGTCGCCGGCGTGGCGATCTTCGCGATCATGCGGGCGCTCGGCGAACTGCTCACCTACCGCCCGGTGGCCGGCAGTTTCGCCGAGTACGCGCGGGAGTTCCTCGGACCCTTCGCCGGCTATGTGACCGGCTGGACGTACTGGCTCTTCTGGGTGGTCACGGGCATGGCGGAGACCACCGCCGCGGCCGTCTACGTGAAGTTCTGGGCCCCCGAGATCCCGCAGTGGCTCTGCGCGCTCTGCTTCCTGGTGCTGCTCTACGGGGCCAACCTGATCTCGGTGAAGATCTTCGGCGAGATCGAGTTCTGGTTCTCCATGGTCAAGGTCACCGCGATCATCGGCATGATCCTGATCGGCATCGGGGTGCTCACCCTCGGCTTCAGCGACGCCGGCGACACCGCGTCGGTCACCCACCTGTGGAAGGACGGCGGCTTCTTCCCCAAGGGCATCGGCGCCACCGTGATGACCCTGCAGATCGTCATGTTCGCCTACCTGGGCGTCGAACTGGTCGGCGTCACCGCGGGCGAGAGCGAGAACCCGAAGAAGACCCTCCCGCGCGCCATCAACACCCTGCCGTGGCGGATCGCGCTGTTCTACATCGGCGCCCTGGTCGTCATCCTCTCGCTCGTGCCGTGGACCGAGTTCCGGCCCGGCGTCAGCCCGTTCGTCGCCACCTTCGGCAAGATCGGCATCCCCGCCGCGGCCGGCATCATCAACTTCGTGGTGCTCACCGCCGCGCTCTCCTCCTGCAACTCCGGCATGTACTCCACCGGCCGGATGCTGCGCGACCTCGCCCTGCGCGGGCAGGCCCCCGGACGGCTCACCCGGCTCAACACCCACCGCACCCCGGCCGCCGCGATCACCGTCTCCACGCTGCTGATGGGCATCGGCGTGGTGCTCAACTACCTCGTCCCCGCCAAGGCGTTCGAGTACATCACCTCGGTCGCCACCGTCTGCGGCCTGTGGACCTGGGCGATGATCCTGATCTGCCAGATCCGCTACCGGCGGGCCTGGAAGGGGGGCCACCTGCCGCCGCCCACCTTCAAGGCCCCCGGCGGCGTCTGGAGCAGCTGGGCCGCGCTGGCCTTCCTCGCGGTGGTGGTCGTGCTGATCGGCCTGGACCCGGGCAACCGGATCTCGCTGTACGTCTTCCCGATCTGGGCCGTGCTGCTGGTCGCCGGCTACCGGGGCCTCGGACGCCGCGCCCCCGAGGCCGTGCACGCGGTCGCCCACGACCACCTGCACGCGCCGGACGGCGACGGCGCCGATCCCCGCTGACCGCGCCTCGGACGCCCCGGCGGGCCGCCGCCGGGGCGTGGCTATCCTGGCGCCATGCTGACCATCACCCGAGAACTGCGCGACGCGATCGTCGCCCACGCCCGTGCCGACCACCCGGACGAGGCCTGCGGCGTGGTCGCCGGGCCGGAGGGCAGCGGCCGCCCCGAGCGGTTCATCCCGATGCTCAACGCCGCCCGCTCGCCCACCTTCTACGAGTTCGACTCGGGCGACCTGCTCAAGCTCTACCGCGAGATGGACGACCGGGACGAGGAGCCGGTGATCGTCTACCACTCGCACACCGCCACCGAGGCCTACCCCTCGCGCACCGACGTGAGCTACGCCTCCGAGCCGAACGCCCACTACGTCCTGGTCTCGACCGCCGACGGCAACGGCCCCGGCGACCCGTACCAGTTCCGCTCGTTCCGCATCGTGGACGGCGTGATCACGGAGGAAGACGTCCAGGTCGTCGAGGCCTACCCGGCCTGACCCGCACCCACCTGGGCGAGGCCCGCCGACCGCCCGCGAGCGGTCGGCGGGCCGCTGCGTTTCCCGGGCCGTCTCGACATGGGGGACCAACTCATCCGCATCCCGAGACGGGCATGGAGGAGCGGGCCCGGGAATCTATACGATGAGCCCATGCGTTCCGTCGATGTGAGCACCCAGGCCCCGGGCACCCGCCTCGTGGCGCGCCTGCACATCGACCTGTGCCGGCTCGCCAGCGCGATCTGTCCCGGCACGCCGGCGCGCTCGCGCTGAGCCGCCCGACCAGGCCCGCCCGCGGAGACCACCGCCCCGGGCCGTACCACCCTGCCGCGTCCGCTGCGGCCCACCCACCTCACGACTCGCACAGGAGCGCAGCCATGGCCATCGAGGTCCGCATCCCGACCATCCTCCGCACCTACACCGACGGCGCCAAGGCCGTCGAGGGCTCCGGCAGCAACCTCGGGGAGCTTTTCCAGGACCTCGACGCCCGCCACCCGGGCATCGCCGCCCGCCTGCTGGACGGCGGCGAGCTGCGCCGCTTCGTCAACGTCTACCTCAACGACGAGGACGTCCGCTTCCTGGAGGGCATCTCCACCGCCGTGGCCGACGGCGACAGCGTCACCATCCTGCCCGCCGTGGCCGGCGGCGCCCGCTGACCACCCGCCCGCCCCGTCCCGCGCACCGCCCGGGACGGGACGGGCCGCCCGTACCGAACCCCACCGCCGCCCGCCGGAGGACCCCTTGCGTTACGACAGCCCGCTCGAAGCCGTCGGCAACACCCCGCTGGTCCGCCTGCCCCGGCTGTCCGCCGCGGTGCCCGGCAACACCGAGGGCCTGGTCACCCTCTGGGCCAAGCTGGAGGACCGCAACCCCACCGGCTCCATCAAGGACCGCCCGGCGCTGCACATGATCGAGCGCGCCGAGGCCGAGGGGCGGCTCACCCCCGGCTGCACCATCCTCGAACCCACCAGCGGCAACACCGGCATCTCGCTGGCCATGGCGGCCAAGCTCAAGGGCTACCGGATGGTCTGCGTGATGCCCGAGAACACCAGCGAGGAACGGCGCGAACTGCTCCGCATGTGGGGCGCCGAGATCATCTCCTCGCCCGCCGCCGGCGGCTCCAACACCGCCGTGCGGATCGCCAAGGAGACCGCCGCCGACCACCCCGACTGGGTGATGCTCTACCAGTACGGCAACCCCGACAACGCCGGCGCCCACTACGCCGGCACCGGCCCGGAGATCCTCGCCGACCTGCCCTCCGTCACCCACTTCGTGGCCGGCCTCGGCACCACCGGCACCCTCATGGGCGTCGGCCGCTACCTGCGCGAGAAGGTCCCCGGCGTGCGGATCGTCGCCGCCGAACCGCGCTACGACGACCTGGTCTACGGCCTGCGCAACCTCGACGAGGGCTTCGTCCCCGAGCTGTACGACGCCGAGGTGCTCACCACCCGCTTCTCCGTCGGCTCCGCCGACGCCGTCCGCCGCACCCGCGAACTCCTCCAGGAGGAGGGCATCTTCGCCGGCGTCTCCACCGGCGCGATCCTGCACGCGGCGATCGGCGTCGGCCGCAAGGCCGCCCAGGCCGGCGAGCGCGCCGACGTCGTCTTCGTGGTGGCCGACGGCGGCTGGAAGTACCTGTCCACCGGCATCTACACCGCCGAGTCCACCGAGGCCGCCGTCGAGGCGCTGCAGGGCCAGCTCTGGGCCTGACGGCGCCCGCCCGGCCGGTCCCGCCCGGGAACCGGCCGGAACCCGCCCGCCCCCCGCCGGCGCCGTCGCGCCCCCCGGCGTTCTGGTGATTCCAGCCACAGCACGGCACGGAGACGGGGGCAAAGTGCCGGTCCGCCCTTACCCTCGACAACACGCGCAGGGCAGCGCCTCCGGCCGGCATCCCCGGCCCGCTGTCATGACCAGCGGCAGCCAGGACGTGTCGGGGCGGAGGGGCTCGGATGAAACTGACCGTGGTGGGGTGCTCGGGTAGCTTCCCGTCGGCCGACTCGCCGTGCTCCAGCTACCTGGTGGAGGCCGACGGCTACCGCGTCGTGCTCGACCTCGGCAACGGGGCGCTCGGCGCACTCCAGAAGTACGTCTCGATCTACGACGTCGACGCCGTCCTGCTCAGCCACCTGCACGCCGACCACTGCGTCGACCTGTGCGCCTACTGGGTCGCCCGCAACTACCGGGCCGAAGGCTGCCCCGACCCGATGCCCGTCTACGGCCCGGCCGGCACCGCCGCCCGGATGGCCCGCGCCTACGACATGCCGGAGAACCCGGGGATGAAGGAGGTGTTCGAGTTCCGCACCCTCACCCCCGGACGCTTCGACCTCGGCCCGTTCCGGATCGACGTCGCCCAGGTCAACCACCCCGTCGACGCCTTCGCCTTCCGGCTCGAACACGACGGCCGCAGCCTCGTCTACTCCGGCGACACCGGCGAGAGCGCCGAACTCGTCGAGCTCGCCCGCGACACCGACCTCTTCCTCTGCGAGGCCGCCTACCTCGACGGCCGCGACACCTACCAGGCCGTCCACCTCAACGGCCGCGAAGCCGGCGAGCACGCCACCGCGGCCGGCGCCCGCCGGCTCGTCCTCACCCACATCCCCCCGTGGACGGACGCCGAACTCAACCGGCGGGACGCGGCCGCCGCCTACCCCGGACCGGTCGACATCGCCCGGGCCGGCGCCGTCTACGAGATCTGAACGGTCACCCCACGTACGTCAGCCAGTGCCGGTAGCGGTCGTCCGCGCCCGACACCGCCGCCTCGTAGGCCGCCCGCAGCCGCTCCGTCAGCGGACCCGGGGCGGCCGGCAGCTCCCGGTCGTCCAGCGAACGCACCGCCACCACCCCCGCCGCCGTCCCGCACACGAACACCTCGTCCGCCGCGTACAGGTCCGACCGCAGCAGCGCCTCCACCCGCACCGGCACCCCCAGGTCACGCGCCAGCGTCAGCACCGTGTCCTGGGTGATCCCCTCCAGCGCGCCCGCGCTCGCCGGAGGCGTGCGCAGCACCCCGTCGCGCACCATGAACACGTTCTCGCCCGTGCACTCGCTCACCGCGCCGTCCGCACCGAGCAGCAGCGCCTCGTCGTACCCCGCGTCGGTCGCCTCCCGGCGCGCCAGCACCGAGTTCAGGTACGGCCCCGTCGCCTTCGCCGCCGGCGGCACCGCGTTCGGATCGGTCCGCCGCCAACTGCTCGTCTTCAACCGGATCCCGCCCTCCGCGTCCGGCAGCAGGGAGTGCCACTCCCAGCCCGCGATCGCCGTCACCATCGGCGAGGACCGCATGTCCAGGCCCATCGCGCCGTAGCCCAGGAAGGCGAAGTGCCGCAGATAGCAGGAACGGTGACCGTTGGCCCGCACCAGGTCCACCGTCGCCTTCGCCAACTCGTCCACACCGTAGGGAAGTTCCATCCGCAGCATCCGCGCGCTGCGGTCCAGCCGGCGCAGGTGCTCCGGCAGCCGGAACACCGCGGGCCCGTCCGCCGTCGCGAACGCCCGGGTACCCTCCAACACCCCCGTTCCGTAGTGCAGTCCATGGGTGAGGACATGCGTGGTCGCCGCGTGCCAGGGCACCAGCGCGCCGTCCAGCCAGATCGTCGAAGCCTCGGGAAGAACCGTCATGGACGAACATCCTGACCGCCGGAACCCCACCGGTCAGCGCCCCGGGCACTGCCGGAACCGGCCATGACCGGGAGCGGAAAGACCCCGTCCCACACGCTGAAACCCCCGGCGGACGGACCCCGGCCCTGACTAGGCTGCGCCGATGGAGAGCCCCGCCGACCGGGACGCCACCCGGCTCTACGCCCGCCTGCTCGCCGAACCCGGCCGCCCGCCCGCCGAGTCGCTCCCCGACTGGGACGAGAACCGGCTCGCCGCCGCCACCACCGAACTGCTCACCCTCGGCCTGCTCCAGCCCACCGCCGCCGGCCCCGCCCAGGACCACGCCTGCGACCACACCTGCGACCAAGCCTGCGACCACTGCGCCGACCGGGCCGCCGTCTCCGTCGACACCGCCGTGCGGCAACTGCTGCTCGACACCGACCGGCAGGTCGCCGACCTGCTCGGCACCCTGCACCGGGCCCGCGACGCCGTCGACCGCCTGCACACCGACTACCTGCCCGTCCAGGAACGCCACCGCGCCGGCACCGCCCTCGAAGTCGTCCGCGGCGCCGACCGGATCGCCGCCCTGCTGGAGGACGCCGCCCGCGGCGCCCGCACCGAGGCCCTCTCACTGCGCCCCGGCCAGGACCTCTCCGGCCCCGCCCTCGCGGGCAAGCTCGCCCGCGAACGCCTCGCCCTCGCCCACGGCGCCGCGCTGCGCACCATCCACCCGGCCGCCGCGCTGCGCCGCCCGGCCGTGCTCGGGCACGTCCGGGAGCTGACCGGGGCCGGGGCGCGGATCCGGGTGGCCCACTCGCTGCCGCTCTGGCTGATCGTGGTGGACGCCCGGCTGGCGATCCTGCCCGCCCCCGGCGCCGGGCCGGACGGGGACGCGCCGGTCGCGGAGGCGGCCGTGGTGGTGCGCGAGCCGGCGCTGGTCGCACTGGTCGCCGAACTCTTCGAGTACTTCTGGTCCGCCGCCTGGACGCCCGCGGAGCTGCTGCCCGGCTCCGCCGAGCTGACGGATCGCCATGACGAGGTGCTGCGGCTGCTGGCCGCCGGGCGGACCGACGCGGCGATCGCCCGCAAGCTGGAGCTGTCCGAGCGCACGGTGCGCCGGCTGGTCGCCGAACTGACCGCCGGCCTGGGCGCGGAGAGCCGCTTCCAGGCCGGCGTGCACGCCGCCCGGCTGGGCCGGGTGTGACGGGCGGTGGCACCGCGCGGCGTCAGCGCCGGCCGGGCACCGGCAGGCCGAGATGCTCGCGCAGCGTCGTCCCGGTGTACTCGGTGCGGAACACCCCGCGCTCCTGGAGCAGCGGCACCACCCGGTCGACGAAGTCGTCCAGCCCGCCCGGGGTGAGGTGCGGGACGAGGATGAAGCCGTCCGCGGCGTCGCTCTGCACATGCCGGTCGAGCTGGGCGGCGACGCTCGCCGGGGTGCCGATGAAGCTCTGCCGGCCGGTCACCTCGATCACCAGCTCGCGGCTGCTGAGCCCCTTCTCGGCGGCCACCGCCCGCCACTTGGCGGCGATCTCCAGCGGGTCGCCGAGCGAGGTGCGGCCCTGGACCAGGCCGGAGTCGCGGACCGGGTCGACGGCCGGCAGCGGGCCGTCCACGTCGTGGCCGGACAGGTCGACACCCCAGATCTGCTCCAGGTAGGCGGTCGCGGTGGCCGGGCTCACCTGGGCGCGGCGGATCCCGGCGGCCCGCTCGACGGCCTCCTCCTCGGTGTCGCCGAGGACATAGGTGACCCCGGGCATGATCTTCAGCTCGTCCGGCTTGCGCCCGTACGCGGCGAGCCGCCGTTTGACGTCCGCGTGGAAGGCCTGGCCGGCGGCGAGCGTGGAGTGCCGGCTGAACACCACGTCGGCGGTGGCGGCGGCGAACTCGCGGCCCTCCTCGGAGTCGCCGGCCTGGATCACCACCGGGTGGCCCTGCGGCGGCCGGGGCAGCGAGAGGGTGCCCTCGACGTCGAACTGCGGCCCCTGGTGGCGGACCGTGCCGGTGCCCGCGGCGTCCCAGAACGCCCGGGCGAGCGCGACGGACTCGGCGGCCCGGGCGTAGCGGTCGGCGCGGTCGAGGAAGCCGCCGCGGCGGAAGTTCTCGCCGGTGAAGGCGTCGGAGGAGGTGACCACGTTCCAGGCGGCGCGGCCGCCGGAGAGGTGGTCCAGGGAGGCGAACCGGCGGGCCAGTTCGTAGGGCTCGTTGAAGGTGGCGTTGACGGTCGCGGCCAGCCCGAGGTGGGTGGTGACGGCGGCGAGCGCGCCGAGCACGGTGATCGACTCGGGGCGGCCGACCACGTCCAGGTCGTGGATCCGGCCCTTGACCTCGCGCAGCCGCAGGCCCTCGGCGAGGAAGAAGAAGTCGAACCGGCCGCGTTCGGCGGTCGCGGCGAGGTGGCGGAAGGAGTCGAAGGCGATCTGGCTGCCGGAGGCCGGGTCGCTCCACACGGTGGTGTTGTTGACGCCGGGGAAGTGCGCGGCGAGGTGGATCTGCTTGAGCGGGCGGTCCGTCATCGGGTCACCTCGGCGGTCGCGGCAGGAGCGGGGGAGGGCGCGGGGATGGTCGCGGCGAGCGCGTAGCGGCTGGCGGGGCGGGCCAGCCCGAGGTGCTCGCGCAGGGTGCGGCCGGTGTAGCCGGTGCGGAAGAGGCCGCGCTCGCGCAGCGCCGGCACGACGCGCCCGGCGAGCGCGGCGAGGTCCCGGGCCGCCTCGGCGGGCACCAGGTGGAAGCCGTCGACCCCGCCGCCGCCCTCGGTGACCTCGGTGAGCAGGGCGTCGGCCGCGGCGTCGTCGGGCAGCGCGGCCGGGATCCTGGCCAGGATGCGCAGCGCCTCGCCGCCGCGCAGCCGCAGTTCGGTGGCGGCGGTGAGCCGGGCGGCCCGGTCGGGGGCGTCGAGCAGGACGACGTCGGCGTAGCGGGCCGCGGTGGCGACCCGGGCGCGCCCGCCGGCTCCGGCGTCCGGCGCGAGGTCGGCGGCGGCGACGGTGACCGCGATCACCGGGCGGCCCTGCGGCGGGCGGGGGGTGATGGAGGGGCCGCGGACGGAGAAGTGCGGGCCCTCGAAGTCGATGTGGTGCAGCTTGGCGCGGTCGACGAACCGGCCGGTGGCGGTGTCGCGGATCTCGGCGTCGTCCTCCCAGCTGTCCCAGAGCCGGGTGGCGACCTCGGCGGCGTCGGCGGCCTCGGCCCAGAGTTCGTCGGCCGGGGCGGTGCCCTTGCGGCCGAAGGCCCTGGCCTCGGCCTCGGTGTCGGAGACGCCGACCAGCCAGCCGGCCCGGCCCTCGCTGACCCAGTCCAGGGTGTTGACGGAGACGGAGGTGTGGAACGGCTCGGTGTGGGTGGTGGTGACGGTCGGGACCAGGCCGAGGCCGCGGGTGACCGGGGCGAGCCGGGCGAAGGTGGCGAGCGCGTCGAGCCGGTGCGGCGCGGGGGCGTAGGAGTCGTCGAGGGTGACGAAGTCGAGGGCGGCCCCCTCGGCGAGCCGGGCGAGCGCGGTGAAGTGGGCGGCGTCGACGTGGCCGGGGCTGTCGAGGGCGGCGGAGAGGTGCAGTTGGCGGGGCATGGGCGGCCTGGACTTTCCTGGGACGGAAGCGGTGCGTGCGGCGCGTCGCGGACCGGCCCGCCCGCCACGGGGGACACGGGCGGACGGGGTGCGCGGGCAGGGGCCGGCCGGTCCGGGGTGCGGGCGGGCACGGGTGACGGGGTGGTGCGCGGGCCGGGGCGCGGCGGGGACGTCAGCCGGGCGGCGGCGGGGGGAACGCTCGGGTCAGCCGCGACACGCCGCGGACCACACGCGACCGAAGTCGATGTGGCTGCGGGCCACCAGCGGGCGGGGGGCGTTCACGGCTTCAGTTGACCAGCGGCTCCGCGGGTTCGTCAACCACCGTCTCAGCGGGCGGCCGTCGCGGTGGACGCGCGGGGAGGCGGTTCCCGGACACGCGGAACGGCCCCGCCCCGCCACCCGGGAGGGGTGGCGGGGCGGGGCCGTGAGCGGCTTGCGGGTGGTGCGGGGCGTCAGGCCTTGGTGACGTCCTCGATCTCGTCGTCGTCCTCGCGACCGGGGGTCTTGAGGTCGAACTTGACGATCGCGAAGCGGAACAGGAAGTAGTAGATCGCGCCGAACACCAGGCCGAGCGGGATGATCATCCACGGGTCGGTGGCCTTGTTCCAGGCGAGCAGGTAGTCGATCAGACCGCCGGAGAAGGTGAAGCCGTCGTGCACGCCGAGCGCCCAGGTCACGGCCATCGAGACGGCGGTGAGGACGGCGTGGATCACGTACAGCAGCGGGGCGATGAAGACGAAGGAGAACTCGATCGGCTCGGTGACACCGGTCACGAAGGAGGTCAGCGCCAGCGACAGCATCATGCCGGTGACGGCCTTGCGGCGGTGCGCCTTGGCGGTGTGGGCGATGGCGAAGGCGGCGGCCGGCAGGGCGAACATCATGATCGGGTAGAAGCCGGCCATGAACTGTCCGGCGGTCGGGTCGCCGGCGAAGAAGCGGGTCAGGTCGCCGTGCACGACGGTGCCGTCGGGCTTGGTGAAGTCACCGGTCTGGAACCAGGCGAAGGAGTTCACGAACTGGTGCATGCCGACCGGCAGCAGACCGCGGTTGACCAGGCCGAAGGCACCGGCGCCGAGCGCGCCGGCCCCGATCAGGGTGTCGTTCAGGCTCTTGATGGCGTCGCCGATCGGGCCCCAGGCCAGGCCGAAGAACACGCCGACGGCGGTGCCGACGAAGGCCATGATGATCGGCACCAGGCGGCGGCCGTTGAAGAAGCCGAGCCAGTCGACCAGCTTGGTGCGGTGGTACTTCTGCCACAGCACGGCGGCGAGCAGACCGATCACGATGCCGCCGAGCACGCCCGGGTTCTGATAGGTGGCGGCCTCGTCCTTGCCGGGGAGGATCTTGTACTCGGTGATCGGGAACGCGGTCAGCACGTTCTTGTAGACCAGGAAGCCGACCAGGGCGGCGAGGGCGGTCGAGCCGTCGGCCTTCTTGGCGAAGCCGATCGCGATGCCCACCGCGAAGAGCAGCGGCAGGTTGTCGAAGACGCCGTTGCCGGCGGTGAGGAAGACCGCGGCGACCTTGCCCCAGCCGAGGCCGTCCTTGCCGAAGACGTCGTCCTGGCCCAGGCGCACCAGCAGACCGGCGGCGGGGAGGACGGCGATGGGGAGCTGGAGGCTGCGGCCGATCTTCTGCAGACCCTGGAGCAGGTTCTGGCCGAACTTCTTCGTGGGACTCGGCGTAGCCGGAGCCGTGGCGGGCGCCGGTGCCTGCGCAGACTGACTCATGGGGGTGGCTTCCTTACGGCAAGGGCGGGTCGGTCGGGGGAAGGTGCACAGGGGGCGCCGAACCGCGAACTGGTCTACACCACACGTGGTGTAGACCAGTTTTGTAGCACGGGCGGAGGAGTCGGGGAACCCTCGAAAGCGCCGCAGATGGGAAGCGCTATGAAATCGAAACCTACTTGCGGATCGGCGATCTTGATTACCCGCCGTGATTGGCATTTTGGCTATTTGCGCAACAAAAAGCCGGGCTGGCCGGACGCTCCACGGCACGTCACCGGCCGGTCACCGACCGGCTGTGGCGCAGGGTGGGACCGCGTTGGCGCCGGAGGCCTTCGGCCCGTCCGGATATGCCGAAGGCCCTCGGACCGATGGTCCGAGGGCCTTTTCGGATTGTCTTCGACGGCGCCCGCTTTATGCCTTGGTGACGTCCTCGACCTCGCTCTCGGGCTCGCGCCCTGGCGTTTTCAGGTCGAATTTCACGATGATGAAGCGGAACAGCGCGTAGTACACGGCGGCGAAGCAGAGGCCGATCGGGATGATCATCCACGGTTTGGTGGCCAGGCCCCAGTTGATCACGTAGTCGATCAGGCCGGCCGAGAAGCTGAAGCCGTCGTGCACCCCCAGCCCCCAGGTGACGGCCATCGACGCGCCGGTCAGCAGTGCGTGCACGCCGTACAGCGCCGGGGCGATGTAGGCGAAGGAGTACTCGATCGGCTCGGTGACACCGGTCACGAAGGAGGTCAGGCCGACCGAGAGCATCAGGCCGTAGATCTCCTTGCGGCGGTGCGGCTTCGCGGAGTGGGCGATGGCCAGTGCGGCGGCCGGCAGTGCGAACATCATGATCGGGAAGAAGCCCGACTGGAACTGCCCCGCGGTCGGGTCGCCCGCCAGGAAGCGCGGGATGTCGCCGTGCACGATCACGCCGTCCGGCTTGCTGAACTCGCCGAACTGGAACCAGACGAAGGTGTTCAGCAACTGGTGCATGCCGATCAGCAGCAGTGCCCGGTTGAACACGCCGAAGATGCCCGCGCCGACCGCGCCCAGGTCGGCGAGGGTCTGGCTGAACGAGTTCAGGCCGCGGCCGATCGGCGGCCAGACCGCGACCGCCACCACGGCCAGCAGCATGCCGACCAGCGCGGTGATCATCGGCACCAGCCGGCGGCCGTTGAAGAAGCCCAGCCAGTCGACCAGCCTGGTGCGGTGGAAGCGCACCCAGAGCCAGGCCGACATCAGGCCGAGCAGGATGCCGCCCAGCACGCCGGGGTTCTGGTACGTCGCGGCCGCCGCCTTCGCCGAGGTGTAGTCCACGCACTGGTCGCTGACCAGCACCGTCCCCGGCGCGCAGTCCTCCGGGAAGGCGTGCAGCACCCTGTAGTAGACGAGGAAGCCGACCACCGCGGCCAGCGCCGTCGAGCCGTCGGCCTTCTTCGCCATGCCGATCGCGACGCCGATGCAGAACAGCAGCGGCAGGCCGAAGGAGGAGTCCAGCAGCGCGCCGCCGGCCGCCGCGAACACCTTGGCGACGTTGTCCCAGCCCAGGCCGTCCTTGCCGAAGACATCGGGCTGCCCGAGCCGGTTCAGGATGCCGGCGGCGGGGAGCACGGCCACCGGCAGCTGGAGCGAGCGGCCCATCTTCTGGAGGCCGCCGTAGAAGGTGTGCCACCACGTGGTTCGCGGTGCTGTGGCGCCTGCCGAACTCATCCTTCGCCCTCCGGGTGCAGTGGCCGTCCGGTGGCCCGCGCCGGGACCCCCGGGCGGGGACCGGGAACACCCGGGGTCCTTCCTGCGTTCATCGGAGTACACATATATTGGTGTAGACCACTTTGGGACGCAGGCCGCGCGCCGGGAGACGGGCCCCACTGCTCGTCATCCTCGGACGCCTACCCGGGGCATGCGCGTCGGAGTAGGCCGAAAGTGGACTAACGTGGCATATCGGTCCGGCTCGGGTCATGCTGGTCGCGCCGCTCGGGCAGCACGCCACGACAGCGACCCACCACTGACCGCACGTCACCCGCGACCGAGGTCACAGCGCAGGACGGCACCCGGCAGAGCAGCCGACGGGCCGAGACAGAGGGAGAAAGCAATGGCCAGCAAGGCTGAGAAGATCGTCGCCGGTCTGGGCGGCATCGACAACATCGAAGAGGTCGAGGGCTGCATCACCCGCCTGCGCACCGAGGTCAAGGACGCCTCCCTGGTCGACGAGGCCGCGCTCAAGGCCGCCGGCGCCCACGGCGTCGTGAAGATGGGCACCGCGATCCAGGTCGTCATCGGCACCGACGCCGACCCGATCGCCGCCGACATCGAGGACATGATGTGAGCTGAGCCCACCAGGCTCACTCCACCCGGCCCGCCGACCCCACCGGTCGGCGGGCCGTGGCACGTCCGGGCACACCGGCCCGCCCTCCCGGGCAGACCCGGACGCCACGGGACGCCTCGGGACGCCACGGGGCGTACCCGGAGCACCCGCCGAAACCGACTACGCTCGGTGCCTATGTCACGCATCGACGGCCGCACCCCCGACCAGCTCCGCCCCGTCACCATCGAACGGGGCTGGAGCAAGCACGCCGAAGGCTCCGTCCTCATCTCCTACGGCGACACCAAGGTGCTGTGCACCGCCAGCGTCACCGAAGGCGTCCCGCGCTGGCGCAAGGGCAGCGGCGAAGGCTGGGTCACCGCCGAGTACTCCATGCTCCCGCGCGCCACCAACACCCGCGGCGACCGCGAATCCGTCAAGGGCCGCCTCGGCGGCCGCACCCACGAGATCAGCCGGCTCATCGGCCGCTCGCTGCGCGCCGTGGTCGACCACCGCGCCCTCGCCGAGAACACCATCGTCCTCGACTGCGACGTCCTCCAGGCCGACGGCGGCACCCGCACCGCCGCCATCACCGGCGCCTACGTCGCCCTCGTCGACGCCGTCTCCTGGGCCCGCGAGCGCAAGCTGCTGCGCGCCAAGGGCAAGCCGATCACCGGCGGCGTCAGCGCCGTCAGCGTCGGCATCATCGACGGCGTCCCGATGCTCGACCTCCGGTACGAGGAGGACGTCCGCGCCGAGACCGACATGAACATCGTCTGCACCTCCGACGGCCGCTTCGTCGAGGTCCAGGGCACCGCCGAGGGCGCCCCCTTCGACCGCGCCCTGCTCGACCGGCTGCTGGACCTCGGCACCCTCGGCTGCGCCGAGCTCGACGAGGTCCAGCGCAAGGTCCTCGGCGAGCGGGAGGCCTGACCCCCGAGGGTCGCCCCTACCCCCTGAGGCACCGCTTCCGGTTCGCTTTCCGGAAATCACCGGGCTCCGGGCCGGGCCGCTGTACACGCCGGGCCCGGAGCCCGTACGGTTCCCGCAGCACCCGTTGCGGGAACCGCGCACCCCTCAGCGCGCGTCCTTCCCTTCCGGATACCCGCGCACCCAGGAGGACCGGATGCCCCAGAGCATCGCCCGCCCCACCATGCTCGCCGTGGCCGGCCTGATCGCCATCCTCCCGCTCAGCGCGGTCAGTTGCTCCGCCGCGCAGAAGGCGCTCGACTGCGGCAACACCGCGGTCAAGATCACCGGGGACATCAACGAGGTCAGCAACGCCTACAGCAACGCCAGCAACGACGCGGCCGCCGCCGGGCAGGCGCTGCAGAAGCTGAAGAACGACCTCGACCAGCTGGGCAAGAACTCCAAGGACACCGACGTCGCCCAGGCCATCACCGACCTCAGCACCCAGGTCGACAAGGTCCAGCAGGCGGTCAACAACAAGCAGGTGCCGGACTTCAAGCCGCTCGGCGACGCCGCCTCGAACCTCACCAAGGTCTGCACCGGCTGACGCCGGATCACGCCGTTTGCTCGGTTTAGGGTGGTTCCATGACCACTCGACTCATCCTCGCCACCCGAAACCAGCACAAGGTCGCCGAGCTGCGCGACATCCTCGGCGACGCCGGCCTGGACGTCGAACTGGTCGGCGCCGACGCCTACCCGGAGATCCCCGACGTCCCCGAGACCGGCGTCACCTTCGCCGAGAACGCCCTGCTCAAGGCGCACGCCCTGGCCCGCGCCACCGGCCTGCCGGCCGTCGCCGACGACTCCGGCCTCTGCGTCGACGTCCTGAACGGGGCCCCGGGCATCTTCTCCGCCCGCTGGTCCGGCAGGCACGGCGACGACCGCGCCAACCTCGACCTGCTGCTCGCCCAGCTCTCCGACATCGCCCCCGAGCACCGCGGCGCCCACTTCTTCTGCGCCGCCGCCCTCGCCCTCCCCGACGGCACCGAGCGCGTCGTCGAGGGCCGCCTCCTCGGCACCCTGCGCACCACCCCCGCCGGCGCCGGCGGCTTCGGCTACGACCCGATCCTCCAGCCCCTCGGCGAGACCCGCACCTGCGCGGAGCTGACCCCCGCCGAGAAGAACGCCATCAGCCACCGGGGCCAGGCCTTCCGCGCCCTCGCCCCGGTCATCCGGACCCTGTTGGGCTGAGCCCCGCACGGAACGAGACTGGCCCGTTTGCCTTCGAATCGAAGGCAAACGGGCCAATGTGCTCGGTACGCCCGGTGGGACTCGAACCCACGACAATACGGACCTAAACCGTACCTCTCTGGCCAGCTGGAGTACGGGCGCACGTCATGGCAAGCCTACCGGCTGCTGGGGGCGCCGGTGACTGGTTTGCGGTTCCGTCCGCAGTACGTCGGGGTGACGGCGTGGCAGTTCGGACAGAGCAGCCGGAGGTTCTCGCGCCGGTTGTCGAGCCAGTCGCCGTTGACGTGGTCCACCTCCAGCGTCATCGGTCGGCCCCGCCAGCGCGGCGGGGTTCCGCAGCCGGAGCAGGTGTCCGGTCGGCCGATGTGAACGAGCATGGCCCGCAGCCGGTCACCGGGGACACGGTGGCTTCCCGGTGGCAGCTTCACCAGGAGGGCGTCCGGATGGATCCGGGGCCCCGGTTTCGCTCCCCGATTGTGGGCTGACCCGGTGAAGTGGCTGGTGTCCAGGCCGTGACGGGCTATGGCGTCCTTGACGAGCTTGCGGGCCCCGCCGCTTTCGGGGAGGCCGAGGGCCCGGATCACGCCGGCGATGCTGCACTGATCGCGGACCGCCGCGATCACCTGTGCGCTTCGGTCCTCCTTGGCGAAGTGCGAGGTGTCGATGCCGAACTCGGCCAACCGGCGCTTCAGATAGGAGTAGGCGCTGTCGTACGGCACCACGCCCAGCTCGCGCAGCATCGGGCCGATTCCGGCGCTCCTCGCGGCGGCCTCGGCGAGCTGCTCCCGGCTGTAGCTCCGGCGTTCGTACGCAGGTCTGCCGCCGGTGAAGTGCGAGGTGTCGATGCCGTAGTGCCGCAACCGCTTGCTCAGGTAGCTGTGCGTGCCGCCTGCCATCGGTACGCCCAGCCGCCTCATCATGTCGTTGACGCTGGACGATTCCGCGGCGATTGCCGCGAGCAGCTCACGGGTGTACTTGACCGCCATGGGCCTCCCCCTTCGGGCTGGTGTGCGCCCGTCCCCCGTGTATGCGAACGACCGTCGGTCGGATCGGTTACGGGCTCACCACCAGTACGTCGGGTAGGGGCGGTTGCGGAGGCGGGCGGCGGTGAGGCCGGTGAGGGTGAGGAGGGTGGTGGCGAGGGTGAGGAGGGGGAGGAAGGGGAGGGGGGCGGGGGCGGTGAGGGCGACGATGACGGCGGTCGCGGCGGCGGGGGAGTGCGGGGTGCGGGCGAGGGCCATGATGCCGAGGGCGAGGCCGCCGGCCACGGCGGCGGACCAGTAGGTGGGGGCGGCGACGGCGAGGACGGCGTAGCCGGTGAGGGCGGAGAGCAGTTGGCCGCCGATGACGCTGCGGGGCTGGGCGAGCGGGAGGTCGGGGGCGCCGGCGATGAGGGCCATCGAGGCGGCGAGCGGCGGGATGAGCAGGGGGTGGCCGGTGAGGGTGCCGAGGGCGGCGAGGAGCAGCAGGGCGGTGATGGCGGTGGTGGTCGAGGCGAGGACGGCGGTGGTGGCGGGTCGTGCGGGGGCGCGGCTGGGCAGGGGCATGGCGGCTCGACGCTCCTAACGGCAATAGATTGAGGCAAGCGTTAGTTTGCGGGGCGTAGCTAGCGGATGGCAAGTCGCGTTACCGTTAGGTGTGGATATGGGCGGAGAAGCGGGCGCCGTGGGCGAGATGCCGGTCGACGGTGAGCACCTGGTGCTGGACCTGGTGAACACCACGTTCGTGCGCGGCGGTCTGCGCGGGCGTCTGGTGGACGTGCTGACCGTGCCGGACGATCTGGCGGACTGGGTGGAGCGGCACGCGGTCGAGTTGGACGCGTCGAGCGCGCCCGCGGGGGAGTTGGGTGCCGGGGACCTGGCGGCGTTCCTGGAGTTGCGGCGGGCGTTGCGCGCGGTGCTGGCCGCGGTGGTGGCGGGCGGGCCGGCGGCGGAGGGGGACGTCGAGGTGGTGAACGCGGCGGTGCGGGCGGCGCCGTGGTGGGCGGAGTTGCCGCCGGGTGCGGTCGGCGGGGCGGTGGCGCGGAGTGTGTCGGGGGAGCGCGGGCGGGTGCTGCTCGCGCGGGTGGCGGGCGCGGCGGTGGAGTTGTTGACGGGGGAGCGGCGGGGGTCGGTGAAGGCGTGTCCGGCGCCGGGTTGCATCCTCTTCTTCCTCCAGCAGCACGCGCGGCGCGCCTGGTGCTCGGCCTCGTGCGGGACGCGGGTTCGGGTGGCGCGGCACAGTCGTCGGCATGCGGAGGAGGCCGGTGGCGGCTGAGGCCGGTGGTGCGTCGGCGACCGTCGACAATCGGCCGTTCGACCGGGGATGTTGGGGAATTGATTACCAATTGGTACAGACCTATTGACCTATGTGGTTCAGACCACATAGCTTCAGCGCCAATCTGGTTTCCCCCACGTGCGTGCTCCCCCACAGGCACGCGCCGACACTCTGCCCGGAGGACGAGTGTTGATCCGATCCCTGGCGGAGCGGCGTCCCACCGCCGCCCGTCGTTCCACGAGCCCGGCGGCCCGCGCCGGCCTGGCCTCGATGGCGGCAGCCGCGATGGCCGGCCTGCTGGTGGCCACGCTGGGCGCGGCGCCTTCCCAGGCGTCCGCCACCGTTGACAACGCCGCCTGTCGCCCTGACGGCCTCTACGCCACGCCGGGCGTCGACGTCCCGTACTGCAGCGTCTACGACACCGAAGGCCGCGAGAAGATGGGCGCTGACCACCAGCGCCGCATCATCGGCTACTTCACCAGCTGGCGCACCGGCCAGGACGGCACCAAGCCGTACCTGGTCAGCGACATCCCGTGGGACAAGGTCACCCACCTCAACTACGCGTTCGCCCACGTCGATTCCGGCAACAAGCTGTCGGTCGGCTCGGACAACGCGCAGAACGCGGCCACCGGGATGTCCTTCCCGGGCGTGCCGGGCGCCGAGCTGGACCCGTCGCTGCCCTACAAGGGCCACTTCAACCTGCTGACGAAGTACAAGAAGCAGTACCCGAACGTCAAGACCATGATCTCGGTGGGCGGTTGGACCGAGACCGGCGGGTACTTCGGGGACGACGGCAACCGCGTCAACTCCGGCGGCTTCTACTCGATGACCGTCAACCCGGACGGCAGCGTCAACCAGGCGGGCATCGACACCTTCGCCAACTCGGCCGTCGACTTCATCAAGAAGTACGGCTTCAACGGCGTCGACATCGACTACGAGTACCCGACCTCGATGAAGGACGCGGGCAACCCGCTCGACTGGCAGATCGCCAACGGCAAGCGCGGTTCGCTGGCCAAGGGCTACGCGGCGCTGATGAAGACGCTGCGCGAGAAGCTGGACCGGGCCGGCGCCGCCGACGGCAAGCACTACCTGCTCTCGGTCGCGGCCCCGTCGTCCGGCTACCTGCTGCGCGGCATGGAGACCTTCCAGATCGCGCAGTACCTGGACTACGTCGACATCATGTCGTACGACCTGCACGGCTCCTGGAACAAGTACGTCGGCCCGAACGCCGCGCTGTTCGACGACGGCAAGGACGGCGAGCTGGCGGCGGCCAACGTCTACGGCACCGGCCAGTACGGCGGCATCGGCTACCTGAACGCCGACTGGTCGTACCACTACTTCCGCGGTGCGATGCCGGCCGGCCGGATCAACGTCGGCCTGCCGTACTACACCCGCGGTTTCAAGAACGTCCAGGGCGGCACCAACGGCCTCTGGGGCACCGCCTCCGCGACCACCTGCCCGGTCGGCTCCGGCCTGACCACGTGCGGTGACGGCGCGGTCGGCATCGACAACATCTGGAACGACAAGGACGACGCGGGCAAGGAGTCCCCGGCCGGGTCGAACCCGATGTGGCACGCCAAGAACCTGGAGAAGGGCATCGTGCCCGACTACCTCTCCAAGTACGGCGTGAGCGACACCGCCCTCCAGGGCAGCTACGTGCGCAACTACAGCTCCACCCTGGTGGCGCCGTGGCTGTGGAACGAGACCAAGAAGGTCTACCTGTCCACCGAGGACGAGCAGTCGATCGCCGCCAAGGCCGACTACATCGTCAACCAGGGTGCCGGCGGCACCATGATCTGGGAGCTCGCGGGCGACTACAAGTGGGACGCGACCGCCAACGGCGGCAAGGGCCAGTACGTGCCCGGTGACACGCTGACCACGCTGATGTACGACAAGTTCAAGGCGGCCTCGCCGTACGGCGCCACCCGCTCGACGGTCGCGCTGCCGAAGCAGACCCTGCCGATCGACGTCTCGTTCACCAACTTCGCGCTTGGTGACTCGAACTACCCGATCAACCCGAAGATCCACATCGTCAACAACTCGACGACGACCCTGCCGGGCGGCACCGAGTTCCAGTTCGACTACAGCAACTCGGCCCCGGGCAACGCCAAGGACCAGTCCGGCTTCGGCCTGACCGTGATCCGCCAGGACCACACCGGCCCCGGCAACGTGGGCGGCCTCAAGGGCACCTACAACCGGGTCTCGGTGAAGCTGCCGGGCTGGCAGTCGCTCGCGCCGGGCGCGTCGATCGACATGGACTTCGTCTACTACCTGCCGGTGTCCACCCCGTCCAACTGGACGGTCAACGTGGGCGGCACGCTGTACGGCCTCAAGGGCGACCTGAGCCGCGGTGCGGTGGACGGCGGCACCACGCCGACCACGACGCCGACCACGACGCCGACTACGACGCCGACCACGACGCCGACCACGACGCCGACCACCACGCCGACCACGACGCCGACCACCACGCCGGTTGGTTGCACGGGCGCGCCGAGCTGGGACGCGGGCACCACCTACGGTTCCCCGACCAAGGTCTCCTGGAAGGGCCACTACTACCAGAACAAGTGGTGGACCAAGGGCGACGACCCGAGCGCCAGCGGCTCCTGGGGTGTCTGGAGCGACCTCGGCGCCTGCTGATGACAGCGGCTGCCTGAGGTGAGAGACGGCGGTGGCGGTGCACCCGGTCGGGGGGTGCGCCGCCACCGCTGCTTTCGTTCCCGGGCCCGCCCCGGGCCCGCGGGCCTACTTCTCGATGTCGCCGCGCATCTTGGTGAACAGGGCGGCGGCCTCGGCCGGGGTGGTCTTCGGGAACAGTGCGACGCCGGCCGTGGAGGCGTCGGACCAGCCGCAGACGACGTCCGTGGTGGGCGCCTCCGGCAGTTGCAGGCACTCCAGCGAGCCGCCGAGCGGGCCGGCCGGGTAGGGGGTGGCGGTGGTCGGGTCGCCACTGGAACCGTTCTGCAGGGCGTAGTCGATCATGCCGCGCCAGAGGTGCTCACGGCGCTTGGCCGGGTCCTCGGGGACGTTGTCGACGGCGATCAGCAGGATCCGGCGGCCGGAGGTCTGGCCGGGGCGGTCGAAGTCGGAGAGCACCAGGTGCATGTTCTCGCGCATCTCGCCGGGGTCGACGGCGACGTCGGAGACCGCGTCCTTGCCGGTGGTCTTCGCCAGTCCGCCGGCCGTCCTGGCCTCGACCACCTGGCGCTTGCCGGCCGGGGCCGAGGGGGCCGAGGGGGCCGGGGCGGCCGCGGTGGGCTGGGCGCTCACGGGGGCGCTCGCGGTCGGCTGGGTGGTCGGCTTGGCGGTCGGCTGGGTGGTGGCCGTCGCGGTGGCCTGCGGAGGCGCGGCGATGTCCTCGTTCTCCGGCCCGCAGGCGGTCAGCGCGAGGGCCGCGACGATCGCGCCGGCGACGGCGACACGGGCGGTGGAAACGGGTCTGGCACTCTGCACTGCTCTACTCCTGTGGCAAGAACGGAACCCGGGCGACCGGCGCCCGGTGAGCAGAACGCTAGGGGGTGCCGGACCCCGGCCGACAGGTTCCGGGCGGAGCGCGGACAGCACCGGGACACGGCGGTGACGAAGCGTCACTCGCCGCCGCCGTGTCCGGACGCTGCGTCAGGCCGCCTCGACCTTGAGGTCGCGCAGCAGCTTGGCCACGTGGCCGGTCGCCTTGACGTTGTACAGCGCGTGCTCGACCTTGCCCTGCTCGTCCACGATCACGGTGGAGCGGATCACGCCGGTCACGGTCTTGCCGTACAGCTTCTTCTCGCCGAACGCGCCGTAGGCCTCCAGCACCTTCTTCTCCGGGTCGGAGACCAGGGTGACCTTGAGGTTCTCGGCCTCGCGGAACTTGCCGAGCTTCTCCGGCTTGTCCGGCGAGACGCCGATGACGTCGTACCCGGCGCCGGCGAAGACCTCCAGGTTGTCGGTGAAGTCGCAGGCCTGCTTGGTGCAGCCGGGGGTGAGCGCGGCCGGGTAGAAGTAGACGATCACCTTGCGGCCGAGGTGGCCGGCGAGGGACACCTCGTTGCCGTCGGCGTCGGGCAGGGTGAAGGCGGGCGCGGTGTCGCCGGGCTGGAGACGCTCACTCACGGGATTTCTCCTGGTGCTGGACGGGCGGTCGTACCACGGCAAACTTACCTCCGATGGTGGGTGGGGCCGCGCGGCCCCGCGTGGTAGCTGACACACTGGGTCAGTCGCACAGGACGAACATCAGTGAATGGGGTGGCCCGCGTGGGCGAGGCGAGCAGTACGGACAAGTCGGCGCGGACGACCGCCCAGATCGAGGCGGACATCACCCGGACCCGCACCCAGCTGGCGGCGACGCTGGACGAGCTCGCCGTGCGCGTGCACCCGACCACCATCTCCGCCCAGGTCAAGGCGAAGGCCGTGGCGGCCGTCGAGGAGAAGGCCGGCCGCGCCTACGTGGCCGCGAGCGGCCTGGTCGAGCAGGCCCGCGCGCAGTTCGTGGACGAGAAGGGGCAGCCGCGCAAGGAGCGGATCGTCCCGGCCGCGCTGGTCGGCGTCGGCCTGGTGCTGCTGGTCGCCTCGGCGCGCAAGCGCCGCAAGGGCTGACCGCCGCCCGCACCCCCCCGGGCCGGGCACCCGGTGCCCGGCCCGGCGCCGTTCGCCCACCGGGCTGGCGTCACACGCCGAGCCCGGGACCGGTACCTTCGGGGTCGTGAGTACGAACGACGAACCGACCCAGCAGTCCCTTCCCGGCGAGGCCGACTCGCCGCGTCACGACCGGCTCGGCGAGAAGCTGCCGATCAAGATGCTGCACGACCGCGTGCTGGTGAAGACCGAGGCCGGCGAGGGCGAGCGCCGCTCCACCGGCGGCATCCTGATCCCGGCGACCGCGGAGATCTCCAAGCGCTGCGCCTGGGCCGAGGCGGTCGCCGTCGGCCAGAGCGTGCGCTCCGTCGAGCCGGGCGACCGGGTGCTCTACGACCCCGAGGACAAGCTGGAGGTCGAGGTCCGCGGCGCCACCTACGTGCTGCTGCGCGAGCGCGACCTGCACGCCGTCGCCGCGATGCGCTTCGGTGACACCGAGGGCTCGACGGGGCTCTACCTGTAGCCGCCGAGCGGGCTTCCCCGGTGGGCTGCCGTGCCGTGGGCGCGGCGGTCCACCGTCGTTTCCCGGTCCGCCGCGCCCGCCGGCCGCACGGGTTCCCCCGTTCTGTCGCCCGGCGGCCGGGCGGGTTCTAGGATCCGCCCATGGTGATCGACGACGGGCAGCGGCGGGCACGGCTGGGGCGGCGGTTGCTGCTGGCGCCCACCGGGTGGGCGGGGCGGGTGGAGGAGGTGGCCGACGCGGTCGTCGGGCTGCACGCCTCCGACCCCGCGACGGTGTACCTGTCGGCGTGCGCGCGGCTGCGCGAGCCGTCGGCGGCCGAGGTGGACCGGGCGCTGTACGACGAGGTTTCGCTGGTGAAGCTGCTGTCGATGCGACGGACGCTGTTCGCGGTGACCGAGGCCTTCGCGCCGTACGTGAGCGCGGCGGCGGCGCGGCAGATCGCGGCCAAGGAGCGGGCGACGCTGCTGAAGCACCTCGCGGAGTTCGCCGACGGGTGGAGCCCGGAGCGGCTGGCGCGGACCGAGCGGGCGGTGCTGGCGGCGCTGGCCGTGCGCGGCGAGGCGACCACGGCCGAGTTGGGCGCGGACGTGCCGGCGCTGCGCGAGACGATGCTGATGTCGGCGGGCAAGCCGTACGAGGCGAAGCAGAGCGTGGGGAGCCGGTTGCTGCGGCTGCTGGCCTCGGACGGGCATGTGCGGCGGTGCCGGCCGCGCGGGTCGTGGCTGAGCAACAGCTACCCGTGGGCGCCAGTGGCGCCGTGGCCGGAGGTGCCGGCGCGGGAGGCCAAGGCGGAGGTGGTGCGGCGCTGGCTGGCGTCGTACGGGCCGGGGACCGTCGAGGACGTGAAGTGGTGGACGGGCTGGACGCTGGGGGACGTGCGCCGGGCGCTGGCCGACGTGGGCGCGGTGGAGGTGGCGCTGGAGGGTGGCGCGGCGGCGCTGGTGCTGCCGGGGGACGAGGGGCCGGTGGCGGAGCCGGAGCCGTGGGCGGCGCTGCTGCCGGGGCTGGATCCGGCGGTGATGGGCTGGCGGGGCCGGGACTGGTACCTGCGGCCGGAGGACGTGCCGGCGCTGTTCGACCGGGCGGGGAACGCGGGGCCGACGGTGTGGTGGTGCGGCCGGGTGGTCGGCGGCTGGGCGCAGCGGGCGGACGGCGAGGTGGTGTGGCGGCTGTTCGAGGACGCGGGTGCCGGGGCGCGGGCGGCGGTCGCGGCGCAGGCGGAGCGGCTGGCGGGCTGGCTGGGGGAGGTCCGGGTGACGCCGCGGTTCCGTACGCCGCTGGAGCGTGAACTGGTGGCGTAGGAGGTCCTAGGCCGGGGGCGGGGTGGCCGGTTGGGCGGTGGCAGGGGGCTTGGCGGTGGCGGGCGGGGCCGGGGTGTGCGGGGTGGGGTCCGGGGCCTTGGTGGGGGCGACGGTGGTGGGTGGTTCGGCGGTGGGGCGGTCGGCGGTGGGCCGTGTGCTGGGGGTGGCCTGCGGTTGGTCGGGTTCCTGCGGGGTGGGCGCGAGGGGTGTGGACGGTTCGGGGTCGGCGGTGGTCCGTTCGGGGGTCGGGGTGGTGGCGGTCTGGGCCGGGGCCGGGGCCGTGGTGGGCCGTCTGGGCACGGTCGGTGCGGCGGGGGCCGCGGGGTTGGCCGGTACCGCGGGGGCGGCCGGGGCCTGGACGGTGCCGCCGCGGTCGGCGGTGGGCTCCGGGGTCGGCGTGGGGGTGGTGGTCGCGGTGGCGGTGGCGGTCGCGGTGTCGGTGGGACCTGCGGCGGGCCGCCCGCTGCCTTCGCCGGGTTCGAGGTCGAAGTCCTGTACGTCGGTGCCTTCCAGGGCCTCGCCCATGTAGGCGGTCCAGATCCGGGTGGGGAAGGCGCCGCCGTTGATCCGGGCGTAGCCGGCGGTGCCGGCCAGCGGTTCCTTGGCGTGGGTCTTCGGGTGCTCGCGGAAGAGGCCGACGGTGGTGGCGAGTTCGGGGGTGTAGCCGGCGAACCAGGCGGAGAGGTTGGCGTCGGTGGTGCCGGTCTTGCCGGCGGCGGGCCGGCCGAGGCCGAGGGCCTCGGCGCCGGTGCCGTGGGTGCTGACGACCCCGCGCAGGACGTCGGTGACGGCGTCGGCGGTTCCCCGGTCGAGGGCGGCGGCGGGCTCGTGTCCGGGCAGCTCGGGCGGGTCGACGGGGCCGGTGCCGGGGTTGACCCGTTCGAGTCCGGCCACCGACCAGGGGCGGTGGGCCTCGCCGTGGTTGGCGAGGGCGGCGTAGACGCCGGCCAGGTCGAGGGCGCTGGGGGTGGCGGTGCCGAGGGTCATCGAGGTGTTGGCCGGGTCCATGCCGGGGACGTCGTCGGGGATGCCGAGCCGGATGGCGGTTTCCCGGACGTGGTCGAGTCCGGCGTCGACGCCGACCTGCGCGTACACCGAGTTGACGGACTTGGCCATGGCCTGGCGCAGGGTGATGGGCCCGTAGTCGATGTCGTCCTCGTTGGGCGGCGCGTACGGGGTGGGGCCGTCGGTGACGGGGCGTTCGCTGGTGCCGTCGTAGCGGGTCTCGGTGGTGATCGGGCGGCCGTCGCCGCTGCTGTGGTGGGAGGTGAGGCCGGCGGCGAGGTCGATGGGTTTGAAGGTGGAGCCGATCTGGTTGTCCTGGCGCAGCGCGTCGTTGTAGGGCTGCTCGGCGTAGTCGGGTCCGCCGTAGACGGCGACGACGCGGCCGGTGGCGGGTTCGACGGAGGCGCCGGCGACCCGGACGTCGGTGTCGGTGTCGGGCCGGGCCTCGGGGTCGAGTTCGTCGGTGAGCTCGTCCTGGACGGCGCGGGCGAAGGCGTCCTGCTTGTGCTGGTCGAAGGTGGTGGTGATGCGCCAGCCGCCGGCCTTGAGGGTGGCGCTGTCGAGGATGCCGCTGCCGACCAGGTACTCGTCGGCGACGCCGACCAGGTAGCCGGCCTGGCCGGCGAGGCCGGAGGCGGGCTGGGGGTCGAGCGGGTCGGGGAAGACGAGCCCGGCGCGTTCGGTGGCGCTGAGGAAGCCGAGCTGGACCATGCCGTCGAGGGTGTAGTGCCAGCGGGCGACGGCCTTCTCGCGGTTGGCGGGGGTGGCGGTCTTCACGTCGTAGGCGCTGGGGGCCTGGAGCAGGGCGGCGAGGTAGGCGCTCTGCGGGACGGTCAGCTCGGAGACGTCGACGCCGTAGTAGGCGCGGGCGGCGCTCTGGACGCCGTAGGCGCCGCGGCCGAAGTAGCTGGTGTTGAGGTAGCCGGCGAGGATCTCGTCCTTGTCGCGCTGCTGGTCGACCTTGAGGGCGATGAGGAGTTCGCGGCCCTTGCGTTCGATGGTCCGGCTCTGGGTGAGGTAGTAGTTCTTGACGTACTGCTGGGTGATGGTGGAGCCGCCTTGCAGGCCCTGGCCGGTCAGGCTGTTCCAGCCGGCCCGGGCCATGCCCGTCAGGTCGATGCCGCGGTTCTGGTAGAAGGTGCGGTCCTCGGCGGAGACGACGGCCTGCCGGGTGCTGACCGGGACCTTGTCGATGGTGACGTCGGTGCGGTTGACGGCGCCGGTGCGGGCGATCTCGGTGACGCCGTCGGCGTAGAGGTAGACGTTGCTCTGGGCGACGGCCTGGGCGTTGGGGTCGGGCAGCGGGACGATGACGTAGAGCACGGCGAACGCGCCGACGGCGAGCAGGGCCGTGGTGAGGACGGCGCCGAGGGTGACCCGCCAGGTGGGCAGCAGGCGTCGCCGAAGCGGTAGGGCGCGGCGCGCCTCGCGGCGGGCGGCCCGTTTGGTCCGGCGGCTGGTGCTCGGGGTCATGCGGAGATTATGTGCTATTTGACTGTCGATCAGGCGCCGGGGCGACTCCGTACGGGTGGTGGAAAAACCGGGTGCGTGCGGGACTTCGCCGCAGTACGGTGAAAGGTGCAAACCACATAGCGCGGCCGCTTTTCGGGCTTCGGCCCGGTTCAGCTCCGTCCGCCCGGCCCGGTACCCCCGGGGGAGGGCGGCCGGGGCCGGTCCGGCATGTGCGGCTGCGGTCAGGGACCTCCCTGTGCCGCTATTTGTCGATAAGGAGACAATATGCAGGAGCTTGAGTCTCGGCAGAGGGAATCCCGTCCTCCTGATCCCGGCGGCGGCGCGCGCGCCGCCCTGCGGTTGTACGCCGCGGTCGTCCGCGGCGCGTTCCTCCGCTTCTCCACCTACCGGGCCGCCACCCTGGCCGGCGCCTTCACCAACACCGTCTTCGGCTTCATCCTCGCCTACACCTTCCTCGCCCTGTGGCACGTCCGCCCCGGTCTCGGCGGCTACGACGAGGCCGCGGCCGTCACCTACATCTGGGTCAGCCAGGCCCTGTTGATGACGGTCGCCGTGATGGGCGGCGGCTTCGAGGACGACATCCAGGAGCGCTTCCGCAGCGGCGACATCGCCGTCGACCTCTACCGCCCGGTGGACTTCCAGGGCTGGTGGCTGGCCAACGACCTCGGCCGGGCCGCCTTCCACCTGCTCGGCCGGGGCGCGCCGCCGGTGCTGGTCGGCGTCCTGGCCTTCCGCACCCGGATGCCGGAACACCCGCTGACCTGGGTGGTCTTCCTGCTGTCGGTGCTGCTCGCGGTGGTGGTCAGCTTCGGCCTGCGGTTCCTGGTCGCGCTCACCGGCTTCTGGCTGCACGACTCGGAGGGGGTGCGGACCCTGATGCTGATGGTGTCGATCTTCTTCTCCGGGATGCTGCTGCCGCTCGCGCTCTTCCCCGGCCGGCTCGGCGAACTCGCCCCGGTGCTGCCCTGGGCCGCGCTGGTGAAGGTGCCCACCGACGTCTTCCTGGAGCGGGTCACCGGCACCGGGCTGCTCGGCGCGCTGGGCTTCCAGCTGGCCTGGGCCCTGGTGCTGCTCGCGGCCGGCCGGCTGGTCCAGCTGCTCGCCACCCGCAAGGTGGTGGTCCAGGGTGGCTGACCAGGCCCTGACGACCCCCGGGACCACCGGGCTCGGCGGTCCCCGTGAACCGCTCGCCGCCCGGACGGCGTGGGCGGTGCGCTCCTGGTGGCTCACCGCCGCCATGTGGACCAGGGCGCTGATGTCCTACCGGGCGTCGTTCGCGATGATGGCCCTCGCCAACGTCGTCATCACCTTCCTCGACTTCGTCGTGATCATCCTGATGTTCCAGCACACCGACAGCCTCGGTGACTGGACCCTGCCCGAACTCGGTTTCCTCTACGGCACCTCCGTGTTCGCGCTCGGCACGGCCAACCTGTTCGTCGGCACCGTCGAGGCCCTCGGCGAGCGCATCCGCACCGGGACCCTGGACACCATGCTGGTGCGGCCGGCCCCCGCGCTCGCCCAGGTCTGCGCCGAGCGCTTCTCGCTGCGCAGGGTCGGGCGGGCCGTGCAGGCCGCGGCCGTGCTGGGCTGGTCGCTGTCCGTGCTGGACGTCCACTGGACCTGGGACCGGGTGCTGCTGGTGCCCGTGCTGCTGGTCTGCGGCACCCTCATCTTCGCGGCGGTCTTCATCGGCTTCGCCAGCCTGCAGTTCTGGTGGGGCGAGTCCGGGCAGCTGCACCACTCCTTCACCTACGGCGGCGCGACCCTGCTGCAGTACCCGCCGACCGTGTTCGCCAAGGAGCTGGTCGCCGGCACCGTCTTCGGCGTGCCGCTGGCCTTCGTCAACTGGCTGCCCGCCCTGCGCATCCTCGACAAGCCCGACCCGCTGGGCCTGCCCGCCGCCTTCCGGTTCGCCTCGCCGCTGGCCGCCGCGCTGAGCCTGGCCGCCGCCGGACTGGTCTGGCGGGCCGGCCTGCGCGCCTACCGCGGCGCCGGCAGCTGACTCCCCGTCCCCCGTACCAAGGAAGAACCATGGCACTGATCGAACTCGACGACGTCCGCCGCACCTTCACCGTCCGCGCCAGGACCGGCCGGCTGAAGCGCGAGAAGCGCGAGGTGCGCGCCGTCGACGGACTGAGCTTCACCGTCCGGGCCGGCGAGTGCGTCGGCTACATCGGCCCCAACGGCGCCGGCAAGTCCACCACCATCAAGATGCTCACCGGCATCCTCGTCCCCAGCTCCGGCCGGCTGCGCGTGGCCGGCGTCGACCCGGCCCGCGAACGGGCCGCGCTGGCCCGCCGGATCGGCGTCGTCTTCGGGCAGCGCACCACCCTCTGGTGGGACCTGCCGCTGCGCGACTCCTACGAACTCGCGCGCAGGCTCTACCGGATCCCCGACCACCGATATCGCGCCAACCTGGAACGCTGCGTCGAGCTGCTCGACCTCGGCGCGCTGCTCGACACGCCCGTGCGCCAGCTCTCGCTCGGCCAGCGGATGCGCGGCGACCTCGCCGCCGCCCTGCTGCACGACCCCGCCGTGCTGTACCTGGACGAGCCGACCATCGGCCTGGACGTGATCAGCAAGGGCAAGGTCCGCGAGTTCCTGCGCGAGGTCAACCGCGACCACGGCACCACCGTGCTGCTCACCACGCACGACCTCACCGACATCGAGCAGCTCTGCGACCGGGTCATGGTGATCGACCACGGCCGGGTCGTCTACGACGGCGGGCTGGAGGGCCTGCACGCCGCCGGCGACAGCGAGCGGACCCTGGTCGTCGACCTGGCCGAGGCCGGCCCGCCGGTCGAGGTGCCCGGTGCCCGGGTGGTCCGGGTCGAGGGCCCGCGCCAGTGGCTGGCCTTCCCGGCCGAGCAGAGCGCCGCCCCGGTGGTGGCGGCCGTCGCCGCCCGCTACCCGCTGGTCGACCTCTCGGTGCGCGAGCCCGCGATCGAGGACGTGATCGCCCGGATGTACGCGGAGGTCGCCATCGGCTGAGCGTTCGACCGGGGAACGGGTGTCCGGAGTCGCTCGCCCGTGCGGGTGGCGGACGTGACCCCGTGCCGCGCCGACTGGTTGACCGTTGCATCGTCCGGCGCCGCGCCGTCCGTCCCGTTCCGCGGGCGGCGCGGCGCCGGGCACCGTCCTGGCGAGCCGCGCACCGGAGGGCAGCACCCGATGACCGTTCCCGACGTGACCGTGGTGATCGCGGTCTACAACACCATGCCGTACCTGACCGCCTGTCTGGACTCCCTGGTCCGGCAGAGCATCGGGCACGCGCGTATGGAGGTGGTCGCGGTCGACGACGGCTCCACGGACGGCGGCGGCGAGCTGCTCGACACCTACGCGGCCCGGCACCCCGGGCTGTTCCAGGTGGTCCACCAGGCCAACTCGGGCGGTCCGGCCGCCCCGACCAATCGCGGCCTGGCGCTGGCCCGCGGCCGGTACGTGTTCTTCCTCGGTGCCGACGACTGGCTCGGCGACGAGTCGCTGGAGCGGATGGTGGCCTCCGCCGACGCCTGGGAGTCCGATGTGCTGATCCCCAAGCAGATCGGGGTGAACGGGCGGCTGGTCCCGCAGGGCATCTTCGACGCCTCCGCCGCCTCGGTCGGCTTCGAGGACTCCGCGCTGGCCTGGGCGCTCGCCGACACCAAGCTGTTCCGGCTGGACCTCGTCCGGCGGCACAACCTGGCCCGCAGGGAGGAGCTGAAGGTCTACTCCGACCAGCCCTTCACCCTCGCCGCCTGCCTGCGGGCCGGGCGGATCTCGGTGCTCGCCGACTACGACCACTACTTCCTGGTGCTGCGCGAGGACCGCGGCAACGTCACCCAGCGGGCCGGGGCGCTGGACCGCATCCGGGGCGTCGCGGCGGTGCAGTGGGTGGCCGCCGAGCTGGCCGCGCCCGGCGGGCAGCTGGACGCGATCAGGGCGCGGCACTTCGGCTGGGAGGTGCCGCAGCTGCTCCAGGCCGGCCTGCTGGCGCTCGACGCCGCCGTGCGGCAGGAGGTCTGCGCCGGGGTCGGCGAACTGGTCCGGCGCTTCGCGGCCCACGAGGTGTACCACCGGCTCGCCGCGGCGGACCGGGTCCGGCTGGAGCTGGCGGCCCGCGGGAGCCACGGCGTGCTGTGCGAGCTGATCGCGTACGAGGCGGAGCACGGCGCGCCGCCGGAGGTGACGGAGGACGGGGCGGACGGGGTGCGGCGGCGGTACGCGGGCTACCCGGTGTTCCGGGACGGCTCGGTGGGGCTGGCGGACGAGCTGTTCCTGCTGGGGGAGGAACCGGTGGGGGTGGCCGGGGAGGCCGGGGCGTCCGGGGCGTCCGGGGCGGTGGCCGCGCCGCCGCCGGGGCTGGTGCAGCAGCTGTGGCGGGGCGCGGTGCCCGTCGGGGTGCGCCGGCGGCTGCGGCGCCACCCGGCGTGGCGGCGGCTGGCGAACGCGGTGGCCGGGGTGGGTTCCGCGGGGACCGGTGCTGCCGGGGCCGGTTCCGCGGGGGCCGGTTCCGCGGGGACCGGGGTGGACGGGGGTGGCCGGTGAACCCGCTCCACGTCCGGCCGCCAGCCGACCGTCCGCTCGACGTCTGCGTGGTCGGCCTCGGCAAGCTCGGCCTGCCGCTCGCCGTCCAGTTCGCCGCCAAGGGCCACCGGGTGACCGGCGCCGACGTCGCCGCGCCGGTCGTCGAGGCCGTCAACGAGGGCCGGCCGCCGTTCCCCCGGGAGGCCGGGCTGGACGAGGCGCTCAAGCGGGTGGTCGCCGAGGGGCGGCTGCGCGCCACCACCGACACCACGGCGGCCGTCGCCGGGGCCGACGCCGTCGTCCTGGTCGTCCCGCTGGTCACCACCGCCGACGGCGCGCCCGACTTCACCCTGCTCGACGCCGCCACCGACGCCGTCGCGGCCGGGCTGCGCCGGGGCGCGCTGGTCAGCTACGAGACCACCCTGCCGGTCGGCGTCACCCGGGGCCGCTGGGCGCCGCGGCTGGCGGCCGGCTCCGGGCTCACCCCCGGCCGGGACTTCGCGCTGGTCTTCAGCCCGGAGCGGGTCCGCACCGGCCGGGTCTTCGCCGACCTGCGCCGCTACCCCAAGCTGGTCGGCGGGACCGACCCGGCCGCCACCCGGCGCGGCGCCGGGTTCTACCGGGCGGTGCTGGACTTCGACCCGCGCCCGGACCTGGACGCCCTGGGCCGGCCGAACGGCGTCTGGGAACTGGAGTCCGCCGAGGCCGCCGAGTTCGCCAAGCTCGCCGAGACCACCTACCGGGACGTCAACATCGCGCTGGCCAACCAGTTCGCCCGGTACGCGGACCGGATCGGGGTGGACTTCGCGGCGGTCGCGGACGCCTGCAACTCGCAGCCGTTCAGCCATCTGCACCGGCCGGGCATCGCGGTCGGCGGCCACTGCATCCCGGTCTACCCGCGGCTCTACCTGTGGAACGACCCCTCGGCGACGGTGGTGCGCGCCGCGCGGGCGGCCAACCTGGAGATGCCGGCGTACGCGGTCGGGGTGCTGGACGGCGCGCTGGGCGGCGGGCTCGCCGGGCAGGGCGTGCTGGTGCTCGGCGCCGCGTACCGGGGCGGGGTCAAGGAGAGCGCGTACTCGGGGGTGTTCCCGCTGGTCGAGGCGTTGCGCGCGGCCGGCGCCCGGCCGTACGTGGCCGACCCGCTGTACCCGGCCGGGGAGCTGACGGCGCTGGGCCTGCCCGCGTACGGCGGCGAGCCGGTGGCGGCGGCGGTGCTCCAGGCGGACCACCCGGAGTACCGGGAGCTGGCGCCGGCCGACCTGCCGGGCGTCCGGGTGCTGCTGGACGGGCGGCGGTGCACCGATCCGGCCCGGTGGGCGGGCGCGGACGGGGTGCGCCGGATCGTGCTCGGGGGCGTGTGACGGCCGCTGCGCGCTGATGTCCGCCCTTGCGGATCGGCTCGCGCGGGCGGGTGCCACACCGGACCGGCGCGCGATTGCCGGGCGCGCCGTCCGTTCGCGCCGGGCAGCGGGCAGACTGGCGGGGTGAGCGACGAAGCCTTCAGCGGGACCGGCCCCGGAATGCGGTTCACCGCGGCCGACGAGGAGAAGAGACGCGGCGTCCGCCGGATGAAGACCATCGCGACCGGCCTGCTGGGCCTCGCGACCCTGGTCTTCGCCCTGGCCACCTGGGCGAAGGCGGCCGGCGCCGGCGCCTGGGCGGGCTATCTGGCGGCCGCCGCCGAGGCCGGCATGGTCGGCGCGCTGGCCGACTGGTTCGCGGTGACCGCGCTGTTCCGCCGTCCCTTCGGCCTGCCCATCCCGCACACCGCGATCATCCCGACCAAGAAGGACGCCTTCGGGCGCTCGCTCGGCGACTTCGTCGGCGAGAACTTCCTCTCCGGCCACGTGGTGCGCGGCCGGCTCGCCGCGCTCGGCATCGCCCGGCGGCTCGGCGAGTGGCTGGCCGCGCCCGGCAGCGCCGAGCGGGTCACCAAGGAGGCCTCGGCGGCGCTGCGCGGGGTGCTCGCGGTGCTGCGCGACGACGACGTGCAGGCGGTCGTCGCCGAGGCGGTCACCCGGCGGGCCGCCGCCACCTCGGTCGCCGAACCGGCCGGCCGGATGCTCGGCAAGGTGGTCGCCGACGGCGGCCACCACGGGGTGGTCGACCTGATCACCGTCCGGGCGCACGACTGGCTCACCGACAACCACGCCGAGGTGGTCCAGCGGGTCACCCAGAAGACGCCCGGGTGGACCCCGAAGTTCATCGACCACCAGGTCGGCGAGCGGGTCTACAAGGAGCTGATGCGCTTCGTCACCGACATACGGGACGACCAGCGGCACCCGGCGCGCGGCGCGATCGACAAGTTCCTCGCCGACTTCGCCACCGAACTGCAGACCGATCCGGAGACCATCGCCAGGGTCGAGCGGGCCAAGGGCGAACTGCTCGCCCGGCCCGAGGTGCAGGACCTGATCGCCTCCACCTGGGCCGCCGTCCGCTCGCTGGTGCTGAACGCCGCCGAGGACGAGGAGAGCGAGCTGCGCCAGCGCATCCGCGAGGGCGTGCGGAGCTTCGGCACGCGCCTGGCCACCGACGCCAAGCTCCAGGCCAAGGTGGACGGCTGGCTCCAGGACGCCGCCCAGTACCTGGTCGACACCTACCGGGCCGAGATCACCTCGCTGATCTCCGAGACGGTGGCGGGCTGGGACGCCGAGGACGCCTCGCGCAAGATCGAGGCCAACGTCGGCCGGGACCTGCAGTTCATCCGGATCAACGGCACCGTGGTCGGGGCGCTCGCCGGTCTGCTGATCCACACCGCGGCGGTCGCGCTCGGCGGCTGAGCGTCGGCTGCCTATCCTTGCCAGCACCGCTCGAAACGCGCGTAGAACCCAGTGCGCGGACTCCGTGCGCAGAATCCAGAGAAGAAGGGCACCACCGTGGTCCAGCCGGACGGAAGTCGGATCGGAACCCCCAGCGCCAGCACCCCCGCGGCCCCCGCGGACCGCTCCATCGAGGCGTTCATCGCCGCGATGCCCAAGGCGGAACTGCACGTCCACCACGTCGGATCGGCCTCGCCCCGGGTGGTCGCCGAGCTGGCCGCCCGCCACGAGGGCCGGGCCAGGGTGCCCGTCGACCCGCAGGCCCTCGCGGAGTACTTCACCTTCACGGACTTCGCGCACTTCATCGAGGTCTACCTGAGCGTCGTGGACCTGATCCGCGACGCCGAGGACGTCCGCGCCCTGACCTACGGCGTCGCCGAGGACATGGCCCGGCAGAACATCCGCTACGCCGAGCTGACCGTCACCCCCTACTCCTCGGTCAGCCGGGGCATCCCCGACGTCGCCTTCATGGAGGCCATCGAGGACGCCCGGCTGCGCGCCGAGAAGGAGCTCGGGGTGGTGCTCCGCTGGTGCTTCGACATCCCCGGCGAGGCAGGGCTCGCCGCCGCCGAGGAGACCGCCCGGCTGGCCGTCGACCTCGCCCCGGAGGGCCTGGTCAGCTTCGGCCTCGGCGGCCCGGAGATCGGCGTCCCGCGCCCCCAGTTCAAGCCCTACTTCGACCGGGCGCGGGCGGCCGGCCTGCGCAGCGTGCCGCACGCGGGCGAGACCACCGGGCCGGAGACGGTCTGGGACGCGCTGCGGGTGCTGGGCGCCGAGCGCATCGGCCACGGCACCCAGGCGGTCAACGACCCGGCGCTGCTGGAGCACCTGGGCGAGCACCGGATCCCGCTGGAGGTCTGCCCGACCTCCAACATCGCCACCCGCGCGGTGGAGCGGATCGAGGACCACCCGATCAAGCGGATGGTCGACTCCGGGCTGCTGGTGACCGTCAACAGCGACGACCCGCCGATGTTCGGCACCGACCTCAACACCGAGTACGCGGTGGCGGCCCGGCTGCTCGGCCTGGACGAGGCCGGGGTGGCCGCGCTGGCGAAGAACGCGGTGGAGGCGTCCTTCCTCGACGCCCCGGGCAAGGCCCGGCTGGCGGGCGAGATCGACGCCCACCTGACGCGGTGGCGCCAGGTCTGACCTGCGCGTTCGCGCTCCCGAGGGCCCCGTCGGCGTGTGTCGGCGGGGCCTTCGGCGCCAGTGGTGCCGTTCACTCGTTCGAGTGGCGCCATGGTGTGGTGCCAAAAAAGCTCGACATGGCGCCATGAGTGTGCCATTCTCTAGCCATGGATCTCACGCCGTACGTCGACAACCTCCGGCACGAGCTCGCGGTGGCCGCGGGCGCGGGCGGGGACGAAGCACGCGCCCTGGCCGAGCGCCTGACCCTGCCCTTGGAATCGGCCGCCCGGCTGACGCTGCTGAACGCGCTCTCCGATGCCATGGGGGAGGTGACGCGGGATCTGGCGCCGGGGTCGGTGGACGTCCGGCTGCGCGGGCTGGAGCCGGAGTTCGTGGTCTCGGTGCCGCCGGGCGCCGATTCCTTCCACGGCATGGAGCCGGCCGGTGTCGGGCTGGTGCCACCGGTGCCGCCGGTGGTGCCACCCGTGGCGTCCGGGCTCCCGGCCGGCGGCCCGGGCGAGGCGGCCGACGACGGCAACACCGCCCGGATCAACTTCCGGCTGCCCGCCCACCTCAAGGCCCGGGTGGAGGAGGCCGCCGGCCAGGAGGGGCTCTCGGTCAACGCCTGGCTGGTCCGGGCGGTCGCCGCCGCGCTGGACCCGGGCGCGCCCGTGCGGTCCGAACCGCGGACCAGGCGGGCCACCGGCCAGGGGTTCACGGGCTGGGTTCGCTAGCCGTCCGTCCACCGCGTCCACCACGCCATCCATCCATCCATCCATCCATCCGCCAACCCTCACCCCTACCACCTGCGGAAACGCAGGGCAGAGCCATGAGGACGGGACAACCATGCCTTCTTTCGAAACCCCCGACCCGATCAGCGTCACCCTGGAGTTCGACATCGGCTCGGTGCGGATCATCGCGGCCAAGCGCACCGACACGGTGGTCGAGGTGCGCCCGGCCGACCCGGGCTCCGAGGTGGACGTCCGGATCGCCGAGCAGACCAAGGTCACCTGCGCCAACGGCGCGCTGGTCCTCAAGGCCCCGAAGAAGCGGTCGATCTTCGGCCGGGCGGGATCGATCGACGTCGCGATCGAGGTGCCGGCCGGCTCCGCGGTCCGCGGTGACGTCCCGATGGGCGACTTCCTGCTGGAGGGCGTCTTCGGCGACTGCCGGCTGAAGACCTCGGTCGGCCGGATCGAGGTCGACGAGGCGGCCGCCGTCCACCTGCGGAGCGACCACGGCGAGGTCCGGCTGGGGCGGGCCGACGGGGACGCCGAGGTGCTGTCCTCCGGCCGGATCGAACTCAACAGCGTCGCGGGCGCACTGACGGTCAAGAACCTCAACGGCGAGACGGTGGTCGGGCAGGTCGGCGGCGAACTGCGGGCCAACTCCTCCAACGGCGCCATCACCGTCGGCAGCGCGCTCGCCGGGGTCGACGCCAAGTCCGCCCACGGCACCATCCGGATCGGCGAGGTGGTCCGCGGCCGCACCGTGCTGCAGACCTCCATCGGCGATCTGGAGATCGGCATCCGGGAGGGCACCGCGGCCTGGCTCGACGTGCACACCAAGGTCGGCGGCGTCCGCAACGCGCTGGAGACCTCGGGTGCGCCGGGGGAAGCCGCGGAGACGCTCGAAGTGCGGGCCCGGACCCAGCTCGGCGACATCGTGATCCGGCGCGCCTGACCGGCCGCCGGTCCGACCACAGCACAGGGGGAGCGACCAGCATGACCACCACCATCAGCAGCACGCTCGGGCCGAGCACGGCGATCTCCGCCGTCGGCCTGACCAAGGCCCTCGGCGGGCGGACCGTGCTCGACGGCATCGACCTGCGGGTCCCGGAGGGCACCGTGTTCGCCCTGCTCGGGCCCAACGGCGCGGGCAAGACCACCACCGTGGAGATCCTCTCCACACTCCTCCCGGCCGACGCGGGGGCGGTCCGGGTGGCCGGCCACGACGTGCTCCGGGAGGCCGACCGGGTGCGCGCCGCGATCGGCGTCACCGGCCAGTTCTCGGCGGTGGACAACCTGCTCACGGCCGAGGAGAACCTCCGCCTGATGGCCGACCTGCACCACCTCGCCCGCCGGGAGGGGAAGCGGCGGGCGGCGGAGCTGCTGCGGCGCTTCGACCTGACCGGGGCGGCCACGAAGCCCGTCACCACCTTCTCCGGCGGCATGCGGCGCAAGCTCGACCTCGCCATGACGCTGGTCGGCGACCCCCGGGTGATCTTCCTCGACGAGCCGACCACCGGGCTGGACCCGCGCAGCCGCAGGACGATGTGGGAGCTGATCGAGGGGCTGGTCCAGGACCAGGGCGTCACGGTCTTCCTGACCACCCAGTACCTGGAGGAGGCCGACCACCTGGCGGACCGGATCGCCCTGCTCGACGGCGGGCGGATCGTCGCCGAGGGCACGGCCGCCGAACTCAAGCGGCGCATCCCCGGCGGCCACCTCCGGCTCCACTTCGCCCGCCCCGGCGACCTCGACGCGGCCGCCGCGCTGTTCGACTACGCCGGCGCCGACGCCGAGGAACTCACCCTCTCGATCCCCGGCGACAACTCGATCCTCACGGTGAAGGCGGTGCTCGACGCCCTCGACAACGCGGCCGTCCGGGCCGAGTCACTCACCGTCCACACGCCCGACCTCGACGACGTCTTCCTGACCCTGACCGCGGAGGGGGCAGCCCGGTGAGCACGATGTCCTACGCCGTCAGCGACTCGCTGACGATGCTGCGGCGCAACCTCAAACACGCGCGGCGCTACCCGGCGATGACCTTCTCGGTCGTGCTGATGCCGGTGATGGTCCTGCTGCTCTTCAACTACGCCTACGGCGACACCCTGGGCGCGGGCATCGGGGGCGGCGACTACATCGACTACGTGACGCCCGGCATCGTGCTGATGGCGGCGACCGCCGGCTCGCTGGTGACGGCCGTCGGGATCTGCGTCGACATGACCGAGGGCATCGTCAACCGGTTCCGGACGATGGCGATCGCCCGCTCGTCCTTCCTGGCCGGGCATGTGCTCGGCAGCCTGATCCAGACCGTGGCGGGCCTGCTGATCGTCGTCGCGGCCGCCTTCGCGATGGGCTTCCGCCCCGACGCCGATCCGCTGGAGTGGCTGGCGGCGGGCGGGCTGCTGCTCTTCGTCACGCTCGCGCTGACCTGGGTGTCGGCCGGCATCGGCCTGGTCGCCAAGACGCCGGAGAGCGCCAGCAACCTGCCGCTGCCGCTGCAGTTCCTGCCCTTCGTCGGCAGTGCGATCGTGCCGCCGGAGTCGATGCCCACCGCGCTGCGCTGGTTCGCCGAGTACCAGCCGTTCACGCCGCTCATAGAAACCCTGCGGGGGCTCTTGATGGGCACGGCCATCGGGTCGAGCGGGGTCGTCTCGCTGGCCTGGTGCACCGGGCTCACCGCCGCCGGGTACCTCTGGGCCCGCGCCGCCTTCCGCCGTCCGGTCAAGCGCTGACGGCGAGGGTGGTCGCGGCACCCGCGGTCGCCGCAGGGACGGGCGGCGGCCGCGGGGTCATCACGGCCCCTAACGGGGCGGCAGGCGGAGCGCCAGGCCGTCGAGGATGACGTTCAGGCCGTAGGCGAACTTCTCGTGCCGCAGGTCGGCCGGGTCCTTGACGGCGTTGGCCGCGGCGTCGGCGAAGGCGTCGGAGAGGAACTCGTGCCCCGCCACCGCCTCCTGGGCGGAGGGCATCAATCCGGCGATGAACTCGGACTCGCTCTGGCCGCTGCGCATCACCGTGGTGAGGAAGGCGGCCTCGGTGGTGCTCATCCCGAGCACGTAGGAGAGCGTGGTGTCGATCGCCCGGGACGGCTCCGGGAAGCCGGCGGCCGAGAAGAGCGCGGCCATCCGCTCGGAGACGTTGATCAGGTTGGGGCCCAGGTAGACCAGTCCGGCCTGGCCGATCACCGACCCCAGCCAGCGGTGGCGCAGCGTGGTGTCTCGGAAGGCCTCGCAGGTCGCGGTGACGTCGGCCCGCCAGTCGGTGGCGCTGGGATCGGGAACGGGGATCTCGCCGAAGACCTCGTCCACCGCGAGCTCTATCAGCTCGTCCTTGGTGGCGACGTGCCGGTAGAGGGAGGTCGCGCCGGCGTTGAGCCGAGCGCCGAGCTTGCGCATCGAGAGCGCCTCGACCCCGTCGGCGTCGAGCATGGCGATCGCCTCACGGACGATCGTCTCCCGGCTGAGCGCGGGCTGGTCGGGCTCGCGCTGGCGGCGGGCCCATACGGACGGGATCGGGTTCGTCTTGGCGGCCATCGGCCGGTCCTCCCTCAGGGGATCGGTACAAGGAAATCCCTGCGTACACCGTTCGCGGTGAGCGTACAGGACGCAAGGTTGCGCACACTGTTCCACACTGCGTACAGTGTGCGCATCGACGGAACATCGTACGCACGTCGTACTTCGGAGGGGAAGAAATCATGGAAGGCCGTAACCCACGGCGCTGGTGGATCCTGATCGTGCTGTGCCTCAGCACGCTCGTCCTGGTGGTCGACAGCATGGCGCTGACGGTCGCGGTGCCGTCGATGACCGAGGACCTGAACGCCACCGCACAGGACACCCAGTGGATCCTGGACTCCTACATCCTGGTCTTCGCCGGACTGCTGCTGACCTCGGGAAGCCTCGGCGACCGGTTCGGCCGGCGGAAGATCATGATCTTCGGCCTGCTGCTCTTCGGGGCGGCCTCGCTGGCGGCGACCCTCTGCACCAACCCCGGTGAGGTCATCGCGAGCCGGGTGGCGATGGGCGTCGGCGGCGCGCTGATCATGCCCTCGACGCTGTCGATCCTCATCACCGTCTTCGAGGAGGACGAGCGCGGCAAGGCCATGGCGGCCTGGGGCGCGGTCTCGATGCTCGGCCTGGTCGGCAGCCCGGTGCTCGGCGGCCTGCTGATCGACCACTTCTCCTGGCACTCGATCTTTTTCATCAACGTGCCGGTGGTGGTGCTGGCGATCACGGCCGCGCTGGTCCTGATGCCCGAGTCCAAGGGCCCGTGGCAGAAGCCGGACCCGCTGGGCGCGGTCCTCTCGGCGGTCGGCATGACCGCGCTGATCTGGTGGATCATCGAGATCCCCAAGCACGGCGCGTTCGGCGGCACCTCACTGATCTCCCTGACGGTCGGGGTCGTGGCCCTCGGCGGCTTCGTGATCTGGGAGAACGTGGTGGCGGAGCCGATGGTCCCTCTGGTGCTCTTCAAGCAGCGCAACTTCAGCGGCGGTTCGCTCTCGCTGACCCTGGTCCAGATCGGCAACGGCGGTCTGCTGCTGGTCCTCACCCAGTACCTGCAGTTCGTGCTGGACTACTCGCCGATGAAGGCGGGCCTGGCCTTCGTGCCGATGGCGGTCGCCGCGCTGATCGGCAACGGCGTCGGCGCCGGCCTGACGGCCAGGATCGGCTTCCGCCCGCTGGTCCTGGTCGGCATGGGGCTGATGGCCGGCTCGTTCGTCCTGCTCAGCACGGTCGACGCGGACACCGGCTTCACCGTCCCGGCGGTGGCGCTGGCTCTGCTCGGCCTGGGCGCCGGTCTCGCGATGCCGGCCGCGGTCGGTGCGCTGATGGGGGAGATCCCGCCGGAGAAGGCGGGCGTCGGCTCGGCCCTGAACGACACCATCCAGCAGGCGGGCACCGCGCTCGGCATCGCGATCCTCGGCTCGCTGCTGGCCAGCGGCTACGCCGACAAGATGCCGGCGGGCACCTCGGAGCCGGCCAGGCAGTCGATCATCGGCGCGCTGGCCGAGGCCGGGGCCAAGGGCGACGCGGGCCTGGCCCACACGGCCCGGGAGGCGTTCACCTCGGCGATGTCCACCACCCTCATCGTGAGCGCGGTGGGCGTCCTGGCGGCGGCCCTGCTGGCGGCGGTGGTGCTGCGGAACAAGAAGCCCGCCGTCGCGCAGGTGCCGGGGACCCCGGAGTCCCCGAAGGAGGACGTCGCCGAACTGGCGGTGTGACCAGGCGGTTCAGGACGGAGCGGCGAAGGCCGGCCCCTCGGGAGAGGGGTCGGCCTTCGGGCGTTCCGGCGGGCGGCGGCTACAGGTTGACGTAGTCCGCCTTGTCGTTCCAGTTGCCGCCGTACGGGTAGCCGAAAGTGCTGAGGTCGTAGCAGTAGCCGTTCGGCGACAGGACGACCAGGGGGTCCGGCTGCAGGGTGCGGTCGTCGTAGATCGCCAGGTTGCCGCTGGAGCGGAAGACGCAGGCGGCGCTGGCCTTGTCGCGGAACCCGTAGTCACTGAGGTACTTGGTGCCCGGCTGCGTCCAGCGCAGCACGTCACCCGTGGCGTTGGCGTGCTCCCAGAGGCAGGCTTGGCCGGCCTCGCACTTCACGGGCTCCTGCAGCGACAGTCCGGCCCCGGCGGGCACGGCCGGTGCGGCTTTGGCGGCCTCGGCGAGGGCCGGGTCGATGACGGCGATCGCGGCGTCGGCCTCGGCGACGCTGTCGTGGCAGTAGACGTCGCCGCCCGTCACCTCGGTGCAGACGCCGGCGCCGCCCCAGCCCTTGGAGAGGTCGATCCTCTGGCCTCGGTAGAAGGCGATCACCGGCTTGGACGACGTTGCCTCCGCCGGACCGATGGACTGTTGGGCGTCGGCGGACGGGACCGTCGGTGCGGGCGCCGCCGTGGCCGCCGGGGCCGCCAGCACGAGCGCGCCGGCCGTCGCGGTGACGACGGCGAGCATGCGGAAGGAACGCACGGTCGACTTCTCCTCTGATGGGTCGTGGCAGGACGGTGCTGACACGAACCCAACGCCGGATCGGCCGTTCGCACAATAGTTCCGACGGGGACCGGTCAATGGCTGGCCGAATTGGCCGACTGGCTTGATTTGGCGGGTTCCGGAGGAATCGGCTCGCCGGGGGCGCCGACGATGCCCTGGGCGAGGACGGCGGTGGAGCCGACCTCGTCGCCGCTCCTGCCCCACGGACCGTCGCTCAGCGCGACGGTACGGGTGCCGAGCAGCGCCAGGGTCGTCGGGTCGAAGATCCACTCGAAGCGTCGGCCGTCGTTCACCCGGGCCACGGCGACGCCGTGCCGCCCGGTGGCGTCGACCGAGTCGTTCACGGTGACCACCCCGGGGATGCGGGCGGCGGCGCGGTAGAGCGCCGAACCCGTCTGCGGAGGGACGACCGAGCTGCGCAGGATGTCGCCGATGGCGATGAAGGCCTCGTGGTCCGGCCCGGTGGTCGAACCCGAGCCGGGGCCGTGGTTCGCCACGGCGTCGGCGTAGATCAGCTTCAGCAGGGCGTCGGGGTCGGTCGGCAGGGTGGCCAGCAGGCGGTAGGTGGGGGAGTCCAGCGCGCTGTGGGTGACGGAGGGGAGCGGCTCGTCGGCGCCGTCGCGGCGCAGCAGGCCCTCGCGGTTGCCGTCCACGGCGGTCCAGCGCTCGACGACCTCGGTGGTGTCGGTGCGCGTCATGGTGCCCTCGGGGGTCTCGGTCAGCGCCTTGAAGTGGGTGACCGTCCACAGGTAGGTGAACTGGGAGTCCTGGGCCGGGGGCTGTGGGCGGTTGTGGGCGGCCTGGGCGATCCGGTTGAGGAGTTCGGCGGAGGCGGCGCTCTCTGCGGGCGAGGCATGCGACGAGGAGGAGCCGGGGGTGAGGGCGACGGCGGTGAGGGCGGCGGCGGTGGCGATGACGGTCACCGCGACGAGGCCGCGCCAGCGGGCGGTGAGGGCGGCGAAGGGGCGGGGACGGGCGAACTCGGCGAGGAGGAAGTCACGGCGGAGGGCCAGTTGGGAGGGGGAGGGTTCCGGGTGGGGCGGCGGGGGGAGCAACCGGGCGAGTTCACGGCGCTCGCAGTGTTCGTTCCACTCGGAGTGGTCGGTGCGTGTGTTGCTCATGGCCGCCTTTCCTGATGGTGGCCCACGGACTGATGGCTGATGGCGAGGCCGACCCGGCGTGGCTCGGGGGGATCCTCGGCGTCGACGATCCGGCGGAGCTTGTCGCGGACGCGGGAGAGCCGGGAGCGGACGGTGCCGACGGGTATGCCCAACGCCTGGGCGGCCTCGGCGTAGCCGAGCCCGGACCAGACGACCAGCGTGAAGACCTCGCGCTCCGGCTCACCGAGCTGGTCGAGCGCGCGGACGGCCGCGGCGGCCGTGTTGGCGTCGGCGATCCGGCTGACCACCTCGTCGGCGAAGTCGGGGATCGGGTCGCGCCGGGGGAGGCGGGACATCGCGTCCCGGTGGCGGCGCGCGGTGCGGGCGGTGTTGCGGAGCACGTTGGTGGCGATGGCCAGTAGCCAGGCACGGGGGTGGAGGACCTCGTCGCGGAGCTTCCGCCGCAGCCGCCAGGCTTCGAGGAAGGTGAGGGAGACGATGTCGTCGGCGAGGTCGCGGTCCCCGATGGACCGGTACGCGTGCGCGAAGACCGTGCGAGCGTGCTGATCGTAGAGCTCGGCGAACACTTGGCGTTCGCCGGCCTGCGTCTGCTTACTGGACAAGGAGGACTCCACGCAGATCTGGTGTCCGCAGGACGGAGGCGGTTCCAGGGAAGTTTGGGGAAATTGTGCCTCAGACGTCGAACTCCCCGCCACGGATCCCGGCGAGGAGGTCGCGCCACTCGGTGGGGCGGAGGCTGCTTCGTGGTCTGGTTCGAGTCCGACCGCGCCGCCTGACCGTGATCGGCCTACTGGCCCTCATCATCACCGCCGCAGTCACCGCCGCAGTCACCGGCGCCGTCTGCCGACTCCGGTGGGACTCCCTCCACGACCGCCACCACGACCACCGCATACCCGATTGGCCCCCGCCCCCCGGCGGGCGTCCGACCTGACCGGCTGCCCGGTCGGCCAGGTCGGCCGCGCCTGCCGTGGACGTTGCCCCGCCATCGCCGCCGCAGGGGTGGGCAGGGACGGCGACGCCCTCGGCCCGCTCATCGTCCCCGCGGTGAACTGCCCCCGTCCATCTGCCGATCGGCGGGTCGAAGCTCCTCCCCGAAGCGCACTTCGGAGCCGGAAACGCCGCCTCAGCGTCCCGCGCCCCGCAGGGCCGACAGCCCGGCCGCCGCATCGGCAACCGCCCCGGCCGGGGCCGCCGCACCGTTGCACAGGGTCTTGACCGCCACGTTGACGACCGCCATGTCGATACCCGACGGGTCGGTGCCCTCGTACGGGTTGTACGACAGAGCCACCTGCCGCTTCCCGTCCGCCGTGCCGAACAGCAGCGTGCCCCAGCCCGGGATGCCGCCGTCGTGCCCCCACAGGGGGCCGCAGCCGAAGTCGGCCTGGGCCACGCCGAGTCCGTAGGACGAATGCCCCGAGCCGGTCGGCACCGTGCGCTTCAGTTCCGCCTGCTCGGCCGGCCGCAGCAGCTTGCCGCCGAACAGGGCGGTGTGGAAGCGGTTGAGGTCGGCCGGGGTGGAGATGCCGTTGCCCGCCGCGTCGGCGACGGTCGGGTTGAGCCGGGTGATGTCCGCCGGCCCCTCCGCCAGCTTGGCGTACGCGTGGGCGTGCGGGCCGCGCACGCCGGTCTCCGAGCCGGGGAACGCCGTGTCGTCGAGGTGCAGCGGGCGGACGATCCGCCGCTCGACCTCGCGCTGCCAGCTGTTCCCGGTCAGCTTCCTGATCAGCATCCCGGCGAGGACGTAGTTGGTGTTCGAGTACCGCCACCCCTGCCCCGGCGCGAAGTACGGCGCGTGCGCGACGCCGACCGCCGCCAACTGCTCCGGCCGGTAGTCCTGCCAGCGGCTCGCCCCGTGGACCCAGTCGCGCAGGCTCGCCTCGTCCCGGAAGAAGAACTGCGGATCCTCCAGGTAGTCGAACAACCCGCTGGTGTGGTTGAGCAGTTGGCGCACGCTGATCGCGTCACCGTTCGGCACCAGGCCGGGCAGGTGTCGCTCCACCGGGTCGTCCAGCCGCAGCCTCCCCTCGGCGACCAGCTGGAGCACCACCGTCGACACGAACGCCTTGGTGACACTGCCGATCCGGAACCGGCCGTCCGACCTGACCGGCTGCCCGGTGGCCAGGTCGGACGTCCCGGCCGCGCCGCGCCAGATCCTGCGGCCGTCCTGCCGGACCTCGGCGAACGCGGCCGTCGAGGAGCCGTCCGCGATGAACGCCCGCAGCTCCGCCTGTGCGTCGACGCCGGAGCGTGGAGCCGCCACCGCCGCCGGGGCGAGCGTGACGACGGTGGCCCCGGCCAACGCGACGGCGGCTGCCCGCATCCCCAACCGGCCTTTCCCGCGTGGTGCTTGAGTCTGGACGAACGCCATGGTGAACCACCCTCCCCGGCCCGGACCTCGGGCCCTCGTCGCCCAGACTCGCACCCGCCCCACCCGCCCCGCGTCGTCCTCCGGGCGGGCCTCGGAGGCCCCCGGCCGTCCCTCGGTGGTATCCCGGGGCCCGGCCGAACGGCGGGGGTGGTGCGCGTCCCGATCGGCGCCACCGGGCTTGACACCGCGCCCGCCCCGCCGTCCGGCCGGTCGCTCAACGCACGAAGGTGAAAGCCGAGTTCGCCACGGCGCCGTTGGCGCTGGGCGTGCCGGAACCGCAGGAGGCGTTCACGATGAAGGCGTTCAGCGTGGTGAAGGTCTCCTCGGTCTCGGCCCCCTGGGAGAGGTTGAAGGAGAGCGAGAACTGCCGTGCGCCGTCCTTCGACCCGAGCCATATCGTGTTGTATCCCGGCAGGCCGCCGGTGTGGCCCCAGGCCTCGCCGCAGGGCAGGTCGTAGCGGATCAGGCCCAGCCCGTAGTGCGCGCCGATCATCGGCGCCGGGACGGCCGTCGTCATCTCCGCGAACCGGGCGGCCGACAGCAGCCTGCCGCCGAACAGGGCGGCGTGGAAGCGGTTGAGGTCGGTGGTGGTGGAGATGCCGTTGCCGGCCGCGTCGCCGAAAGTGGGGCTCAGCCTGGTGATGTCGGCCAGGCCCTCCGGCAGTTTGACGTATCCGTGGGCGTGCGGGCCGGGGACACCGGTCCGGGACGTCGGGAACGTGGTGTCGTCGAGGTGCAGCGGCTTGACGATCCGCCGGTCCACCTCGTTCTGCCAGGTGTGCCCGGTGACCTTGCGGATCACCTCGCCGATGAGGACGTAGTTGGTGTTCGAGTAGTGCCAGCCCTGCCCGGGCGGGAAGTCCGGCGTCCCCCGCACGCCGACCTCGATCAGCTGGGCCGGGCTCCAGTTCGTCCAGCGGCGCTCCGCGAGGTAGGTGCGCAGGCTGGCCTCGTCGTGGAAGAGGAAGCGCGGGTCCTCCAGGTAGTTGTACAAGCCGCTGGTGTGGTTGAGGAGTTGGCGCAGGGTGATCGCGCCGCCGTTCGGCACCAGGCCCGGCAGGTGCCGCTCCACCGGATCGTCCAGCCGCAGCCTCCCCTCGTCGGCGAGTTGCAGCACGACCGTCGCGACGAAGGTCTTGGTGACGCTGCCGATCCGGAACCGGCCGTCGGCGCGCACCGGGCGCCCGGAGTCGAGGTCGTTGACGCCGGCGCTGCCGCGATAGACCCGGCGGCCGTTCTCGCGGGCCTCGGTGAGCGCGGCCGTCGCGGCGCCGCGCTCGACGAGGGCCCGCAGCTCGGGGCCGAGGTCGACCCGGGCGGCGGCGTCGGCCGACACGGCGGGAGAAGCGCTTCCACCGTCGGCCGCGACGGCCGCCGTCGGGGCCAGCGCGACGACGGTGGCGCCGGCCAGTGCGACGGCGGCCAGCCGTATGGAGCGGGTGGTACGGGTGGTACGGATGGCGTTCATGGTGATCCCTCCCTGGGGCCCGAACTCCGGTCCCCTGGAGCCACGTTCGCACCCGGCCCGGGCCGCCCGCGTCATCCTCGGGAGGGCGTCGCACCGGCCGGAATCACCGTACGGACGCTTGACGGCGCGCCAACCCGCAGGTCGGCGCGCCGTCGGAGTCACCCGGCTCGGCGCCTGCTCAGCGCAGGCGGGAGGAGGACAGGATCGACGCCAGGTGCGCGACCACCATCCCCCAGGTGATCACGGTGATCGCGGCGACCGTCGCCTGCGTCGGGTCGGTGTGGCCGACCACCGCGTCCACGACCGCCGCCGCCAGCAGCACCAGCGAGGCCTCGATCCCGTTGGTCACCCGGTGGATCTTGAACACCGACGCCAGCCGGCGCGCCGTCGCGATGCCCTGGAACCGGGGCTGCGTCGACTCCTCGTCCGCCGGCGCCATCCCGCTGCGCGCCCGCGCCACGTCCACCAGGTCCGTGGACGCCTTCAGCAGCACCACGCCCAGCGCGGCCGCCAGGCCCACCGACACCCACAGCTCCGACCCGCCCCGGGCCGCCCGGACGCCCGCGCCGATCATCAGCGCCGCGTCCGCCAGGTACGCGCCCAGCCGGTCGACGTACACCCCGGCCATGCTGAACTGCTTCTTCCAGCGGGCCACCTCGCCGTCCACGCAGTCGAACAGCAGGAAGCCCTGCATCAGCACCACCGCCAGCACCGCGCCCGGCAGCCCCGGGATCAGCAGCGCCGCCCCGGCGCCCACCCCGCAGACCACCATCACCCAGGTCAGCGTGTTGGGCGACACCGAGGTCCGCACCAACTGCCGGGTGACGCGCAGCGAGACGGCGCGCATGTAGAGCCGTCCCGCCCAGTGCTCCCCGTTGCGGCTCGCCAGCTTCGCCTGCGGCTGGCAGACCTCCCGCAAATCGGCCAACGCCGGAGCAGCGACCGCCATGATTCCGACCCATCCCTTCGCCTGTGTGATCGTCCGGCCGACCGGACCAAACGATCACACAGGCTAGAGGAGACCAGGCGCTCCCTCCGACGCAGGGCGTCACACCAGCGCGACGCCGCCCGCCGGCTCCGGCGCGCCGTCCCGGTACAGCCAGGCGCGCTCGGCGGCGGACCAGGCGGTGGTGGTGAGCAGGTACACCCCGGCCGCCAGCGGGACGAGGGCGGCGAACAGCACCGTGCCGAACGACAGGTACGGCAGTACCGCCGACCCCGGCTGCGGCGGCGCGCCGTCGGCCTTCGCCGCCTGGGCGGCCTGGGCGGCCTGGGCGCGACGGGCCCGCCGGAAGCCGACGTACGCCACCGCCGTCAGCCCCGCGTACAGAACGGCGAACACCGCCCACTGACCCGCGCCCTGCGCCGAGCCCACGTGGAGGCCGAGCGGGGCGCCGAAGAGGGTGTGGCCGAGCAGGTCGTTCGGGGTGGTGAACAGCCGGTACATCACCGAGAAGAACGGGATCTGCACCAGCATCGGCAGACACCCCGCGAACGGCGAGGCCTTCTCCTCCCGGTACAGCTCGGCGAGCGCTGCCCGGAGCTTCTCCGGGCGGCCCTTGTGCTTGCGGTTCAGTTCGGCAACCCGCGGCGCCAGCCGGGCGCGCGACTTCTCGCCGCGCGCCGCCGCCCGTGCCAGCGGGTGGAGCGCCAGGCGGACGCAGACGGTGAACAGGACGATCGCCGACGCGGTCGGGACGACGTGCGCGAGCGCGGCGACGGTGTCGTGGGCCAGGCCGACGGCCGGGTCGAGAACAGCGAAAACGGACATGGTGGAGCGAGCCCTCCGGGGTCTCGGGGTACGAGTGATCGACGGAGGACGGCCGCGCCTGCGGATCTTCCAGGGGCTACGCGGCCGCCGGGGCCGCTCCCGGCGCCCTCGGGCGCCGCCGGCCCCGGGCGTCCGGATCGCGCTGCGGCAGGAACGCCGTCCGGAACGCGCGCCTGCGCAGCATCCCGTCCCGTACGTTCGCCGGCGCCCGCGCGCCCAGCAGCCGCGCGACGACCAGCGCCCCCGCGACCGCCCCGGCCACCAGCACCACGGCGGCCGCGGCCGCCACCGAGGTCAGCGACCCGCCACCCTCGGCGAGCCACTCCCCACCACTCAGCACCCGGAGCAGGCCGAGCAGCATCGCGACCACTGTCACGTCCCTGCCCTCCTCATGTGCTCCGGAGCCATGTCTTCAGAGCAGGAAGACGATCGGGACCCCGCGCCGGTTCCCGGTTTCCGGTTCAGGAGGTCTGGAAGGCGCTGACCCACACCTGACTTGTCCCGCCCGGCTGCGGGGCGAGGCACACACGCGTGGCGATGTTCTTGGCCGGGGCCGGGGAGTAGAAGTCCCCGCAGCTCAGCGGGAGCATGCTGGTTGGATCGGGTGCACCGACGTGCTGGAAGCCTGCCAGATCCACGCTCTGGACGTACGTGCTCTCGGCCCACTCGGAGACGGCGAGAGCGCCCTTGAACTCCTCCAGCCCGGTCTGTGGCAGCCGGAACGTGAGGACGGCGAAGTCGTCCTGGAACCCGTTCTGGTAGCCCCATCGGACATCGGCCGCCGCCGCCGGGATTCCCACACGGGTGAACTGGGACACCTCCTCCGGGCTCACGGTCATCCACGCCCCCGGCCGCCCGCTGTCCGGCTTCGGATGGCGGTCCTGCTCGTAGGCCCAGTAGAGCAGGGCCACTCCGGCCGTCAGCAGGACCAGGGGGCCGATGACCAGGATTCCGATCAGGCGACGGCGGGTCCGCCGGGGATCGGGGGAGGGGCGCGTCCTGCTCACCGGGTCTCCCGTCCGGGATCCGAGCGCGCGCCCTCCCGGGTGCCGTCCTGCCCGGTGCCCGCCCCGGACGGGGGCGCCGAGTCGGGAAGTGTGACGGTGGCCGGAGCGCTCCGGCCGGTCAGGTCGAACTCCCTGGCCAGGCCGGTCTGGTGGAGCTTGGCCATGTCGCTGTCCTTGATGCTGGTGAAGGCGATCGGTGTGCTCTTGCCAGGGTCCCAGTTGTAGCGGTCCCAGACATTGACCTGGTACTGGAACGAGACCAGGGGCTTCCCGTCCGGGCCGGGGCGGGCGGTCACCACACCGGAGGTGGCGTAGGGGTGGCTGCCGATCGCCAGGAACCAGTTGCGCTGGGCGGCTGCGTCGATGTTGCGGTGCGCGACGACTTCGACCGGGACGGCCACCGGGGCCCCGCCCGACTGTTCGAAGGCGTCGAGCGCCAGCTGCCGCCACTCCGCGTGGTGCTCGGCGATCTGTCGGTCCACCCGCCGGCGGAACTCCGGGTCGTCGTGCAGCATCCGGTCCACATCGACGGTGAGCGGTTCACCCGACGCGGTCAGGAAGTGCTGCAGATGACGCGCGGCGTCCGTGAATCCGGCGAGACTCCCGACTCCGACCAGCAGGTGCTCGGCCGCGACCCCGTTGGCGTAGTCACCGGGGCCGGGTGGACGCTGGGCGAAGGCACCGGCGCCGGCGTCCGGGGCGCGCCACTCGTAGTCGACCGGGCCCAGGACGCCCGCCGCGAGCAGCCGTTCCCCGTCCGCGGCCAGCAGCCCCGCGCGGACGCTCGGTTCGAGCGCACCCCACCAGGCCCGCAGCGCCTTGGCGTCGGTGGGCATGCCGGCGGCCTGGACGAGGTCGGCGCCCGCGTTCGCCACGGCCCCCGGGCGGGTCGACGGGTCGACCTCGGCGGGGTCGAGGGCGCGGAGGGCGGTCGTGGCGGCCGTGTCGGCCTCGGTGGCGGCGGACACCGCTTTGCCCATGGCTTCGATGTACTGCTGGAGTTCGTCCCACTTCCGCCGCTGGTAGGCGATCGCGTCCGGGTCGTTGCGGTCCTCGGGCGGCAGGGGCGGCAGCGTGACGGTGCCGTCGGCGGACACGACGGCGCCGAGTGCCTCGGCGTCGCCGATGGCGCGCAGCAGGTTCTGCTGCGCCTGCGTGAACGCGGACTTGGCCCGGCGCAGCGCGGCGGTGACGGCGAGCGCCTCGTAGTGGAAGGCGGTCAGCTCGTCGGCGAGCAGGCCGATCTCACGGGCGGCCTCGTCGGCCGCGACGCCGGTCCAGACGCGGGCTCCGGCGGCGGCGAAGGGGCCCGGTCCGGCGCCGGTGAGCGATTGCAGGACGCCGGACCGGACCTGGCCGGCGATCTGCTCGGTGCGTCCGGCGACGCCGTTCCAGGTGTCGCCGGCCTTGTCGAGCGGCTCGAAGGAGGCCTGCCGGAGCTGTGCGAAGGTCACCATGGCTCACGGCGCCTTGAACGGGGAGGCGGCGGACGCGTCCGTCGCGCGGTAGGCGCCGGCGGTGGCTTCCAACCGGTCTGCCGTCAGCCCGAGGCGGTTGTCGAGGCTGGTCCACCGGGCCTTCCACCAGGTGAGGACCTGGGCGAGCGCGGCGCCCGAGCCGAAGCACTCGGTGGACAGGGCCCGGGCGGCCGCGTTGGTGTCCGGCTCGGCGTGGCCGACCGCGAGCCGCAGCTCGCCCTGGAGGCGGCGCGACGTCCCGGCCGCCCGGCGAAGTGCGGCGGGCTCGACCCGGACCGGCGCGCCGGCCGAACCGGGCTGCGGCGGCACGCCGGAGGGCGGGTGCTCCTGACCGAGTAGCCACGGATTCCGTTGTGTCCCGGCGGCATCGGTCATGATCAGAACCCCCAGCGTGATTGCGCGTGTTCGTACCGTAACGAAGAGGCGGACTCCGCGCGATCGATTTAACGGAAGGCTTGCGCGGGTGTAGCCGCAGGTGCTACACGGGGCTACCTTGGGAGGATGAAGACGATTACCCAGCGGGAGTTCCGGAACAACTCCGCCGCGGTGATGGACGCCGTGGAGGCGGGGGAGACCTTCCACATCACCAGGAACGGGGTCGAGGTCGCCGAGCTGAGGCCGGTCGCGGGACGGCGGCGGCTCACGGCGGAGGAGCTGGTGGCGCGGCACGTGAAGCTCCCGCGCGTGGACTACCAGCAGATGCGCAAGGAGGCCGAGGACTACTTCGGCCCGGAGGACCTGATCGGGGACGAGGACGGCGACCCGTTCGAGCGGCCGCGTGGCTGAGCGGCGGCGGGCCTCCCGGCGCCGGCCGGCCGGGGTGCTGGACACCTGCGTCTACATCGACCTGGCCCTGCTCGGCCCGGCCGACCTGCCGGCCGTGCCGGAGCTGACCGCGATCACCTTCGCCGAACTGCAGCAGGGCGTCTCCATGGCCCGCGACCCGGTCAGCCGGGCGGCGCGGATGGAGGTGCTGGGCGCGGCGATGGCGGACTTCGAGCCGCTGCCCTTCGACGCGGCCGCCGCCGCCCGCTACGGCACCCTGGTGACGCTGACCATCGCCGCCGGGCGCCAGCCGCGCCCGCGCCGGATCGATCTGATGATCGCCGCCATCGCCTCCGCGCACGGCCTGCCGCTGTACACGCGCAACGTCTCCGACTTCAAGGGGCTGGGCTCGGCCGTCGAGGTCATCGGCGTCTGATCAGGGCCGGCCGCCCGTCGGGTGGAGGGCCGCCGGGCCCTCCCGCTCGACCCGGTCGGCCAGGGCCGCCGCGGCGAGGGCCACGGGCCGCTCGTCACGGTCGTGGTGCACGAGGACGGGCTCGCCGTCCGGCCCCACGGCGGCGACGGCCCGGCGCGGCCGGTCGGACAAGCGCAGGATCAGTCGGCGGATGCCGTGGTCGATCCCCAGCACGAGGGCGGTGACGGCGACGATCGCGAAGCCCAGCGGGTCGCTGATCCGGCCGTGCGTCGGGCCCCCGCGGAAGGCCCTGGCCACGGCCCGGTGCCGGCCGAGCCAGACCACGGCGATCCGCACCGGCTCTCCGCCGTCCGGGCCGGTGACCTAGGCGAACGTGTGGCTCCCGCCCCGCTCGCCGCGCGCCCAGGCCGCCCGCAGGGCAGCGGTGCGCTCGGCCCGCGCGCGTTCCGCCCGCGCCGCCGCCCGCCGTTCGAACTCGGCGGTCCACTCCCGCTCCCGGCGGCGCTGCTCCTCCCGGGCGGCGCGCCGCTCGTCCACCTCGTCCCGCTCCGTCGTCATGCGCCGCTCCCGGTGGTGCGGGTGGCCGCAGCGGTCAGGGCCTGCCGGCGGCTTGTGCGGTGGAGGGGCCGTGTGTGGTCGGGGCCTGCCGACCCGACCGGTGGCCGGTGGCGGGAGGTGGGGTGGTGGTGCCGTTGCGGGCGGCGAGGGTGGTTTGCGGTGGGTGGTGTGGCTCGGTCCGGCCTGGCCCGGGGCGGGGGTGGCCCCTTCCTGGGGGTCGGCTGTGGCGTTGTGGGGCCGTCGTGCGCGGTGTGGTGGTCGTCGGTGCTCGCGCTGATCGGCGGCCGGTGGTGGATGGCCGTGCGCTCCGGCGGACGCGGGGCTTCCCGGTGCCCGCTGCGGCGTTGCAGGCCCTTGCGACGAGGCGTGCCGGTCACGGGCTGCCTGCGCCGACCGTCCTGGGCGGCGAGGGTGGTTGCGGTGGATGGCCGTGTGGCCCGGCCCGGGGCGGGGCGGGGCGCCGGGGGAGGCTGTGGCGTTGTGGGGTTGTCGTGCGGGGTATGGCGGTCGTCGGTCCTCGCGCTGACCGGTGGCCGGTGGTGGGGGCGGTCCGGCGGAGGGGGCTCCGCTGCGGCGTCGCGAGCACGTCGTGCGAGGCGTGCCGGTCACGGGCTGTCTGCGCCGACCGGTGGTGGGAGGTGGAGGGCGATGGTGCCGTCGCGTTCGATGTGGTCGGCGAGGGTGGCTGCGGCGGTCAGGGCCTGTGTGCGGTGGCGGGTGCGGTGGACGGTGACGGGGGTGCCGCCGGTGGTGGCGACGACGGCCCAGCGCGGGCGGCCGGTCAGTTCGATGAACAGCCGGTGGCCGATGACGAAGCCCAGGAATGCCAGGACGCCGAAGAGATCCGAGAGGGCGCCGAGGAGTCCCAGAAGTCCGGGGAGGAGGCCGTCGCGGCTCCCGCGCTTCTTGGTGGCGCCGGTGGCGGGCAGGCCGACGTCGGTCCGGACGACCTTCAGGTCGACGGGCCGGCCGTCCGGGGTGGTCACCGTGACGGGGGACCAGAGGACCTGCTCGCCCCGGGCCCAGCTGCGGCGTTGCAGGGCGATCGCGTTGGCCCGGGCCCGCCGCGTCTGCTCGGCGCTGTCGGCCAGGCCCTGCTGGTACCGCTCCCCCCAGGTCTGCATACGGTGCAGCGTAGACAAAGGGAAACGGGCCGGCAGGGGCGCCGGGGCGAGTTCAGCGGAGTTCAGCGGCGGGCCCGGGCCGACGGGCCGGGTGGGGCGTCAGTCGAGCCGGATGGTGGTGCCGGTGGCGGCGGAGGCGCGGGCGGCCTCCAGGACGGTGAGGGTGGCGACGGCGTCGCGCGGGTCGACCGGGGGCGGGGTGCCGGGGTTGGCCAGGGCGGCGGCGACGCCCGCGTAGAAGGCGGGGTAGTCGCCGGGGTCGGTGGGCACGGTGACCGTCGACTCGTCGGTGCCGAGCACGCCGTCGCGGGCCGGGTCCTCGGCGCCCCAGGGGGTCGCGGCGTCGGGGCGCCGCCCGGACCGCAGGGCCGCCTCCTGCGGGTCCATACCGGACTTGACGTACCCGGCGGTGTCGCCGAGGACCCGCAGGTGCGGGCCGATCAGCGGGGCGAGGGCGCTGGTCCACAGGTGGGAGCGGGTGCCGTCGGCGTGGGTGAGGGCGAGGAAGGCGTCGTCGTCGACCACCGCGCCGTCGCGCCGGACGTCGATCTCCGCGTACACCGTGTCGACCGGCCCGAACAGCGTGAGCGCCTGGTCGACGAGGTGGCTGCCCAGGTCGTAGAGGGTGCCGCCGACCTCGGCCGGGTCGGCGAGCTCGCGCCAGCCGGGCTTGGGCTTGGGCCGGAAGCGCTCGAAGCGGGACTCGAAGCGGTGCACCCGGCCGAGCGCGCCCTCGCGGACCAGCCGGGCGGCGGTGAGGAAGTCGCCGTCCCAGCGGCGGTTCTGGAAGACGGTGAGCAGGGTGCCGCCCGCCTCGGCGAGCGCGCAGAGCTCGGCCGCCTCGGCAGCGGTGCCGGCCAGCGGCTTGTCGACCACGGTGGCCAGCCCGGCGGCCAGGGCGGCGCGGGTGAGCGGGGCGTGGGTGCGGTTGGGGGAGGCGATGACGACCAGGTCGAGCGCCTCCGGGTCGGCGAGCAGCTGCTCGGGGGTGTCGACGGCGCGGGCTTCGGGGTGCTCGCGCCGCAACTGCTCCCGGCGGTCCGGGTTGGCGGTGACCACCGCGTCCAGCCGGAGCCCGGGGGTGGTGGCGATGAGCGGGGCGTGGAAGGCGGAGCCGGCCAGGCCGTAGCCGATCAGACCGACGCGGAAGGGCGGGTGGGTGCCGGAGGGGGTGGCCGGGGCTCGGCGCGCGGAGGTCGTCATGCGACCTACTCAACCATGGCGTGTCCGGTTGGCCCGGTTCCGGCGTCGGCTCGGGGGCCGGGCCCCTCCCGGGCCGGGAGGGGACGGGGCGGGACGGGGCGCACGAGGAGGTCGTGCCGCCGCCGCGGTGGGGGACGCGGCGGCGTGGCGTTCACGCTAGCCGGGTCGGGCCGTGTGCCGAAGAGGCATCGCTGCGGTTAGGGGCGCCTTAAGGAGCCCTTGAGGAGGGCACGGCGACGGGTGCGGGCCGCTCAGGGACGGTGTCCTTCGGGTACGGCGTCACTCGGGTAGTACGGTGCCCCGATGATGATCACCCCGCCGCCGGGTCCCTACCGGGCCTACCTGTTCGACTGCGACGGCACCGTCGCCGACTCGATGCCCCTGCACTACGAGGCGTGGAAGCAGGCGCTGGGCGAGTGGGGGTGCGAGTTCCCGGAGGACCTCTTCTACGCCTGGGGCGGCCGCCCGGTCGCGGACATCATCGCGTCGCTCAACGACCGGCACGGCCTCACCATGCCGGTCGCGCGGGTCGCGCGCCGCCGGGAGGACCTCTTCCAGCGCATGCTCCCGCGCCTTCGGGCCGTCCCGGAGGCCCTGGAGCACATCGACGACGCGTACGGCCGCCTCCCCTTCGCCGTCGTCTCCGGCAGCACCCGCGAGTCGGTGACCGCCTCGCTGACCACCATCGGACTGCTCGACCGCTTCGACGTCCTGGTCTGCGCCGGCGACTACGTCCGGCCCAAGCCCGACCCCGACGGCTTCCTGCTGGCCGCCCGACTCCTCGGTGTCGCCCCCGAGCACTGCCTCGTCTTCGAGGACACCGACATGGGGATCCAGGCCGCGACCGCCGCCGGCATGAGGTCGGTCCGCATTCCGCAACGCCGGACGGAAAGCGACTGACGTCACGGCAGGTCACGCACGGAAGGCCGGAGGGGCCGGGGCCGGTCCCACCCGAACGCTAGCGGAAGCCCCGGGCCGAAGTCAGCCCGCGGAGCCCCGGCGGGAGGGCCGTTCGCCGCGGCTGTCCCGCCGGCGGGACAGCGGGCAGGGCGGCGGGCAGGGCGGCGAGCCGGGAAGTGGGCGGGACGGCGGACCGGAAGGCCGGAGCAATTCCTTGCCGCGGTACGGGCGGTGGCTGACAGTATTCGTCGCCGAATGATCATCAGCCCGGACGAGAAAGGCCCGCCGATGGACCACCCGCCGATGGACCGCCCATGGATCCGCACCTTGTTCAGCGGGTTGCTGTCGGAGGAGACCGTCACCCTGATCAGCGACCGGTACGACGACTACCGGGACGCCCCGCTGACGCAGCTGGGGCTCGAATCCATGGCCGTGATGGGGCTGGTGGTCAGGATGGAGAGCGAGTTCGGCAAGGAGGTCGACTACGAGGCCTTCCGGCTGGAGGACGTGTCGACGCTGGACCGGGTCAAGGAATTCCTGGGAGTTGACTGATCCGATGGACGCGCTGAGGAACACCATCAAGGCCTCCGTCGGACAGCCGGCGGTGCGTGACACGCTCACCACGCAGCTGCGCTTCTACTTCCCCCGGATCACCGCGGTCGAGTTCGGCGCGGACGAGCTGACGGTCGTCTCCGAGGAGGCCGTGCCGCAGGAGAAGCTGGAGCGCTCCGTCCGGCTGATCCTGGACCGCTTCCGGGCGATCCCGCGCGGCGTGCGGACCAGGACGCTGCTCGACTCCGGCGACCCGGCCTCCGTCGAGTCCTGGCTCGCCGCCCGCCCCGCCCGGTTCCCCTCGGCGGTGCTGTGCGACGCGGCGGACGCCTTCGCCGGGGAGCTGCGCCGGGTGGCCCGGCGGACCGGACGCCGGGCGGTCACCGGCCGTGCGGCGGAGCTGCGTTCGGGCGTCAACGTGTACGGGCACGAGAGCGCGGCGCTGCTGGCGGCGCTCGACCGCTTCGCCAACCGCTGCGTCGCCCGGGCGTACGACGCGGAGGAACTGCTGATCCCCTCGCTGATCCCGAGTTCGGTGGTGGACCGGTCCGGCTACTTCGAGACCGGTTGCCAGCACCTGAGCTTCGTCGCGCCGGTCAGCAACGACCCCGACCTGTTCGAGGAGTTCCTGCCGTTCTGGCGCGGATCGGCCGAGCGGGGCGAGCGCGGTGCGGACCGGCGGGTGCTCGACTACCTGAAGGCGCCGCGCGACCTCCTCAACCCCGCGGCCTGCCTGCACTGCTACCGGCTGCTGGAGGGCCAGGTCTTCGCCGAGGACGAGGCCCTGGTGATGACGGTGGGCGGCTCCGTCTTCCGCGACGAGTCCGGCAACCTGAACAACCAGGAGCGGCTGTACGAGTTCCGGATGCGCGAGGGCGTGGTGGTCGGCGGGGCCGGGCCGGTGGCCCGGATGCACGGCGAGCTGCTCGACCTGATGGCGATGACCGGACTGCTGCTGGGCCTGGACTTCTCGCTGGAGACGGCCTCGGACATGTTCTTCAGCGACGGCGCCGGCGCGCAGCTGTTCGCCCAGCTGGTCTCGGACAGCAAGATCGAGCTGGCCGTCCGCTCGCACACCCTCGGCCGCAAGGTCGCCAGCGCCTCGCTCAACAAGCACGGCAGCCACTTCTCCGACGCCTTCGGGATCCGCGACGAGCGCGGGCTGGCCGCCTCCACCCTGTGCATCGGCTTCGGCATCGACCGGCTGGCCTTCCTGCTCACCGAACGCGGGGACGCGGACCTCGCCGCGCTCGCCGACCGCGTCGCCGCGAACGCCGAACGGCTGGCGGGGGAGCGGTCGTGAACCGGACCTTCGTCTGCGTGGAGACCAGCGGCCACGTCACCCGGGCGCTGGAGCCGGTGGCCGCGGCCGAGGGCGACCGGCTGCTGTTCGTCTCCGCCCGGGCCGAGCCGCCGGCTGGCGTCCGCTCGCTGCGGATCGACGTGCGCGAGGACCCGCGGCGGGCGGCGGAGGCCATCGCGGAGGCCTGCGCGGACGCCCCGGCCGTCGCCGCGTTCACCAACCAGGAGCCGTACGTCATCACGACGGCGGAGCTCGCCGAGGCCCTCGGCGTGGGCCGGAACCCGCTCGCCTCGGCGAGCGCGGCCCGCGACAAGGCGCGGATGAAGGAGGTCTGGCAGGCGGCCGGGGTGAGCACCCCGCGCGGGACCCACGCCACCTCGCGCGCCGGGCTGGACCTCGCGGGCGTCGTGTACCCCGCGATCGTCAAGCCGACCCACGGCTTCGCCAGCTGCGGCGTCCGGAGGGTCGAGTCCGAGGACGAACTGCTGGCGCAGGTGCGCAAGATCGCCCTGCTCAACGCCACCACCATGGCGCAGGGGGGCGTCCCGGGCGGCGGCGGGTTCCTGGTCGAGCAGTGCCTCGAAGGGCGCGAGTTCTCCGTCGACACCGTCTGGTCCGACGGCCGGCCCGCCGTGGACCTCCTGATGACCAACAGGTCCGACCTGGTCTCCTCCGGGCCGTACTTCCCGGACCGGCTGTACGTCCTGGACCCGGCGCTGCCGCAGGAGGTCCGCCGGGCCGTCGTCGACCTGACCCACGACGCCGTGCGCGCCCTCGGCATCTCCCACGGCCCCACCCACACCGAGGTCCGGTTCCACGACGGGACGCCCTACGTGCTGGAGGCGGCGGCCCGGCCCGGGGCCGGCGGGGTCTTCTACGACCTCGCCCGGCACGCCCTCGGGGTCGACCCCATGCGGGCGATGTACCTCAGCCTGGTCTGCGAGGACCGGGAGGAGTTCGAGCGGCGCGCGGAGCCGGCCCTCCGGGAGTCGCACGTCCCCGGGGACACCAGCTACTTCTGGTTCAACGTGCCCCACCGGGGTTCGGGGATCATCCGCGCCGTCGAGGGCCTCGACGAGGTGCGCGACCGCGCGGAGGTCCTCCTCTGCGTCTGCTTCAAGGAGCCGGGCCAGCGCCTCCACCCGGACGGCGACCTGATCTCCGACTACTTCTGCAACATCATGGGCCGCCACCGCGAGGTACCGGGCGGCCCGAGCCTGTCGGAGCTCCTGAAGAGCTTCGAGGAAACGATAGAGATCGTCTACTGAGCGGCCCGCCCCCTCTCCGCCCCGACCTCTGCCGGGCGGACACGGACGGCGGAGAGCGCCCACCGGGCAGCTAGGAAACGGCATGGAATACCGTCAACTCGGCCGCAGCGGCCTGCACGTCAGCGAAATCGCCTACGGAAACTGGCTCACCCACGGGTCGCAGATCGAGGAGGACGGCGCCCGCAGCTGCATCTCCGCCGCCCTGGACGCGGGGATCACCACCTTCGACACCGCCGACGTCTACGCCCTCACCAGGGCCGAGGAGGTCCTGGGGAAGGCGCTCGCGGGAGAGCGGCGCGAGTCCGTCGAGATCTGCACCAAGGTCTACTGGCCCACCGGGCCGGGCGCCAACGACCGCGGGCTCTCCCGCAAGCACATCGTCGAATCGGCGAACGCCTCGCTGCGCCGCCTCGGCACCGACTACATCGACCTCTACCAGGCGCACCGCTACGACCACGCGGTCCCGCTGGCCGAGACGCTGCGCGCGTTCGACGACCTCGTGCGGCAGGGCAAGGTGCTCTACATCGGGGTGTCGGAGTGGCGGGCCGAGGAGATCGCCGAGGCCATGAGGATCGCCGACGACCTCGGGCTCGACCGGATCGTCTCCAACCAGCCGCAGTACAACATGATCTGGCGGGTGATCGAGACCGAGGTCGTCCCGGTCGGCCTGGAGCACGGCGTCGGCCAGATGGTCTTCTCGCCGATCGCGCAGGGGGCGCTGACCGGCAAGTACCGGCCCGGGACCGCCCCGCCGGCCGGGTCGCGGGCCACCGACGAGCACGGCGCCAACTTCATCAGGTACTTCCTGGCCGACGAGATCCTCCGCAAGGTCCAGCTGCTCGAACCGGTCGCGCGGGACGCCGGGCTGACGCCCGCCCAGCTCGCGGTGGCCTGGACGCTGCAGAACCCGGCGGTCTCCGCGGCCATCGTCGGGGCGTCGCGTCCCGACCAGGTCAGGGAGAACGCCGCCGCGTCCGGGGTCCGCCTGGAGGAGGCGACGATGCGGCGGATCGACGAGATCCTGGCCGGCGAGATCATCACCGACCCGGCGTACACGCCCGCGTCCAGCACCTACAGCACGGTCGCGGCGCGGGCCGGCCTGGCCCGGCCGTACGACCAGTCCGCCGGCACCTACAGCACGGCGGTCACGGCCGGGGCGGCCGCCGGCGGGGTGGCCGTCGGTGCGGGCGCCGGTGCGGTGGCCGGGGGTGGGGGCCGTGGCTGAACCGCCGAAGGGGCGGATCACCGCCGCGCTGCGCCACCGGGACTTCGCCCTGCTCTGGAGCGGACAGCTGGTCTCCCTGGCCGGCGACGGGATCTTCACGGTGGCGCTTCCGCTGGAGGTGCTGCGCCAGACCGGTCGCGCCTTCGACCTCGGGATCGTGGTCACCGCGCGGACCGTGCCGGCCGTCCTGCTGCTGCTGGCCGGCGGCGCACTGGTCGACCGGCTCTCCCGGCGCCTGGTGATGCTGGTGTCCGACCTGTGCTGCGCAGTCGCGGTCGGGCTGGTGGCGGTGCTGATGGCGACCGGGCGGGCCGGGCTCTGGGAACTCGCGGCGCTCTCCGCCGTGTTCGGCGTCGCCAGCGCCTTCTTCAAACCGGCCTCCTCGGCGGTCGTGCCCGAGGTGCTGCCGGCCGAGCTGCTGGTCTCGGCGGGCTCGCTCTCCTCGCTGAGCCACTCCGTGGCGAAGTACCTGCTCGGGCCGCTGGCGGGCGGTGTCCTGGTGGCCGCGATCGGGAACACCTGGGCGTTCGGCCTCAACGCGGTGAGCTTCGCCGCGAGCGCGGTCTGCCTCGCGCTGATGCGCCGGACACCGCGCCCGGAACCGTCCGGGGGGACGCTGGTGGACGGCATCCGGGAGGGGCTGCGGTACTGCCGGTCGGTGCCGTGGCTGTGGTGGAGCATGATCGCGGTCGGCATCGCCAACATCACCTGCTACGCCCCGATCACCGTGCTGCTTCCGGTGCTGGTGAAGGACGTGTTCCACGGGGGAGCCGTCGCGCTGGGGGCGCTGTTCGCGGCGGGGGGCGTGGGCGGCGCGCTGGCGGCCGCGTCGGCGGGCAGACGGCCCCCGCGGCGGCGGATGACGGCGATCTGGGCGGCGTGGTCGGGGGTCGGCGCCGCGACGGTCGCGCTGGCGCTCGCGCCGTGGGTCTGGCTGTCCGCCGTCTTCACGGCCGCCGCCTGGTTCGGCATGAGCTACGGGAACATCCTCTGGTACTCGCTGATGCAGCGTGAGCTGCGGCCCGAGATGCTGGGGCGCGCCGCCTCGGTGGACTCGGCGCTGTCGCTGGCCCTGACCCCGCTCGGCACGCTCGTCGGCGGCGCCGCGGCCGGGCTGGTGGACGTCCGGCTGACCCTGGTGGTCGGCGGCCTGGCGACGGCCGGCACCGCCGCGGTGCTGCTGGTGCCGGGGGTCAGGGACCCGGACCGCCCGGCCCAGCCCCCGGGTTCTCGAACGCTTGACCCCTCTGGGATTGTCCTGTCATGATCAAGATGTCATTAAGGTGAACAGAATTCAAACTTAAGATGAATCAGTGATTACGGGGGAAACTGTGATCATGATGCCTGTGTCGGCGCCGGGAAACTCCCAGAAACAACTGGTGGAGTTCGGGGCGGCGGCCGAGGCCGGTGCCATTTCGATTCCGCGGACCGGTCTCGACCTGCCGAACCGGCTGCCGTATGACAAATGGGTACTCATGGGGCGCATGCTTTCGACGGTCCACGCGTCGTCCGCATGGTGTCTCGGCGATTGGCTGGTGCACGGGGAGGCGGCCTACAGCGGCCGTTATCGCGAAGCCGTCGAGAATTGTTCGTTGAATTACCAGACCCTGCGGAACTACGCTTGGGTCGCCCGCAGGTTCCCGCTGTCCCGCCGGCGGGACACGCTCAGCTTCGGCCACCACGCGGAGGTCGGCTCGCTGTCCGATCCGGAGCAGGACTACTGGCTGCGCAAGGCGGAGGACCACGGCTGGTCGCGCAACCGCCTGCGCGCCGAGGTGCGGGCCAGCCTCCATGAGCGCGCGGCCGCGGACGCGCCCGCCGCCGAGGGGGAGGGCGGGGGCGCGAAGGCGGGGGCCGAGGCCGGCGAGGGCGGGATCGACCTGCAGCTGGACCTCACCGCCGACCGCGTCAAGCTCTGGCGGGCCGCGGCCGAGCAGGCCAGCCTCAGCGTCTCCGACTGGGCCCTGCGCGCGCTCGACGAAGCCGCCCGCACGGTTTGAGCCGGCGGAGTCCCCGCCCTTTCGCCTTTTCCGCCTGCTTTCCGCGTACCTTCCGCATCCTTTTCCGAATCGCGCTCCATCCGCCGTCGGCCGGTCCTCTTCCGCGCCGACCGCTTCAGCCCGCCCGATTCGCCCATGCGCCCATGCGCCTATTTGCCCATCCACCCGCCGAACCCGCGCAGTGAAGGAGTGACGGTGACCGAGACGAACGACGTCACGATGACAGCCCCGGAGCAGGCCCGCCGGGAGGTGCAGCTCGACCGGTCCCAGTACTACGTCTGCCACGAGCGGCACGTCTTCCACCGCTACTGCATCCTCCGGGACTCGCCCGCGTTCCCCCTGCTCTTCATGGACCGCTGCTACGACTGGCAGTTCGAGGTCACCGGGGACGTGCCGATCATCAGCCGCTACAACGGCTTCATGGAGCTGGTCTGCCAGGACTCCTGGGCCGAGCGCGACGTCCCCCGCGAGCAGCTGGGCAAGGAGATCAGGGCCGCCGTCGAGGCCGGCTCCCACGTCGCCCTGCTGGTGTCCCTGGTCCACACCGACGGCACGCCGTACCTCACCGAGTGGCTCGTCGTGGACATCGACGCCGAGGACACCGTCTACTACACCAAGACCAGCCCGGACCCGAACTTCCGGGCGGACCGCAAGCCGGTCCCGTTCGCCAAGCTCGCCGAGAGCCTCGCGTACACCGAGGACGGCCTGGTCCCCATCACCGAGATCCGGCCCTCGGCCGTCATCGAGCGGCTGGTCGGCCTGCCCCCGCTGGAGGCGTTCCGCGAGGTGTCCGCCCGCTTCGGCCTGCGCCTCTACGACGGGCGGCTCAGCCGCTACGTCACCCCGGTGGTCGTCGGTGTGGACGGGATCGACCGGCTCATCGCCGACTGGGAGCGCCGGGCCGACGGGATCCTCGCCGAGGGCGCCGTCCTCTTCAACGACCAGTCCCGGCTGAACAAGCACATCCAGAACCGGTTCCAGCCGGTCCAGCACTACCTGCACCACCTGCTCGGTGAGCCGGAGATCCGCGCGGCCCTCGGCGAGGAGCTGTGCGGCGAGGTCCGGGAGCAGATCGGCCTGATGGACGCCGCGCTCGCCGACATCCTGAAGTTCAGCAGCCTGCTGGTGCAGCTGCCCGACCGGCGGAACTTCGACCTCTACCTCAAGTATCTGCGCCGACTGCGCGACACGGTCGCGGTTTACCAGCAGACGAATGTCCGGATCCAGCTGACGCTGCTGAAGTAGTGGTGTCTTTTCTCGTGAAAGGATTTCCTCGTGGCTGCGCCTGGCGGCAAGGGAAACGCTGAATCCGCTGTCGGATCCGGCAGTGGAATCGACGGCGAATTCGATCTGACCGGCCTCACCCCGGAGGCGGTCCGCGGTCTGGACCTGGAGGGGTGCGAACGCCTCGCCGCGCGGATCCGGAGCTTCCTGATCACCGAGGTCAACCGGACCGGGGGCCATCTCGGGGGCAACCTCGGCGTGGTCGAACTGACCATCGCCCTGCACCGGGTGTTCCGCTCCCCGGACGACCCGATCATCTTCGACATCGGCCACCAGGCCTACACCCACAAGATCCTGACGGGCCGTGCCACGGGCTTCGCCGGATTCCGGCAGCGGACCGGCATGTCCGGATTCCCGTCCCGCGAGGAATCCCCGCACGACACGATGGAGAACAGCCACTCCTCCACCGGACCGGCCTGGGGCCTCGGCATCACCCTGGCCCGCGGCAGCAGGTCGGTGGTCGTGATCGGCGACGGGGCGCTGACCGGGGGCGTCGCGTACGAGGCCATCAACGCCATCGGCGTGCGTCGGCAGCCCGTGGTCATCGTCTACAACGACAACGGCCGCTCCTACGCGCGGACCATGAGCCGGCTGACCGCCGGCGAGCCGTGCGAGACCGGGACGGGCGGCGGTCCGCAGGACCAGGGCAACGTCGAACTCTTCTTCACCGCCCTCGGGTTCAGCTACATCGGCGCGGTCGACGGCCATGACCTCGGCAAGCTGGAGACGGCGCTGGCCGACGCGGCGGGGACCGGCGGACCGGTCGTGGTGCACGTGCGGACCCAGAAGGGGCGCGGCTGGTCCGAGGCCGAGGACGACGAGATCATGCGGCTGCACCAGGTCGCCGGGACGGGCGCCGCCGCACCCGTGGCGGCGGGCGCACCGGCGGCCACGCGGGCGGCCGGGGACCTCACCCGGCTGCCGCTCGGCGACCGGTCCTGGGGCGACGTGCTCGGCGGCACCCTGTGCGAACTCGCCGAGCAGGACCCCCGGGTCCATGTGATCACCGCGGCGATGCCCGACAGCCTGGGCCTGCTGGAGTTCCAGCGCCGCTTCCCCGAGCGCTACCACGACGTGGGCATCTGCGAGCAGTTGGCGGTCGGCCTCGCGGCCGGACTGGCCAGTCAGGGCTGCCGGCCCGTCTTCCCGGTCTTCGCCACCTTCCTCACCCGCGCCCTCGACCAGGTCGTCAACGACGTCGCGCTGCACGGGCTCCCGGTCACCTTCGTGGTCGACCGGGGCGGCGTCACCGGCGGCGACGGCGCCTCCTCGCACGGCATCTACGACGTCGGGCTGCTGCGCACCGTCCCCGACCTGGAGATCTACGCGCCCACCAGCGGCGCCCAGCTGACCGACCTGCTGCGCTCGGCGGTGAGCCGGGACGGCGGCCCGACGGTGGTCCGCTACGCGAAGTGGAAGCCGCTGCGCGACGAGCCCGAAGGCGCCCGCACCAGCGCCCTGCTGCGGCGGCGCGGCCACGACCTCTGCCTGCTGGCGCACGGTGCCATGGTGCAGACCGCGATGTCCGCGGCGGACGCACTGGAGCGCGAGCACGGCGTCTCGTCCACGGTGTGGGAGGTGGTCCGGCTGCGGCCGGCGGTCACCGAGGTGTTCGCCGACGCCGTGGGGCACCGGGCGGTCATCACCGTCGAGGACCTGGTGGCGGGCTCCGGCCTCTACGCCGACCTGCTCGCGCACCTCGCGGACGCCCGGCACCTCGGTGCTGGGCGGCCCGCCACCGCCGAGATCGCGCTGCCGTCCGCCTTCCTGCCCCTGGGGCCGCGCGACGAGGTGCTCGCCGAGTTCGGGGTGAGCACCGACGCGGTGGTCGAGCGGGCCGAGAGGCTGCTCGGGCTCACGGCCCTGGCCGGCACCGCCCCGGCGACGGGCTGATCCGCGTCCCCGCCCTGTCCTACCCCCAACGAGAGAGTCAGCGAAGTGAAGGTTGCGCGCTTTTACGCCCCCGAGAAGATCGTGATCGAGGACTCGCCCGAGCCCGCGCCAGGCCCGGGCGAGGTGAAGCTGAGGGTCCGCAACTGCTCGCTGTGCGGCACCGATCTGAAGATCTACCGGCACGGCAACCACCGGATCGACCCGCCCCGGGTGATCGGCCACGAGATCGCCGGCGAGGTGGTGGAACTGGGCCGCGGCGTCGAGGGCTGGGCCGTCGGCGACCGGGTGCAGGTGATCGGCGCCATCCCGTGCGGGACCTGCCACGAGTGCCGGCGCGGGCGGATGACGGTCTGCCCGAACTTCGAGGCGATGGGCTACCACTACGACGGCGGGTTCGCCGAGTACATGGTCGTCCCGCAGAAGGTCCTCGCCGTCGGCGGGGTGCACCGGATCCCGGACGGCGTGGGCTTCGCCGAGGCGTCCGTGGCGGAGCCGCTCGCGTGCGTGCTGAACGGCCAGGAGCTGATCGGCGTCGGGGCCGGGGACGACGTGGTGGTCGTGGGCTCGGGGCCGATCGGCTGCCTGCACGCCCGGCTGGCCCGCGCGCGGGGCGCCGCCAGGGTGTTCCTGGTCGAGCTCAACCGCGAGCGCCTCGCCCGGGCGGCCGAACTGGTCGAGCCGGACGGCGTGATCTGCGCCGCGGACGCGGACGTCACCGAGGAGGTGTTCCGGCTCACCGGCGGACTGGGCGCCGATGTCGTGATCACGGCCTCGGCCTCCGTCCCGGCCCAGGAGGAGGCCGTCCGGTACGCGGCGCGGCGGGGCAGGATCAGCCTCTTCGGCGGGCTGGCCCAGGGTGCTCCGATGACCGCCGTCGACGCCAACCTCGTGCACTACCGCGAGCTCATGGTCATGGGCGCCAACTCCTCCAGCCCGGCCCAGAACGCCCGGGCGCTGGAGCTGATCGCGGCGGGCACCGTCCCCGTGGCCGACCTGATCACCCACACCCTCCCGCTGGACCGCTTCGCCGACGCGCTGGAGATCCTGGAGCGCGGCGCGGCGCTCAAGGTGACGATCGCCCCCTGACGGGCCGGCCGCACGGGTTCCGGCCGGGGGCGCGGGTGCCCCCGGCCGGATTTCTGGCATGTCGCGGCCATTGCGGACATGATGACCGTCGGGCCCGGTCCGGGGCCGGAGGGGGAAGTGGAGTCGGAATGCTGTGGAACCGGATCCAGATAGCGTTCGCCGTCACCGTTCGATCGGTGCTGACGGTGCTGCTGTCGGCGGTGGACCTGTTGATCGCCAGTGTGCGGGGCGTGCGGCGCAGGACCCGGCCGGCGGTCCGGCGGTGAGCGCACGGTGACCGGCGGATCGGCGCACGGTGAGCGGGTGGTGAGCGGCCGGTGACGGTCCCGCGGGCGGCCGTGCCGTGCCGCCGGGCGCAGGGAGGGTGGCCGCAGGCCGTCGCCGCGGGCGACTGGCTAGGCTGGGGCGCGTTGGGGCAGCCAGTGGCGCCCGGCCCGGCCGAGGGTGTCCGGTCCGGAGCGATGTGCGAGATCGTTCAGTACCGTTGCAAGACCGAGGAGACACCGACGTGGCAGAGCGCAAGCCCATTGAGTCGTGGCTGACCGACATGGACGGGGTCCTCATCCACGAGGGCACCCCCATCCCCGGCGCCGAGGAGTTCCTGCGCCGGCTGCGGGAGTCCGGCAAGCCGTTCCTGGTCCTCACCAACAACTCCATCTACACCCCGCGCGACCTCAGCGCCCGCCTGGCCGGCATGGGCCTGGAGGTGCCGGAGGAGTGCATCTGGACCTCGGCCCTGGCCACTGCCAAGTTCCTCAAGGGCCAGCGCCCCGGCGGCACCGCCTACGTGATCGGCGAGGCGGGCCTGACCACCGCGCTCTACCAGGCCGGCTACGTGCTGACCGACAACAACCCGGACTACGTCGTCCTCGGCGAGACCAGGACCTACAGCTTCGAGGCCCTCACCAAGGCGATCCGCCTGATCAACCAGGGTGCCCGCTTCATCTGCACCAACCCGGACGAGACCGGTCCGTCCACCGAGGGCGTGCTGCCGGCCACCGGTTCCGTCGCGGCGCTGATCACCAAGGCGACCGGCGTCGAGCCGTACTTCGTCGGCAAGCCCAACCCGCTGATGATGCGCGAGGCGCTCAACACGGCCGGCGCCCACTCGGAGACCGCCGTCATGATCGGCGACCGGATGGACACCGACATCGTGGCCGGCATGGAGGCCGGCATGGAGACCATCCTGGTGCTCACCGGCCTCACCGCCGCCGCCGACGTGGAGCGCTTCCCGTACCGGCCGACCCGCGTGGTCAAGTCGATCGCGGACCTGGTCGAGCTGGTCTAACCTCTGCACTGCTGTTACGGGTCCCGCCCCCGGCCGACGACGGCCGGGGGCGGGACCCGTTCGTCGTGCGCGTCGGGGAGGACGGGATGAGCGGCACGGGGGAGAAGCGGGTCACCTGGGCGGAGTTGTACTTCGACCTGGTGTTCGTGTTCGCGATCACGCAGGTGTCGGGGCTGCTGCACCACCACCACGACTGGGCGGGGGTGGCGCGGGCGCTGGTGGTGTTCGTGCCGGTGTACTGGTGCTGGGTGGGGACCACCGTGCAGGCCAACATCCGGGACGTGGACACCGCGCGGGGCCGGCTGGGCATCCTCGCCGTCGGGCTGACGGGGCTGGTCATGGCGCTCGCCGTGCCCGGGGCGTACGAGGGGCGGGGGGTGCTGCTCGGGGCCGGGTACTGGGCGGCGCGGATCGTGCTGCTGCTCCTGGTGGTGCGGATCCCGGGGGCGTGGCGCGGGCCGTACGGGGTGGGGGCACTGGTCAGCGGGCCGCTGCTGGTGGCGGGCGGGCTGCTGCCGGAGGGGCCGCGGGTGGTGCTGTGGGCGCTGGCGGCGCTCTGCGACCTGTCGGCGCCGGTGGTGTTCCGGCGGAGGCTGGCGAACGTCTCGTACCACCCGGCGCACATGCCGGAACGGTTCGCCCTGTTCCTGCTGGTCGCACTCGGCGAGTCGATCGTCGGGATCGGCGCGACCGCGGCGGCGGCCCGCCTGGACGCGGCCGAACTCGTCTCGGTCACCGCCGCGTTCACCATCTCGGCCGGCCTCTGGTGGCAGTACTTCGTGCACGCCGCCGACGCCATGCGGTACGCCGTCGAGGTCGCCGACTCGCGCCGGGACGTCGTGCGCAGGGTCTTCCAGTACGGGCACCTGGCGCTGGTCGCCGGGGTGATCGCGGTGGCGGTCGGCTTCGGCGAGACGGTCGCCGATCCGCGCGCGGCGCTCGGCGCGGGCTCGGTGGCGCTGCTGTACGGGGGTTGCGGGCTGTACCTGCTGACCTTCGGCTACACCCGGTGGATGATGTTCCGCTCGGTCGCGACGACCCGGGTCGTCGCGGCGGCGGTGGTGCTGGCGCTCGCGCCGCTGATGGTGCGCTGGCCGGCGATCACCGCGCTGGTGGCGCTCGCGGTGGTGCTGGTGGCGCTGAACGTGGTCGAGCACCTGAGGGTGGCGCGGACGGCGGCCCGTGGGACGGCCGGGGAGCGGCTTGTCGGTGGGCCTGTGTAGCGTTCGGGGTGAAAGAGGGCGTACGGCGCGAGCGGCGCGATACGCCCGCGGGTCGGGGCGGTGCGGCGCTGCGCGGCCGCCCGGTGGGAGGTTGAGGACGTCGTGACGGACACGGTCGAGGCGGGGACGGTCGAGGCGAACGTGGGCGAGGCGGAGGCGGGCGCCGGGCTGGAACTTCCGGAGTCCTGGCGGGCGGTGCTGGGCGCCGAGACGGAGAAGCCGTACTTCGCCGAGCTGGCGGCCTTCGTGGCGGCCCAGCGCGCGGAGCACCAGGTGTTCCCGCCGAGCGGGCAGGAGTTCTCCGCGCTGGAGGCCACTCCGTACGAGAAGGTCCGGGTGCTCGTCCTCGGCCAGGACCCGTACCACGACGACGGCCAGGCGCACGGCATGAGCTTCTCGGTGCTGCCAGGCACCAAGACGCCGCCGTCGCTGCGCAACATCTTCAAGGAGCTGGACGCCGACCTCGGCATCCCGGCGCCGGACAACGGCTACCTGAAGCACTGGGCCGAGCAGGGCGTGCTGCTGCTCAACGCGGTGCTCACGGTGCGCGCGCACGAGGCCAACTCGCACAAGGCCAAGGGCTGGGAGAAGTTCACCGACGCGGTGATCAAGGCGGTCAGCGACCGCGAGGAGCCGGTCGTCTTCGTGCTCTGGGGCAACTACGCCAAGAAGAAGCTGCCGCTGATCGACACCGGCAAGCACGTGGTGGTCCAGGGCGCGCACCCGTCGCCGCTGTCCGCCAAGCTGTTCTTCGGCAGCCGGCCGTTCTCGCAGATCAACACCGCGCTGGACGGCTTCGGCGTCGACCCGATCGACTGGCGGATCCCGGACCTCAAGCAGGCCTGAGCCGGCAGGCCCTCGCCCGGGTGCGATCGCCCGCCGTTCACGGGGAGTTGGACGGCGGGCGGTACTCCGGTGTGCGAAGCTGGGGGCCGGACCGGGGCGGGGGAGGGGCGGTACGTGCGCCGAGTTGGGCGAGGGGCGGGGTTCCGGCTGGTCGTGGGGGCGGCGTTGCTGGGGCTTCTGACGGGTGTCACGGGATGCTCGGGAGGCGGCGGGGGGACCGTCGGCGACGCCAAGTCCACGCCTGGCGGCGGGAGTCCGACGACCGCGGCGCCCGCCGCGACCGCTTCGGCCGGGGCGGGGGCCGGCACGCTGCCGCAGCTTCCCGGCCAGACCTTCTACGTCTCCGACCAGACCCCCGTCGCCCGCCAGGCGGCCGCCCTGCGCGGCCAGGGCCGGACCGGCGAGGCCGACGCCCTGCTGCGGATCGCCGCCCAGCCGTCCTCGCACTGGCTCGGTGACCAGGCGGCCCGGGAGATCGCCGACCAGGTCGGCCGGCGCGCTGCCGAGGCCGACCGCACGCCGGTCTTCGTCGTGTACAACATCCCGCACCGGGACTGCGGCCTCTACTCGGCCGGCGGCGCGTCCGACGCCGCCGCGTACCGGGCCTGGATCACCGGTCTGGCGGAGGCGATCGGCGACCGCCGGGCCTGGGTGGTGCTGGAGCCGGACGCGATCGCGCACACCCTGGACACCTGCGGGGTCAAGGGCGACGCCGCGGCCGAGCGGTACGGCCTGCTGGCCTTCGCCGTCCAGGAGTTGAAGAAGCGCCCGCAGGTGCGGGTCTACCTGGACGCGGGCAACCCGGGGTGGACGCCGGACCCGACCACGCTGGCCGAGGCGCTGCGCAGGTCGGGGATCGCGGCGGCCGACGGCTTCGCGGTGAACGTCTCCAACTTCTTCACCACCGACCGCAACGCGGCGTACGGCGCGCAGCTGTCCGCCCTGCTGGACGGCAAGCACTTCGTCATCGACACCAGCCGCAACGGCAACGGCCCGCTGGACTCCGAGGCGTGGTGCAACCCGCCCGGCCGCGCGCTGGGCGCCCCGCCCACGACCGGGACCGGCCGGCCCGGCGTCGACGCGTACCTCTGGATCAAGAACCCGGGCGAGTCGGACGGCGAGTGCGGCCGCGGTGAGCCGCCGGCCGGTGAGTTCTGGCTGCCGTACGCGCTGGGTCTGGCGCGGTCCGGCGCCGCCACCGCGGGATAGCCGCGCGGCCGGCGCCCCGCTGACTCAGGGCGTGACCTGGATCCAGCGGGCCTCCGACGGGGTGCCGGCGGTGTCCGTGACGAAGAGCATGTACCAGCCGGGCGGCAGCAGGTTCGGGTTGGCGGGCAGGGTGAGCGTGACGCCGTCCGCCGTGCGCGCGGTGACGTCCAGGGCCACCGAGCGCTGCTCCACGTCGGTGGCGTGGGTGACCGAACTCGGCCGGACGAGCTTGGCGGTGGCGATGCCGCCGGGGGCCGGGGCGGCCACCCGCACGGTGCCGCCGAGCTTCGCCGCGGCCGGGGCGTCGGTCAGCCGCGGCCGCTCGCCGTGGAACAGGTACGGCGGGCTGTAGATCTCGATCCGCTGCTCGAAGCTGCCGGGCTCGTTGCCCGCCTTGTCGTTGAAGAGCGGGTCGGAGCCGAGCACCGCCACCCGGCCGTCGGGCAGCAGCAGGGCCTCGGCGTGGTAGTTCCGGCCGACGGTCGGCTCGGCGGCGGTGGTGAAGGTGTTGGTGTCCGGGTGGTAGGTCTGCGCCTTGAGCAGGTCGCTGCGGTGCTTGCCCCGGTAGTCGGCGGAGCCGCCGGTGGTGAAGACGGTGTCGTCGGGCAGGATCACGCTGTTGAGGTACCGGGTGCCGCCGGCCGGCAGGTCGGGGCCCGGGGTGAAGGCGGGCCGCGCGGCGCCGAGGTCGGCGATGTCCGTGCGGGCGGTGGAGAGCGGGGACTCGCCGACGCCCCCGCCGCCGAGCACCATCACCTTCTGCGCCTGCGCGGGCGGCAGCAGCACGGAGGAGGACGTCTCGGTGAGCCCGGGGTCGCGCAGGCCGGGCACGGGGTGGAAGCTGTTGTCGGCGAGGTCCCAGAGCCCCGGCTCGCGGCCCTTGTCGGCGGGCCCGTAGCCGGCGTTCGAGCCGGAGTAGAAGAGCCTGCCGGACGCGGTGAGGAAGATCGACGGGTAGGTCGGGAAGTACCGGTCGGGCGCCTTGGACCAGGTCTTGCCCGCCGGGTCGTAGATCTCGTTGTCGTTGCCGCTGAGGATCTGACCGGTGTCGTCCAGCCCGGAGACGGTGACCACCCGGCCGTCGCCCAGCCCGGTCAGGGTCGGGTACCAGCGGGCGTACGCCATGTCGGTGACCTGCTCGTACAGCTCGGTCTCCGGGTTGAACTCGAAGGCGGCGCGGATGCCCTGGTAGTCCTGCTTCTCCAGGGTCATCCGGTCGGCCGTGCCGTAGACGTTCCGGGCGTCGGCGCCGGTCAGGCCCTTGACCGTGTACTGGGCGGGGGAGTCCAGTACCGAGCCGGGGCCGGGGTTGACCGCCTCCGCGAACACCTTGGCCTCGGACGCCTTGACGACGGTCGCGGCGCCGGAGCCGGTCTTGGTCGCGGCGGGGACGGTGAGGTCGGCGGTGGAGACGTACTCGCGGCCGTCGGGGGCGCGGAAGACGGTGCCCTTGGGGAGGCTGCGGGCGGCGTCCGGGTTCTCGTTGCGGACCCGCATGGTGCCGGCCGCCTTCTTCACCGCGCCGTCCAGCGCCTCGTAGCGGCGGGTGCCGCCGGCCACCAGCATCCGGCCGTCGGGCAGCGCGGCGTGGCCGCCGCAGAACAGGTCGTCGGGGGTGGGGACGGTCTTGTAGGTGTTGGCGGCCGGGTCCCAGAGCAGGCTCTTGAAGGTGCCGGCGTCGAAGCTCTTCCGGTCGTTGCCGGAGCCGGCGATGATCAGGACCTTGCCGGTGCGCAGCAGGGCGGCGTGGATGGCGTTGATCCGGAACTCGGCGGGGAGCACCAGGGTCTGCCAGTGGCCGTACTCGGCCTTGTAGGCGGGGCGGTTGACCACGTAGTGGTGGTACCGGTCGGTGGCGAAGCCGAGGACGGCGGGTGCGTTCATCCCGGCCACGGTCAGGAAGACGGTGCTGCCGAGGGCGAAGCGCCGGGTGCGGCCGGTGTGGCGGATCTTCACGGTGGTTCGTCATCCCCTCGTGGCGGGTGCGGGTGCGGGTGCGGGTGTCGACTCGGCGGGGGAGCCGGGGGAGCCGGGGGAGCCGGGCGAGCCAGGGGTGCCGGGGGCCGCGCCGGGGGTGAGCGAGAGGGTGGAGACCGGCCTGGCCCGGCGGCGGCGCACGGCGTCCGCGGCGAGCAGCAGCATCGGCAGCAGGCTGAGCAGGAGCGCCAGGCAGGCCCATGTCCGCATGGCGACGTGGTCGTGGCCGGTCCGGAAGGAGGCCGCGATCGCGCCGCCGAACACCAGCGCCCAGAACAGGTGGAGCCGGAAGGTGGACACCCGGTCGGGGGTGGTCGAATCGCCCTTCGGGGTCACCACGAACCGGCTGCGGATCCGCAGGAGCGCCTGGAGGAACGCCGCCGCGTAGACCGGACCGCAGAGCGCCGACATCACCATGCCCGCCACCCCGGAGGAACCCGCCGGTTCGTGCGGGCTCACGTTGTGCTTGCGGTTCCAGGTGTAGAGCAGCAGTTGCAGCGCGGCCGCGTCGCTGTAGAGCGCCATCCAGATCTCGGACGACACATGGACGCCCGATGCGCCGAACCCCAGGTAGAGCACGCTGGACACCCCGCCGAGCAACCAGGTCAGCGCCGCCATCGGGTAGAAGGAGACCATCAGCGTGTAGTTGAGCAGCCGCCCCGGCGACAGCCCCCACGCCACCCGCCCGTACTGGGTCAGCAGGGTCTCGTAGGTGCCCCGGCTCCAGCGCAGCTGCTGCGAGAAGAAGTCCGTCCAGGACGACGGCCCCTCGCCGACCGCCAGCACGTCCGGTGTGTAGACCGACTTCCAGCGCTCGCCGGTTGCCGGGTTGCGGCGGCGGTGGAACTCCAGGCCGGTGGCCATGTCCTCGGTGACCGAGTCGTACAGCCCGCCGATCGAGCGCAGCGCTTCGAGCCGGACGGCGTTGTTGGTGCCGACGAACATCGGTGCGCCGTAGCGGTTCCCGGCCCGTTGGACCAGGGCGTGGAAGAGGTACTGCTGGCTCTCGGAGAACTTGGTGACCAGCGAACCCGAGCTGCGGTAGTTCCCGTACACCTGAGGACCGACCACGAACGCCACGTCGGGGTCGCGGAAGTAGCCGAGCATCCGCTCGCAGAACTCGGGCAGCGGCACGTGGTCGGTGTCCACCGAGACCCAGAAGTCGTAGTCGGCGCCGTACGCCTGGAGCCAGCTGTTGTAGTTGCCGTGCTTGGTCCTGGCGCGGAACCGGCCCTTGGGGGTGTTCCACTGCGGGATCTCGTCCCGGCTGAAGTGGCGCACGCCGAGCCGCTCGCAGAGCTCGCGCATGGCGGGATCGTTTCCCTCGTCCAACAGCCAGACGTGGTAGGGGCCTTCGTGCCGGACGGCGAGCGCGGCGGTGAGCGTGGCGCGCACCATCTCGGGCGGCTCCTTGCCCGGTACGAAGGTGGTGATGAACGCGACCCGGGTGCCGCGCTCGGGCGTCACCGGGACGGGGTCGCGGGCGGCGAGCGTGGCATGGGCGTTGGAGACCACGTTGACCAGCCGGAACGCCTCGACCACGGCGATGATCCCGATCATCACCTTGTCGCCGACCAGTAACCAGGTGTCGCTCTCGCCGGGCCGGACCGGCCAGTGGCCCGGCTGGAGCAGCCAGACCAGCAGCACGCCCTCGACCAGGGGGGCGGCCAGCAGGAGCAGCGCGGCCCGGATCCGGTGCGGTTCGCGGCTCAGCAGGCTGCGGTACCGCACCCGGTACGGCTCGTCCGGCGCGACGTCCTCGACCGCGCGGCCGGCCAGGCGGCTGAAGTAGGCGTAGTCGTAAGGGGCTTCGGGGACGGCGAGCGGTTCCGGCGCGCCGGCGGGCGCGGTGGCCGGAGCGGACGGTTCCGCGTCCTTCGCCCGGCGCGAGAACGGCCCGCTCATGTGCGCTCCCCCCGTGGCCGGCCGCGAGGGCCCGCCGTTCCGTGCGTGCTCCGACCAGGGGTGTGCGACCTGCCGCACCGCGCGGTCGCACGGCGGCCGACCTGGCGGTTCTGGCGACTACGGACCGTCAACCGCTAAAACGTATACGATCGATCGTGGTGCGCGATGACGCGAAAGCGTCGAGAGCCGACCCCCCGTCGACCGCCCCGGACTCCCTTCCGGGGGTGCCGGGATCCCCGGACTTCCCCAACTGTCCCGGAGGGGAGCCCTGATTGCAACCGGTCCGGAGAACGGGCGGTGCGCGGGCGGGCCGGTCCGGCGATTCCCGGCCAATCACCGGCGCACCGGTGTCGCGGGGGCCGAACCGCGTTCGGGCGCCGCCGGTTTGTCGTCCGGAACCGCGCGCGGCCCGGCCGGTTCGGTGGGCGGGTCGGCCCGGAGGCATGGAGCCGACCGCCACAGCGGCGCGGGCTGATGCGTCGGCCGGGCACATGTCGCCGCCCGCACACCCCGTCTACGGTTCCGGCATCCACCCCGCGGCACCCCCGGGAGCCGCCCGCTGCGCCCGTTCGGCCCGGACCGTCGGCGGGAATGCCGGAAGGGACACGATGCCGCCCCGGCGCCGGCCCCACAGGAGGTAGTCCAGCGTGAGCCAGTTCGAGAACCCGTCGACACCCGGGGCCACCGACCGACCCGCCGAATCCGCTCCGCCGTCCGGCGGGTCCAGGGCGGGCGCCGGGCCGGCGGCCCCGGAGCAGCTGGGCGTCCCGGTGCCCGGCGGGGAGCTGTCCGTGCTCCGGTGGCCCGCCACCGTGCCCGGTGCCCCGACCGTCGTGGCGGTGCACGGCATCACCGCCAACGGCCTCGCCTGGTTCGAGGTCGCCCGTCGGCTCGCCGGGCGGGCCACCCTGCTCGCGCCGGACCTGCGCGGGCGCGGTGGCAGCCGCGACCTCGGCGGGCCGTACGGCCTGGCCCGTCACGCCGACGACGTGGCGGCCCTGATCACCGGGCTCGGGCTGGGGCCGACCGTCGTGGCCGGCCACTCCATGGGCGCGTGGGTGGCGGCCCTGACGGCCGTCCGCCACCCGGAACTGGTCGGCCGGGTGGTGCTGGTCGACGGCGCGGTCACCTTCCCGCTGCCCGAGGGCGCGAGCGACGCCGACGCCCTGGCCGCCGTGCTCGGGCCGGCGCTGGCCCGGCTGTCGATGACCTTCCCCGACCGGCAGGCGTACCGCGACTTCTGGCAGCGGCACCCGGCCTTCGCCGCCGACTGGTGCGACGGGATCGACGCCTACACCCAGCGCGACCTCGTCGGCGCCGAGCCCGAACTGCGCTCCTCCTGCGTGCTGGCGGCGGTCGAGGCCGACGGGGCGCAGGTCCTGCTGGACCGGGAGGCCGCCACCGCCGTGCACCGGCTGCCCTGCCCGGGCGAGCTGATCTGGGCGGAGCGCGGCCTGCTCGACGAGCCGCAGGGCCTCTACGACGAGAAGCGGCTCGCGGCGATGGGGCTGGACCACACCCACCCGGTCCCGGCGTCGGGGGTGCCGGGCGCCAACCACTACTCGGTCCTCTGGGGCCGCGCCGGCGCCGGGACGGTGGTCCGCGCCCTGCTCGGCCAGGACCGCGCCACCGCCGGATAGCCGCGGCGAGGCCCTCTCCTTCGGATCACGCCGGGCGGGCGGCGTGATCCGAAGGAGAGGGCCTAACCGGCCGCGCCCAGGAAGGACTCCCAGCCGCCGGCCGGCGCCTGCCCGACGTTGAGGGTGCGCAGCTTGCGCAGGGTGGACTGATCCTGGGCCTCCAGCCACTCGACGAGCTGCTTGAAGGAGACCAGCCGGACGTCCGGCCTGCCCGCGACGGCCTTGAGCGTCTCCTCGACGGCGTCCATGTAGATGCCGCCGTTCCACTGCTCGAAGTGGTTGCCGATGAAGAACGGCGCGCGGTTGCCGTTGTAGGCGCGGTCGAACCCGGCCAGGTAGGCGTCCCGGGCCTGGGTGCGCCACTCGTCGTACTTGGCCGGGTCCCCCTTGGTGCTGCCGGAGGACTGGTTGGCCAGGATGTTGTAGTCCATGGAGAGCACCTGGAAGGTGTGCCCCGGGAAGGGGATGCTCTGCAGCGGGAGGTCCCAGACCTTGCCGTCCTGCACCTTCTGGGGCCAGATCTGCTGGCCGCCCGAGGAACTGGCGTCGTACTTCCACCCGAGGCCGGCGATGGTGGGCAGCAGGGCCTTCTGTCCCTCCAGGCAGGGGGTGCGGCCGCCGACCAGCTCCTTCCGGTAGTCGAAGGGGAGCGGGTCGACGTCGGTGAAGCCGGTGTTGGTCCGCCACTGGGTCACGAAGCCGACGGCCTGGTCTATCTCGCTCCGCCAGTCCTCGGAGGTCCACTTGTTGACGCCGTTGCCGTCCGAGCGGGTCGAGCAGAAGTGGCCGTTGAAGTGGGTGCCTATCTCGTGGCCGGCCAGCCAGGCCTGGCTGATGAGCTTGATGGTGTTCTGCACCGCGCCGTCCGACAGATAGGGGATGTCGGAGGCGCCGACCGCGTGCTTCGGCGGGTGGTACAGCTCGGCCTTGCCCTTGGGCAGGGTGTAGATGCCGGAGAGGAAGAAGGTCATCGAGGCCTTGTGCTCCTCGGCGAGCTTCAGGAACCGGGGGAACTGGTTGTCCTCGGTGGCGCCGGCGCCGTCCCAGGAGAAGACCACGAACTGCGGCGGGCGCTCGCCCGGCTTGAGTTTCTCGGGTTTGGGCTGGTTCGGCTGCGGGCCGGTGTCGGAGGTCGAGCCGTCCCCGATCGGCGTGCCCTTGGCCGGGGTCCCGGTGGGGGTGCCGGCGGTGGTCGGCCCCGTGCTGCCGGTGCCGGTCGTGGGGGCCGGGGCGGAGCCGGTGGGATCGGCCGGTCCCGAGCCGCCCCCGGAACAGGCCGCCACCGCTCCGAGGGCCGCGGTCGCGGCAGTGGCTGTGAGCACGGTCCTGCGCGAGATGCCGGCCATCGTCTCCCCTGGGCGTCCGGACCGGGTGACGACCGCGACCGCGGCCACGCCGGTCATATCGGACAATTGATTGATTATCCGTCGTTAGCATGTCATGCGAACGCGGAGGGCACCAAAGGCCCGGGGTTCGCCGGGACTGAACACGCGGGGAACACCTGCGCGGGATGCGAAGAGACGTCTTCTGTTGCCGACCCGTGACGATTCGCCCGATTCGCGCAACAGGCGTTCCGGGGGCTCGGCCGTCGCGGCGTCAGTCGAAGGAGAGCCGGCGATTGCGGCGCACGACCCGCGCGATGGCGGTGCTCACCGCGGTGGCGGCCGCGCAGGAGACCGCCAGGCTCAGCCAGGCGGTGTCGAACCAGTGGCTGTTGAGCCAGCCCAGGGTCACGATGTAGGCCGCCCAGATCATCGCGGCCAGCGCCGACCACCGCAGGAAGCGGTGGGGATGGGCGGGGGAGTGGCCGATGGCCAGGTCGAGGATGGTCCGCCCGGCCGGTACGAAGCGGGCGATCACCACCATGGCGGCCGCCGCCCGGGTGGTGCGTCCGTCCAGGGCCTGCTGGACCCGGGTCACGCTGGCCGCCAGCTTCGGCCGGTGCTCCAGGCGCCGGCTGACCATCGGCGCGCCGCGGCGTGCCAGCCGGAGCAGCAGCAGGTCGCCGAGGAAGGAGGCGGTGGCCACCCCGAGCCCGAGCATCAAGGGGGCGCCGTCTATCTGCGCCGTCTTGAGCACCGCGAGTATGACGAGGGTGCCGCTGGGGATGAACGGGAGGAAGGCGTCGCCGAGAACGGCGCAGAGCGCCAGGGCGCAGATCCACGAGGATCCGACCAGCGCGGCGATGTCCATGTCCGTCCTCCCTCCAGGCTGCCCGGGGGAGCAGTGGTTGCAAGGGACAACGCTAGCGCCTCGACTTTTCACACCATGAAGCACCCCGGCTGTGGGAAGGGCCACAGGTGACGGGCCTCACGACCGGGCCGGCAATGGCACGAGCCCCCGGAGCGGGGTGCCGCTCCGGGGGCTCGCGGGGATCGGTCGGCGCTGGTCCAGCCCGCCGATCTTGCTGGTGAGTGCGGATCCGGTTGGGTGATCCGCCTGAGCCCTAGCCTGCCGGAAGCCGGCCACCGACCGCGAGCCCGCGGGCTGGCGACTTCCCGCGCTGGCGTGAAGTCGCCACGGGTGTTCGTCCGCTGGCTCTGAGTCAGCCCCCCGCCGGACCGCGGGCCGGGAACAAGGGAGCCCGGCGACGGGGTTGACCAGTCTCGGCACCGGCCGCGGCACCGACCGCCACCGGTGGCCGGCACCGGTGAAGACGCACCGGCGGACGGGACCGACCACGGCCAGGAGGACGGACGGCATGACGACCGAGGACAGGCAGGAGAACCGGCGGGAGAACGGGGCCGGGCCGCACGCCGCGGACGCGATCCGGGGCACCGCCCGGGGAACGGCACCCGCCCCGCTGTCGATCCTCGACCTGGCCACCGTCGGGGCCGGCCACACGCCCGCACAGGCACTCGCCGCGACCACCGCCCTCGCCCGCAGCGCCGAGCAGTGGGGCTACCACCGCTTCTGGGTGGCCGAGCACCACGGGATGCCCGGCGTCGCCAGCTCCGCGCCCGCCGTCCTGCTGGCCCACCTCGGGGCCCACACCACCACCCTGCGCCTCGGCTCCGGCGGCGTGATGCTGCCCAACCACGCCCCGCTGGCGATCGCCGAGCAGTTCGGCCTGCTGGAGGCGCTCCACCCCGGCCGGATCGACCTCGGCCTCGGCCGGGCCCCCGGCACCGACCAGGCCACCGCCCGCGCCCTGCGGCGCGGCCTCGGCGAGGGCGCCGACGACTTCCCCCACCGGCTCTCCGAGCTGATCCACTTCCTCGACGGCAGCTTCCCGGCCGGGCACCCCTACGAGCGGCTCACCGCCGTTCCGAAGGGGGAGGGACGCCCGCCGGTCTGGCTGCTCGGCTCCTCCGGGTTCAGCGCCCAGCTGGCCGGCCGGCTCGGCCTGCCGTTCGCCTTCGCCCACCACTTCAGCAGCGCGAACACCCTGCCGGCGCTCGACCTCTACCGCTCGGAGTTCCGCCCCTCGGCCGTCCTCGACGAGCCGTACGCACTGATCGGGGTGAGCGCGGTCGCGGCCGACGACGAGGCCTCCGCCCGCCGCCTCGCCCGCTCCGCGGCGCTCGGCATGCTGCGCCTGCGCCGGGGCAACCCGGGCCCGATCCCCACCCCCGAGGAGGCCGAGTCCCACCCGTACAGCCCGGTGGAGGCGGACTTCATCGACGACTGGCTGGGCAACGTCGTCCTGGGCGCGCCCGGCGAGGTGGCCGACGGGCTGGAGGCGCTCCGCAAGCGGACCGGGGTGGACGAGCTGATGGTGACCTCGCACATCCACGGCCACGAGGCGCGGCTGCGCTCCTACGGCCTGATCGCCGAGGCGTACGGCCTGACGGCGGGGCGGCCCGGGAGCGCCTGAGCGGCGGCCGCCGGACGGCCCCGGGCCCGGGCTAGCGCCCGCCCGGGGCGCCCCGGTCCTCGGCGCCCTCCCGGTCCTCGCGGCCGTCGCGGAGTATCGCCGCGACCAGCTCGGCCTCCCCGGGGCGGGCGAAGTACCAGCCCTGGGCGGTGTCGCAGCCGGTGAGCCGCAGCCGCTCGGCCTGGGCGGCGCTCTCGATGCCCTCGGCGGTCACGGTCAGGCCGAGGGTGTGGGCCAGCTGCACCATCGCGCCGACGATCTGCTCGTCGGCGTCGCTGCGCCGGGAGCGGAGTTCGGGGAGCTCCGGGCGGCCGCCGGCCGGGGCCGGGTCGCGGAACCCCTCGATGAAGGTGCCGTCCAGCTTCAGCACGTGCACCGGGAGCCGGGAGAGGTAGGCCAGGTTGGAGTAGCCCGTTCCGAAGTCGTCGATCGCGATGCGCACGCCCATGTCGGCGAGCGCCTGGAGCGCCTGCAGCGGGCGCCCGCCGGGGCCGAGCAGGGCGCTCTCGGTGATCTCCAGCTGGAGCAGCCGGGCCGGCAGGCCGGTGCGCTCCAGGGCCTGGGCGACGTCGGCGACCACGTCGGAGTCCCAGATCTGGCGGGCGGCCAGGTTGACGCTCACGAAGGTCTCGGTCTCGGGGAACTCGGTGAGCCAGCGCCGCGCCTGGCGGCAGGACTCCTCCAGCACCCACTTGCCGAGCGGCACGATCGCCCCGGACTCCTCGGCCAGCGGGATGAAGCGGTCCGGCGAGAGCGTCCCGTAACGGGGGTGGCGCCACCGGACCAGGGCCTCGGCGCCGTGCACCGCGCCGTCGGCCAGGCCGACCAGCGGCTGGTACTCGATGGTGAACTCGCCGCGTTCCAGCGCAGGGCGCAGCGCGGTGGCGAGCAGCTGGCGGGTCAGCTGGTGGGCGCCCCGGTCGGGGTCGTAGAGGGTCCACCGGGCCCGGCCGTCGGCCTTGGACCAGTAGAGGGTGGCATCGGCGTCCTTCACCAGGTCGGTGGGGGTGGTCTCGTGCACGGAGCGTTCGACCACGCCGACGCTGGCGGTGACCACCAGCCGGTGGCCGGCCACGTCGAAGGGGCGCTCCAGGGCGTCGAGGATCCGGGCGGCCAGGTCGGTGAGCTGGTCGCTGCCCTGGCTGTCGGTCACCAGGACGGCGAACTCGTCGCCGCCCATCCGTGCGACCAGCTGGGTGCCGTGCGCGGAGAAGCCGCGCCGCAGACGGGTCGCCACGGCGATCAGCAACTGGTCGCCGATGTGGTGGCCGAGGGCCTCGTTGATCGCGGCGAACCCGTCGAGGTCCAGGTAGCAGACGCCGACCCGGGACCCGCCGGTCCCGGTCCCGGCGACCGTGATCGCCGTACCCGCGGCGGGACCGCCGGCCGCGCCCTCGGCCCGGTCGGGGGTGAGGCAGGCGGCGTCGAGGCGCTCGAAGAAGAGGGTCCGGTTGGGCAGCCGGGTCAGCGGGTCGTGCAGGGCCTGGTACTCCAGGCGGTCGCCGAGCCGGCGCTGCTCGGTGATGTCCTCGACGAGGGCGAGCGTGTACAGCGGGCGGCCCTCGGCGTCCCGGATCAGCGAGACGGTCACCTTGCTCCAGACCGTCCGGCCCGTGCGGTGCTTGAGCTGCTTCTCGACCCGGATCCGGTCGTGCTCGCCGTGGGCGAGCGCGCGGAACAGCCGGCGCGGCATGCCCTCGGGGTCGGCGATCTCGTGGATGTGGGTCCCGACCAGCTCGTCCACGGTGCGGCCGGTCAGCGCGGCGAAGGCGGGGTTGACCTCGATGATCCGGTCCACGGGGTCGATGAGCGCCATGCCGATGCCGGCGTCGCAGAAGGCGGCCCGCAGCCGGGACTCGCTGGCCCGCAGCACGGCCAGCTGCCGGTCGTCGCCCGGCGCCGAGCAGGCGGGGCAGCGGAGGGCGCCGTCGCCGGGCGGCCCCTCCCGGAGGCCGGCCGGCCCGGCCGGGGAGGCCGTGGCCGGTCCGTGGCCGGTGGCGCCGGCCGTGCCGTTGGCCGCGCCGTTCGCCGGGGCGGCGTGGAGGACGGGCGGCGGCAGGCGGAGCGGCCGCGGGTCCTCGTGCCGCACGCCTGGGTGGTGCGCGTCGGCCCCCTCGTTCTGGCCCGGCACGGCATGCTCCCGTCCGCTGCTGACGCTTGACGCTGGTCCGGCCGGTCACCCGACTTCGGCGGCCGGCCCCGCGCTCTGCCGCACTCGCGGAGGACGGACTCCGGTGCGGGACGCTCGGGACGGAGCGGCCGGGTGGAAACCCGCCTGAGGAACCGTGAGGAACAGGGCGCTGCGGCCGATCATAGGACGCGATGGCAACGCGCGGTGACCGCCGCCGGGGTGATTCGTCTGGTTTGGGGTCAAGTGTAGTGATACATGCGGACGCCCCCGGTGCACATCACATGATGTGCACCGGGGGCGTGTGCTCCGGGAACGCGCCCTCGGGCTCCGGGGCGGCGCCGGACGTGCGCCCGACCGGGGCCGTGGGCGGGACGCCCGGGGAGGTCAGCCGGCCAGGTTGGCCGAGAGGGTGATGGTGGTGCCGGTCAGGGCCTGGCTCACCGGGCAGTTGGCCTTGGCGTCCTCGGCGGCCTTCACGAAGCCGGCCTCGTCCAGCCCGGGGACCTCGCCGACGACCGTCAGGTGGATGCCGGTGATGCCGGTACCGGGCTGGAAGGTGACGTCGGCCTTGGTGTCGAGCTTGGTGGGCGGGGTGCCCGCGCCGGTCAGGCCGTGCGAGAGGGCCATCGAGAAGCAGGCGGAGTGCGCGGCCGCGATGAGCTCCTCCGGGCTGGTCTTGCCGTTCGCGGCCTCGGCGCGGGCCGGCCAGGAGACCGGGTACTCGCCGATGCCGGACGACGCGAACGTCACCAGGCCCTTGCCCTCGACCAGGTTGCCTTCCCAAACGGTGCTGGCGGTGCGAGTGGTTGCCACGATCGGTACCTCCGTTACTGAGGAACTGCTGATTCGTCACGTCCGGTCATGCCGCGGCCCAGCCTACGGGCAGGCCCGGGGCGTGCCACAAGTAGCACACCGGCCCGTCGCGTCCGAAAATCCCCCGGTGGTCCCGGGTGGGCCGGGCCCCGCGCGGGACGGTCCGGGGCCGTCCGGATCGTGGACGGTCGGGGTTAATGGTGCGGGCACGTGCCGGGCGTCCTGTTAGATTGGCCCGGGCCCGGGCCCGGCCGCCGCACGGTCGGGCGCACCACCGAGAGAGCCGCGGAGCCGCCCCGATGACGGACCACCCCACGACCCCCGACGCCGGACTGCCCGAGGGGGTCGGCGATGCCGTGCGGGCCGAGCTGACCAGCCTGCGCGAGAGCATCGACAACATCGACGCCGCGGTGGTCCACATGCTGGCCGAGCGTTTCAAGGCGACCCAGCGGGTCGGCCGGCTCAAGGCCGAGCACAAGCTCCCGCCGGCCGATCCGGCCCGCGAGCGGACCCAGATCAAGCGGCTGCGCGAGCTGGCCGCCGGTGCCCACCTGGACCCGGTGTTCGCGGAGAAGTTCCTCAATTTCATCATTGCCGAGGTCATCCGCCACCACGAGGCCATCGCCAGCGACGCGGTGACCCACGGGAACGCCTCCGTCTGACGGCGCGCGCGGTCCGCCGGGCCCGCGGGATGTCTGGCGCGGGTAAACGTCCGATTTCGCCTGGATCACCGGTTGGCGTAGCGTGCAGGTTCCCCCGCAGCCGGAGAGTGGAGCAGCGACGATGGCGGTGAACCTGCCCGAAACGCACGGTGGCGACGCCGGGCCCGGGCCCGCCGCCCCGGTCGGGGGCCGGGCCGAGGCACGGCGGGCCCGCCGTGCCGCCGAGGGGCGCCGGAGCGGATCGCCGAAGGCCCGCCGGTCCGGGCGCCGGCCGCGGCCGTGGTGGATCGAGATCCCGGCGATGGCGGCGGTCGGTCTGGTGGTCGCGCTGCTGATCAAGACCTGTCTGTTCCAGGTGTTCACCATCCCGTCCGGTTCGATGGAGAACACCCTGCGGATCGGCGACCGGGTCGGCGTGAACAAGCTCGCCCCGCTGACCGGCTGGGAGCCCGAGCCGGGCCAGCCGGTGGTCTTCAAGGACCCTGGGGACTGGCTGCCGCCGCAGCCGACCGGCGGGAACCCCGTCTCCAACGCGCTGGGCTCGGTGCTCTCCTTCGTCGGCCTGGTGCCACCGAAGGACGACAACTACCTGGTCAAGCGGGTCATCGCGACCGGCGGGCAGACCGTGCAGTGCTCGGGAACCACGCTGAGCGTCGACGGTGCCAAGGTCGACGAGCCGTACCTGCACCCCGGGAACGACTCCTGCGCCGGGCTGGACTTCGGTCCGGTGACGGTGCCGCAGGGCTACGTCTGGGTCGAGGGCGACCACCGCAGCGACTCCGCGGACTCCCGCTACCACCAGCGCGGCCCCGGCGGCGGGGCCGTGCCGGTGGACAACGTGGTCGGCCCGGTGGCGGCCGTCGTGTGGCCGCTCGGCCACCTCGACTGGTTCGGCTGGGCCGGTCGCTGACCGGTCGCCGCCCCGGGCCGGTCAGCGGCCCTGGCGCCGCTCCCCCTCCGGCTCGCGGTCCTGGTTCCGGTCCCGGCGGGCCTCGGCCTCGGCGGCGCGGGCGAGCCGGTCACCGAGCGCCGTCGCGCCGGCCGGTACCGCGCCGGCCGCCGAACCCGGGTTCCCGGCGGCCCCCGCCGGATCCGCTCCGGCGGCCTTGGCGGGCTTGCTCGCCTGGGCGGCGAACGCCCCGGCCAGCACCAGCAGGCCGCCGGCCGTCTGCGGCAGGCCGAGGTGCTCGCCCAGCAGCACCCAGGCCAGCACGGTGGCCACCACGGCCTCCAGGTTGGCCACCACCCCGGCGACCGGCGGTGAGAGGTGCTGGACGGCGACGACGCCGGTCAGATAGGCGAGCACGGTCGCGATCAGGACCATCCAGGCCGCCGGGAGCAGCGCGGGCAGGGTGTGTCCGTTCATCACCACGTCCCCGCCGAGCCTGCTCCAGTCCGCCTCCCAGGGGCGGGTCAGGACGGTGAGCACGATCGAGCCGATCAGCAGGCCGAACGCGCTGACGGCGATCGGGTCGACCGGGCGCTCGCCCCGGCTGCCGGCGTCGGCGAGCACGAAGTAGCCGACCTGGCAGCAGGCCGCGCCGAGGGCGAACAGGACGCCGAGCGCGTCGAAGCTCAGGCCGTTCCAGACCTCGACGACGCAGGCGAGCCCGGTGACCGCGACGCCCGCGCCGATCGCCGCGCCCCGGCTGATCGGCCGGCGCTGGACGAACCGGACGTAGCCGATGAGCAGCGGCGGGCCGAGGTACTCGATCAGCAGGGCGACGCCGACCGGGATCCGGGAGATCGCCGCGAAGTAGCAGGCCTGGACGCCGGCCACGGCGAGCAGGCCGAAGCCGATCAGCAGGCCGGGCCGCCGGAGGAAGGCGTCGCGGTGGCGGTAGGCCAGCGGCAGCAGCACGACGGCGGCGCCGGTGACCCGGAGCCAGACCACGTGGAGCGGGGAGAGCCCGGCTTCGATCAGCGGCTTGGCCGCCGTGCCGGAGCCGCCGAAGGCGAACGCGGAGACGAGGGCGAGGGTGAGCCCGAGGGTCCGGCCGGGGGAGCGGCCGAGCAGGGGGTTGGAGCTGTGCACCGACGAATTGTGACAGTCGTACCGGCAATCCGGTAAGGGGTCATTCCATCATTCGGTCCTGCTCGGCCTGCGCCACCTGCACGGAAGCGTGCGCGGGCGCGCGCTACCCGGCGGATCCGGCGCCGGCCCCGGCCGGGGTACCCGCCCCGGTGCCCGCGTCCGTCCCGCCGTCGCTCGACCCCGATCCGGACCCGGTGGACCCCGATCCGGACCCGGTGGATCCCGACCCGGACCCGCCCGAGCCGGAGCCGCCGGTGCTGCCGGACCCGGACCCGCCGGACCCCGAGCCCGATCCCGAGCTGCCGCCCGGGGGCTCCGGGGTGGTGGTCGGCGCCGGGGGCTTGGTCGGCTGGACCGGCGCGGTGCCCGTCCCACCTGACCCGGACCCGCCCGAACCGCTGGAACCGCCCGAGCCGGAGCCGCCGCTACCGCTGCCGCCCGACCCGCCGGAGTCGGACCCCGACCCGGTCGACGGCGTACTGGGCGACGACGAGCCCGTGCCCCCGGAGGAGCCGGAGGAGCCGGAGCCGCCCTGACCGCCCTGGCCGCCGCCCTGGGACGGTCCGCCGGACGGCTTCGACGACCCGCCGGAGCCGTTCGACGGCGCCGACGGCGTGCTCGAAGGCGTGGACGGGGAGCCGGACCCGGAGGAGCCCGAGCCGCTGCGCGTGGAGTACTCCGCACCCGAGGGCGCGGGGAACTCGGCGACCGGCTGCCCCTTCAGCGCGGCCTTCATGTACGTGGTCCAGATCTGCGCGGGGTACTGGCCGCCCGCCGCGCCGTCGATCCCGCCGGTGCCGCTCAGGCTGACCTGCGCGCCGGTGCCCGGGTCCTGCCCGAACAGCGCGACCGAGGTGACCAGCTCCGGGGTGTACCCGATGAACCAGACCGACTTCTGGTCGTCCGTCGTACCGGTCTTGCCCGCCGCCGGACGGCCCAGCGCCTTCGCCCGCCAGCCGGTGCCGCCCTGGTCGCTCACCACGCCCTGGAGCATCGACGTGACCTCGCGCGCGGTCTGCTCGCTGATCGCCTGGGTGGTCTTGTGCGCGGGCAGCTCGACCGGTTCGCCCTCGTGGTCCACCGACTGCACCAGCCACGGGGTGATCTGCTTGCCGCCGTTGTCCAGCGTGGCGTAGACGCCCGCCAGGTCGAGCACGCTCGGGGTGGCGGTGCCCAGCGGGATCGAGGGCACCGCCTCCATGCCGGGGGTGTTGCTGGGCAGGCCGAGCGCGATCGCGGTGTCCCGCACCTTGGCCAGCCCGGTGTCCTGGGCGAGCTGGGCGAAGGCCGAGTTCACCGACCAGTCGGTGGCCTGCTGGAGGGTGACCTGGCCGTAGCTCTTGTCGCCCTCGTTCGGCGGCGCGTACGGGGTGCCCTTCCCGCCGCGGACCTTGCGGCCGCTGGTGCCGTCGTAGACGGTGCGCGGGGTGATGGTCTGGCCGGACTGCGTCTTGGCGTCGTTCTCCAGCGCCGCGGCCAGCGCGATCGCCTTGAACGTCGAGCCCGCCTGGTAGTCCCGCCGGGTCGCGTTGTCGACGTAGTGCTTGGTGTAGTCGACGCCGCCGTACAGGGCGACCACGGCGCCGGTCTTCGGGTCCACGGAGGCGGCGCCGGGCTGGACGGCCGCGTCCTTCTTCCGCTTCTCCGGGTTCAGGGTGTCGTGCAGCTGGGCCTGGACGGCGTCCTGGAGCGCCTGCTGGCGGTTCGGGTCGATGGTCAGCTTGATCGTGTAGCCGCCCTTGGCCAGCTCCGACTCGCCGATGATCTGGTTGGTGGTGAGGTACTCGGTCGCGGCGTTGACCAGGTAGCCGGCCTGGCCGGACAGCCCGAGCTGCGCCTGCGGGTCCCTGACCTCGGGGAACGTGGTGGCGGCCCGCTCCTCGGCGGAGAGCCAGCCTTCCTTCACCATGCCGTCGAGCACGTAGTTCCACCGGTTGACGGCGTTCTGCTTGCCCGCCGGGGTGGCGGTGGCCACGTCGTAGGCGCTCGGGGCGTTCAGCAGCGCGGCCAGGTAGGCGCCCTGGGCGGCGGTGAGCTCGGAGGCGTCGACGCCGAAGTACTGCTGCGCGGCGGCCTGGATGCCGTACGCGCCGCGCCCGTAGTAGGAGGTGTTGAGGTAGCTGGAGAGGATCTCGTCCTTGCTCTCGGTGGCGTCCACCTTGATCGCTATGAAGAGTTCCTTCACCTTGCGGGAGACCGACTGCTTCTGGCTCAGGTAGGTGTTCTTCACGTACTGCTGGGTGATCGTGGAGCCGCCCTGGGTGCCCTCGCCCTTGGCGGTGTTGAGGGCGGCGCGGACCAGCCCGGGTACGTTGACGGCGCCCTCGTGGTAGAAGTTGCGGTCCTCGGCGGCCAGCGTGGCGTGCTGGGCGGCGGGGGAGACCTTGTCCAGCGGGACGTTCTGCCGGTTGGTCTGGCCGGTCCGGGCGATCACCGAGCCGTCCTGGTAGAGCCAGGTGTTGCTCTGCGCGGTCGCGGCGGCGTGCGCGTCCGGCACCTTGACCAGCGTGATGCCGAGGGCGAAGAGGCCGACGCCGAGCAGCAGCGCGGCGGCGAAGCCGACCAGGGTCATCCGCCAGGTGGGGACCAGTCTGCGCCAGCCGGTGCGGCGGGATCTGCGGAGTCTGCGGGCCTTGGGTTTCCGGGTGCGCGGTGCGCCGCTCAGGGCGGGACGGGACAAAGCGGCGGCCTCCTGCGGGCGGGCGGCTGCGCGGGGCCGGGCAGGACGCGGGGGACCGTGCCGGCTCGCGCAGACGGGATCGTCGGCGGTCGGGGACCTTTGTCCCTTTTCCGGTTTACAGCCCAGAACGCGCCGAAGGTACCGGTTGGCTCCACTACGACGGGAAGCGAGACCGACATCACACACAAATCGGACGCCAATGGGCAGCGAAAAGCCGGAGAGCCCCTCGTTGCTACGAGAGGCTCCCCGGTGTCGGTGCGCCGCCAGGGACTCGAACCCCGGACCCGCTGATTAAGAGTCAGCTGCTCTAACCAACTGAGCTAGCGGCGCCTGCTGACGAAGAGAACAATACACGCTTCCGGGCGGTGCCTCGAACCACCGGGCGCCACCCGGGGGGTCCGGCCCGTTCGCCCCCGGGCCGCCCGGGGTTCACCTCCGGTGCCGGAAACGCCGAAGGGCCCCCTCGCTGCTGCGAGAGGACCCTTCGACCGTCGGTGCGCCGCCAGGGACTCGAACCCCGGACCCGCTGATTAAGAGTCAGCTGCTCTAACCAACTGAGCTAGCGGCGCCTGCTGACCTGGAAGACATTACACGCTGTCGGGCCGATCCGCCGAATCGCCACCCTCCGGTGACCCGCAGTGACCGGGGGCGGGCCTCAGCGGGTGGTCGGGAGCCGGTTCAGGAAGACCTGGAAGGCGTCGGGCTCGACGGCGTTCACACCGTCGAAGGGGTAGTTCATCTCCTTGATCACGATCAGCACCACGCAGATCATCGCGGTCATGGTCAGCACCATCGCCAGGTGCAGCCGGATGCTGGAGATGCCGAACACGAAGGCGAAGCCCACGGTCAGCACCGCGCCGGCGATCAGTGGCACCCAGAGCAGCGGCGGCACCGCGTCCTGGACCTGGGTGAGCCGGGCACGGCGTTCGCTGGCCAGGCCCTCGACGTGCCTGAGGGCGTTCTCGAAGTGCGCCTGCTGGCGGGCGTCGACGGGCTGGAGGGCATTGGTCGTGTCGCGGATCCGGTACACCAGCTCGGTGGTGTTGGGGTCGGTCCGGTGGTCGGCCATCAGTCGCCACTCGTCGCCGATGACGGTGTGCGCGTACCGGAGGGTGAGGTCCGTCAGCTCGATGCCCGCGGGGCTGTCGAACTCCCGGGACGTCCAGTAGAGCCCGGCCAGTTGGTCGGCCTCGCGGAAAGTGGTGGCCCGGGCGTCGTCGGCCGCCTCCCAGACCACGATCACCACGAAGGCGAGCAGGACGGCGTAGAGCACGCCGACCATGGCGAAGATGGCGGCCGTCACCTCGTTGTGCTGTTCCCGGGCCTTGGCGGACACGAAGTGGGGCAGCAGCAGGAGCACCGCGGAGGCGATGGCGAGCGAGCCGACCGTGATCGTCAGGTTGGACCAGGACATAGCAGAGTTGTCGCACGGCGGCGGGGAGTCCGCCAGGCGGGTGTCCGCTGTTCGGAGCCCCCGAGCCCCGAGCCGCCCGGAGCTCGCGTCGCGTCACCTCTCCGGGAAGTGGCAGGCGGCCTGGTGGTCGCCGTGGTCGCCGTCCGCCGTGAGCGGCGGCGCCTCGTTCTCGCAGCGGGCGCGCTCCGCCGGGGTGAGCCCCGGGTGGACGGGGCAGCGGGCCCGGAACGGGCAGCCGGTGTGCCGGACGGTGGGGGAGGGCGGGTCGCCGGCCAGCAGCACGCGGGCGCGGGCGCGCTCGGCGGCCGGGTCCGGCAGCGGGACGGCGGAGAGCAGGGCGCGGGTGTAGGGGTGCCGGGGGCGGCCGAAGACGGCGGACACCTCGCCCTGCTCGACGGTCCGCCCCAGGTACATCACGCCGACCCGGTCGGCGAGGTGCCGGATCACCGAGAGGTCGTGCGAGACGAGGAGGTAGGAGAGGCCCAGCTCCGCCTTGAGCGACTGGAGCAGGTTGAGCACCCCGGCCTGGATCGAGACGTCCAGCGCGGAGACCGGCTCGTCGAGCACCAGCAGCCGGGGCCGGACGGCCAGCGCGCGGGCGATCGAGATCCGCTGCCGCTGCCCGCCGGAGAACTGGTGCGGGTAGCGGACGGCGTGCGCCGGGTCGAGGCCCACCTGGCGCAGCAGTTCGGGCACCCGGCGGGCGATCTCGTCCTTCGCGGCCCGCTGGGCGCGCAGCGGCTCCGCGACGATGTCGCCGACCGGCATCCGGGGGTCGAGGGCGGCCGTCGGGTCCTGGAAGACGATCTGCAGCCGGGACCGCATCCGGTGGGCCTCGGCGCGGGAGAGCCCGGCGGTGTCCCGGCCGAGCAGCTCGATCCGGCCGGACTCGGGGGCGGCGAGGCGCAGCAGTTCGAACAGGGTGGTGGACTTGCCGGAGCCGGACTCGCCGACCAGGCCGAGCGTCTCGCCCTCCCGGATCGACAGCTCGACGCCGTCCACCGCGTACACCGAGCCGACCCGGCGCTTGAGGACGGTGCCCTTGAGCAGCGGGAAGGTCCTGGTGAGCCCGCCGACCTCCAGGACCGGCGGGCGCTGTGCCCGGGGGAGCGGCGGGCCGGGCGCCGGAAGCTCCGGCACGGGGTACACCTCGGCGGGCGCGGGCCGCCGCGCGGCCAGCTCGCCGGCCCGGACGCAGGCGGCGAGGTGGCCGTCGCCGGCCAGTGGCGGTTCCGCCGTGCGGCAGCGGTCCTCCGCCAGCGGGCAGCGGGCGGCGAACGGGCAGCCGTGCGGCAGCGCGGCCATCGGCGCGGGCGTGCCGGGGATCGGGACCAGCGGCCCGCGCCGCCCGTCCAGCCGGGGGACGGCGCCGAGCAGGCCGAGCGTGTAGGGGTGGCGCGGCGCGGCGAACAGCTCGTCGACGCCGGCCGTCTCGACGACCCGGCCCGCGTACATCACGGCGACCCGGTCGGCCATCCCGGCGATCACCCCGAGGTCGTGGCTGACCAGGACGAGGGCCGCGCCGGTCTCCCGGCGGGCGGTGCGCAGCACGTCGAGCACCTGCGCCTGGATGGTGACGTCGAGGGCGGTGGTGGGTTCGTCGGCGAGCAGCACGTCGGGGTCGTTGGCGACGGCCATGGCGATCACGGCGCGCTGGCGCATGCCGCCGGAGAACTCGTGCGGGAAGCGGTCCAGGGCGCGGTCGGGAGCCGGGATGCCGACCAGGTCGAGCAGTTCGGCGGCCCGCTCGCGGGCGGCGGCGCGGCCGAGGCCGGGGCGGTGGACGCGCAGCGCCTCGATCAGCTGGTCGCCGATCCGGTGGACGGGGGTGAGGGCGGAGAGCGGGTCCTGGAAGACCATGGCGATCCGCCGGCCGCGGACGGCGGCCAGTTCGCGCCCGGGCAGGCCGAGGAGTTCGCGGCCGTCCAGCCGGACCGAGCCGCGGACCCGGGCGGTGCCGGGCAGCAGCCCGAGGACGGCCAGCGCGGTGACGGACTTGCCGGAGCCGGACTCGCCGACGATGCCGAGGGTCTCGCCGCGGCGCAGCGTGAGGTCGACGCCGCGCAGGGCGGGGACGGGGGCGGCGCCGCGCGGGCCGGTGAAGTCGACCCGCAGGTCGCGCACCCGCAACAGCGGAGCGTCGGTCACGGTGGTGCCGGTCACGCGCGGCTCCTCTTCCTCTTGGCGCGGTCGCGCGGGCGGCGGGGCCGTCGGGCGGCCTCGGCGGTGGGGTCGAGGGCGTCCCGCAGTCCGTCGCCGATCAGGTTGACGGCCAGCACGAAGAGCACCAGCAGCCCGGCGGCGAAGTAGAACAGCCAGGGGAAGACCGGTGCCTCGCTGGTGCCGGCGGCGAGCAGGGTGCCGAGCGAGACGTCCGGCGCCCTGACGCCGAAGCCGAAGTAGGAGAGCGCGGTCTCGCTCATCACGGCGCCGCCGACCGCGATGGTGGCGTCGATGACGAGGAAGGAGGCGACGTTCGGCAGCACGTGCCGGGTGATGATCCGCAGCGGGTGGACGCCCATGAACCGCGCGGCCAGGACGAACTCCCGCTCGCGCAGCGAGATCGTCATCGAGCGGACCACCCGGGCGGCGATCATCCAGTTGAACAGGGCGAGCAGCAGCACGAAGGCGAGCCAGCCGGTGCCCTTCAGCCGGGGCGAGACGATCGTGATGATCAGGAAGCTCGGGAAGACCAGCATCAGGTCGACCAGGAACATCAGCAGCCGGTCGGTCCAGCCGCCGAAGTAGCCGGCGCAGGCGCCCACCAGGGCGGCCGGCACCGTCGAGAACAGCGCCACCAGCAGGCCGATGACCAGCGACTTCTGCAGGCCGCGGAGGGTCTGCGCGAAGACGTCCTGGCCGATCCCGTTGGTGCCGAACCAGTGGGTGGCGGAGGGCGGTTGCCGCAGCGCGCCGTAGTCGGGGGCGGCGTAGTCCCAGGGGGTGAGGTAGGGGCCGCCGAAGGCCAGCAGGAACAGCAGCAGGACGACGACGGCGCCGAACACCGCCCCGCGGGCGGCGAGCAGCCGGGCGAGGACGATCCGCCCCCGGCCGGCCGTGCCGCCCGGCACGGGCCCGGCGGGTTCGGCGGGTCCGGCGGATTCCGCGGGCTCGGCGGGTCCGGTGATCGCGGCGGTCACGGGGCTCCTCCTCGGGTCAGGACCGCACGCGCGGATCGAGCGCGGCGTGCAGGGTGTCGGCGAGGAAGCCGGAGGCGAGCACCACGACCGCCGCGAACAGGTTGACCGCGACGACCGCGTTGACGTCCTGCTCGTTGACGGACTGGATGAACCACTCGCCCATGCCGTGCCAGCCGAAGATGGTCTCGGTGAAGGCGGCGCCGGTGAAGATGCCGAGGAAGCCGTACGCGAACATCGTCGACATCGGGACGACCGCCGTCCGCAGCCCGTGCTTGACCAGCGCCCGGCCCCGGGTGAGGCCCTTGGCCTCGGCGGTGCGCAGGTAGTCGGAGCCGAGCACGTCGAGCATGGTGCCGCGCTGGTAGCGGCTGTAGGTGGCGAGGCCGCCGAGCGCCAGCGAGAGGGTGGGCAGCAGCAGGTGCAGCGCCCAGTCGGCGAGGTGCGCGCCGAGGCCGCCGGTGAGGCCGGGCGTCTCGTACCCGGTGAACGGGACGACCTCGTGGCCGACGGCGTTCTTGGCGGCGATGGCGCCGTTCTTGAGGAAGAGCGCGACCAGGAAGACCGGGGTGGAGAGCAGGACGAAGGAGAGGACGGTCAGCAGCCGGTCGGAGAGCCGGTACTGGCGCACCGCGCTCCACGCCCCGGCGGCGACGCCGAGCGCCATGCCGAGCAGGCTGCCGATCAGCAGCAGCCGCAGCGAGACCCAGGCCCGGCGCCGGAAGTCGTCCATCACGGGGGTGTCGTGGATGGTGCGGCCGAGGTCGCCGTGCAGCAGGCCGCCGGCCCAGCGGCCGAACCGCTGGACGACCGGGGTGCGGTCGTTCAGGTTGAGGTCGGTGAGTTGGCGCTCGACCGAGGCGGCGGCCGGGCGCGGCACCTTGGCCTCGAAGTAGGCGCGCGGCTGCAGGGCGGCGCCGGCCAGCGCGTACGCGAGGAAGACGGCGGCGACCAGCAGGACGGCGTAGTAGGCGAGCCGCTTGGTCAGGTGGCGGAGCATCGGCGGCCGCCAGGGGTGGGAGCGGGGCCGACGCGTCTGGTGGGCATCGGAGGGTGGCCTTTCGGGAAAGCGCAGATCGGTCCGGCAGCGGTGCGCGGCCGGGGTGTTGCGGCCGTGTTGCGCCCCGTTTCGCTTGGATCAGGTGTCAACTCGGCCCTCTGGTAGTGATTCTGATCGGCTGTTACGTTCTGTCCCCGGCACCGACTTGGCTGCCCACGATCAAGCCTCGCCACACCTCGCGACGCTCACCCTCACCACTCGCCGGACAACACGGGGGGACCCTCATGGACGCTTCCGCCACGCCCGCGCGCCGCCTCGGCCGCGCCGCCGCCCTCGCCCTCGCCGTCGTCCTCACGGCCGCCGCGTGCAGTTCGGGCGGCGGCGGTTCGGCGGACCCGGCGGTCAGCAGTGGGGCGCCCGGGCAGGGGTCCATCGACATCAACGCCAAACCGCTGGACCAGGTCCGCGACGGCGGCGAGGTCCGCTTCCCGCTCTACCAGTGGATCACCCAGTGGAACCCGTTCCAGGTGGACGGCCGCTACGGCGACGCGGTGGAGATCATGCGCACGCTGGAGCCGAACCTGTTCAGCACCGACGAGACCGGCACCTTCCAGCCGGTCGCGGACTACCTGCTGGGCGCCGAGGTGACCTCCACCTCACCGCAGGTGATCACCTACCGGCTGAACCCGAAGGCCAGGTGGTCGGACGGCAAGCCGCTGAGCTTCCTCGACTTCAAGGCCGACTGGGAGGCCGGCAACGGGAGGAAGGACGGCTACAACATCGCCGACTCGGCCGGCTACGAGCTGATCTCCGCCGTCGAGCAGGGCGCCGACCCGACCGAGGTCAAGGTGACCTTCTCCGAGTCCTACGCCGACTGGCAGAACCTCTTCCGCCCGCTGATCCCGGCCGCCGGGATCGCCACCGCCGACGACTTCAACAAGGGCTGGGTGGAGCGGATCCCGATCACCGCGGGCCCGTTGAAGGTCGGCACCGCCGACAAGACCGCGCAGACCCTGACACTCGTCCCGGACCCGAACTGGTGGGGCGCCAAGCCGAAGGCGGACCGGATCGTCTTCCGGGTGATGACGCAGTCGGCGACCACCCAGGCCTTCCTCAACAACGAGATCGACATCGCCACCGCCGGTACCGCCACCGCGTACGGGCAGCTCAAGGACGCCAAGGACGCGGTGATCCGGTCCGCCAGCCCCTGGGACGAGGTGCACATCTCCTTCGGCGGCGGCGGTCCGCTGGCGGACGTGAGGGTGCGCCAGGCGCTCGGCAGGGCGCTGGACCGCAATGCGCTCATCAGGATCGCCAACAACGGCGTGCCGGTGGAGTTCAAGCCGCTCGGCAACCACATCTTCATGCCCAACCAGACCGGCTACCGGGACAACTCCGGGGAGTGGGCGAAGTTCGACGCGGCCGCGGCGCGGAAGCTGCTGGACGAGGCCGGCTGGAAGGAGGACGGCGCCGGCCGGCCCCGCACCAGGGACGGCCGGGCGCTGACCCTGCACTGGGTGCTCAACGAGTCCACCCCGCAGGCCCAGGTCGACCTCGCCACCGCCGCCCAGGCGATGTGGCTGGCGGTCGGCGTCAAGGTGGAGATCGACAAGGTCGCGGCCAACGACTTCTTCACCAAGTACGTCAACCCCGGCAAGTGGGACATCGCCAGCTGGCGCAACACCGACTCGTTCCCGCTCTCCACCAGCCTGACCAACTTCCGCCTGCCGCAGGGCGACAACGTCTTCGGCAACTTCTCCAAGCTGGGCAGCGAGGAGATCGACGCGCTGCTCAGGAAGGCGGCCGGAACGATCGACCCGGTGCAGGCCGCGAACCTCTACAACCAGGCGGACGCCAGGATCTGGGAGCTCGGCCACACCTATGAGCTCTACCAGCGGCCGACCGTGGTGGCGGCCCGCAAGGGGCTCGCCAACTACGGCGCGCCCGGGCTGGCCGGCGTGGACTACTCCAAGGTCGGCTGGGAGAAGTAGCCGGGGCCAGGGCCGGAGCCGGGTCCGCGGTCGGGGACGGCCGCCGCAGGGCGGGCGTACGGCGGGCACTGGCGAGCAGCGCGGTGATCACGAGGCCGGTGGTGCGGACACGGGGGGACGGCGTCGCCGCCCCCGCTGTCCTGCCACCCGCCTTGACCTTCCGCGATGCCCGCAGGCCGCCCGTGCCGGGGCCCGTCCCCGGGCCCCGTTCGCTTCGAACCGGGGACGAATCTAGCGGGCGGTCCAGGACCTCACGCCGTACGGCGCGGGCGCGCCCGGAAACCCGTCGCGCTGTCACCCGGTTCGCGCACCGGGGCGTCAACTCTCGCTGACGCCAGGGAATATCGGACGTACCGGGGCAATCGGTGCGCCCGGTCCGGCCGCGCCACGGCCCGGCCCGGTGCGTGCGCGGTGCCCGGCGCGCTGCCAGGATGCGGCGGTACCGTCCGCCCGTCCGCAGTCCGGAGACCCGTCCCCATGAGCAGTGAATCCACCGCGGCACCCCAGCCGCACCCCGTCGATCCGCGCCCGGTGCGCCGGATGGTCCCGCGCAGCCAGGACGAGCCGCACCGGGTCGCCACACCGCTGGAACTCTTCTTCGACCTCTGCTTCGTGGTCGCCGTCGGCCAGGCCGGCCGGGAGCTCGCCCACGACCTCGCGGGCGGTCACTGGGGCGACGGCCTGACCGGCTACCTCCTCGCCTTCTTCGCCATCTGGTGGGCGTGGATGAACTTCACCTGGTTCGCCTCCGCCTACGACTGCGACGACGTCCCGTACCGGATCACCACCCTGGTCCAGATCGCCGGTGTGCTGGTCCTCGCGGCCGGTGTGCCGAGGCTCTTCGCCGAGCAGGACATCGTGCTGACGGTGCTCGGCTACATGGTGATGCGGCTGGCCATGGTCACCCAGTGGCTGCGCGCGGCGGCCGCCGAGGAGGGGCTCGCCCGGGCGGTGGCGCTGCGCTACGCCGCCGGGATCACGCTCTGCCAGATCGGCTGGGGCGTGGTGATCGTGCTGCCGCACGACGTCCGCACGATCGTGATCCCGATCGGGATCCTGGCCGAGCTGGCCGTGCCGGTGATCGCCGAACTTCGGCTGCGGACCCCCTGGCACGCGCACCACATCGCCGAGCGGTACGGCCTGTTCACGCTGATCGTGCTCGGTGAGACGGTGGCGGCGGCGACCGTCGCCGTGCAGTCCGCGGTGGACGAGCACGAGGGCCTGGCCCGGCTGCTGCCGGTCGCGCTCGGCGGTCTGCTGATCTGCTTCTCGGCCTGGTGGATCTACTTCGCCCGACCGGTCCACGAGCACCTGCGCTCCAGCCGCCAGGCCTTCCTCTGGGGCTACGGCCACTACCTGGTGTTCGGCTCGGCGGCGGCGATCGGCGCCGGTCTGGAGGTGGCGGTCGAATCGGCCGTGCACAAGGCGCACATCTCCGAGACGGCCGCCACCGCGACGGTGACCGTGCCGACCGCGCTCTACCTCGTCACCGTCTGGGTGCTGCACGCCAGGCACGCCAAGACCGGCGCGGTTCAGCTGTCGCTGCTGCCGGTGGCCTCGGTCGCGGTGCTCGCCTGTACGGCGGCGGGCGGCGCCGGCGTGCTCGCGGCGGGCCTGGTGACGGCGGCCACGGTGGCGGTCGGCGTGGTGCTGCACGCCAGGGAGCGCTGAACGAGGACCGGCGGGCGGCGCTGCGCCGAGCCCTCCCGGGGCTGCCCGTCGCGGGGGTGCTCCTCGGTGCGGCCGCCCGTTCCGCCGCCCGGGCCCGCTCCGTTCGGCGGGCCCGCTCCGTTCAGTACCACCGGCCCGTTCAGTACCACCGGCCCGTTCGCCCGGAGCGGGTCCGGCGGCGGCCCCAGCAGTGCGCGTAGCACCTCGTCGTGCCCGGCGAGCCAGGCCCGGTACGCCGGGCTGGCCTGGGCGAGGTCCAGGTAGGCCGCCCGCAGTTCCTCGTACAGCGCCTCACGGGCCGGCGGGCCGAGCGCGCGGGGACGCCAGACCAGCAGCAGCCGCACCGCCAGCGGGTCGCCGTGCAGCCGGCGCACGACGGTGCCAGGGCCGGGCAGCGAGGTCGGCTGGCAGGGGCGGACCGCCTCCCCGGAGGCGACCAGTTCGGCGGCGGTGGCGTTGTCCCGCACCTGGACCACCCGGGGGTTGAGCCCGGCGGCGCGGAACACCCGGCGCATCGCGGCGTACTCGTGGTCGGCGGTCGGGTCGACCATCCAGGTGTCCTCGGCGAGTTCGGCCAGCCGGACCTCCGGCCGGGCGGCCGCCGGGTGGCCGGCCGTCAGCGCGACGAACTGCGGCTCGCGGGCGAGCAGCACCCGGTGTTCGGCGTCCGGGGGCAGCCGCAGCGGGAAGCCCTCGCTCTCGTGCACGAAGGCCACGTCCAACTGGTCGGCGGCGATCATCCGGAGCAGGGCGTTGGCCGAGATGTCGATCTGGATGGTGGTGTCGGTCTCCGGCAGCCGCTCGTGCACCCGGCGCAGCCAGGCGGCCACCGCCCGGCTGCCGACGCTGCCGATCCGCATGCGCCGGGCACGCTCGCCACCGGCCGCCTCCCGGGCCTCCTGGCGGGCGGCGGCCACCAGCGCCGCCATCTCGGCGATCACCGGCCTGGCCCGGGACAGCACGGAGTGGCCGAGCGCGGTGGGCCGGCTGCCGGTCTGCTCCCGGGTGAACAGCGTGCCGCCGACGGCCCGTTCGATGCGGTGCAGCTGGGTGGTGAGCGACGGCTGGGTCATGCCGAGCTGCAGCGCTGCCTTGCGGAGGCTTCCGGTGTCGGCGATCGCGCACAGCACCCGCAGGTGTCTCACGTCGAGCTCCACATCGGGGAGCGTAACGGTCGAAACGGGCTGACGCCAGGGACATGACAGGCTGTCGAGGGCCGGAGTGCCGGGAGCGGCCCTGCCGAGGGGGGAGCGGCGGAGGGATCGCCGGGCGGTGCGGTGATTGGTCCGGGCTATCGCCGGTTGACATCATCCGCCGGGCCGCCGGCCTGGCCGAAGCTCTGGGGGCACAAGCATTCGTCCGATGCCCGCGGCCCGGGCCCCCACCGGCCGCGGCGCACTCGTGAAGCGGAGCCCCCACATGCACCGTGTCCCGCGCAGGCCTTCCGTGGCGCCCGGACTGGAGGCCGGCCACGTGCCCGGCCCGCCCGACCACCACCGCGGTCCGTGCGGCGGGCCGGTGTCCGGCGGTGGCTCCGGCACCTCCTGACGGTCCGCCTCCCCGGCGGCCCTCGGCACGCCCCGACCGGACGACCCCCTCCGGCCGGCAGGGCGCGCGCCCACCCCGCACCACCGCACCACCCCCACCCGCGCCACCGGCGGTACGCCGTACCGCCGCACCGCGGGACCCCCACCCCCTCGACCCGTGAACGGGAGCCCCCACATGAACCGTGTCTCGCGCACGTTCTCCGCAGCCCTCGGCCTGGCGCTCGCCGCCGGCCTGGCCGCCCTGCCGACCAGCGCCGCCGCCGCGCCGACCCAGGGGTACACGCCCTCCGGCACCGCCTACGCCGGCTCGGTCGCCGAGGACGCCGACAACCAGGCGTTCTTCGAGGCCGTCATGAAGTCCGCGCGGGCCAAGCAGGCCGCCAACCCGTTCCTGCTGGCCGTCACCGTGACCTACGACGCCAGCAGCGCGCCCACGTTCCGCAACCAGATAGCCCAGAGCGCCCAGATCTGGAACAGCTCGGTCACCAACGTGCAGCTGCGGTCCGGCACGGCGGCCGACTTCCGCTACTACGAGGGCAACGACTCCCGCGGCTCCTACGCCAGCACCGACGGCCACGGCCGCGGCTACATCTTCCTCGACTACGCGCAGAACCGGCAGTACAACTCGCTGCGCGTCACCGCGCACGAGACCGGCCACGTGCTCGGCCTGCCCGACCACTACTCCGGCCCGTGCAGCGAGCTGATGTCCGGCGGCGGCCCCGGCACGTCCTGCACCAACCCGAACCCGAACGCCACCGAGCGCTCCCGGGTGAACACCCTGTGGCGGTACGGCCTGGCCGGCTGATCCCGCACCGCAGCGGACGGCCCGGTCGCCGGAACCCCGGCGACCGGGCCGCCCCGTGCGTTCCCGCCCTTCGCGGCGTACCCGAGCAGGGCCGGCGGTGCGCGCCCCACCGTGTCACCGCCGCGCCCGCTCGCGCCGGACTGTCGGTGCCCCGTGCGAGCATGCGGACCAGGACCCGTCCGCCGCCGACCGCGAGGTGCGCCCGTCATGCCCCAGCACGTCCCCGACCGCCTGGAAGACCTGCCCTACGCCGGCCACCTGACCCCGCACACCGGGCCGCTGCGCAGCGACGGGCGCTACGACACCGTCCACTTCGACGGCGGCGAGTACACCGACCAGTCGGGGGCCGGCGCGACCTTCCTGGAGTGCGCCCTCACCGGCGTCGCGCTCAGCGGCGTCAAGCTCCGCCAGGCCCGGTTCAACGAGGTCTGGGTGCAGGCCGGCCGCTGGGTGGCCTGCGACCTCGCCGACGGCGAGTGGCAGGACAGCGCCGTCACCGGCGGCGTGCTGGCCGGCATCTCCGCCCACGGCTCGGCGCTGCGCCGGGTGGTGTTCCGCGGCTGCAAGCTGGAGGCGGTCAACCTGCGCGCCGCCGTGCTGCGCGACGTCGTCTTCGAGGACTGCCTGCTGCGCGACGTCGACTTCGGCGACGCGCGGCTCACCGATGTCACCTTCCCCGGCTCCACCCTGGAGGAGGTCCGGCTGCGCGGTGCCACCCTGAGCAAGGTCGACCTGCGCGGCGCCGTCGGCCTCGGTCTGCCCGACGGCCACCAGGGCCTGCGCGGGGCCCTCATCAGCTCGACCCAACTCCTCGAACTGGCGCCCCAGTTCGCCCAGGCCCTGGGGATCACCGTGAAGGACTGAGCGGCGCGGACTCACAGGCCCCGGGGGAACCACGGATCGTGGACCTCCCGGGGTCCGTACGGCGTGAGCAGGGTCAGCGACAGCGGCGAGGCCGCGTACTCGGCCAGCAGCACCGCGCCGTGCCGGGTCTCCAGTTCGGCCTGGACCGGCACCCGCAGCCGGCTCAGCGCCCGCCGCAGTTGCAGCGCGTCGCGCCGGCTCACCGGCTGCGGCGCGCGCAGCACCAGCCGCAGCGGGCTCAGCGGGCCGGAGACCGGTTCGCCGGTGGCCAGTTCGTAGCCGATCGCGCCGATCGGCCCCCAGGCCAGCCGGTGGTCGGTGATCAGCTGCCCGGCGAGCGGCAGCACCGTCAGCGCGGGGATCGCCGCGATCCGCTCGGGCGACAGCAGGGAGAGCCGTCCCGGCAGCTGCTCGGGGCGCAGCGCGCGGGCCACCGCCGCCCGGGGCGCCAGCGCGTCCAGCCGCTGCCCGCGTTGGGGGCCGCGCACCGTCACCGGCAGCCAGGTCTCCGGCGCTGCCGACACGTCCCGGGTGCAGCGCACGGGGTGCGGGGTGTCCGCGGGCGCTCCCGCCACGGCCGGCGCCCGTCCTACGGTCACCCAGGGGTGCGCGCGCAGCACCTGCCGCGCCCAGTCCGGCAGCGGGCCGCCGCCGAGGGGGCGCAGCGAGCTGGGGCACTGCATCAGCAGCAGGTCGTGGACGCCGGGCAGCCGTCCGTCGAGCGCGGCCAGTGATCCGACCAGCCGGCGCGGTCCGCCGTGCAGTTCCTCACTCGGACGGGGGACGCGGGGGCGGGCGGCGACGGTCACGGCGGGCTCCAGGGGTGGGATCGGGACCGGCTGACGGCTTCCACCCTCCTCCCGCCCCACCGGGAGGGCTACGGCCTTTCGGCGCCCGCGACCCGGGACCAACGGCTCAACGTGGCCCCGGCGCCCCGGCCCGGGCAGCGGGTGCGGCCCGGGCGCGGCGGTGTGAGAGTGGGGGCAGTCCGGAATTCGCCCGCAGGAGGAGTCGAGGAGGAGTCATGGGCATCTTCGACAGGTTCCGCCACAGGACTCAGCACACCGCCGAGGAGACCAGGTCCACGCTCGGCGGGGGCGCCGAGCAGGACACCACCGCGATGACCGACGCCGCCCAGCGTGCCGCCCTGGCCCACGACGAGGCCGCGGACGCGTTCAGCGCCGAGACGGAGAAGGCCCGGGAGGTCCAGGAGTCGTCCGCGGCCCGCGAGCGGGAGGCCGAGGAGCGCGCCCGCCAGGACATGACCTCCGAGGGCGACCCCTGGGGCTGACCGGCCCGTCGGGGCCGACCGGCTCGTACCCCGGCCCGCTCACCGGTCCCGCGGCGGCAGCGCCGGCCGCCGCAGGTCCGGCCGCGGCGTGTCCGCCGGCGGCGGGACGGCGGCCGGCACGTCGTCCAGCAGCTCCAGCGCCAGCCGCACCGCGGTGACCAGCTCCGGGTAGCGCCCGGCGGCCCAGTCCCGGGGCGCGCGGATCACGTGCACGTCCGGCTCGACGCCCCGGTTCTCCACCGACCAGCCGAGCCCGCCGGTGAACCAGGAGGCGTTCTTCGGCACCGAGATCTGCGTCCCGTCGCCGAGCGTGTGCCGCCCGGTCATGCCGACCACCCCGCCCCAGGTCCGGGTGCCGACCACCGGGCCGAGCCCGAGCAGCCGGATGGCGGCGATGACGACGTCACCGTCCGAGCTGGTGGCCTCGTCGGCGAGCGCCACCACCGGCCCGCGCGGCGCGTCGCGCGGCCACCGCACGGGCTCCCGGCCGCGGCTGAAGTCCCAGGCCAGGACGCGCCGGGTGAGCTTCTCCAGGACGAGTTCGGAGACGTTGCCGCCGGCGTTGCCGCGCACGTCCAGGACCAGCGCGGGCTTGTCCAGCTCCCGCCGCACGTCCCGGTTGAACTGCGCCCAGCCGGAGCCGCCGAGGTCGGGGATGTGCAGGTAGCCGCACCGGCTGTCGCTGAACTCCCGGACCAGGGAGCGCCGTTTGGTCACCCAGTCCTGATAGCGGATGGCCCGTTCGTCGGTGAGCGGGGTGACCGTGATCCGGTGCACGGAGCCGTCCGGGCCGCCCCGGCGCAGGGTGAGCTCGACGCTCGTCCCGCCGGTGCCGGCGAGCAGCGGCAGCGGTCCGCGCACCGGGTCGACGGGCCGCCCGGCGACGGCGAGCAGTTCGTCGCCGCTGCGGACGCCATGGGTGGCGAGCGGGGCGCGGGCGCGCGGGTCGGAGGACTCGCCGGGCAGGATCCGGTCGACCAGCCAGCGCCCGTCGGGGGAGCGGTGGGCGTTGGCGCCGAGCAGGCCGAGCGGCTGCTGGGCGAGTGCGGGCCCCTCGCCGCGCCGGGACGGGGTGACGTAGGCGTGCGAGGTGCCGAGTTCGCCGAGCAGTTCGCGCAGCAGGTCGGCGAAGTCGTCGGGGCCGGCGATCCGTTCCAGCAGCGGTTCGTACTGGGCGGCCAGGGCCGGCCAGTCCAACCCGCACATGCCCGCGTCCCAGAACTGGTCGCGCACGATCCGGACGGCCTCCGCGAAGGCCTGGCGCCACTCGGCGGGCGGGTGCACGGTGTGGGTGATCCGCCGCAGGTCGACGGTGGTGGCGGCGGACGGGGCGGTGACCGGGACGATCCGCAGGGTGCCGGCCGTGTAGACGGCCACCGAGCCGCCGTCGCCGGAGACCGCGTAGCCGTCGAGCCGGTCGGCGAGCGTGGAGCGGGAGCCGCGGGCCAGGTCGAAGTACTCCAGGGTGGGGCGGCCGGAGGTGTCGTCGGGGTTGGTGAAGGTCTGCCCGAGGACTCCGGAGATCGGCCAGCGCAGCCAGACCAGGCCGCCGCGCACGGTGTCGGTGGCCGAGTACTTGCCGGCGAGCACCGGGAAGGGGATCAGCCGCTCGCCGATGCCCTCGGCGTCCACCTCGACGGTGCCGTCGCCGCCGCCGTCGCCGTGCGGGGCGCCGTCCTCGGCGGGGGCGGCGAACGGGGACGGGGTGCCGGTGGTCAGCGGGACGAGGTAGGGGCGGCAGCCGAGCGGGAAGGAGAGGTCGCCGGTGTGTACGTCGTGCACCGGGTCGAAGCCGCGCCAGGAGAGGAAGGCCAGGTAGCGGCCGTCCCGGGTGAAGACGGGCTGCTCGTCCTCGAACCGGCCGTCGGTGACGTCGACGACCGGCGCGGGCGCGTCGGCGCGGGTGAGCCGGATGCGGCGCAGCGAGCGGCCGGCGGCGGGCTGGGACCAGGCGAGCCAGTGCGAGTCGGGGGAGAAGCGGGCGCCGGTGACCGGCCCGTGGCCGGAGGCGGCGAGTTCGCGCACGGTGCCGTCGGCGGCGGTGACCAGCAGCAGCCGGCCGTCGGAGGTGGTGGCGGCGAGGCGGGCGCCGTCGGGGGCGGCGGTGAGCTCCAGGACCCGGCCGACCCGGCCGGCGGCGAGCACCCGGTGGCCGTGCTGCGAGGGGGCGTGCTCGTGGCCGGGCAGCGGCACGATCTCGACCGCGTCCTCGCCCTCGGCGTCGGTGATCCAGGCGGCCTCGCCGGTGCGGCCGAGCACGACGGGCAGCCGGGTGCGCACGCCGGGGGTGTCGGCGAGCGCCCTGGCCGGCCCGTCGCGGTGGGTGAGCCAGTACTGGCTGCCGCGGACGGTGACCACCCCGGCCCGTCCGGTGGCGTCGCAGGCGAGGTCCTTGACGTGCGAGGCGGCGTTCACCTGGTAGGGGCGCCGGCCGGCCCGGGCGCCGCCGAGCGGGACGTGCAGCCGGCGCGGGGCGGGCGCGTCCAGGCCGTCGAGCAGCCAGAGGTCGCCGGCGTGCTGGTAGACGATCCGGACGCCGTCGCCGGCGGCCTCGCGGGCGTAGTAGGAGGCGTGGTCGGTGTGCCGGCGCAGGTCGGTGCCGTCGGGGCGGCAGGAGTAGAGGTTGCCGATGCCCTCGTGGTCGCAGAGGAAGGCGATCCGGTCGCCGTCGGGGGCGGCGACCGGCATGGGTGAGGCGAGGTGGCCGGGCAGGCCGGCCAGGATCCGCTCGCCGTCCACCCAGAGCCGGCCGGTGGCGCCGCCCCGGTAGCGCTTCCAGGCGGCGGGCTCGTGCGGGGCGGCGCCGGTGAGCAGCACGGTGTGGGCCGCTCCGGCCTGGGCGTCGCCGACCGGGCCCCAGGGCATCCGGCGGGTGGGTCCGCCGTCGGGGGGTAGGGCGTGCGCCCAGGTGTAGTGGCCGAAGGGCTCGTGGTAGGAGGTGACGGCGAGCAGGTCGCCGTTCGGCAGCCAGCCGCGCAGCCGGGTGTCCTGGCTGCCCCAGTGGCTGAGCCGGACGGCCTCGCCGCCGTCCACGGGCGCGGCCCAGATCTCGGGGGCGAGGCCCTGCCAGGAGGTCCAGGCGAGGGTGCGGCCGTCGGGGGACAGCCGGGGGTGGCTGACCCGGGTGCGGTCGCAGCTGACCCGCCAGGCCCGGCCGGTGGTGTCGGCGCCGGGTTCGAGCGGGGCGATCCAGACGTCGTCCTCGGCGGTGAACGCCAGCAGGCCCCCGCGCAGGTGGGGGTAGCGGAGGTAGCCGGGCGACGTCACCCTTCCATGCTTCGACGGGGCGTCACGCGCGGCAACCGGAGCGGCCCCGCGTCCGCCGTCGTCGGGGCCGGAAGCAGGGGCGGACCGGGGCCGGACCGGGGCCGGAACCGGTCTGGACCATTGACACCGTACGGCCGGATCCACTTCAGTGGTCTAGTCCAACTCTCATGCCCGGCCGCGCCGTTCCCCCACCACCGGTGCGCGCCCAGGCATGCCCGGACGCCCCCACGACCGCGCCCTCCGCAAGGAGTCCCCCACATGCGCAGAACCCCCATCACCCCCTCCTCGGCCCCCCGCCGCCGCTCGCGCACCGCGCTGGCCGCCGGCACCGCCTCGGCCGTCGCCGCGGCCACTATGGTCGGCCTCACCCTGGGCCTGGCGCCCAGCGCCTCGGCCGGCGAGTTCCTGGTCAACGGCGGCTTCGAGAGCGGCTCCCTCGGCCCGTGGAGCTGCGCCGCCGGCACCGGCAGCGTCGTCACCGGCCAGGCCCACGGCGGCAGCTACGCGCTCGCCGCGGCCGCCTCGGCGGGCGACACCGCCCGCTGCGCGCAGACCGTCACGGTGGCGCCCAGCACCACCTACACGCTCAGCGCCCACCTCAAGGGCTCGTACGTCTACCTCGGCGTGGACGGCGGCACCTCGACCTGGACGCCCGGCACCGGCGGCGCCTACCAGAAGCTGAGCACCACCTTCACCACCGGCGCCACCCAGACCAGCGCCACCGTCTACACCCACGGCTGGTACGGCCAGGGCACCTACTACGCGGACGACGTCTCGCTGGACGGCCCCGGCGCGCCCAGCCCGACCATCACGCCCACCCCCACGGTCACCCCCACCGTGACGCCTACGGTCACCCCGACCGTGACGCCCACCGTGACGCCCACCGTCACCCCGACCGTGACCCCGACCGTCACGCCCACCACGCAGCCCGGCTCCAAGTCCCTGGTCGGCTACCTGCACGCCAGCTTCGCCAACGGCGCCGGCTACACCAAGATGGCCGATGTCCCCGACTCCTGGGACATCATCAACCTCTCCTTCGGCGAGCCGACCTCGGTCACCTCCGGCGACATCCGGTTCAACCGCTGCCCGGTCACCGAGTGCCCGGGCGTCGAGTCCGACGCCGACTTCAAGGCCGCCATCGCCGCCAAGCGCGCCAAGGGCAAGAAGGTGCTGATCTCGATCGGCGGCCAGAACGGCCAGGTCCAGCTCAACACCACCGCCGCCCGGGACGCCTTCGTCAGCTCCGTCTCGGCGATCATCGACAAGTGGGGCCTGGACGGCCTGGACATCGACTTCGAGGGCCACTCGCTGTCGCTCCAGACCGGCGACACCGACTTCAAGAACCCGACCAGCCCGGTCATCGTCAACCTGATCTCCGCGATCAAGACGCTCAAGGCCAAGTACGGCCCGAACTTCGTGCTGACCATGGCGCCGGAGACCTTCTTCGTCCAGCTCGGCTACCAGTACTACGGCTCCGGCCCCTGGGGCGGCCAGGACCCGCGGGCCGGCGCCTACCTGCCGGTCATCCACGCCCTGCGCGACGACATCACCGTGCTGCACGTCCAGGACTACAACTCCGGCTCCATCATGGGCCTGGACAACCAGTACCACTCGATGGGCGGCGCCGACTTCCACGTCGCGATGACCGACATGCTGCTCAAGGGCTTCCCGGTGGCGGGCAACACCAACAACGTCTTCCCGGCGCTGCCCGCCTCCAAGGTCGCCATCGGCATGCCGGCCACCACCAACGCGGGCAACGGCCACGTCGCCCCGGCCGAGGTCAACAAGGCCCTGGACTGCCTCACCAAGCTGGCCAACTGCGGCAGCTACGTCCCCAAGTCGGGCGCCCAGCCCGGCCTGCGCGGCCTGATGACCTGGTCGATCAACTGGGACCAGTTCGGCGGCCGGGAGTTCTCGAAGAACTTCGACTCCTACTTCCGCCGCTGACGGCCCGACCGCTGGGTGACGGGACCCGAACCCGTCACTCGGCGGTCCACCCGGACCGCCGCCAGGTACTCCGCGATCGCGTCCCGGTTGCGGGTCAGGCAGGCGATCCGCGCGCTCATCCCCGCCAACTCCCGCTCCAGGGTGGCGATCATCTCCGGCTCGGCGTCCTCGAAGTGGATCGCCCCCGGTGCGTTGAGACAGGGCAGGATCCGCTTGATGATCCGGGTCGGCAGCCCCGAGTCGAGCAGCCCCCGGATCTGCATCACCCGGTCCACCGTCGCGTCGTCGTACGCCCGGTAGCCGTTCGCACAGCGCTCGGCCGCGATCAGCCCCTGCTCCTCGTAGTAGCGCAGCAGCCGCCGGGACGCCCCGGTCCGCTCGGACAGCTCGCCGATCCGCATGTGGCCCACCTCACAGCCGGTCGCGTTGACCCTCACATCGATGTGAGCGTTTGAGCATAGCGGCCATGCGGACCTCCACACGGACCCCCGTCCCCACTCCCTCCCGGCCGCGGGCCACCCTGCCCCTGTTCGCCCTCCTCGCCCTCGCCACCGCGGCCTTCGTGACCTCCCTCACCGAGACCCTGCCCGCCGGCGTGCTGCCCGCCATGAGCGCCGACCTCGGCGTCGGCGAATCCGCGATGGGCCAGGCCGTCACCGTCTACGCCCTCGGCACCGCCGTCACCGCCGTCCCGCTCGCCGCGGCCACCGCCGGCTGGGGCCGGCGGCGCCTGCTGCTCACCGCGATGCTCGGCTTCGCCGCCGCCAACACCGTCACCGCGCTCTCCACCCACTACCCGCTCACCATGGCCGCCCGGTTCGTCGCCGGGGTCGCCGCCGGCCTTGTCTGGGCCCTGCTCGCCGGGTACGCCCGCCGGCTCGCCCCGCCCGGGCTCCAGGGCCGGGCGATCGCCGTCGCGATGACCGGCATACCGCTCGCCCTGTCGCTGGGCGTGCCCGCCGGGACCTTCCTCGGCGAGGTGCTCGGCTGGTGGGTGGCCTTCCTGCTGATGACCGCGGTCGCCCTCGGCGTGACCGGCTGGATCGCCGCCGCCGTCCCCGAGGTGCCCGGCCGGGCCCGCGGCGAACGGGCCCCGGTGCTGCGCGCCCTCGCCGTCCCCGGCGTCACCCCGGTGCTCGCCGTCACCTTCGTGCTCGTCCTCGCCCACACCGTCCTCTACACCTACATCGCGCCCTTCCTCGACCGGCGCGGCATGGGCGGCGCCACCGACGCCGTGCTGCTGGCCTTCGGCGCGGCCTCGCTGGCGGGCATCTGGTTCACCGGCGCGCACATCCACCGCCGGCTGCGCGCGCTCACCCTCGCCTCGGTCCTGCTGATCGCCGCCGCGGCCGTCGTGCTCGGCCTGGCGGCCGGCAGCGCCGCCGCGGTGTACACCGCCGCCGTGCTCTGGGGGCTCGGCTGGGGCGGCGTCCCGACCCTGCTGCAGACCGCCGCCGGGGACGCGGGCGGCGGGCAGGCGGACGCGGCGCAGGCGATGCTGGTCACCCTGTGGAACGCGGCGATGGCCGGCGGGGGCGTGGCCGGCGGCCTGCTGCTCGACCGGCTCGGCACCGGCTCCTTCCCGTGGGCGGTGCTGCTCCTGCTGCTGCCCGTCCTCGCCGTCGTCCTCGCCGCCCGCGCACACGGCTTCCCGGCCCGCCGCCCCGGCGCCGCCCGGTGACCGGGGCGCTCAGTACCCGCCGAGCGGGTCCGGGGACGACATCAGCCCGCCGCGGTAGGAGATGGCCACCGCCTGGGCCCGGTCCCGGGCGTCGATCTTCGCCAGGATCCGCTTCATGTGGGTCTTCACCGTCGACTCGGCGAGCACCAGCAGCGCGGCGATCTCCCGGTTCGAACGCCCCTCGGCCGCCAGCCGCAGCACCTCCCGCTCGCGCGCCGTCAACTGGGCGAACCGGCTGTCCCGCGGCTGCGGCGGGGGCCGCTCGCCGCCCAGGCCGACCACCTGGGCGACCAGGTCCCGGGTGACCGCCGGGTCCAGCACGGACTCGCCCCCGGCCAGGGTGTGCACCGCGTCGATCAGCCGCTCGGCCGAGGCCCGCTTCAGCAGGAAGCCGGCCGCCCCGGCCCGCAGCGCCCCCCACACGTAGTCGTCGTGGTGGAAGGTGGTCAGCATCAGCACCCGGGTGGGCAGCCCGGCGGCGGTGATCCGCCGGGTCGCCTCCACCCCGTCGACCCCCGGCATCCGGACGTCCATCAGCACCACGTCCGGCAGCAGCTCCCGGCAGCGGGCCACCGCCGCCAGCCCGTCCGCCGCCTGGCCGACCACCTCGATCCGGTCGTCGGTCTCCAGCACCAGGGAGACCCCGGCGCGCAGCAGCGCGTCGTCGTCGGCCACCACCACGCGCACCCGTCCGGCCCCCACGGCGTTCACGGGACCGGCAGCTCGGCGCGCAGCCGGAACCCGCCCGGCTCGCCCGGCCCGTGCTCCACCCGGCCGCCGAGGACCGACACCCGCTCGGCCACGCCCAGCAGCCCGCGCCCGGGCGCGTACCCGGCGGGCACGCCGTGCCCGTCGTCGCACACCTCGACGGCGAGCCGGCCGGACGTGCACCGGACGGTGACCCCGACGGTCCGGGCGTCCGCGTGCTTGACGGTGTTGGTGAGCGCCTCCTGGACGATCCGGTACGCCGACACGTCCAGGCTGCGCGGCACCCGGCGGGCGGCCTGGTCGATCCGCAGCCGCACCCTCAGCCCGGCCCGGCCGAGCCGCTCGGACAGCCGCTCCAGGTCGGCGATCCCGGGCTGCGGCGCGGCGCCGTCCGCGTCCCAGTCGCCCTCGCCGCGCCGCAGCAGGCCGAGCATCCGGTCGAGGTCGTCCAGCGCCTCCCGTCCGGTGTGCTCCATCCCGGACAGCAGCTCCCGGGTGCGCTCCGGCTCCCGGTCGAGCAGCCGGCGGGCCGCCCCGGCCTGGACCAGCACCACGTTCAGGGTGTGGCCCACCGAGTCGTGCAGCTCCCGGGCCAGCCGGGCCCGCTCCTCGGTGACCACCTCCCGGTGCAGCAGCAGCCGGGCGGCCTCGCGCTGCTCGCCGCGCCGGGCCGTCCCGTAGCCGACCGCCCAGCCCAGCAGCCACAGGAACAGCACCCCGGTCGGGATGACGGGGTAGGCCCGGCCGAGGTCGGCGAAGTACGCGGCCATCCCGAGCAGGGCGGCGAACGGCCCGATCCAGGCGCGCCGCCGGGGCGCGTACAGGCCCAGCGAGTAGAGGCCGACCAGGTCGGCGTACGGGGAGACCGGGCTGGGGAGCACGAACAGCGACTCCACCGACAGCGCGGCCGCCCCGACCAGGTACCCGGCCAGCGGCCTGGTCCGGCGCACCGCCAGCGGAGCGGCCACCCCCGTGCTCAGGACGAGGGCGAGCGGCAGGCCGCCGCGCAGCCCGTGTGCCACGCCGATCCGTTCGGCGGCCATCACCAGCAGGAACGCCCCGGCCAGGGCGGCGTCCCGCCGTTCGGCCGGGACCGCCCGGAGCACGGCGAGCGGCGACCAGGGCGGCGGGGCCGCCGGGATCACCCGGGTGTGCGGCGGAGAACTCATGGCGGCTCCGGGGTCGGGGGTGGCCGCCGCGCGGTGCCGCGGGCGCACGGGCCGTACGGTAGCGGCGGCCGTCCGGGCGGCGCATCGCCCTGGTGGGGTATTGCGGGCCCGCCCGCCCGGGGTCCCGGGCCGTCCGGCCACCCCCGCGGGGGTGGTCCGCGGCACCCCGCCGGGCGGACGCGGGCGGGCCCCCGCGCTCCGTAGCGTCCGCACCATGAACGCTCCCGACCCGGCGGCCGTGACCGCCCAGTCCGCCTCCGCCTCCGCCGCCCCGTCCGCGCCGCGCCCCGGCCGGGCCCGCCGGGCGGGCTGGTGGACGGTCACCGTGCTCGCCTTCGCCACCGCCCTGTTCACCGCCCGCTACCTGACCCTCGACCCCGAGGTCTTCCTCGACCAGCAGCGCGCCGTCTACCTGGCCCACCGCGTCCCGCTCGCCCTGCACGTCGGCGGCGGGGTGCTGGCGATCCTGCTCGGCCCCTGGCAGTTCCTGCCCCGGCTGCGGGCCCGCCGCCCGGGACTGCACCGGCTGACCGGCCGGCTCTACCTGCTCGCCGTGCTGGCCACCGGAACCGGCGGACTGCTGCTGGCCCCCCACGGGCTGGTCGGCCCGATCGCGCCGATCGGCTTCACCCTGCTCGCCGCCTTGCTGCTGCTCTCCTCGGTGCTGGCCTGGCGCTCCGCCCTGCGCCGCGACCTCGTCCGCCACCGGGCCTGGGCCACCCGGTCGTACGCGCTGGTCCTGGCCGCCGCCACCCTGCGGATCTGGCTGCCGGTGATGGACCTCGCGGGCGTTCCGTTCGACCAGGCCTACGCGGCCGTGGGCTGGACCTGCTGGCTGATCAACCTGGTGGTGGCCGAGCACCTGATCGGCCGCTTCCCACGCCCCGCCGCCGCGCCGCCGGCCGGGTGACCCGGCGCCGGCCCGGGTGTCGTGACGTCCCGTCATCCACCCGGACGTCATGACGGCCTATCATCCAGCAATGACCAACGCAGAGTTGATCCGCATCGTCTCCCGCTCCTCGCCGATGGCGCTCGCCCAGGTCGAACGGGTCAGGGCCGAGCTGGCCGCGCTGCATCCGGGGGTGCGCACCGAGGTGGTCCCGGTGACCACCTCCGGTGACCGCTGGATGGGCGACCTCGCCCGGCTCGGCGGCAAGGGCGCGTTCACCAAGGAGGTGGACGCCGCGCTGCTCGCCGGCGAGGCGGACCTCGCCGTCCACTGCCTCAAGGACGTGCCCGCCGACCGCCCGCTGCCGGCCGGCACCGTGTTCGCCGCCTACCTGCGCCGCGACGACATCCGCGACGCGCTCGTCCACCCCGGCGGCCTGACCCTGGACGAACTGCCGCCCGGCACCCGGATCGGCACCTCCTCGGTCCGCCGCCGGGCCCAGCTCGCCGCCTCCCATCCGCACCTGGAGTGCGTCCCGATGCGCGGCAACGCCAACCGCCGGCTGGCGAAGCTGGAGGAGGGGCAGGCGGACGCCCTGCTGCTCGCGCTGTCCGGGCTGGAGCGGATCGGCGAGGCCGGCCGGATCACCGAGGTGCTGTCGCCCGACGCGATGTGCCCGCCGATCGGCGCCGGGATCCTCGCCCTGCAGTGCCGCGCCGAGGACACCACCACCATCGACGCGGTCACCGGCCTCGGCGACCATCCGACCTGGCGCGAGGCGAGCGCCGAGCGGATGTTCCTGCACGTGCTCCAGGGCCACTGCAACTCGCCGATCGCCGGCTACGCCCGGGCCGAGGCGGACGGCCGGCTCTCACTGCGCGGCCGGGTCTTCACCCCGGACGGCAAGCAGGTCCTGGACGCCCACGAGTGGGCCGGCGCGCTGAGCCCGGAGGACCTCGGCACCGCGACCGCCCTCGCCCTCAAGCGGCAGGGCGCCTCCGAGCTGATCGCCGCCATCCCGCACTGAGCGGGGAAGGGCCGGGGCCGGGGGAGGGGCCGGCCGGAAACGCCGGAAGGCCCCTCGTTCTCGCGAGGGGCCTTCCGGCTGTCTGTGCGCCGCCAGGGACTCGAACCCCGGACCCGCTGATTAAGAGTCAGCTGCTCTAACCAACTGAGCTAGCGGCGCCTGCTGACGAGGAAGACAGTACCTGGTCAGCAGCCGAAACACACAATCGGCCCGGAGCCCCGCCCGCGGGGGCACTAGGGGGTGAGGACGACCTTCCCCCGGACGTGCCCGGCGCCGACCAGCCGGTGCGCCTCGGCCACCCGCTCCAGCGGGAAGGTGTCGGCGATCTCCAGCCGCAGCGCGCCGGACTCCCAGAGGCCGACCAGCTCGGCCAGCCGGGCCGCCGTCCGCTCGCCCCGGATCCCCAGCGCGCCCAGGCGCAGGGCCCCCGGGTAGTCGACCACGGTGCCGATCCGGGCCCGGTCGGCGACCAGCTCGACGGAGGCCTCCAGGGCGCCGCGCCCAGCCGCGTCGAAGGCCGCGTCCACGCCCTGCGGCGCCGCCGCCCTGACCCGCTCGACCAGGCCCTCGCCGTACGTGACCGGGATCGCGCCCAGCTCCCGCAGGTAGTCGTGGTTGCGCTCGCTCGCGGTGCCGATCACCGTGGCGCCCCGGGTCCGGGCCAGCTGGACGGCGACCGTGCCGACCCCGCCGGCCGCGCCGTGCACCAGCACGGTGTCCCCCTCGCCGACCTTCAGCGCGTCGAGCGCGATGTGCGCGGTCTGCCCGGAGGCGGACAGCGAGCCGGCGTGCTCCCAGGGCATCCCGGAGGGCTTGCGCACCAGCCGGGCGGCGTCGGCCACGACCAGCTCGGCCGCGCAGCCGAGCAGCCGGAAGCCCAGCACCTCGTCCCCCACCGCCCAGCCCTCGACGTCCGCCCCGACCCGGTCGACCACCCCGGCGAACTCGTTGCCCGGGGTCAGCCCGGGGTTCAGCTCGATGCCGGCCGGGGCGTCGCCCTCCCGGATCGCGAGGTCCACCGGCTGCACTCCGGCGGCGTAGACCCGGACCCGCACCTCGCCGGGGCCGGGCACGGGGTCGGGCACCGCGGCCACCCGCAGCACCTCGGGGCCGCCGAACCGGGGAACGGTCACTGCCTTCATCGCGGGCACTCCTGTCGGATCCGGCCGAGTCCCGTGGAGCGGGTCTCGGGTCCCCCGATCCTGCGGGGTGAAGCCCACTTGAGGTCAACCCCTCACCGGCGTGTCGCACCAGTTGAGATCATTGTCGGATTTATCCTCGACGGCGGCCCGGGCCATGTCCGGACCCGCACACCCGTGCGATCCCGCCCGCCACCGAGAGGACGTCCCCGTGGGCCAGCTGCCCCTGCTCTTCCTGGTGCTGCTCGCCTCCGTGGTGACCATGCCGCTGGCCCGCCGGACCGGCGTGCCCCAACCCGTGCTGATGACCCTGCTCGGCATCGCCATGGCGCTGATCCCGCAGATCCCCGACATCGCCATCGAGCCCGAGCTGATCCTGCCGCTGGTCCTGCCACCGCTGATCTTCGCCGTCGCCCGGCGCTCCTCGGTGCGCTACTTCAAGGCCAACATCCGCTCCATCCTGCTGCTCGCCGTCGCCCTGGTCGTGGTCACCACCGCCGCCGTGGCCGGCACCGTGCACTGGCTGCTGCCCGGACTGCCGATCGCCGCCGCCATCGCGCTCGGCGCCCTGGTCTCCCCGCCCGACCCGGTCGCCGCCGTCGCGGTGGCCGGCAGCGTCGGCCTGCCCCGCCGACTGGTCTCCATCCTGGAGAGCGAGGGCCTGTTCAACGACGTCACCGCGATCGTCGTCTACTCGCTGGCCATCGAGGCCGTGGTCGGCGGCGACTTCTCCGGCGGCGGCGCGGTGCTGCGCTTCGTCCTCTCGGCGGTCCTCGCGGTCGTCATCGGCGTCGTCCTCGGCTGGGCCAACACCAAGCTCGCCGCCCTCCTGGAGGACCCCACCCAGCAGGTCGCGCTCAACCTGCTGGTGCCCTTCGCCGCCTACAGCATCGCCGAGGAGATCCACGGCTCCGGCGTGCTCGCCGTCGTGGTCTGCGGCCTCTACCTCGCCGAGCGGGCCGCCGACGCGGACGCCGTCGCCTACCGGCTGGTCGGCAACGCCTTCTGGGAGATCGTCGAGATCCTGATCACCGGCGTCGCCTTCGGCCTCATCGGCCTCGAACTGGCGACCGTCCTCAAGGAGGCCGGTTCCGGCTGGACCGGCATGCTCGGCGACGCCGCCGTGGTGATCGCCGTGGTCGTGGTGGTCCGGCTGCTCTGGCTGCTCCCGGCCGGCTGGCTCTCCCAGAAGCTGCGCTCCGGCTCCGAGGAGGACACCCCGATCAGCTGGCAGGAGAGCGTGCTGCTCTGGTGGTCCGGGATGCGCGGGGTCGCCACCGTCGCGCTGGCCCTCGCCATCCCGCTCACCCTGGACTCCGGCGAGGGCTTCCCGGAGCGCGGCCGGCTGGTCTTCATCGCCTTCAGCGTGGTGCTGTTCACCCTGCTGGTCCAGGGCCTCACCCTGCCCTGGCTGGCCAAGCGCTTCGAGCTCGACCTCGGCCACGACCGGCACGAGCAGCAGGTCCGCCAGCTCTGGTGGCGGGCCGCCAAGGCCGGTCTGCGTCGGCTCGGCGAACTGGAGGAGGCCGACCGGCTGCCCGCCGAGGTCGCCGACCGCCTGCGGGACCGTCAGCACGACCGGCTGGCCCGGCTCTGCCCGGAGAACTACGCCGAGGAGGAGGCCGCCGACGCGAAGCAGCGCCTCGCCCAGTGGCGCGCGGCGCACAGCGTCGAGCAGGAGATGATCGCCGCCTCCCGGCGCGAGATGGTGGTCGCCCGGGCCGAGCCCGGCGCCGACCCGGAACTCGTCGACCAGGTGCTGCGCGGCCTCGACCTGCGCTCCGAACGGCGGTGACGCCCGGTGGGAGCCGGCCGGAGGTCCGGCCGGCGGGGGCCCGACGGGTCGTCGGGAAGCGGAATGTGCGGTCGGGCTCCCGGCGTTGCATAGGCTGGCCCCGGGCAAGGCCGTCAACGGAGTCGGCGCACCCCCAGAACCCGCACGACCTCGCGAAACCCTCCCGCCTGGCCCTGCCGGTATCTGCACCCAGATGAAACGAGGAGCCACCGATGTCGGAGACCCGCGCCGACGCCCGTACCCCGCTGGACCGCACCCCGCAGTGGGCCGCCCTCGCCAAGCACCGGGAGGAGTTCGGCGACACGCACCTGCGCGAACTGTTCGCCGCCGACCCGGAGCGCGGCCGCCGTTACACCCTCCAGGTCGGCGACCTGCACGTCGACTACGCCAAGCAGCTGGTCACCGACGAGACCCTGGCGCTGCTGCGCGAGCTGGCCGGGGCCACCGGTGTCGCCGATCTGCGGGACGCCATGTTCCGCGGCGAGAAGATCAACACCACCGAGCACCGGGCCGTCCTGCACACCGCGCTGCGCGCCCCGCGCGGCGCCGTCGTCGAGGTCGACGGCGAGAACGTCGTGCCCGCCGTGCACGCCGTGCTCGACAAGATGGCCGCCTTCGCCGGGAAGGTCCGCAGCGGCGAGTGGCGCGGCCACACCGGCAAGCGGATCCGCACCGTCGTCAACATCGGCATCGGCGGCTCCGACCTCGGCCCCGCGATGGCCTACGAGGTGCTGCGCTCCTACACCCTGCGCGACCTCGACGTCCGCTTCGTCTCCAACGTGGACGGCGCCGACCTGCACGAGGCGGTCCGCGACCTGGACGCCGCGGAGACGCTCTTCATCGTCGCCTCCAAGACCTTCACCACCATCGAGACCATCACCAACGCGGTCTCCGCCCGGAACTGGCTGCTCACCGAGCTGGGCGCGGACACCGACGCGGTCGCCAAGCACTTCGTCGCGCTCTCCACCAACGCCGAGGGCGTCGCCGACTTCGGCATCGACACCGCCAACATGTTCGAGTTCTGGGACTGGGTCGGCGGCCGCTACTCCTACGACTCGGCGATCGGCCTCTCGCTGATGATCGCCATCGGCCCGGACGCCTTCCGCGAGATGTTGGACGGCTTCCACCTGGTCGACGAGCACTTCCGCACCGCCCCGCCGGAGGAGAACGTCCCGCTGCTGCTGGGCCTGCTCGGGGTCTGGTACGGCGCGTTCTTCGACGCCCAGGCGCACGCCGTGCTCCCGTACTCGCACTACCTGTCGAAGTTCACCGCCTACCTCCAGCAGCTGGACATGGAGTCCAACGGCAAGTCGGTGGACCGCGACGGCCGCCCGGTGGGCTGGCAGACCGGCCCGGTGGTCTGGGGCACCCCCGGCACCAACGGCCAGCACGCCTACTACCAGCTGCTGCACCAGGGCACCAAGGTGATCCCGGCGGACTTCATCGGCTTCGCCGAGCCGGTCGCCGACCTGCTGCCCGGCCTGGTCGCCCAGCACGACCTGCTGCTCGCCAACTTCTTCGCCCAGACCCAGGCGCTGGCCTTCGGCAAGACGCCGGAGGAGGTCGCCGCCGAGGGCGTGCCGGCCGAGCTGGTCCCGCACAAGACCTTCCGGGGCAACCACCCGACCACCACCGTGCTGGCCACCGGGCTGACCCCCTCGGTGCTCGGCCAGCTGGTCGCCCTCTACGAGCACAAGGTGTTCGTCCAGGGCGCGATCTGGAACATCGACTCCTTCGACCAGTGGGGCGTCGAGCTGGGCAAGGTGCTCGCCAAGCGGATCGAGCCGGTGCTGGTGACCGGTGAGGGCGCGGAGGCGCTGGACAGCTCCACCGCAGCGCTGGTCGCCCGCTACCGCGAGCTGCGCGGCCGCTGACCCGCCCGGGCCGGTGGTGCGCGGGCCGTCCGCCTCGGCGGGCGGCCCGTCGCCCGGCCCGGCCGGCCCTGTCCGGAAACGCCGGAAGGCCCCTCGTTCTCACGAGGGGCCTTCCGGCTGTCTGTGCGCCGCCAGGGACTCGAACCCCGGACCCGCTGATTAAGAGTCAGCTGCTCTAACCAACTGAGCTAGCGGCGCCTGCTGACAGAGAAGACTCTAGCAGCGCGTCGCGGTCCGGCCAAAATCGAATACCCGCACCTCCCGGGCCCCGCGCCCGGCGGGCGGGCTCAGAGCGCGTCGACCGGCTCGCGGGCCGCCCGGACGCAGGCCCACAGGACGACGGAGGCCCCCGGCAGCCACGGCTCCCGGCTCTCCGGGGCCACGATCCACCGCCCCCGGCCGTGCCCCGACGCGTCCGGGCCGCCGTCGGCCGCCCGCTGCACCGGCGGCACCGTCACCGTGTCGCCCTTGCCGTGGCAGAGCAGCGGGGGCACGTCCCGGGCCCACTCCTCCCAGGCCAGCAGCCGGCGCAGCCGGGGCGCCGCCCCCGGCTGCACGAACAGCAGTGTGCGCCCCCGGACGACCGCCACCGGCCCGCAGCCGGGCCCGGAGGCCCACAGCTCGTCCAGGACCCGGCGGCCGAACAGCGCCGGCATGCTGATCACGTCGAAGGCCCGGCCGCAGGGCAGCACCGAGGGCGCCCACGGGCGGGACTCCCACAGGGCGCGCATGCTGCGCGGGTACTCGCTGGCGGAGGCGAGCCAGGCCTCTCCGGCCACGGTCACGTACTCCACCGACTGATAGGTCCAGATGTCCACGCACAGCAGAGTGGGGTGTCCGGGGCACGTCCGGGAGGGAAAGCACGGTTCGCCGGACAGCGGGGCGGGCGGGGGCGTACCCTTCCGCGTCCTCCGGCATATGCCAGGGGCGACGGAGTCGCGACGGAACCGGCCGGGGTGCCTCCGGGCGGGTCAGTCCTCGTGCCGACGGGGACGGAGCAGGGTGCGCCCGTACTCGATCATCTTGGCCGCGTAGTCCGGCGTCCAGTCCGCCCGGTCCGCGATCTCGGCCTCGGACAGCGCGTCGAACCGGCGCGGGTCCGCCAGCTGCGCGGCGGCGACCGCCTGGAAGTCGGTGGCCCGCTCGGCGGCCGTCCGGAAGGCCAGCGCCAGCTCGGTGGAGCGGCGCAGCAGCTCGGCCGGGTCGTCGATCGACTCCAGGTCGAAGAAACGCTCCGGCTCCGGTTCGTCGGCCTGCGGCTCGAACAGCAGTTGCGCCGGGCGCTGCCGCCGGCCGGACGCCGTACCGGCGCCCGTGCCGGGACCGGCCGGCGCGGCGGGGCCGCTCGGGTCGGACGCCTGCGCATGGGAGTCGGGCATGGACGGACACCTCCGGGTGCTCGATGGGGGCGGGCGACGGCTGCTCGGGCCGGCGTCGCCCGGTCGTGGCCGTCGTCCATTGTCTCGCGGCGGCGGCCGGTAACGGAACGGTGCGCGTCCGGGCGCTATTCCCGCCCGGCGCGCCGGGGGCGTACATCGGCCGGAGCGGCCCGCCGCGCGCCGGTCCGGTCCCGCGCACGCCCCCCCCGCGGCCCGCGGGCCTGACCCCTCAGGGCCGGCCCAGCCGCACCCGGTGCCCGGACAGGTGGTGCAGCACCCGGTGGTTGGCCTCCCAGCCGTCGGGGAACGCCACCGGAACGTTCAACTGCACCGGCTCGGTGGCCGGATGCTCGTCCAGCAGCTCCGCGATCCCGGCCCGGGCCACCACGATGCAGGCGTGCCGGTGCCGGGAGGCCAGCACGCAGAGCCGGCCGGTCTCCAGGTGGAACGCGGTCGCGTCCGGCCGCCCCGACAGCGGGTGCAGCACCACCGTGACGTCGTACTCGCGTCCCTGCAGCCGGTTGGCGGTGTCCACCGTCACCGCGGGCCCGGCCGTCGGGTCCACCGGCACCCCCGCCTTGACCAGCGCGGCCCGTACCGCCGCCGCCTGGTCCCGGTGCGCGGTGCCGACCGCGACCCGGTCCGCGGTGAGCGGGGCCGACCCCTGCTCGGAGTGCGCCGTCAGCCCGCGGTCCAGCAGCCGGCGCACGGTGGCCGCGACGGCCGCCACCGCCTGCGGATCGGTGCGCACGGTGTGCCGGGCGGGCAGTTCCAGCAGCGCCCAGCCGTGCTCGGTGGCGCGGTCGATCGCGGCGTCCACCGCGGAGCCGTCCGGCCGCACCGAGGCGGTCATCGAACGGTCCCCGGGGCCGGTGCCGGAGCGGAACGGCGTGAACGGGTAGAACGCCCCGGAGATCAGCGGCGCCGCACTGGCCGGCAGCCGCCAGGACACCGGCAGCCGGTGCGGCTCGATCTGCGGGTTGTGCGCCAGCAGGGTGACCACCGCGCTGCTCGACGGGTCGTACGACAGGCCCGCCCACTGCTCGGTGCCCACCACGGTGAACGGGTCCAGCTGGCCCGGGTCGCCGACGAACAGGGCCCGCTCGAACAGCCGGGCCACCGCCAGCAGCGCGTCCGAGCGCATCTGGTACGCCTCGTCGACGATCGCGTGCCGCCACGGCTGCTCGGCCCGCACCCACTGCCACTTGGCCGAGGTGGAGATCACCACGTCCAGCTCCGCCAGGTCGGCGACCTTGTCCGAGGGCGTGACATTGGCGTGCCGCAGCACCTCGGGGCCTGGGCGCGCGTCGGCCGCGTGCAGCCGGCCGATCGTCAGATCCGGTGCCTTGACGGCCAGCCGGTCGACCAGGTCGTCCACCTGGCCGTTGGTCTGGGCGACGATCATCAGCCGCTCACCGGCCCCGACCAGCTCCCGGGCGGCCCGCACCACCAGGGTCGACTTGCCGGCCCCGGGCGGCGAGTCCACCACCACGCCGCGCGGCGCGCCGACGGCCGGCCGGACGGTCGCCTCCAGGATCCGCGCCACCGCGGCGTCGGCGGCCGCGCCGGGGCTCTGGCCGGGAGTCGGGCCCGGGTCCTGCTCGGTGCTCATCGGGCGGATCACTCCCAGTCCTCGGCGGCGCCGGCCACGGCCGGCAGCACGGTGACGACGGCGCCGGGCGGGCCGCCGTGCGTCCACGGCGTGTCGTCCGGCTCGGGCAGCGGCGCGGCCTGCCGGACCGTCAGTTCGAACAGCGTGAAGGTGACCCGCTCGCCCGGCTCGGGCAGGCTCCCCGGCTCGGGCTCCTTCCTGCGCCCCATGCCGGACAGCACCCGCACGGTGATGGTGCCCTCCTCCGGGTCGGCCGCCGCGATCACGGCCTTCTGCGCCGGGCCCGCCGCGGCCTCCGGAGCCACCGGCCCACGGACCCGGTGCACCTCGCGGCCCAGGTCGGCGTGCGGGCGGTCGTCGGTGCGCACGGTGACCAGCGGGCGCGGTTTGGGGGAGCGGCCGGTGGTGTCGTAGTCCGGCACCACCTCGGTCACCACCCCGGAGAACGCCTCCCCGGCCAGCCGGTGCTCGGCCATCGCCAGCGGATCGTCCAGCGCCTCCTGGACGTCCAGCCGGGCCTGCTCGCGCTCGCGCTGGGCGAGCTTGCGGGCGGCCGTCACCGCGTCGTCGATCCGCGGCTGCGGCGGCTCGCCGGCCGCCAGCCGGTCCCGGTGGCCGGTGTACGACCAGCGGTCGCCGGTCCAGCGCTCGGGCAGATGGCCGGCCGGGGGCAGCGCGCGCAGCAGGTCCAGGCCGTGCCAGACGTCGTACCAGGTCGGCAGCAGCTCCTCGCGCAGCACCGTGCGCAGCTGGCCGACGGCGACCCGCACGGCCTCCCGGGCCGCCCCTTCGTCCACGCTCCCCGGACCACCGGGGGCGTCGGCCTTGCGCAGCGCCGCCGCGGCCGCGTCGTAGCGGGCGATCGCCGGGGCGAGCACCTTGGCGTCGAACACCGGATCGGTGGTCGGGCCGGCCGGCGGATGGAGCAGCCGGCCCTCCCCGTTGCGGCCGGTCTCGGCCAGCTCGGCCGCCTCCGCGCCGGTCAGCCCCTCCGGCGGGGAGTGCCAGGCCAGCCGGGCGGCCAGGTGCTGGTCCTCCAGATGGCTCTGGCCGGTGGCCCAGTGCCGGGCCAGCAGCCCGGTCATCGGCAGCAGCAGGCTGGAACCCGGCACCATCGCCCGTTCGGCGAGGTGGGTCAGCCAGCGCCCGAGCAGCGGCACCCGGGCCGGGGCCGGGAAGGGGCCCGGGTCCTCGTCCTCGGCGGTGCGGCGGAACCGGGTCGAGCGGCCCAGCAGCGCCAGGTACCGCACGCCCCCGCTGTTGGGCACGATCAGCTGCGGCGCGTCCGCGCACAGCTCACGGACCACCGGCGTCTTCTCGCCGCTCTCCGGGTCCTTCTCGGAGCCCTCGATCAGCTCGACCTCGTCGCCGAAGGACTCCAGGTAGGGCAGCAGCTCGGCGGCCAGGTCGGCCAGGAACTCCGAGCGCAGCGTGCGGTTGAGCGGTTGCGGCACGATGTGCAGCGCCGGCGCGTCCCGGTCGGTGCCCAGCAGCACCGCCAGCGGGGCGCCGTCCTCACCGGCCGAGGTCAGCGGGACGAGCACCATCGGGCGCTCGGAGAGGTGCCGGTGGCGGACGGTGGCCAGTGGCTCGGCCCGGCCGCTGCGTACGGCCTCCAGCCGGGCCAGGGTGGACAGCAGGCTCACCGCTCGGCCCCCGCACCGGCCGGCGCGGGGCGGCCGAGCGCCTCGGCGCGCAGCGCGGCGGCGTAGGCCAGCCGGGCGGCGGCCTCGTCGGCCCCGTCGCCGTCCTCGTCCTCCTCGGTGCCGGTGCCAGTGCTGGGGCTGGCGCTGGCGTCGGCCGCGCCGCGCGGACCGGTGCGGGCGACGTCCAGCGCCTCCCGCACCGTGCGGATGCTGCCCAGCTCGCCCCGCACCCCCCGGCCGAGCTGCTCGACCCGGTCCCCGCAGCGCGCCTGGGTGCGGCAGTGGAAACCGAGCTCGCAGGTGGACAGGCAGTCCGGGCTGTACGCGGCGGGGACCGTCCCGACCGTCTTCTCCAACTCCTCGGCCGACCGGACGGGGGTGCCGTGCGGGTCGGGTGAGAGGTCGAAGTCCGCGCCCGGCGGCAGCAACGCCAGCAGCCGCTCGATGCCGGTCATCCGGCTCAGCTGCCGGCGGGTGGTGGCCAGTTCGCGGCGCACGTCCACCGGAACGGCGGTCGGGCGGCTGCCGAAGTCCTCCGGGCAGACCAGCAGCACGCTGGTGCGGGGGCTGCCCGGCAGCCGCTGCTCGGCGTACGGGTCCGGGTCCACGGCCTGCCCGGCCAGCGAGGCGGCGGCCTCCTGGAGGGCCAGCACGTAGACGGCGGCCTGCCGGGCGGCGGCGCCCACCTTGCCCGGGTCCGCCGTGCCGTCCAGAACGGGGAAGGACTTGATCTCCACGACCGTGCAGCGGCCGCCGTGCACCACGACGGCGTCCGGCTCCAGGTAGGCGGTCGAGCCCGCCACCTCCAGCCGCAGCATCGGATGGTCGAGGAGCGTCCAGGCGTGCTCCTCGGCGGAGGCCTCCGCGAGCGCGGCCGTCGTACGGTCGGCCCGGACCGCCGGGCCGGAGGAGCGGAGCAGGTCCGGCACGAGCAGCGGACCGCCCTCGTCGGACATGCCGAGCCGGCGGCGCAGCGGCTCCAGCAGCGCCGTGTAGCCGTCCTCCTTCAGCCGGGCCTCGAACACGACGCCGCGCGCCAGCGCGAACGGCGACCGGCCGAAGGGGGCGGGGCGGCCGAGCCGGGCGGCCAGCGCCGACTTGTCCACCCCGGCGGCGTCCAGTACGGCGCGGCGGTGGCATCCCGGATTGGCGGCCAGGGCGGCGAGGGCACGGGCGTTCAGACTGCGCTGCGGCGCCGGTCCGCGCAGCTCGGCGAGCCGCTGTGCGAGCGGCTCCGCCGGCCCGCGGAGCGGGGCGTTCGTCGAGACGTTCATGGTGCGGCCCAGTGTCGCATCCGGCTCCGACAATCCGCCCCGAACGGGCCGTTGGCGGCGAATCCGCAGGTGCCGGACCTGCCCCGGCCCCGCCCTTCCGCCCGGTCCGGCCCCGCCGGGAGCCGCAGGCCGCGATCGTGGGCGGCCGACCGGTGGGGGATCATGGAGGCCGGTGCTCGCTGGCGAGGCCGACCGTTGACACCGCCCCGAGCGCGAGGAGCCTGCCCATGCCCGCCCGCATCCTGCTGGTCCGCCACGGCGAGACCGACTGGTCGGCCACCGGCCGCCACACCGGCCGCACCGACATCCCGCTGACCGAGGACGGCCGCGCGATGGCCCGCGCGCTCGGCACCCGGCTCGCCGCGGCGCCCTGGAACGGCCTGCCCGACGCCCTCGTCTACACCAGCCCGCTCGACCGGGCCAAGGAGACCTGCGCCCTGGCCGGCTTCGGCGACCGGGCCGTGGACCGCCCCGAACTCCTGGAATGGGACTACGGCCAGTACGAGGGCCGCACCGGCGCCGACATCCGCGCCACCGACCAGCCCGGCTGGCTGATCTGGCGCGACGGCGTCCCCGGCGGCGAGAAGCTCTCCGAGGTCGCCGCCCGGGTCGACGCGCTGCTCGCCGGCCTCAACACCGAGCACGGCGTCCCTGACCCGGACACCACGGTGATGCACTGCGCCGACCGCGACGTGGTGCTCTTCGCCCACGGCCACCTGCTGCGCATCCTGACCGCCCGCTGGCTCGGCCTGCCGCCCGAGTACGCCCAGCGCTTCAAGCTCGGCACCGCCGCGCTCTGCGTGCTGTCCTGGGAGTACGGGGCGCCGGCGGTCGAGCTGTGGAACGACCAGGGCCACCTGGAGACCCTGCAGCACTGACCCGTGACGGCGCCGACCGCCTGACGATCGTCAGGCGGTCGGCTTGGGCGTCCTGTCAGGCGGCCGAGGTCGCCGCGCCGTACGCGGCCAGGAACCGCCCCACCTCCGGCACCCGCCGGTGCTCGCGCAACTGCTGCGCGGTGTCCGCGAGCATGGAGCGGATCCGGGCCGAGCGGACGTCGTCGAACAGCGCGACGGCGGCCGACCCGTGCTCGGCCGCGCCCGTCAGGTCCCCCCGGCCGAGCCGGTCGTGGGCGAGTTCGGCGGTGTAGAGCACCCGGTTGCGGACGAAGTGCGGCTGCTGGAGCGCTATGGCCAGCCGGGCGTGCTCGCTGGCCCGGTCCCAGTCCCCGAGCGCGGACCAGCACTGGGCCTGCAGCCCGGCGAGTTCGGCGTCGCCGAAGAACGACATCCACTCCGGGTCGTCCTGGCAGGAACCCTGCTCGAACAGCCCGCGGGCCCGGGTGATCGCCCGCTCGCAGGCACCGCGGTCCTGCAGCAGCGCCCAGCCGCCGGCCTCGCGCATCGCGAGCAGCGAGAGCAGCCGGGGGGAGCCGAGGCCCCGGGCGGCGGACTGCCCGGCCTGGGCGGCGCGCAGCGCCTCGCGGGGGCGGCCGGCGTCCCTGGCGAGGAAGGCGCTGTTGGAGAAGACGTGCGCCTCCAGCGCGGAGTCGCCGGCCATCCGCGCGGTGGCCAGCGCCTCCGCGTAGTACGAGCGGGCGTCCGCGAGCCGGTTCGAGTCGTGCGCCAACCAGCCGACCGAGATGGCCAGTTCACCGGCCCCGGCCTGGAGTCTGCGCTCGGTCTCGGTGGAGTACTCGCAGGCGTCGAGCAGCAGGTAGGCCTCCCGCAGCGAGCGGCCGGCCTGTTCGAACAGGGCGTCGGCGCCGTGCGCGTCGTCGGCCAGCCGGATGTCCCGGACGGCCTGCTCCACGCCGAGCACCTCGGCCGAGCCGACCTTGCGGGGCAGCGGGACGGGGCCGGGGCGGCCGGGCAGGACGGCGCTGCCCGGAGCCGGACAGGGAGCGGCCGCGCCGTGGGGGGCGGGGGCCGCGGCGGCCGGGTCCGGTCGGTCGATGCCGATCACGGAGGCCAGCGCGGCAGGGCCGCCGGCCAGGAACGTACGGCGACGCACGTCGTCGTTCTCCTCGTCACAGGGGTGCGGTTCGTCGGGCCCCCGGGGCGCCGTCGCGAACCTCGGCACCGGGGCCCCGACCGGTGGGGGTGGTTCCGCGTACGGCGAGGCAGCGTACGGGAGTTGGGTGGAGAGCGGCGAGCGAGGGGCGGGCGGCGGGGGGAACGCCGGATGGAAGGGCGGCGGTGCCCCGCCGTCCCGGCCGCCACCGCTCCCGTTCCCGTTCCCGCCGCCGTCCGCCGGGCGGCGGCGGACGGCGGTGCGGGGGGCGAAGCCGAGGTCGTTGAGCGAGCGGTCCGGCCACATGTGCCGGAACACCCGCTCGTACGCGTAGTTGGGGCACCGGATCTCGCCGGACTCGACCCGCCCGACGTACCGGGCGTCGCAGGAGACGTGCTCGCCGATCTCGCGGGCCGCCCGGCGCACCGCCACGGCGAACTCGCCCGGAGAGCGGTCGCCCCGCAGGGCGCGCATCGCGGTGTTGGGCGACGGGCGGTTCGGCTCGGCCGGTGGGGTGGCTGCCATGGTGCGCTCCGTGGTGGTGCGGGTGGTGGTGCGGGGTCGGGCGGCGGGACGGCGGGGGCGTTCGGCCACGGATGGTTCCGGTGGGGCCCGGTGGACGGCCGGGCGCGGCACGACAGTACCGGGAGTCACCGTCCGGCCACAGCGGGTTCGTGGGTGATGTGCTGCCAAAGCAGGGCAAACCGGTCATAGTTACCGGGATCCGCCATGAAATGCCATGCCTTGCTGTAAAGCGCCCCGTGGCCTGCGACGCGCACCCTGCGTTGTCCTGGTACACGGAAGCCCCCGCCGCCGTCCCCCGCCGCGTCCCTGGCGGCACCCCCACCCGGGCGGCACGGCTTCCGGTCCCGACGAGGTGACAGGAGGGCCCATGCCGGCCACTGGAGTACCGCAGTTCCGCCGTCTTGCCGTCGGCGGGGTGCTCGACGGAGCGGCCCCCGCCCTGCTGCCCGAATCGGCCGACGACCGCGGCCCCGACCGCTCCCCGTCCGGCGGCGGCCCCTCCCGCCGCCCGCGCGTCCACGCGGAACCCGTGCTCGTCGCCGCCTTCGACACCGTGACCGTCGCCCTGCGGCACGGCCTGGAGGCGGTCGACATCCTGCGGCTGCGCCGGGCCTGCGGCGCGGTGCTGCAGAGCCGCAACGGAGCCACCGTCTCCTTCCTCGTCCCGGCCGGCACCTCGGACTCCTGGCACCTGCCCGGCAGTTCCTGTACCGCCGGCGCCCGGCTGCTGCCCGCCACCGACCCGCGCTGGGTGATGCCCCCGGCGGGCGCCGACTGCGCCGCCCGCCCCACCGACCCCTGGGTCCTCCGCTCGGCCCTCTGCGAGGCCGCCTGCACCCTCACCGCGGGCGGCCTCGGGCCGTTCTGACCCTCACGGCCTCCGTTCTGCCCGCGTCCGCCCGCCGCACCCGTCCGCCCGCGCCCGCTGAGCTGCGGGGCTCTCCCGGGCGGCGGCGATAATGGCGGTCATGGGACGAAGCAACCGAGCCGGCCGCGCCGCGGACCGGAGCCGCACCGCCGCGGAGAGCGGCCCGGCCGCCGCCACCGGCCCCGGCGGTCGCACCCACGCCCAGGGCCCGCTCACCCGGGCCGTCGACTCCGGGCTCGCCGAACTCCGCCCCGACCGCGACCGCCCCGCCGCCTGGTCGCTGCTGATCGACGGCGCGCCGCAGTCCCTGGTCGACCTCGCCGACCCCGCCCACCTGGGCTTCGAGTACCAGCGCCGGCTCGGCCACCTCGTCGACCTGGTAGCCCCGCCCGGCCGCCCGCTCACCGTGCTGCACCTCGGCGGCGGCGCCCTCACCCTGGCCCGCTACGTCGCCGCCACCCGCCCGCGCTCGCGCCAGCAGGTCGCCGAGATCGACACCGCGCTCACCGAACTGGTCCGCGCCGAACTCCCGCTGGAACGCGGCTGGCAGGTCAAGGTGCGCGGCGCGGACGCCCGCGCGGTGCTGGAGCGCACCCCCGAGGGCAGCGTCGACCTGGTGATCGCCGACGTCTTCTCCGGCGCCCGAGTGCCCGCCCACTGCACCACCGTCGAGTTCACCGCGCTGGCCGCCCGGGCCCTCGCCCCCGGCGGCTGGTACGCCGTCAACATCGCCGACGGCTCCGCCCTGCCGTTCGCCCGCTCCCAGGTGGCCACCCTCGGCGCGGTCTTCCCCGAGCTCTGCCTGGTCGCCGACCCGGCGGTGCTGCGAGGCAAGCGCTTCGGCAACCTCGTCCTGGCCGCCGCGCACACCCCGCTCCCGCTGGCCGAACTGACCCGCCGGGTGGCCTCCGACGCCGCCCACGGCCGGGTCGAACACGGCCGCGCCCTGGCCGACTTCGCCGCCGGAGCCGCCCCCGCCACCGACGCCGCCGCCACCCCGTCCCCGACCCCGCCCCCGGGGGTCTTCCGCTAGACCGGCTTCCGTTGCACCATGTCCGGATCCCGGACGACCCGACCAGGAGGAGCACCCGCATGCTGATCCGACCGGCCAGGCCGAGCGAGGCGGCGGCGCTCAGCGCCCTCGCCCTGCGCTCCAAGGCGCACTGGGGCTACGACGCGGCGTTCATCGAGGCCTGCCGGGCCGAACTCACCCTCGACCCCGGGCGCATCGAGTCCGACCGCACGGCCGTCGCCGAGGACGACGACGGCCGGGTGCTGGGCTTCATCACCCTCACCGGAGCGCCCCCGCAGGGCGCGCTGGGCATGCTGTTCGTCGAACCCGCCGCCATCGGCAGCGGCATCGGCCGCCGCCTGGTGGAGCACCTGCGGGCCGAGGCCACGGCCCTCGGCTTCGACCGGATCACCGTCGAGGCCGACCCCAACGCCGAACCCTTCTACCGGGCCATGGGCGCCGTCCGCACCGGCACGGCCCCCTCCGGTTCCATCCCCGGCCGGGAACTGCCTTTTCTCACCATGGACTTGGCCTCTCCCGCCGCCTAGGGCCCGCATGCAGACCCCCGTCTGCCGGGCGCCGCGCCCCCGGCCTTCGGCCGGGAGGTGTCCCCACCTCCGCCGTGCGACGCACGCGTGTGTGGACCGGCCTGCGGCCCACTCATCGCGCCCGAACCCCCATCCTCGAACCCCCGCCCTCGAACCCCCGTCGTCCGCCCGGAGGGCGGGCCGGGCGGCGTCCGGCGGAGCGTCCCAGGGGCCGGCCCCGCTCAGTGGCCCTTCGGCAGGCCCCGGTGCTTGTACATCGCGGCGCCGGTCAGCAGCAGCCCGGCCGTGATGGGGGCGAGGACGGCGGTCGCGGTGCCGGTGGTGTCGTGGGCGACGGTGACGGCGGCCGTCCTGGTCGCGGTCCCGGGGAGCGTCACCGGCGGGTCGAGCGCCGGGACGCCGGGCACGGTGGGCCGGTGCTCCCGTCCGTCCGGCCGCCCGCTCCCGCCGGCTGCGGCGGCGGCGCGGTGCGCGCCCGCGAGGTGCGGGGCGAGGCCCGGAGCGGCGGGGGCCGGCGGTGGGGCGGAGGGGCCGTGCGGGGTGCCGTCCGGCCGGGAAGGACGGCTGCCGCCGGGCCGGGCGGAGGGGCCCGACGGCCCGTCGGGCGCCTCGCCGCGGGTCGCGCGCGCCTCGGCCGGGCGGACCTGGGCGGGCGCGGCGCCGAGCAGCCCGGAGGCGATCGCGAACGCGTCCGGCACGGCGGCGCGCTGCCCCGGCAGCGGGAGGCCGCCGGCCCTGATCACCTCCTGGAGCGCGCCGCCGATCGAGCCGGTCGCAGCGTCCAGTTCCAGCACGAGGACGTCCGCCGCGACCCCCGGGACGGCGCCCGCCAAACCGTTCAGCAGCCCGCCGGACGGGCCCGGCCCGGGCTGACCGGCCGGGTTCCCGGGCGCGGCCGCGCCGTCGGTGAGCGCCCGGCCGACGGTCCGGTCGGCCGGCTCCGGGAGGCCTTCGGCCCCGGCCGCGCAGGAGAGAGGGGCGCCGAACCCCCAGAGCTGGGCGAGCAGCGCCCCGCCCGCCGCGACGGCCCGTGGCCGGGGCAGCCACCGCCGGACCGCTCGCCGGACCGTCCGCCGGGCCGCTCGCCATCCGCCGCCGACGGTCCGTCGGACGGGATCCGGGCCCCTGGTCGCGTGATTGGCTCGCACGTGAATCGAGAACGAGCGGGCGGACCGTGAGGACACGGACGGTCGTCACGGACGGCCCCCACGGACCGTCCGCCGTGCCCCGCTCAGGAGTTGGGGCGCAGCGTCCAGACGACCGTCATGACGCCGGTCACCGCGCCGTCGGCCCGGGTGATCTCGACGGTCACCGGGAACTCCGGGCGCTCGCCCCGGTCGAGCTCGGCGACGATGTCGGCGGCCGGCCGGCCGAGCACGGCGGTGGCCGTGACGGCGCCCATGGCGAGCTTCTTGTAGGCGATCTCGGCGCTCACCGCGAGCGGCACCGCGCGGGAGAGCTGGTCGCCGAAGGCGCCCAGCACGATGCAGCCGCTGGCCGACTCGGCGAGGGTGAACATCGCGCCGGCGTGCGGGCCGCCCACGTGGTTGTGGTACTCGGGCTGGTCGGGCAGCCGGAGCACGGCGCGCTCCGGGGTGGTCTCCAGATACTCGAGCCTGAGGGTCCGGGCCATCGGGACGGTGGAGTCGAGCAGCTGGCCGATCGAAGCAGTGGTCATGGCGGCAACGTTACTAGCCGGTAGCTTCTGGCGGCAGACCCGTGGCCGGGGAAAGGAATGAGACGCGGACCACGGTGCGACGCACGCCGCACCACCCCCGCCCGGTCGCCGCCGATGTGAGGGAACGCGAAAAAGCCCGAGGGGCCGGTCCCTTGACGAGACCGGCCCCTCGGGGCGATGGGGTGAGTGACGGGACTCGAACCCGCGGCCACCTGGACCACAACCAGGTGCTCTACCAACTGAGCTACACCCACCATCTGTCCGGACCGTTCCCGCTCTTCGGCGTTCCCGCTCCGACAAGAAGAACTCTACAGGATCCGGGAGGGTGCTCGCGCCAGGGTTTCCGTTCCCCGGCGCGAGCACCCTCCGCCGCCCCGGGGCTCAGCCCGCCGGCGCCTGGTACTTCTCGGCGATCGCGCGCGCGGTGTCGGTGTCCGGGCCCGGCTGTGCGACGAACACCGCCTCGCGGTAGTAGCGCAGTTCGTCGATGCTCTCGCGGATGTCGGCGAGCGCGCGGTGGTTCCCGCCCTTCGGGGGGCTGTTGTAGTACGCCTTCGGGTACCAGCGCCGGGCCAGCTCCTTGATCGAGGAGACGTCCACGATCCGGTAGTGCAGGTGGCTCTCCAGCGCGGGCATGTCCCGGCTCAGGAACCCGCGGTCGGTGGCCACCGAGTTCCCGCACAGCGGCGTGCGCCCGGCCTCCGGCACGTGCTCGCGCACGTACGCGAGGACCATCGCCTCCGCCTCGGCCAGCGTGACCCCGTGCTCCAGCTCCTCCAGCAGCCCGGAGGCGGTGTGCATCTCCCGCACCACCTCGGGCATGTTCGCCAGCGCCTCGGCGGGCGGGCGGATGATGACGTCCACACCCTCGCCGAGGATGTTCAGCTCCGAGTCCGTCACCAGCGCCGCGACCTCGACCAGGGCGTCCCGGTCGAGGTCGAGGCCTGTCATTTCACAGTCGATCCATACCAAACGGTCATTCACGCCACTCACCCTACGGCGCGATCCCGCGCCGCGGGCACCGACGGAGCCGAGCGCGGCGCCGGGGCGCGGCCCTCGGACCCGTGCTGGTCCTGGGGGTGGCCCTCGGTCTCCCGGGCGTCGCGCACCTCCCGGGCCTCCCGCACCTCGCGGCCGGGGTGGCCGGCGGGGTGCGCCGGGCGGGCGTCCCGGCCGGGCCGCACCTCCCGGGGATCCCGGGCCTCGGCCGCGGTGGCCCGGACGCCCGGCGGACGGAGCTGACCCGCCCGGGCCTGCCGGGCCCGGGCCTCCGCAGACCCGTCCTGCGACCGTTCGGCCGCGCTCCGGTGCCCCTGGCCCTGGCCGCGAGCGCCCGGCTGCGGGACCCCGTCCTCGGCGGCGGCGTGCTCCGCGGTCCTCGGCGGACGGCCCGCGCCCGGCCCCGGCTGCGCCGGAACCAGCGGCGGACGCGCCGGACCGCGGCCCGACCCCGGCTGCCCGGGGTGCGCCTGGTGCCCGGCCGCCTGGTGCGGGTACGGCTGCCCGGCCCGCGCGTGGACGCCCGGCCCGGACGGCTGCCCGTGCTGGCCGGGGTGCGCGGTGCCGGGCCCGCCCGGGAACCCGGGGGCGCCGGCCGGCCCGTGCCCGCCGTGCTGGCCCGGGGCGGACCCGCCCATCGGGCCGGCCGCGGCCGGCGACGGAACCGCCCCGGCCGTCCGCAGGTCGCCGCCCACCGGAGAGGACGACACCGGAGCGGACGCCCCGGGCCGCCGGGCCCGGTAGCTCGTCCGGTACGCGGCCGGCGAGACCCCGAGCTGGCGGCGGAAGTGCCCGCGCAGCGCCACCGGCGACCGGAAGCCGCAGCGGCGCGCGACGTCGTCCACCGACAGTTCCGAGGTCTCCAGCAGCCGCTGCGCCTGGAGCACCCGCTGGGTGATCAGCCACTGCAGCGGGGCACTGCCGGTGAGCGTGCGGAACCGCCGGTCGAAGGTCCGCCGGCTCATGTAGGCGCGGGCCGCCAGCACCTCGACGTCGAACTGCTGGTTGAGGTTCTCCAGGGCCCAGGTCACGACCTCGGCGAGCGGGTCGTTGCCGATCTCCTCAGGTAAAGACTGATCGATGTACTGGGCCTGTCCGCCGCCGCTGCGCCGGCTCGGCACCACCAGCCGGCGGGCGAGCGCGTTGGCCGCCTCGGCGCCGTGGTCGCTGCGGACCACGTGCAGGCAGAGGTCGATCCCGGCGGCGGTGCCGGCCGAGGTGAGCACGTCGCCGTCGTCGACGAACAGCTCGCGCGGGTCGACGTGCACCCGCGGGTAGCGCTTGGCCAGGGTCGGCGCGTACATCCAGTGCGTGGTCGCCGGGCGGCCGTCCAGCAGGCCGGCGGCGGCGAGGACGAACGCGCCGGTGCACAGGCCGATGATCCGCGCGCCCTCGTGGTGCGCCTTGCGCAGCGCGGTGATCGCCTCGACGGGCGGCGGCTGCGAGATCGAGCGCCAGGCCGGGACGACGATGGTGCCGGCCCGGGCCAGCGCCTCCAGCCCGTACGGGGCGGAGAGGGTGAGGCCGCCGGTGGTGGCGAGCGGGCCCTCCTCGCCGGCGCAGACCAGCAGGCGGTAGCGCGGCACCCCGGCGTCCTGGCGGTCGACGCCGAAGACCGAGAGCGGGATCGAGCTCTCGAAGATCGGTGCGCCGCCGAAGATCAGCACGGCGACGGTCTCGCGGCGGCGGCGGCCGGAGAGTTTGCGGGGGGCTGCGGCCATCGCGGGTGCCGAGGAGCCGTTGAGGCCGGCGGAACCGCCGTGGCCACTGGGGCCACCGGGGCCGCCTGGAGCACCTTGGCCGCCGGGGCCGTGCACCGACGGGCCGTGGCCGCCGCCGTGTCCGGCGGCGCCGAGGCCGAGCGGTCCGGCGGGGAGCCCGCCGGCCGAGGGGCCGGGGCCGGACAGGCCGGGGAGGGCCGGGCCGAAGCCGCCGCCGGGAGACCCCGGGGCGAAGGACGTGCTGGACGGGGCGGCGGCGAAGGCCGTGAAGCCGCTCTCCGGCCCGCTGTGGCCACCGGGGTACCCGCCGGAATGGCCGGTAACCGACGCCCCGGCCCGGCCGTCCGGGCCGCCTCCGTACCCGCCCGGATGGCTGACGGACGGTCGGCTGACGGGGCGTCCGCCGTGCTCCGGGGTGGCCGGGAAGGACGGGGTGCCCGCGGCCGCCGGGGCACCGGAACCGGCTGGTGCGCCCGGGACGGAAGGGCCTCCCGGGACGGACGGGGCCGCAGGGGAGTAGGAGGGGTACGAGGCGGTGCCGGAGTGACGGGTGTTGGCGGTGGAGGCCTGGGAGACGGTGCTTCTCGCGGAACGACCCGCGATGCCGGTCGCGGCCTGGCCGCTGTCAGGACCCGCGTCGCTCCTGCTCACCCTGCTCAAGGCGCTCAAGCCCCCTCGGTGGTGTGGTGTGGTGGTGCGGCACTGCTGGCCAAGATCGAATCTATCGGGTGGACCGTTGCCGTTGTGACAAGTTCACCATCCGACGCTATGTCGACATGGCAATTTGGCGTGATGCATTCGATCACGAAGCGTGGCACCCGTCGACCCTTCTGGGAAGAGGGTCGGTGCAACGGTGGCTGGTTGTCGCGGGACGGGTCCTGGGGCGTCCGGCTCCGGCGCGCCCGGCCGGTGCGCCTGGGCTGCGGATATGCCCAAGGGTGGGGGAGCCGCATGAGATTGACCGAAAATAGGCGGTGCACAAGAGGGGCGCACGGCTGCTTGCCGTGCGCCTCCCAGGCTTCATCCGGCCAGTGCCGGAGCCGCGGAACGGCGGTCGAGGGGCCGTGCGGGCGTTCGCCGGTGGAGATCTCCGGCCGGCTCGAACAGGCCAACGGCGACTTCGCGGGCCGCCGGCCAGGCCGGCCCGGACGGCGGACCTTCACGCCGTGACGCCCTCGCGGTGCACGAACCGGCGGTGGCGGCAACGGAACTGACGACGCCGATCGCGGCCGTAGGGTTGCGCGGCGAACGGCCTCGATTCGATCCGCGGGCCGGTGGTCGCGCTCCGACCGCCCTGTGGCGCCGATCTGCTGACGGCGGGTGAGCCGCTCGGCCTGCCGGCGGGGTCCCCGCCGCAGCCGTCCAGCCGTTCAGCCGTTCGGCGGGTGGGACGGGTGGGACGGGTGGGCGGGCGCGGGTCGTGGACACCTCGCCCTCGTTCTTGGTCTCGCCCGGGTCGGGCGGTGCGGAGCGGACGGCCGTGTCCTCGGCAAACCCGCCGGACCGATTTGAGACAGCCTGTCCGGTCCCTGGAGCGGATGAAGCACTGCCCGCCGCGTGCACGGTTGAAAGCGCGCGCCGATCGTCAGAGGGCGGGCGGCCGGAGCGGCGCGCCGTCGCGCGCGCTGCTCCGCGCCGCCACGCGCCGCCACGCGCCGCTGCGCCTCGGGTGCGGACTACGCCACGCTCGCGCCCGGCCCGCCGATCACCATCGGGGCCGCCGCCGCCCGGATACCGGCGCGCCCGCGCTCGCGGGCCCGCGGTGCACCCACACCGCCCGTTCCCGGCGCAGCCGCCGCGCACGAGACCGCGACGCCGCCGACGATTCCGGCGAGCGCCTCCGGACGGGGCGCCGGGACATCGCGGTCGGCCAGCACCTGCCCGACGGCCTCCGGCAGACCGGCCGCCTTGAGCGTCGGCCGGTAGGCGGGCTCGGCCCACGGCCGGCCGTGGTGCAGCCAGACGCTCCGCAGCCCCGTCAGCGCGGCGCCGGCGATGTCGGCGGGAGCGTGATCTCCGATCATCCAGGTGTGCGTGGCCCAGTCCCCGGTCGGCGCGATGCCGCAGCGCTGCGCCGCGATCTCGAAGATCAGCGGGTCCGGCTTGACGCAGTCGGCCTCCTCGGAGATCACCCAGCCGTCGACCATCGGCCCGAGGCCGGTGCGCCGGATCTTCTCCAGCTGGGGACCGGTGCTGCCGTTGCTGACGATGCCGAGCGTCCACCCGGCGGCGCGCGCCGCGCGCAGCGCGTCGATGTTGCGGGCCGGGCAGTGGATGTAGGAGTTGATGCCGTGCCGGTAGTGGGTGAGCAACCGGTCGAGCGACTCGTCGAGGCCGTAGCGGCGGCGGGCGGCGGACAGTACGGTGCTGCGCGGTACGTAGCCGCCGCCGTCGATGGTGACGAGCCAGTCGACGTCGCCGGGCGGCAGCGCCCGTTCGGTCAGAAAATCCTGAGCCCAGGCCCGGAATGCGGCGTCCCTGGGGAGCAGCGTGTTGTCGAGGTCGAGCAGGAGCAGGGGCATGTCGAGCATGGTGCCAGCGGCCGCGCCTATGCACCTGGCAAATGCCAGACGGCGTCCCGAACCGGTGCCCCTTGGCTGAAACGGGCGCCGGACCCGTGCCACACCAGCCGCCCGCGGCCCGCTTCACCCCTCCTTTCACCGGCTTTCACTGCCCGGTGACCGGTCGCAACGGATCGTCATCGATCCATGACAGTCCGGTCACGGTGTCCCTGAAGCCTGTTGCGCCGCCCGGTCCGCTCAGTCAAGCTCCAGGGAACCTCCTTCGCCGGAGGGGCGCCTCGCGCCCGAGCGAGGGCGCACCGCCGCCGGCGCGCGCATCCCTCGTTCGCGGGAAGAGTGCCGCCCCCGAGGCCGCGCGGCTGGGCTGCGTGTCCGGCCCGTCGTATTCTGAAAGGAACAGGTCACCAACGGTGGTGCTCGGCGCAGACCGACGTCTTCCCGTGTGCGGGCCTGCCGCCCGGGCAGCGTTGTCCTCTCCTGTCGGCCCACCTCCTTCGAAGAGCCTTGTGCCATGGCTGGTTCTGAGCCCTCCCGACCGGTGGAACCGGGCGAGGACGCCCGGGGCGGTGGCTTCACCCGCCCCCTTCGCTATCTCGCGCGCCGGGGCCGCCCGGGTGCAGGCTCCCGCCAGCGCCGTGACGACCGGCGGGACGACCACCGGGACGGCCGTCGGTCCGACGCTGCGGAGCCCCCGGTGACCGGCCGGCCGGGACCGGGCGCCGAGCGTCCGAGCACCTCCGGCCCGCCCGGTGCGACCGGCGAGCCGGCGGTCCGCGAGGCGCGCGCCAAGCCCTGCGACCCGGCCTTCCAGCACGGCGTGGTGGTGGGCTTCGACGGCTCGCTGTCCAGCGAGCGCGCCCTCGCCTACGCGGTCGGCATGGCCCGCCGCTCCCAGTGCGGCCTGGTGATCGTGCACGTGGCCAACCGCCTGCCCGCCACCGTCTGGGCCGGCTGCGAACCGCCGGTCTTCGTCGACCTCCCCGACCACCGGACGGAGGTGCTCGGCCTGGAGCTCGCCTGCGCGGACTTCCTCGCCGGGGTGCCCTGGATCCTGGTCGAGCGGGGCGGCGACATCTGCCACGAGATCGAGGAGGTCGGCCGCGAGTTCGCCGCCGATGCGATCGTCGTCGGCACGACGCACGGCCTGCTCGGCAAGATGTTCGGGTCGGTCTCCGGCCGCCTCGCCCGCCGGGCCAATCGCCCGGTGATCGTGATCCCCTGACGTCCGGTCCGGTGCCCGCGCCGCCCCGTGCCCGCGGCGCGGGCGGTCGGGGCGGTGTGGGCCGTCCGTGTCATCCACGCCGACGGCGCGCGGTGCCGCCCCGCTCCGCCGTGCGGGTGCGGCGAAGAATGGCACGGTGATCGTTGGGCCAGCCTCGCCGCCGAGTCGTTCCCCACACCGTTCCCCGCGTTGTTCCCCGAGCCGTCCGTTCCGCCGTGCCACCGTCTTCCCGGCCCTCCTTCTCACCCTCCTTCCCGCGCTTCTCCTCGCCCCGGCCACGGCCGGGCGCGCCGACGTTCCCCGGTCGCCGACGGTCCACCCGGCGGGCGGCGAGGCCAGGGGAGCGGTCCGGCTGGAAGTCCGCACCAACGGCGCGACCGGTGTCGACGTCCGGGTCCGCGCCGACGAACAGCTGCTCCGCGTCTACCGGTTGACGAACCAGGCCGAGTACCCGCTCACCGTCACGACCGTCACGGACGCCCAGGTCTCCGGGGCGGCGCTGGTCTGTGGAAGCGGGCAGCCCTTCGTACTGCCGCCGCTGGGAGTGGTCGAGTGCCCGGCCACCCTGCCGGCCCGGAGCGGACGGCAGCGGACTGAGGTCCGCGTCGAGGCCACCGCCCCCAAGGGCATGCCGAAGGCCGTGGCGACCGGGGCGGCCGGCTACCAGGGGCTGGCCGCCGGGATCACCCTGACCCGGGTCGGCGTCCCGACGGGCTCGGGCGTGGTGGCCCGTGCCGCCCGGGCCGCGCGCCGAAGCGTGATGGCGGGTCAAGTGACTGCTGGTGGTGCTCCGTTCCTCGGCGGACAGCCGGCATCGTCCGGTCGATGGGCGCTGCCGATGGTGGTCGGCGGCGACGTCCGGCTGCGGTACCGGGTGGAGGCCGTCGGGGATTCGCCGATCAGTGCGGTCAGTGTGGTGGACCACCTCCCCGGGGTGGGCCCGGTCAGCTGTACCGGACAGTCCGCCGGCGGGCTGCTGGAGCTCGGCCGCCCGCTGGACTGCACCGCCTCCGGGGAGGCCGTGCCCGGCCGGCACACCGCCGTGGCGAGGGCCGAGGGCCTGGCGGTCGACGGCGCGGTCGGCCAGGACGGCCGCCCGCTGCCACCCCGGCCGGTCGCTGCCGAGGCCCCCGGCGACTACGAGGGTGAGGGCCCTGCCCCTGCCCCCGCCGCGGCGGCTCCGGCCGGGGCGGCCGGCGGAGCGGTCAACCCCGCCGGTGCGCCACCGGGCGCCGCCCCGGGTGCGGCCGCCGGACCCGGAGCAGCCGGTGCGGCCGGTGCCAATGCGCCACCACCCAACCCTGCGGCCCCCGGTGCCGCCGCAGCCGCGCCCCCCGGTGTGGCCACCGCCGGGCAGGCCGCCCCTGCACCGGGCACGGCTGCCGCTGCGGCAGCAGCAGCCGCCGCCGCAGCCGCAGCCGCTGCGGCAGGGTCCGCGGTGCCCTTCCGTCCGGGCACCACCATCTTCGGGCTGCCCGCGAGCCCGTTCCAGGCGGTGGGAGCCACCGGAGCTGCTGGTGCGGCCGGAGCAGCAGCCGCCGCTGCCGCCGCTTCCGCCGGAGCAGCAGGCGCCGGAGCGGCAGCAGCGGCCGGAGGTGCCGCCGGGGCAGCTGCCGGAGCAGCCGGAGCGGGCGCGGCCGGAGCCGGTGCGGCGGCCCAGGGAGTCGCCGCAGGTGGCGCGTCGGGTGGTGGTGCGGGTGCCACTGCCGGTTCCGGCCCTGGTACCGGCTCGGGCTCCGGCTCCGGCCCCACGGGGCCGGAGCAGCCGGGCCAGTCCGGAAGTCCGAACCCGAACGGGAGCGAGGCCGGGGCCGCTCAGAGCCCGGACGACACACCGTTCGACTGGGACGACGACTGGGGCACCGACGAGGTGCTGATGCTGCTGTTGGCGATCGTGCTTCCCGTTCTTGTCGTATTGGCCGCCGCGATGTCGGTGCGGCAGCGTCGGAGAGAGGGGCCTGGTGGCGGTGGTGGCGGTGGCGAGTGAACGTCGGGGGAGTGGTCGGTAGATGTGGGTCAATGTCGTGGCGGCGCTGGCCGGCGCAGCGCTCGCCCTGTCCATCGGTGCACTGGTCGGCCGGTCCCGCGGTTCCCGCGAGGGTGCGACCAACCCGTCCGCGATCGGCTTCGCGGGCGCGGCGGTGCTCGGTTTCTTCGCCCTCTTCACCGGCTTCGCCATCGCCGGTTCGTGGCAGCAGCTGAACACCGCCCGCCAGCACACCTACGAGGAGTCCCGGGCTCTCACCGAGGTGTACTGGTCGGCGCGGCTGCTGCCCGTCCCGGACCGCCCGGTGGTGCAGCAGCACGTACGCGACTACACCCACCAGGTGATCACGGACGAGTGGGAGCAGATGGGGCGTGGGCACGGCAGCGCCGAGGCCTGGGCGGCGGCCGACCGGATCCGGACTTCCGTGGACGCGGTGCGGAGCCAGAACGCGTCCGAACTCGCCGCCAAGGCCGATGTGTTGAGGAGTCTGACGGACGTCTACGCGCGGCGGAACGCCCGGCTGGCCGACATTCGCGCGCAGGTGCCGACGCTGGTCCTGGGAGGTCTGGTGGTGGGGGCGGTGTTCGTACTGGCGACGCCGCCGGTGGTCGGGCTGACCGCTACGGGCCGCAACCTGGTGCTGATGGGGTTCGTGGGTGCCTCGGTGGCGTTCGCGGTCAGTCTGGTGTTCCAGCTCAGCGGCCCGTTCGACGGCGCCGTCAGGGTGGAGCCGACGGCGTTCGAACTCGCGCTGACCCGCTACGACCAGATCGACTCGGGCGGCCTCGGGTGACTCCTCTCTCCTCGTGATCGCCCCGCCCTGTCCGCCGGTCAGGGCGGACCGGAGGACAGGGCGGGTTGGGTGGGTTGGGTCGGGCAGGCGGGGCCTGCGGCAGCCTCAGGAGGTGACGCCGAGCTCTCGCGCGATGAGCATCCGCTGGACCTCCGAGGTGCCCTCACCGATTTCCAGGATCTTGCAGTCCCGCCAGAAGCGGGCGACCGGGAATTCGTTCATGAAGCCGTACCCGCCGTGGATCTGGGTCGCCTCGCGGGCGTTGTCGACGGCGGCCTCCGACGAGTACAGCTTGGCGATCGCGGCCTCCTTCTTGAACGGTTCCGAGTGCAGCAGCCGGGACGCGGCGTCCCGCCAGGCGAGGCGGGCGGTGTGGGCGCGCATCTCCATGTCGGCGAGCTTGAACTGGATGGCCTGGTTGGCGCCGATCGGCCGACCGAAGGCGCGGCGCGTAGCGGCGTACGAGACGGACTGGTCGACGCAGCCCTGGGCCAGGCCGGTGGCCAGGGCGGCGATCGCGATGCGGCCCTCGTCGAGGATCCGCAGGAACTGGGCGTAGCCGCGGCCTCGCTCGCCCAGCAGGTTGGCCGCGGGGACGCGGCAGTCGGTAAAGGACAGTTCGCGGGTGTCGGATGCGTTCCATCCGACCTTCGAGTACTTCTTCGACACCTGGAACCCGGGGGTCCCGGTGGGCACGATGATGGAGGAGATTTCCCGCCGTGGCGAGGAGAATTCGCCCTCTTCACTCGAACGAGCGATCGGTTCCGTGAGTGCGGTGACGGTGACCAGACCCGTGATGTCGGTGCCGGAGTTGGTGATGAAGCACTTGGTGCCGTTGATCACCCACTCGTCGGTGGCCTCGTCGTACCGCGCGGTGGTGCGGGTCGCCCCGGCGTCCGAGCCGCCCTCGGGCTCGGTCAGGCCGAATGCGCCGAGCAGTTCGCCCGAGGTCAGCCGGGGCAGCCACTCGCGCTTCTGCTCCTCGGTGCCGAAGCGGTAGACGGGCATCGCGCCGAGCGAGACCGCCGCCTCCAGGGTGATCGCGACCGAGGAGTCGACCCGGGCCAGCTCCTCCAGCGCCAGGCCGAGCGCGAAGTAGTCGCCGCCCATGCCGCCGTACTCCTCCGGGAACGGCAGACCGAACAGGCCCATCCGCCCCATCTCCCGCACGATCTCGTAGGGGAACTCGCCCTGCTCGTAGTACTCGCCGATCTTCGGCGCGACCACGTCCTGGGCGAATTCGGCCACGGTGCGCCGCAGTTCCTCGTGCTCGGGGTTCAGCCGGTGGTCGAGCATGGTGATCCTCCTGGGGCCCCGCCGGTGGGCGCGGGCGTGGTTCGGGACGACCGCCGCCGTGCTGGTGTGACGGGCGGGCGGCGTGGTGGGCGGGCGGACGCGCGGGAGCCGGTCGGCGCGCGCGACGGTCGGAGCGGGTCAGTCCGGCGAGCCGGCGGGGGCGCCGCCGAGCAGGGCCTGGACCGTGCGGGAGGGGCTCGGGCGGCCGAGCCGTCGTGCCATCCAACCGCTGGTGGCGACCAGGGCGCGCAGGTCGACGCCGGTCCGGATGCCGAGTCCGTGCAGCATCCACACCAGGTCCTCGGTGGCCAGGTTGCCGGTGGCGCTCTTGGCGTAGGGGCAGCCGCCCAGCCCGCCGGCCGAGGCGTCCACGGTGGTGACACCGGAGCGCAGCGCCGCCAGGGTGTTGCTGAGCGCCTGGCCGTAGGTGTCATGGAAGTGCACGGCGAGCCGGCCGGCCGGCACCCCCGCCGCGGCGAACCCGTCGAGCAGGGCGGTCACCTGGCCGGGGGTGGCCACACCGATGGTGTCGCCGAGGCTCAGCTCGGCGCAGCCCATCTCCAGCAGCTCCACCCCGAAGCGGACCACCTGGGCGACCGGGACCGGGCCCTCCCAGGGGTCGCCGAAGCACATCGACAGGTAGCCGCGGACCGGGATCCCGGCCGCCGCGGCCCGCGCCACCACGGGGCGGAACATCGCCATCGCCTCGTCCGCCGAGCGGTTGAGGTTGCGGCGGGCGAAGGTCTCGGTGGCGCTGGCGAACACCGCGACGTCGCCGGCGTGGTGGGCCAGTGCGCGGTCCAGGCCGCGCTCGTTGGGCACCAGTACCGGCAGCCGCAGGCCCGGGTGGCGGCCCGGCAGGCCGGCGAGCCGGGGCATCAGTTCCTCGGCGTCGGCGAGCTGCGGTACCCATTTCGGGTGAACGAAGCTGGTGGCCTCGACGGTGCGCAGGCCGGCCGCCGCGAGCCGGGCGATGAACTCGGCCTTGACCTCGACGGGGACGAGCGCGCCCTCGTTCTGCAGGCCGTCGCGCGGGCCGACCTCGTGGATCCGCACCTCCTCGGGCAGGCCGGGGGAGCGGACCGGGTCCGGCAGGCCCAGGTCGAGGGCGTCCGGTTCGCGGGCCGGGCCGGCGCCCCCCGGCTCGGGGGCGGTCACGACCGCACCGCCGCGGGCGCCTGGGCCAGGGTGGCCGCGGGGGCCTCGTCGGCCTCGTCGGGCGTCACCACGACCAGCAGTTCCTCCATCGCCACGGTGGCGCCGGCGACGGCCCGCAGCTCGCTCACCGTGCCGTCGTGCGGGGCGGCGATCACGTGTTCCATCTTCATGGCCTCCAGGACGAGCAGGGGCTGGCCCTTGCGGACCGCCTCCCCGGCCGTGGTCTTCACGACCGTGACGGTTCCCGGCATCGGCGCGGTCAGGGCGCCGTGGTGGGCGGCGCCGGCGGCGGCGCTCTCGCCGACCGCGTCGTGGGTGTGCACCGGCCAGGCGTCGCCCTCGACGCCGAGCCAGGTCACCGGGCCGGCGGCGGGTGCGGCGGGGCCGTCGGCGGCGAGGGCGAAGCTCGTGCGCAGGCCGTCGACGGTCAGGTGGAGCCGGTCGCCGGAGCGGCCGGCCCGGGCCCGGTGGACCGGTCCGTCGGCGAGCCGGATCTCGACCTCGAGGGCGGGGCCGGCAGGATTGTCAGTGGCGTCCGTTACGTTGCCCGCAGTGATCGAACGGATGCGCACCGACACCGGATCCTGGCCGGGGGTACGGAGTCGGTGGGTGGTCCAGGCCGGGTCGCCGCCCAGGCGCCAGCCGGAGGGAAGGGAGAACGGGTCGGTCCAGCCGTCGGGGTCGGCGGCCGGGGTGAGGTCCAGGTGCCGCGCGAGCGCGGCCGCGTAGTAGAGGAGGTGGACGGGAGCCGGCGGCTCCGGCGGCAGGGAGTCGGAGGTCGTGGCGGCCGGCGTGGTTCCGGCGGCCGGGGAGTACGGCGAGGCGAGCAGCCCGGGCTGCTGCTGCGCCGTCTGCTCGACCAGGCCGGTGTCGAGCCGGCCGGCGGCGACCTCGGGGTGGGCGAGGAGTCGCCGCAGGAAGCCGGTGTTGGTGGTGACGCCGAGGATCCGGGTGTCGGCCAGCGCGGCGCGCAGGCGCCGCAGCGCGGTCGGCCGGTCGGGTCCGTAGGCGATGACCTTGGCGAGCATGGGGTCGTAGGAGCTGGTGATCACGGTGCCGGGGGCGACCCCGGAGTCCACCCGGATGCCTTCGCCCCGCGGCTCGTCGAGGAGCAGGATGCGTCCGCCGGTGGGCAGGAAGTCGCGTTCCGGGTCCTCGGCGCAGATACGGGCCTCGATGGCGTGGCCCTGGAAGGAGATGTCGGACTGGGCGAAGGAGAGGGGCTCGCCGGCGGCGATCCGCAGCTGCCACTCGACCAGGTCCAGCCGCCGGGGCCGGCCGGCGGCCGGGCCGGGCTCGGCGGACGCGGCGGTGGCCGGGGCACCGGTGGCCGAACCTGACGTGGACGAACCCTGTGGGCGGGGTGCGGCCACGGCGACGGCGAGTTCGGTGACGGGGTGTTCCACCTGGAGACGGGTGTTCATCTCCATGAAGAAGAAGTCCCGCACACCCTCGTCGGTGTCGGGGGAGGCCGGGCCGATGCCGGGGACGATGAACTCCACGGTGCCGGCGCCGGTGTAGCCGCAGGACTCGGCGGCGCGGACGGCCGCGGCGCCCATCGCCGCACGGGTCGCGGCGTTGAGCAGAACGGAGGGAGCCTCTTCGATCAGCTTCTGGTGGCGACGCTGCAGGCTGCACTCGCGCTCGCCGAGGTGGACGGTGGTGCCGTGGGCGTCGGCCAGCACCTGGACCTCGATGTGGCGCGGCCGGTCGATCCAGCGCTCCAGCAGCAGGGTGTCGTCGCCGAAGGCGGTGCGGGCGACGCGCCGGGCCGCGGCGATCTCGGTCGGCAGGTCGGCCGGGTCGCGGACCAGGCGCATGCCCTTGCCGCCGCCGCCGGCGGACGGCTTGAGCAGCACGGGGTAGCCGATCACCTCGGCGGCCGCGACGAGTTCCGCGTCGGTGGGGGCGGTGGCCTGGCTGCCCGGAACCACCGGAACGCCGGCGGCCCGTACGGCCTCCTTGGCGTTGATCTTGTCACCCATCAGTTCGACCGCGGCGGGAGGAGGTCCGATGAAGACGAGGCCGGCGTCGGCGCAGGCGCGGGCGAAGGAGGCGTTCTCGGCGAGGAAGCCGTAGCCGGGGTGGACGGCCTGGGCGCCGGTGCGGCGGGCAGCGGCGAGGAGCTGGTCGGTCCGCAGGTAGGTCTCGGCGGCGGAGCTGTCGCTGCGGTCGGCCGGGCCGAGCCGGACCGCGACGTCGGCCTCGCGGACGTGCGGCGCGTCGGCGTCGGCGTCGCTGAACACGGCGACCGAGCGCACGCCGAGCCGCCGCAGGGTGCGGATCACCCGGACGGCGATCTCGCCGCGGTTGGCGACCAGAACTGTGTCGAACATGGGAGGCGTTCCTCCGGGTCGAGGGGAGCCGTACGAAGGAGGTGGTGACACCGGGTGGGTGCCGGGCACCGGGGAGGCGGCGGAGCGGGTGGGCCGCCGCCCGCGGGAGGGGCGCTACATGCGGAAGACGCCGAACGGTCCGGGCGCCGGGAGCGGGGCGTTGGCGCAGGCGGTGAGCGCCAGGCCGAGCACGGTCCGGGTGTCCATCGGGTCGATCACACCGTCGTCCCAGAGCCGGGCGGTGGCGTAGTAGGCGTTGCCCTGGCGTTCGTACTGCTCGCGCACGGGGCGCTTGAACTCCTCCTCCGCCTCGGCGGGCCACTGCTCGCCGTGCGCCTCCAACTGGTCGCGGCGGACGGTGGCCAGCACCGACGCGGCCTGCTCGCCGCCCATCACGGAGATCTTGGCGTTCGGCCACATCCACAGGAAGCGGGGTGAGTAGGCCCGGCCGCACATCGAGTAGTTGCCGGCTCCGTACGAGCCGCCGATCACCATCGTCAGCTTCGGGACGCGGGTGCAGGCGACGGCGTTGACCATCTTGGCGCCGTGCTTGGCGATGCCGCCCGCCTCGTACTGGCGGCCGACCATGAACCCGGTGATGTTCTGCAGGAAGAGGAGGGGGATGCCCCGCTGGTCGCACAACTCGATGAAGTGGGCGCCCTTGAGGGCGGACTCGGCGAACAGCACGCCGTTGTTGGCGACGATGCCGACGGGGTGGCCGTGGATCCGGGCGAACCCGGTCACCAGGGTCGCGCCGTACTCGGCCTTGAATTCGGCGAACCGGCTGCCGTCGACCAGCCGGGCGATCACCTCGCGCACGTCGTAGGGCGTGCGCGGGTCGACCGGCACGGCCCCGTACAGGCCGGCCGGGTCGACGGCCGGTGCCTCGGCCGGGGTGAGCGGCCACGGACGGGCCGGGCGCGGGCCGAGTCCGGCGACGATGGTGCGGACGATGGACAGGGCGTGGGCGTCGTCCTCGGCCAGGTGGTCCGTGACGCCGGAGGTCCGTGAGTGCAGGTCGCCGCCGCCGAGTTCCTCGGCCGTCACGACCTCGCCGGTCGCCGCCTTCACCAGCGGAGGCCCGCCGAGGAAGATGGTGCCCTGGTTGCGGACGATGACGGCCTGGTCGCTCATCGCCGGGACGTACGCGCCGCCGGCCGTGCAGGAGCCGAGCACGGCGGCGATCTGCGGGATGCCCGCGGCTGAGAGGCGGGCCTGGTTGTAGAAGATCCGGCCGAAGTGGTCGCGGTCCGGGAAGACCTCGTCCTGCATCGGGAGGAAGGCGCCACCGGAGTCGACCAGGTAGACGCAGGGCAGCCGGTTCTCCAGCGCGACCTCCTGGGCGCGCAGGTGCTTCCTGACCGTCATCGGGTAGTAGGTGCCGCCCTTGACGGTGGCGTCATTGGCGACCACGACCACCTCTCGCCCGGCGACCCGGCCGATGCCGGCGATCACCCCGGCGGCCGGGGCGGCGCCGTCGTACATCCCGTCGGCCGCCAGCGGGGCCAGTTCGAGGAAGGGGGAGGCCGGATCGAGCAGGGTGTCCACCCGGTCGCGGGGGAGCAGCTTGCCGCGCGCGGTGTGGCGGGCGCGGGCCTTGGCGCCGCCACCGAGTGCGGCCGTGCCGAGCTTCTCGCGCAGCTCGCCGACCAGGGCCCGGTGGGCGGCGGTGTTCGCCCGGTACGCCTCGGAACCGGGGTCGACGGCGGTGCCGAGCCGGGGTGCCGGCGCGGCGGCGCCCGGGGTGCCGGTCGCCGCGCTGCCGTTGATGCCGGTGGGTGCGCCGGCGGTGGAGATGACCATCCCAAGAGCTCCCTTGCCCTCGGCGGCAGGTGGGCCGACGGGGCTGGTGAGCCCGCGACCCCCACACGTTAATGAACGTTAACTTCCGTTGCCCAGGTTAACGACCGATAACCCCACTGTCTACGATGGACCGCATGCCGAACGTCCCACCCGCCTCCGGGCTCCCGCGCCGCGACCAGATCCGCAAGGAGGCCGCCCGGTTGTTCGCGGCCCGGGGCTTCCTGGGTGTCGGAGTGGACGAGATCGGCAAGGCCGTCGGGATCAGCGGCCCCGGCCTCTACCGGCACTTCGCCGGCAAGGACGCGATGCTCGCCGACCTCCTCGTCGGCATCAGCGAGCGCCTGTTGGAGGAGGGGCGCCGCCGCGCGGGCGGCAGCGAGGGCCCGGCCGCCGCGCTGGACGCGCTGATCGGCGGCCACGTCGACTTCGCGCTGGACGACCGCGACCTGATCACCCTGCACGACCGGGAGCTGCTCAACCTCCGCGAGGAGGACCGCCGGACCGTCCGCCGCCTCCAGCGCGCCTACGTGGAACTCTGGGTCGACGTGGTCCGCCAGGCCTACCCGTCGCTCGCGGCCCCGTCCGCCGAGCCGGTTGCCCGGGCGTCCGTGCACGCCGTCTTCGGTCTGATCAACTCCACCCCGCACAGCCACGGGCCGAACCCCGCCCAGGGCGACGAGCGGGCCGGGCTCGCCCGTGACGCGATGGCCGCACTGCTGCACGACCTGGCCCACGGGGCCTTCTCGGCGGCGGCCGACACCATCGCCGCCCGGGCCGCCCGGGCCGCCCGCGCCGACGCGCGGACCTGAGTCCGGATCCCGTCCGGGCCGGTTGCGCCGTCCGGGTGCCGGCGGGAGCGACCCGAACCGCGCGGACCCCGGGTCGGTGCACGCTCGGGCGGATGGCCTAGGACCAAGGGTGGTCCGCCCCCTGCGCCGGTGGGCGGTGGGCGGCTCCGGGCCCCGTCGGCGACCCTGGTAGCGGGCGCGCCGGTCCGGTCCGCCGGGAATCAGTGCTGGTTGTGGGCTGTTGCCCCCACCGTCGGGCCGGGATCCCCGGCTCGCCCTGGCCTGAAACTCCATGGCGGCCACCCGACGGAATGGTTAGCATCCCTAAATATGCCTGAGACTCACGGATCTACGGTGGAGCTTTCCCCGAGCGGCACCCGAACCGGCACCCCGGCCGGGCCCGGGGACGGGCACGCCCGACCGGCCCCGGACCCCACGACCGACACCGGCACCACCAGCACCACCGGCAAAGGCCGCGGCCACCACGGAGAAGGCGCCGGCGACGACGGCGCGGGCTGGCTCCGGCGGCTGCTCGGCTACTGCTGGCGCTCCCGGCGCAGCGTGCTGCTGGCCTTCGGCGCCTCGCTCCTCGGCATGGCCGTCACCGCCCTGGTGCCCCTGGTCACCAAGGTGATCATCGACGACGTCATCACCGCCCACACCCGCCCGCTCGCCCCGTGGGCGGTGGCCCTGCTGCTGGCCGCCGCCGTGGTGTTCGGCTGCACCCAGGTCCGCCGCTACTACGGCGGGCAGTTGGCCGTCGACGTCCAGCACGACCTGCGCGCCGACCTCTTCCGCTCGCTCGGCAGACTCGACGGCCACCGCCAGGACCGCCTGGACACCGGCCAGGTCGTCGGCCGCGCGACCTCCGACCTCCAACTGGTCAACGGGCTGCTCTCGATGCTCCCGATGATGACCGGCTACCTGATCATGTTCGCCATGTCGCTCGGCGTGATGATCTGGCTCTCGCCGCCGCTCACCCTGGTCGCCCTGGTCATGGCCCCGGCGCTGTGGTGGGTCTCGACGCTCAGCCGCAAGCGGCTCTTCCCCTCCACCTGGGCCGCCCAGCAGGAGGCCGCCGCCGTCGCCGGCGTGGTCGACGAGTCGATCGGCGGCGTCCGGGTGGTCAAGGGCTTCGGCCAGGAGGCGCAGGAGCTGGACAAGCTGGAGGCGGCCTCGCGCCACCTCTTCGCGGCCCGGCTCCGCTCGATCCGGCTCAACAGCCGCTACAACCCCGCCATGCAGGCGATCCCCGCGCTCGCCCAGGTGGCGGTGCTGGCCTTCGGCGGCTGGCTGGCGGTCGACGGCCGGGTCTCGCTCGGCACCTTCGTCGCCTTCTCCACCTACGTCGCCCAGATGACCGGCCCGGTCCGGATGCTGACCATGGTCATCACGGTCGGCCAGCAGGCCCGGGCCGGTGTCGAGCGCGTGCTCCAGCTGATCGACGAGCGCCCGCTGGTCCAGGAGCGCCCGGACGCCGTCACCCTCGACCTCACCCTCGACCTCGCCCTGGACCCGGCCGCCGCGCCCTCGCCCGCCTCCACCGCCGCCCCCGACACCGCGCCCGCCGCCGGCGCCCAGGCCGGCGCCCCCGGCCCCCGCGTGGTCGGCCCGCTCACCACCGAGGTGGCACTGGAGTTCGACCAGGTCGGCTTCCGCTACGACCCCGAGCACCCGGCGCCCGTCCTGCACGGCCTCAGCCTGCGCCTCGCGCCCGGCGAGACCCTGGCCCTGGTCGGCGCCTCCGGCTCGGGCAAGTCCACCGTCGCCCAGTTGGTGCCGCGCTTCTACGACCCGGCCGCCGGCGCCGTCCGCCTCTACGGCCACGACCTGCGCGACCTCACCCTGGACTCGGTCCGGGCGGCCATCGGCACCGTGCCCGAGGAGAGCTTCCTCTTCTCCGAGACCGTCCGCACCAACATCGCCTACGGGCGCCCCGACGCCACCGACGAGCAGATCGTCGCCGCCGCCCGCGCCGCCCAGGCCGACGAGTTCGTCCGGGCCCTGCCCGACGGCTACGAGACCAAGGTCGGCGAGCAGGGCCTGACCCTCTCCGGCGGCCAGCGCCAGCGCATAGCCCTGGCCCGGGCGATCCTCACCGACCCCCGCATCCTGCTCCTCGACGACGCCACCTCGGCGGTCGACCCGCAGATCGAGGCGGAGATCCACGACGCGCTGCGCTCGGTCATGGCCGGCCGCACCACGCTGCTGATCGCCCACCGCCGCTCCACCCTCCAACTGGCCGACCGGATCGCCGTCCTGGACCGGGGCCGGCTGCTGGACCTCGGCACGCACGAGGAACTCGAAGCCCGATGTCCCCAGTACCGGGCCCTGATCACCGACCCCGAGGCCGGCCGCGCTCCCGCCGCGCCGAAGCCGGCGGACCCGGCAAGCGCACCGGACCCGACGGACGCACCGGACCCGACGGACGCGCAGGATCCGGCGAGCGCACCGGACCCGGCGAAGGCACAGGACCCGGCCGCTCGGGCGGAGGAGCCCGCCGCGCCGCCCGCGCGCCCCGCGATGCCCACCCCGGCCCTGGCCAAGGCGGCCCGCACCGCTGCCCCCGACCTGCTCGCCAAGGTCACCGCCCTCCCGCCGGCCACCGACACCCCGGCGATCCCCCGCACCGAGGCCGAGCGCGGAGACGCCGACTTCAGCCTCCGCCGCCTGCTGCGCCCCTTCCGCGCACCGCTCGCCCTCGCGCTGCTGCTGGTCGCCCTGGACGCGGGCGCCGCCCTGGTCCTGCCGATCCTGATCCGGCACGGCATCGACGACGGCGTCAGCAAGGGCGTGATGACCGGCATCACCGTCGCCTCGCTCGCCGCGCTGGCGGTCGTCCTGCTGGACTGGGCGGTGCAGAGCGCCGAGAACCGGGTCAGCGGCCGCACCGGCGAACGGGTGCTCTACACGCTCCGGCTCAAGATCTTCGCCCACCTCAACCGGCTCGGCCTCGACTACTACGAGCGCGAGCTGTCCGGCCGGATCATGACCCGGATGACCACCGACCTGGACTCGCTCACCTCCTTCCTGCAGACCGGCGTGGTCACCGCCGTGGTCAGCCTGCTGACCTTCCTCGGCATCCTCGCGGCCCTGCTGGTGATCGACGCCGGACTCGCCCTGGCGGTCTTCGCGGTGCTGCCGCTGCTGGTGGTGGCGACCCTGGTCTTCCGCCGGAAGTCCAAGGTCCAGTACGAGATCTCCCGGGACCTCATCAGCACGGTCAACGCCGACCTCCAGGAGAACGTGGCCGGCATGCGGATCGTCCAGGCGTTCCGCCGGCTGGACACCAACACGGACCGCTTCGTCGCCCGGGGCATGGCCTACCGGGACGCCCGCGTCCGGGCCCAGCTCTACATCTCGCTCTACTTCCCGTTCGTGCAGTTCCTCTCCAGCGTCGCCGCCGCGCTGGTGCTGATCGTCGGCGCGTCGCGGGTGGACGCCGGGACGCTCACCGTCGGCGCGCTGGTGGCGTACCTGCTCTACATCGACCTGTTCTTCGCCCCTGTCAACCAGCTCTCCCAGGTGTTCGACGGCTACCAGCAGGCGGCGGTGGGCCTCGGCCGGATCCGCGAACTGCTGCGCACCCCCACCAGCACCGCCCAGGCCGCCGACCCGGTGCCGGTCCCGGCCGGACTGCGCGGCGAGATCGAGTTCGACCGCGTCGGCTTCGCCTACAACGGCGGCGCGGACGGCGCCCCGGACGTGCTCACCGACGTCAGCCTGCGGATCCCCGCCGGGCAGACGGTGGCGCTGGTCGGCGAGACGGGGGCCGGCAAGTCGACGCTGGTCAAGCTGGTCGCCCGGTTCTACGACGCGACGGCCGGCACCGTGCGGGTCGACGGCGTGGACCTGACCCGCTACGACCTCGCCGAGTACCGGCACCGGCTCGGCGTGGTGCCGCAGGAGGCCTACCTGTTCGCCGGGACGGTCCGCGAGGCGATCGCCTACGGCCGGCCCGGCGCCTCGGCGGCCGAGGTGGAGGCGGCGGCCCGGGCGGTCGGCGCGCACGACATGATCGTCCGGCTGTCGGGCGGCTACGACCACGAGGTCGCGGGCCGGGGACGCAACCTCTCGGCGGGCCAGCGCCAGCTGATCGCACTGGCCCGGGCGGAACTGGTCGACCCGGACATCCTGCTGCTGGACGAGGCCACCGCGGCCCTCGACCTGGCCACCGAGGCGGCGGTCAACCACGCCGCGGACCGGCTCAGCGGCGGTCGCACCACGCTGGTCATCGCGCACCGGCTGACCACGGCGGAGCGCGCCGACCGGGTCGTGGTCCTGGACCACGGCCGGGTGGTCGAGGACGGCACGCACACCGAACTGCTCGCCCGGGGCGGGGCCTACACCCGGCTCTGGCAGGCGTTCGTGGCGGAGGGCCACGGCGGGAGCGGTGCCGCTCCCGTACCGGCCGCGGACATGGTCGTCGGATAGCCCGACCACCGGGCGGCGGGTGTTCGAACAGGCCCGCCGCCCCGTCAGGCCCGCCCGGTCACGCCGCGAGCAGCGCGATCAGCAACGCCGAGGGATCGATGCCCCGGGGCAGCTCGCTCACCTGCCCGTCCCCGACCTCGACCACCCGCCATCCGGAACCGTCGGCCCGTTCGGCGAGGTCGGTGGTGACGAACCGGCAGCCCAGCGCCCGCACCAACGGCCGGACCAGGGACAGGTCGGGAGCGGCCGGGCAGCCGGGCAGGTCCGGATGCGGCCCGACCAGCACCGGCTCGCCGTCCAGCCACCACACCCGGGCCTCCACCGCCCGCCGCCGCCCGTCCGGGATGCCGTCGGACCCAGCAGACCCGCTGGACCCCTCGGACCCATCGGACCCCTCGGAGCCATGGGTGTCATGGGAGTCATCGGAATCACCGGGGCCGTCGGAACCGTCGCCGGACGGGCCGCCACGGGTGTCCCACCCCACCCGGGTGAACTCCTCGAACCGCCGCAGCACCACACCGCCCGCCAGGTGCTCTGCCTGCAATTCCACGAACCGCGCGACCACCCGCTCCACCGCCGGCAGGTCCGCCAGTTCCGGGATGTAACAGGCCTCGTCCCACTCGTGCTTGCGGGACTTCACGTAGTCCTTGACGATCGCCGGCCCCCGCCCGCCGAGCCGGGCGACGGCCGACGCCAGCCGTTCCGCACCGGGCGGCTCCACACCACCGGCCCCGGCCCCGCCCCCGGTCCCGGCGCCCGCCAGCGGCAGCCAGACGCTCGGCGGCGTGGCGCCCTCGAACACCTCGTACCAGCCCGGCAGTTCGTGCGCCGAGGCGTACCCGGGCGGAGTCGTCAGCAGCAGCCCGCCGCGCTCCGACAGGGCGGCGGCGAACTCCGCGTAGCGGTGCGAGGGGAGCATCCACCCCCGGTACCAGAACGCCCCGCGCCCCGCCGGCACGCCGCGGACGGCCGCATGGGCGTCCCCGGCGAGCAGCGCGTCATGGTCGACCAGATGGTGCTCGCCGCCCAGATCGCGCAACAGCCTGGCCTCCCAGGCGAACTGCGGGTCGATCCGGCGGGGGTCCAGCGGATGGGCGGGGAGGAGAAAGGCGGGTGCGGGCATGGGCGTCAGGGTAAGGCCACCCACCGATCGGCGGGCCGTCAAAACCCCGACGTCACAGGCCTCGACCCGCCCGGACGCGCCCGCCCGGGCACCCGTCCGGCAGCCCGCCGCGAAGCCCCGCCGACCGCGCCCGACCGCGTCCGACCGCGTCCGGTGGAATCCGCTCGACGCCCGGAGCGGCCCGCTGCGAGAGTGACCCGATGCGAAACCTGTGGCGCAACGCGCGAAGGATCCCGCGGCAGGCGGCCCGCACGGTCGTCCTGGACGAACGGGGCTCCGTCTTCCTCCTGCGCTCGGACAACAGCGAGGTCGGAGTGCACTGGACCATGCCGGGCGGTGGCATCGAGGCCGGCGAGTCACCGTGGACGGGGGCGCGTCGCGAACTCTGGGAGGAGACCGGCTGGTCCGACCTCGAACCCGGCCCGCTGCTCTGCACCTGGGAGCACGACTTCACCTGGCACGGCACGCCCGTCCGCCAGCACGAGCACATCTACCTCACCAGCGGCCCGCACCGCGGCCCGGTCGGCGACGTCAGCGCGATGCACGCCGCAGACAAGATCCTCGACTGGCGCTGGTGGACACCGGAGGACCTCGCCGACGAGAACGCGGACGCCCTCTGGCCGCCCCGGCTGCCCGACCTGCTGGCAGCCGTACGGGAGGGCTGGCTCACCGAACGCCTCGTACCCGAGCCCGTCGACCTCGGCTACATCCCGAACGCCCGGCCCGCCCCCGAACGGCCCGCCCCCGAACAGCCTGCTTCCGAACAGCCCACCCGTTCCTGAGCAGCCGGACCCCCTCAGGCAGGCCGGCGTCCGCCGCGCCGGCCGGCGCGACCGGGCGGGCCGGCCTGCCAGTCGCGCGGCTCCAGTTCCCGGTCGTGCAGCGCACCGGGGTTGATCACGACGGAGAGCTGCGCCCCGGCCAGTCGCTCGTAGGCGAGCCCGGTGGCACTCAACAGGTGCTCGGTCGGCACCGACACGGCGATCGCGGGCCGCCAGGCGGGCAGCACCACCAGACAGGTGCCCCGCCCGAGCCGGACGAGTTCGGCGGCGGTCCGGACGGCCGGCCGCTCCTCGGGACGCCCGGACGTCCCGGCGGGCCCGGGGCGTGCGGCCGTCTCCGGCAGGTTCGAGGCGCCCCCGATCAGGACGCCCAGCGGCGCCTCGCCACCGGCCGCCGACCGCGCACCGATGCCGGTACCCGTACCGGTCGGACCGTCGTCGCCGGTACGCGGCGCGGGGACGGTCGGCAGGTCCGCCGCCGGCACCGGGCCGGTGCGCGCGGCGTCGGAGCGGACGGTGCCGCCCGCCTGCGGGTGCATCCGGCGCAGTCGGCGCGAGGGCGCCGGGCGCCGGGTGACGACGGTGCGCAGCTCCTCCCGGGCCGCCCGCAGCACGGGAACGGTCCGGTCCTGGGCGACCGGCGGCTGCTGGAGCCGGACGAAGCCCTCGCCGCCGGCGGCACCGCCGTCCGGGCCGTCACTCGAACCGCCGCTGAAACGATCACTCGGACGGTCACTCGGACGGCCACTCGAACCGTCACCCGGACGGCCGTCCGGCCCGCCGGACCGGCCGGGGCCGCTACCGGCGTCGTCGCCGCGCGGCCGAGGCACGGACCCGCCCGGCAGGACGCAGGCCGCGCCGCCGGCCCGGCCGTCCGCCCCCGCCGCCGCGATCGAGCAGCGGGTCGCACCGCCCGCCGGAGCGGCGGTCACGTCACCGTCCGCAGCGGCGCTCGCCGCGGACGCCACGCTCGCCGCGGACGCCACGCCCGCCGCCCCCTCGGGGCGCGAGGGCGCCGACGGGGCGAGCGGCACGAGTGGCACGAGCGGCGTGGCCGACGGGGGCCGGTCGGCGGTGGTCTGGTCGAGCGTGGTCATTGGCACGGGCCCTTCGGGGTTCGGTGCCGTCGATCCTCCCGCACCGGACGGCCTGCTCCAAGCGCGTTTCCGCCTCGTGCGCCCGGCGCCGCCGTTCCGTCCCATCCGTCCCATCCGTCCCGCCCGCCCCACGTCCTGACGCCCCCTCGGCCCGGGCCGCCCCCCCCGGGCCGCCGGTCAGGCGCCGGCCGCGACGAAGCCCTTGAGGTCGGCCAGGACGACGTTGGCCGCGGCCACGCCGAGACCGAGGAACCAGGTCTCGTCCGGCACCGGACGGGCCTGACCGGACTTGACCGCGCCGAGCGTCTTCCACAGCGCCCCGCCGAGCACCGCGTCCTGGTTGGTGGAGCTGGGCGTGCCGTAGACGCCGTAGAAGACCCAGTCGGCGTCCGCCTTGTCGATCTGCTCCGGGCTGATCTCCACCGCGAGCTCCTTGACCTGCATGATCTTGGGCTGCGGCAGCTGCGCGTCGATGAGGATGGTGCCGATGAAGGACAGCTCCGCGTAGAGCCGGGTCTTGCCGGGCATGAAGCGCAGCGGCGTGATGGTCGGCTTCTTGTCGCCGAGCCCGGCGCCGATCGCCGCGGCGGCCGCCTGGTAGGCGTCCAGCTGGGACTTGGCCTCCGCCTCCAGACCGAACGGGGTCGCGTTGAGCAGGAAGTTCTGCTTCCACGGGTAGCCGGGGCGCAGCGAGAAGACGGTCGGCGCGATCTTGGACAGCTGCTCGTACTGGTCCTGGGCGCGCAGCTGGCTGCCGAGGATCAGGTCGGGCTTGAGCGCGGCGATGGCCTCCAGGTTGAGGCTGTTGATGGTGCCGACGTTGGCGGGGCTGCCGGCCTTGTCCTTGAGGTAGGACGGCATCGACTTGGAGCCCTCGGTGTGGACGACGCCGACCGGCTGGATGCCGAGCGAGACGACGTTGTCGAGCTCGCCGGTGTCGAGGACCACGACCCGGACCGGCTTGGCGGGGATGACGGTCTCGCCCATCGCGTGCTTGATGGTCCGGGGGTAGACGCCGGGGGCGGCGTCGGTGCCGAAGCCCTTCATCTTCTCGATCACGGTGGCGTAGTCGTCGCCGCCCTGCTTGACCGACTTCTGGTCCGGCGTGGAGCCGCCGGACGGCTTGGCCGTCGCGCCGCCGGAAGCGCCGGAGCCGCCGGAACCGGACCCGTCCGAGCTGCCGCAGGCGGTGAGCATGCCGCCGAGGCCGAGCACGGCTCCGCCGGTGAGGGCCGCGGTGAGCAGCGTGCGGCGGGTGGGACGGGGGGCGGTCGGGCGGCCGGAGGTGGGGGACACGCGGCACTCCTTCACGGACAAGTCGGGGTTAGGTGAGGCAAACCTATCCGACGGATCCGGCGCGTTTCCCGCCGCACCGCCCGACCAGGGCGGATTCGGGTCCGGAAACATCACAAACCGTGACATACCCGGCAAATCAATTCGGTAACGACCCTTAGAAATAAAGGTACACGCCTTAACAACCCATGCATCACCGGGCGACGGTTGGCCACTCTCAGGCAAATCGAAGGGAGTGGCTCAGATCACCCGAGGTTGGGCTACTCAACCTTCGGTACCCGCACCTAGGGTGCGCTGGTGTTTGATCAGCAGCTCTCAGAGCACGGAAGCAGCGGCCGGGCAACGGCGCCCGCCGCTCCGCAGGGTGCCCCGGTCAGTGGCGCCACTGGTGGAGCCCCCGGCACCGGTCCGGGTGCGGCGGGGGCGACGGGGGCAGCGGGGGACAAGGGTCTACGGGGCAACTCCGTCGGCCTGCTGAGCAGCGTGGTCCTGGGCGTCTCCACGGTCGCCCCGGTCTACTGCCTGACCGCGACGCTGGGTCCGACCGTCACGGCCGTCGGCGTCCAGATGCCCGCGGTCTTCCTGGCCGGCTTCCTGCCGATGCTGCTCGTCGCCTTCGCGTACAAGGAACTGAACAAGGACTTCCCGGACTGCGGCACGTCCTTCACCTGGACGGTCAAGGCCTTCGGCCCCCGGGTCGGCTGGATGGCAGGCTGGGGCCTGACGGTCGCCACGATCATCGTGCTGTCCAACCTCGCCGGGGTGGCCACCGACTTCCTGTACCTGATGCTCGGCGAGATGACCGGCAGCGGCGCCGTCGCCGACCTCAGCGACAACAAGGCCGCCCACCTGGCCACCGTCGTCGTGCTGATCGCCGCCGCCACCGCGATGAGCTATCGCGGAATGACCGCCACCAAGTGGTTCCAGTACAGCCTGGTCGGCCTGCAGCTCGCCGTCCTGCTGCTGTTCTCCGGCATCGCCATCGCCAAGGCCGCCGCCGGCGACCTGCCCGACTCGATCGGCTTCTCCGCCTCCTGGCTCAACCCGCTCGAAGTGAGCTCGTTCAGCGCGTTCACCGCCGGCCTGTCCCTGTCGATCTTCATGTACTGGGGCTGGGACACCTGCCTCACCATGAACGAGGAGACCAGCGGCAGCGCCAAGACCCCGGGCCGCGCCGCGATGATCTCGATGGTCACCCTGGTCGGCTCCTACCTGCTGGTCGCCATCGCCGCCCAGATGTTCGCCGGAGTCGGCACCACCGGCACCGGCCTCGGCAACCCCGACACCGCCGACAACGTCTTCGCCGCCCTGGCCCGCCCGGTGCTCGGCTCGCCGTGGAGCATCCTGCTCTTCGTGGCCGTCGTCGCCAGCGCCGCCGCCAGCCTGCAGACCACCTTCATCCCGGTCGCCCGCACCCTGCTCGCGATGAGCGCCTACCGGGCCGTGCCGCCGCGCTTCGGCACCGTCCACCCGCGCCACCGCACCCCGGGCTTCGCCACCGTCGCCGCGGGCATCGCCACCGCCGCCTTCTACGTCGGCATGAGCGTGATCAGCGAGAACGTCGTCCAGGACACCATCCTGGCCCTCGGCCTGATGATCTGCTTCTACTACGCGCTGACCGCCTTCGCCTGCGTCTGGTACTTCCGCCGCTCGCTCCGCGACAGCCTGCGCGACCTCCTCGTCAAGGGCGTCGCCCCGCTGCTCGGCGGCGTCCTGCTCAGCGGTGTCTTCCTGCAGACCCTCACCGACGCCTGGGACCCGGGCTACGGCAGCGGCGCCGTGTTCGGCATCGGCTCTGTGTTCGTCATCGGCGTCGGCATCCTGCTGCTCGGCGCGGTCCTGATGCTCGTGTACGGCATCTACCGGCCCGCGTTCTTCCGCGGCGAGACGCTCCGCAAGGACACGCCCGCCCTCGTCGTCGAGGACTGACGGCGACCGGGGAACCCAACGGCGGGCCCGGGCGGGCACCCGCTATCCTCGAACCCATGAAGCGCTTCGCAGGTCTCGACTGGTGGCCGTCCTAGGACGGCCACCAGCCACGCCTGACCAGGGCCGTCCGGGATGGACGGCCCTGCTGCGTTTCTCCGACGGGACGGGCCCCGAGCCCCGGACGGCCGCCACCACCGCCGTACCGAGGAGAAGCCCCGTGACCACGACCACCACCACCGCTGTCGCCGACCCCGTCGACCCGGCCGACCCCGCCGACCCCGCAGACCTCGCCGGCTTCGACGCCCTCGACGAGAGCGTCCGCGCCGACCCGGCCGCCCACCGCGTCCTCACCGGCGACCGCCCCACCGGCCCGCTCCACCTCGGCCACTACTTCGGCAGCCTGCGCAACCGCGTCCGCCTCCAGCGCCTGGGCGTCGAGATGTTCCTGGTCATCCCCGACTACCAGGTCATCACCGACCGGGACGTCGCCGACCGCCTCGCCGAGCACACCGAGAACCTCGTCCTCGACTACCTCGCCACCGGCATCGACCCCGACCGCGCCACGATCTTCACCCACAGCGCCGTCCCCGCCCTCAACCAGCTGCTGCTGCCCTTCCTCAGCCTGGTCAGCGTCGCCGAACTCCACCGCAACCCCACCGTCAAGGACGAGATCGCCCACTCCAGCCAGGCCGCCGTCAACGGCCTGATGCTCACCTACCCCGTCCACCAGGCCGCCGACATCCTCTTCTGCAAGGCCGACCTGGTCCCCGTCGGCAAGGACCAGCTGCCCCACCTGGAAGTCACCCGCACGGTCGCCCGCCGGTTCAACGAGCGCTACCCGCACCCCGACGGCACCACCGTCTTCCCCCGCCCCCGGGCCCTGCTGGACGCCGCCCCGCTGCTGCTCGGCACCGACGGCGGCAAGATGAGCAAGAGCCGCGGCAACTCCATCCCGCTCGGCGCCGACGAGGACACCACCGCGCGGCTCCTCAAGGGCGCGAAGACCGACACCGACCGCCGCATCACCTACGACCCCGCGGCCCGCCCCGAGGTCTCCAACCTCGTCCTGCTCGCCGCCCTCTGCCAGGACCGCGTACCCGAGGAGGTCGCCGAGGAGATCGGCGACGGCGGCGCCGCCGCGCTCAAGCGCACCGTCACCGAGGCCGTCAACGAGCACTTCCGCCCGATCCGCGCCCGCCGCGCCGAACTCGCCGCCGACCGCGGCCACCTCCGCGACGTCCTGCGCGCCGGGAACGAACGCGCCAACGCGATCGCCGACGCCACCCTCACCGAAGTGCGCGAGGTCATGGGATCGCTGTGAACGCGTCAGGGGCATAACCTCTCGGGGCCGGTCGCACGCCGGCCCCGAGACCACCCCGCCGCCGCGACCACGCCCCGGAAGGAACCCGGCCATGGACCACCACCCGACCACCCCCGGCCGAGGACTGACCCGCCCGCCGCACCTGCGCCCCGGCGACCACGTCGCGGTGGTCGCCACCAGCGGCCCCATCGACCCCCAGCGCCTCGCGGCCGGCACCGCCCTCCTGCGCTCCTGGGACCTGCGCGTCACCGTCGCCCCGCACGTCCTCGACACCCACCCCGTCCTCGGCCACCTCGCCGGCACCGACGCCGACCGCGCCGCCGACCTCCGGACCGCCTGGCTCGACCCCACCGTCAACGCCGTCATGTGCGCCCGCGGCGGCTACGGCGTGCACCGCATGGTCGACCTCCTCGACTGGGACGCCCTGCGCGCCGTCCCGCCCAAGGTCCTGATCGGCTTCAGCGACGTCTCCTCCCTGCACGAGGCCTTCGCCCAGCGCCTCGGCCTCGCCACCCTCTACGGACCCATGAGCGCCACGGCCGCCTTCATCGAGGACGGCCCCACCGCCGAACACCTGCGCCGCACCCTCTTCGACCCCGCCGCCACCACGGTCCTCACCTCGGCCACCGCCACCGCCCTCGTCCCCGGCCGGGCCCGCGGCACCACCGCGGGCGGCTGCGCCCACGTCCTCGCCGCCGAACGCGGCACCCCCGCCGCCCGCCCCTCCTACGCCGGCAGCATCCTGCTCCTGGAGGACGTCAACGAGCACCCCTACCAGCTCGACCGCCTCCTCACCCAGCTGCTGCGCTCCGGCGCCTTCGACGGCGTCACCGGCATCGCCCTCGGCTCCTGGGAGGGCTGCGGCCCGCTCGACCGGGTCCGCGACGTGATGCTCGACCGCCTCGGACCCCTCGGCGTACCGGTCGTCTGGGAACTGGGCTTCGGCCACTGCCCCTCCACCCTGACCGTCCCGCTCGGCGTCCCCGCCCTGCTCGACGCCGACGCAGGCACCCTCACCCTGGACCTTCCCGCCCTCGCCGAACGCTGAATAGGGTGCGCCCATGAACGCGGACCGCTCCACGGCGCCATCCACCGTGGCCGACCTCGACGCGGACAGCCTCACCGCCCTCGCCCTCGGCCTGCTGCGCGGCCCCGGCAGCGACGCCCGCACCATCCTCGGACTCGCCGGCCCGCCCGGCGCCGGCAAGTCCACCCTGGCCCGGTACCTCGTCGCCGAGGCCGAACGCAGAGAGGGCCCGGGCAGCGCCGCCTACCTCCCACTGGACGGCTTCCACCTCTCCGCCGCCCAGCTCGACCGCCTCGGCCTCGGCCACCGCAAGGGCGCGCCCGCCACCTTCGACGCCCACGGCTACATCGCCCTGCTGCGCCGGGTCGCCGGCGAGCGCTTCCAGGACATCTACGTCCCCGACTTCGACCGCGACCTCGACGAACCGGTGGCCGCCCGGCACGTGGTCCACCCGCACACCCGTCTCGTCATCACCGAGGGCAACTACCTCGCCGCCGCCGACCACCCATGGCCGGAGGCCCGGCGCCTGTGCCGCGAGCTCTGGTACATCGAGACCGACGACGCCGTCCGCGAGGCCCGCCTGCTCGGCCGCCACCGCGCCGGCGGCCGCGACGAGGCCGCCGCCCGCGACCGGGTCACCGGCAACGACCACCCCAACGGCGAGTACGTGAAGGCCGGCCGCGCGGTCTGCACCCGCATCGTCCGAGTGAGCCGTTTGCCTTCGCCCCCGAATGGGCGTAGTGTTCTCTAGTCGCTCGGCAGGGAGCACCGGACACGCGTCTGCGCGGACGGTCCCGGAGCGGCCAATCCTCTGAAACACCACCTCTTCCCGGTTACGGGCCGAGGCGCGTCGTCGTCTTTTCGATGCGTTCCGGCTCAGGGTTTATTCGGTGTGCCTGTTTTCAGGGATTGCGGCCGGATTCGCTTTTCGGAGCGGGGATCGGCTAGAGT
>NZ_JBIBHU010000007.1:0-272997 GCF_042957205.1 Kitasatospora sp. NPDC008115 | reverse complement strand
CAATGCTCCGCAGTGGCTCCCTCCTCCGCCTTGCGATGCACGCACCCCAACGCCGCGGCCTGATCCGACAAGATCCACAAGACACGCCCTAGCCAGGCCGCCCCATCGTCCCCCACAACCGGCGTCAATCACAGTGTGTCGCTGGCCATAACGGTCGGACATTACGTCCAACCCCCGCGCTGGCTACGCTACCCAACGGTAGTTCGTTGTGCCGCCCTGCATCCCTCGTCCGCGCCGGCCTCCACCCGGCCCGCGCGCCCCCGAAAACAGGTCGCGGCCCAGGATGCAGGGAGAGCCACCGCAATGACCGAGGCGTCGTACGACCCGCACACCACCGCCGGCAAGCTCGCAGACCTCCGGCGCAGGATCGACGAGGCGGTGCACTCCGGCTCCGCCAAGGCGGTGGAGAAGCAGCACGCCAAGGGCAAGCTGACGGCCCGCGAGCGGGTCGCGGAGCTGCTGGACGAGGACTCCTTCGTCGAGTTCGACGAGTTCGCCCGGCACCGCTCGACCAACTTCGGCCAGGAGCGCAACCGGCCGTACGGCGACGGCGTGGTCACCGGCTACGGCACCGTCGACGGCCGTCAGGTCGCCGTGTTCGCCCAGGACTTCACCGTCTTCGGCGGCTCGCTGGGCGAGGTGTTCGGCGAGAAGATCGTCAAGGTGATGGACTTCGCACTGAAGACCGGCTGCCCGGTCATCGGCATCAACGACTCCGGCGGCGCCCGGATCCAGGAGGGCGTGGTCTCGCTCGGCCTGTACGGCGAGATCTTCCGCCGCAACGTGCACGCCTCCGGGGTCGTCCCGCAGATCTCGCTGATCATGGGCCCCTGCGCGGGCGGCGCGGTCTACTCCCCCGCGATCACCGACTTCGTGGTGATGGCCGACCGGACCTCGCACATGTTCATCACCGGCCCCGACGTGATCAAGACCGTCACCGGCGAGGACGTCGGCATGGAGGAGCTGGGCGGCGCGCGCACCCACAACACCAAGTCCGGCAACGCGCACTACCTGGCCACGGACGAGAAGGAGGCGGTCGAGTACGTCAAGAGCCTGCTCTCGTACCTGCCGTCGAACAACCTCTCCGACCCGCCGTCCTTCCCGGAGGAGGCGGACCTGTCCGTCACCGGCGAGGACCTCGAACTCGACACCCTGGTGCCGGACTCGGCGAACCAGCCGTACGACATGCACAAGGTCATCGAGCACGTACTCGACGACGGCGAGTTCCTGGAGACCCAGCCGCTGTACGCGGGCAACATCATCACCGGCTTCGGCCGGGTCGAGGGCCACTCGGTGGGCATCGTCGGCAACCAGCCGATGGACCTGGCGGGCTGCCTGGACATCGCCGCCAGCGAGAAGGCCGCGCGGTTCATCCGCACCTGCGACTCGTTCAACATCCCGGTGATCACCTTCGTCGACGTGCCCGGCTTCCTGCCCGGCACCGAGCAGGAGTGGGACGGCATCATCCGCCGCGGCGCCAAGCTGATCTACGCCTACGCCGAGGCGACCGTGCCGCTGATCACCGTGATCACCCGCAAGGCCTTCGGCGGCGCGTACGACGTCATGGGGTCGAAGCACCTGGGCGCCGACCTCAACCTGGCCTGGCCGACCGCGCAGATCGCCGTGATGGGCGCGCAGGGCGCGGTCAACATCCTGCACCGGCGGGAGATCGCCGAGGCCGAGGCGGCCGGGCACGCCGACGAGCGGCGCGCCGAGCTGATCGCCTCCTACGAGGACACCCTGCTCAACCCGTACCTGGCCGCCGAGCGCGGCTACGTGGACGCCGTGATCGCGCCGAGCGAGACCCGCCGGCACATCGTCCGCGGGCTGCGCGCGCTGCGCGGCAAGCGCGAGGTACTGCCGCCCAAGAAGCACGGGAACATTCCGCTGTAGTCGCTTCGAGCAGGAGCCCCGCGAGAGGATTGAGCATGGCCCCGATCCACGTGCTGCACGGGCAGCCGACCCCCGAGGAGCTGGCCACCGTCCTGGCGGTGGTCCAGGCCCGGGCCGCCGCCGCGCAGGCCGCCGCCGAGGCCGCCCGCCGGGCCGGCGCCGGCCCGGACTCCCCCTGGAACGACCGCGCGCGCCGGCTGCGCGCCGCCCCGCGCCCCGGTGTCAACACCTGGCGCACCTCCGGCTGGGCCGGCTAGCACCACCGGGGTGCTCCCCCGGATGCTCCCGCGGGTGTGCACTTTGCAAAGTCCGGACTTTGCAAAGTGCACACCCCTGGGAGCCGCTCCGCACAAGGGCGGAGCGGCTCCTCGTCAAGGGCCCGGGGGCCCGAGGAAACTTTGCAAAGTCGCCACTTTGCAAAGTTCCGGGGCGGCCGGCGCGCCGAAGAGCCCGGATTGCCCCGAAAGCTGAGTACGGATACTCAGGCGCCCCGGGCGCCCGCCGGAGCACCCTGGAGCGATGCTCTGGTCAGACCCCCGCGACGAGCCCTCCCCGGAAGCCCGCCGGATGCAGAAGAAGCTGCACCGGGCCGGCCATGTGCTCGCCGTCCTCGCCCTGCTGCTCGCCGTCCTCCTGATGATCTGACGATCACCGGACGGCGGGCCGCCCCGGGCCTCCCTCTACCCTGGTGGGCATGACCGACCGCCGCACCCTCGTCCTCGCCTCCGCCTCCCCCGCCCGCCTCGGGCTGCTGCGCCAGGCGGGCCTCGACCCGCGCGTGGTGGTCAGCGGCGTCGACGAGGACGCGCTCACCGCCGCCACCCCCGGCGAACTCGCGCTCGTCCTCGCCCGGGCCAAGGCCGAGGCCGTCGCCGCCGACCTCACCGACGGCGAACTGGTCGTCGGCTGCGACTCGGTGCTGGAGTTGGACGGCCTGGCCCTCGGCAAGCCCGCCGACGAGGCCGAGGCGCTGGCCCGCTGGCGCTCCATGCGCGGCCGGGCCGGCGTGCTGCGCACCGGCCACTGCGTGATCGACACCGCCAACGGCCGGCAGGCCTTCGCGACCGCCTCCACCACCGTGCGCTTCGGCACCCCCGACGACGCCGAGGTCGCCGCCTACATCGCCACCGGCGAGCCGCTGCACGTGGCGGGCGCGTTCACCCTGGACGGCCGCTCGGCGCCGTTCGTCGAGGGCATCGACGGCGACCCGGGCAACGTCATCGGCCTCTCCCTGCCGCTGCTGCGCACGCTGCTCGCCGAACTGGACGTCCGGATCACCGACCTCTGGGCCTGACCCCGGCACCCCCGGGGGTGACCGTCGCCGGTGCGCCAAACACCGGCGCAATTGTCGCCAACCGCCCTGTTGGTAACCTCGGTTGATGCACGCTTGAGGGGCCTCCGGACCGCATCGGCGCTCCGGGGCGACGGGGGAGGTGGCGAGCGGATGACCGACGGTCTGCTCAACGTACTGCTGGGCCTGCTGGCCAGCGCGATCAGCGCCGCACTCGGCTGGCTGGGCCAGAGCCTGCGCCGAAGACGCCGGCTGGAGCGGGCCAGGGCCTTCCTCGGCCTGCCCGCGGGCAGCGAGTGCCTGATCGTGGTCAACCGCAGCATCGGCACCGGCGCCCACCCCCGGACGGTCACCCGGCGCGACGCCTTCGCGCTGATGGAACTGGCCGCCCTGGTCAAGGAGTGCGGCGCGCACGCCGACCTGGTGGCGCACGACGCCGCGCCGCGCGGGCTCGGCGCCAGGACCGAACTCTGCCTGGGCGGCCCCGTCTCCAACGAGCGGATGGCCGCCCACGTGGCCTGGGGCCTGCCCGGGGTGAGCATCTCCAGCGGCCTCGCCAGGCCGGACAACACCATCACCGTCGGCGGCCGGTCCTACGCCGCCGACCCGGAGGCCGGCGAGTACGTGCTGCTGGCCCGGCTGGCCACCCCCGAGGACGGCCGCCCGGTCTTCCTGGTCTCCGGCCAGACCGGCATCGCCAACCACGCCGGGGTCCGCCACCTGGTGAACCACCACCGCCGGCTGGCCGGCCGGTACGGCACGGACGGCACCTTCGCCCTGCTGCTCAGGGTGGTCAGCCCGGCCGCCTACGGGCCCGACGTCGTCGAGGAGGTCGCCGACGTCACCGCCGCGGCCCTGGAGCGCGCGCCCGCCCCGCCGGGCGCCCCCGTACCGGCCGCCGCGCCGCCCGCCCGGACCCCCGCGCCCACCGCCACCGCTTGAGCCCGGCTCGCGGACGCCGGGGGTGTGGCCGGGCCCACCATCGCGCCACGCCGCCCCGTCACCGAGCGCAAGCGCCGGGCCGCCGCCACCGCACCTGCCACCACCTGCGAGGACTCCCGTCGGGCCGCCCACCACCCGTCCGGGCGCATCACCCTCCGTGTGGGATAGTTCACAACCTGGGGCTACTCGCCGGTACCGCCCAGGAATCCATAAACTCGACGAGGTTCAAGAAGGGAGCCACAGTGCGCAAGGTGCTCATCGCCAACCGCGGGGAAATCGCCGTCCGCGTCGCCCGTGCCTGCTCGGACGCCGGTATCGCCAGCGTCGCCGTCTACGCCGAGCCGGACCGGGATGCGCTGCACGTCCGCGCGGCCGACGAGGCTTACGCGCTGGGCGGCGACACCCCCGGCACCAGCTACCTGGACATCGCCAAGGTCCTCCAGGCCGCCGCCGACTCGGGTGCGGACGCCGTCCACCCCGGCTACGGCTTCCTGTCGGAGAACGCCGACTTCGCCCAGGCCGTGATCGACGCGGGCCTCACCTGGATCGGCCCGCCGCCGCAGGCCATCCGCGACCTCGGCGACAAGGTGACCGCCCGGCACGTGGCGCAGCGCGCCGGTGCCCCGCTGGTGGCCGGTACGCCGGACCCGGTCTCGGGTGCCGACGAGGTCGTCGTGTTCGCCCGCGAGCACGGTCTGCCGGTCGCCATCAAGGCGGCGTTCGGCGGCGGCGGCCGCGGCCTGAAGGTCGCCCGCACGCTGGAGGAGATCCCGGAGCTGTACGAGTCCGCGGTGCGCGAGGCGGTCGCCGCCTTCGGGCGCGGCGAGTGCTTCGTCGAGCGGTACCTGGACAACCCGCGGCACGTGGAGACCCAGTGTCTGGCCGACAAGCACGGCAACGTGGTGGTCGTGTCGACCCGTGACTGCTCGCTGCAGCGCCGGCACCAGAAGCTGGTCGAGGAGGCGCCCGCGCCGTTCCTGACCGCGGAGCAGAACGCCGAGCTGTACCGGGCGTCGAAGGCCATCCTCAAGGAGGCCGGCTACGAGGGCGCCGGGACCTGCGAGTTCCTGGTGGCGCTGGACGGCACGATCTCCTTCCTGGAGGTCAACACCCGTCTGCAGGTGGAGCACCCGGTCACCGAGGAGGTCACCGGGATCGACCTGGTCCGCGAGATGTTCCGGATCGCGGACGGCGAGGAGCTCGGCTACGGCGACCCGGAGGTGCGCGGTCACTCGTTCGAGTTCCGCATCAACGGTGAGGACCCGGGCCGCAACTTCCTGCCGGCTCCGGGCACGGTGACGCTGTTCGCGCCGCCGTCCGGCCCGGGCGTGCGCCTGGACTCGGGCGTGGAGACCGGTTCGGTGATCGGCCCGGCCTGGGACTCGCTGCTGGCCAAGCTGATCGTCTCCGGCCGGGACCGCAAGCAGGCGCTGGAGCGGGCGAAGCGCGCGCTGGCGGAGTTCAGGGTCGAGGGCATGGCCACCGCCATCCCGTTCCACCAGGCGGTCGTCACCGACCCGGCGTTCGCGCCGGAGGTGCACGGCGGTGACGGGCCGTTCAAGATCTACACCCGGTGGATCGAGACCGAGTTCGACAACACCATCCCCGCGTTCTCCGGTGCGGCCGGCGAGGGCGAGGAGGCCGAGGGCCGGGAGACCGTGGTCGTCGAGGTCGGCGGCAAGCGGATCGAGGTGTCGCTGCCGTCCTCGCTGGGCGTGTCGAGCGCTCCGGCGGCCGGTGCGGGGGCCGCGAAGGCCAAGCGCCGGGTGGGGGCGAAGAAGGCCGGTTCGGCGGTCAGCGGTGACACGCTGGCGTCGCCGATGCAGGGCACCATCGTCAAGGTCGCGGTCGAGGAGGGCCAGGTCGTCGCGGAGGGCGAGCTGATCGTCGTCCTGGAGGCGATGAAGATGGAGCAGCCGCTGAACGCGCACAAGGCGGGCACCGTCGTCGGCCTCAAGGCCGAGGTGGGGGCGAGCGTCTCCAGCGGTGCGGCGCTCTGCGAGATCAAGGACTGACGCCTCCCGCGTCGTTCCGCCGCCGGTCCGTACACCTTCGGGTGTGCGGACCGGTCGTGTTTCCGGCGGTGGAGCAGGTGGTGACGCAGGTGGTGACGCAGGTGGTGGAGCAAGGGGTCGAGCAGGCGGTGGAGCAGGCCTTGCGGGCGTCAGCGTCCGCGGTGGAGGCCGAGTTCGGCGAGCCGGGCCGGCAACGGTCCGCCCGGACCCCCCGGTCCGCCCGGGCCGTGGATGCCGGGCCGGCGCTGGCCGGGCAGCGGGGCGCCGCCGCCGGGGGGCGGCGCGACGGGTCGGCGGGCCGGCGGGCCCGGCTGGGTCTGGTGGACGGGGCCGCTGCCGGTGCCGTGCACGGGGGCGTCGCCGGACGGCGGGGCGCCGAGCGGCGCGAGGTCGATCTGCACGCCGCAGTCGGCGAGCGCGTCGAGTTCGCGGGCGGTGGTGTCGTCGGCGGTGGCGTGCTCGTCGGTGACGAGACGGGTGATGCTGTCGGTGGGGACGGTCGGGAACATGCTGTCCGCGCCGAGCTTGGTGTGGTCGGCGAGGACGATCACCTCGACGGCCGACTGCACCAGTGCCCGGTCCACGCTCGCGGAGAGCATGTTGGCGGTCGACAGGCCGCGCTCGGCGGTCAGTCCGCTGCCGGAGATGAAGGCCTTGGAGACCCGCAGTCCGTGCAGGGACTGCTCGGCGCCGCTGCCGACCAGGGCGTAGTTGGAGCCGCGCAGGGTGCCGCCGGTCATCACCACCTCCACCCGGTTGGCGTGCGCGAGCGCCTGGGCGACCAGCAGCGAGTTGGTCACCACGGTCAGTCCGGGCACCCGGGCGAGGCGGCGGGCGAGTTCCTGCGTGGTGGTGCCGGCGCCGACCACCACGGCGTCGCCCTCCTCCACCAGGCCGGCGGCGAGATCGGCGATGGCGCTCTTCTCGGCGGCGGACAGGTGGGTCTTCTGCGGGTAGCCGGGTTCGCGGCTGAAGCCGCCGGGGAGCACCGCGCCGCCGTGCCGGCGGTCGAGGAGCCCTTCTGCCTCCAGGGCCCGTACGTCGCGGCGCACGGTCACTTCGGAGGTCTGGACGACGCGGGCCAACTCCCGGAGCGAGACCGCTCCGTTGGCGCGCACCATTTCGAGGATCAACTGGCGACGTTCTGCTGCAAACACAGAACCGACGGTAACCTGCGTGACCGTCTGCTTTCAGGCGTTTGCTGCTAGTAGCGGGAATTGCTCACGCCGGAGCGGCGCGTGACCGTACAATGCGCGCCGTCGGCGATCCGGGACTGCGCCCGCCGTCCGAGTGACGGCCGGGGGCACGCGAAGGGCGGCCGCCGAACGGCGACCGCCCCCAACTGAGCGCCCTGGGCTCAGGATTCGCCCTCGGCGCGCTTGCGGATGTGGAGCTGGCGGGCGGCCTCGGCGGTGGAGCCGGAGACCGACGGGTAGACGGTGAAGGCGCTGGCCACCTGTTCGACCGTCAGATTGGCGTCCACCGCGAGCGAGATCGAGTGGATGAGCTCGCTGGCGCGCGGGGCGACCACCACGCCACCGACCACGATGCCCGTGCCGGGGCGGCAGAACAGCTTCACGAAGCCGTCGCGGATGCCCTGCATCTTGGCCCGCGGGTTGCCGCGCAGCGGGAGCTTGACCTCGACCGCGTCCATCTTGCCGCACTTCACGTCGGCGGCGGTGTAGCCGACGGTGGCGATCTCGGGGTCGGTGAAGACGTTGGAGGCCACGGTCTTGAGGTTCAGCGGCTGCACCGCGTCGCCGAGCGCGTGGTACATGGCGATCCGGCCCTGCATGGCCGCCACCGAGGCGAGCATGAAGACGCCGGTGCAGTCGCCGGCCGCGTAGACGCCGGGGGCGCTGGTGCGGGAGACCCGGTCGACCTGGATCTGGCCCCAGTCGTTGAGCTTGACCCCGGCCTCTTCCAGGCCCATCTCGGCGGTGTTCGGGATGGAGCCGACCGCCATCAGGCAGTGGCTGCCCTCGATCACCGTGCCGTCGGAGAGGGTGACCTCGACGGTGTCGCCGATCCTCTTGGCGCTCTCGGCCCGCGAGCGGCTCATCACGTTCATGCCGCGGCGGCGGAAGACCTCCTCCAGCACCTCGGCGGCGTCCGGGTCCTCGCCCGGCAGCACCCGGTCGCGCGAGGAGACCAGGGTGACCTTGGAGCCCAGCGCCTGGTAGGCGCCGGCGAACTCGGCGCCGGTGACGCCGGAGCCGACCACGATCAGCTCGCTCGGCAGCTCCTCCAGGTCGTAGACCTGGGTCCAGGTGAGGATCCGCTCGCCGTCGGGCTGGGCGTCGGGCAGCTCGCGCGGGTGGGCGCCGGTGGCGATCAGCACGGCGTCGGCGCGCAGCGACTGGACGCTGCCGTCGGGCGCGTCCACCAGCACCTCGCGGGAGCCGTCCACGGCCTGGCCGCCGGTGCCGAGCCGGCCGCGGCCGCGCAGCACGGTGACGCCGGCGCGGGTGACCGACTGGGTGATGTCGTGGGACTGCGCGATGGCCAGGCGCTTCACACGGCGGTTGACCTTGCCGAGGTCGACGCCGACCACCCGGGCGGGGCTGTCGATGTGCGGGGTGTCGTCGGCGACGATGATGCCGAGTTCCTCGTACGAGCTGTCGAAGGTCGTCATCACCTCCGCCGTCGCGATCAGCGTCTTGGACGGCACACAGTCCGTGAGCACCGCCGATCCGCCCAGGCCGTCGCGGTCGACGACGGTCACCTCCGCGCCGAGCTGAGCGGCCACCAGCGCCGCCTCGTAGCCGCCGGGTCCGCCACCGATGATCACGATCCGAGTCACGTCAACCATTGTCCCGCACGCCGGGAGCACTGCCACGCCGGGGTCGGGGCTTCTGTCGGATCGGCCGGTGAACGTAGGCTTCCCCCCATGCCCCTTTACGCCGCGTATGCCACGAACCTCGATGCCCGGCAGATGACCCGCCGCGCCCCGCACTCGCCGCTGCGCGGCACCGGGTGGCTGTCCGGCTGGCGGCTCACCTTCGGCGGCGAGCACCTCGGCTGGGAGGGCTCGCTGGCCACGGTGGTGGAGGACGAGAAGGACCAGGTCTTCGTCTCGCTGTACGACGTGGCGCCGATGGACGAGGAAGGACTGGACCGCTGGGAGGGCGTCCAGCTCGGCATCTACCGCAAGATCAAGCTGCGGGCGCAGACCCTGGACGGCGACGTGCCGGTCTGGACGTACGTGCTGAACGACTACGAGGGCGGCCTGCCCGCGGCCCGCTACCTGGGCCTGATCGCGGACGCGGCGGAGAGCGCGGGCGCCCCCGACGACTACGTCCTGGACCTGCGCCGCCGTCCCTGCTGAGGTCCGGCCCGACGAAGCGGCTCCGGCGACCCGGCCGGAACCGCCGGGCCGAACCGGCCCCGCACGCCATCCGGGTAACGATCCGGCACGTCGTACCAGGAATTTCTACGCGCGTAGCCGTTTCCCGTCTATCCTCGGACACGTGAACGCATCTCCTGAGTCGGTCGTCTCCGCCGACCCCTACGCCGCCGCCCAGGCCGCCGCCGAGCGCCTGCGCGAGCTGACCGGTGCCGAGCGCCACGACGTCGCCCTGGTGATGGGCTCCGGCTGGGTGCCGGCCGCCGACGCCCTCGGCGAGACGGTGGCGGAGTTCCCGGTCACCGACCTGCCGGGCTTCCCCGCCCCCGCCGTGGCCGGCCACGCCGGCAAGATCCGCTCGGTGAAGATCGGCGAGAAGCGCGCCCTGATCTTCCTCGGCCGCAACCACTACTACGAGGGCCACGGCGTCGCCACCGTCGTCCACGGCGTGCGCACCGCCGCCGCGGCCGGCTGCGGGACCATCGTGCTGACCAACGGCTGCGGCGGCCTGCGTCCCACCTGGACGCCCGGCCAGCCGGTCCTGATCAGCGACCACATCAACCTGACCGCCGACTCCCCGATCGTCGGCGCGAACTTCGTCGACCTCACCGACCTCTACTCCAAGCGGCTGCGCGAGCTGTGCCGCGAGGTCGACCCGAGCCTGGACGAGGCCGTCTACGTGCAGTTCCGCGGCCCGCACTACGAGACCCCGGCCGAGGTCAACATGGCCCGGGTGATCGGCGGCGAACTGGTCGGCATGTCCACCACGCTGGAGGCCATCGCGGCCCGCGAGGCCGGCGCCGAGGTGCTGGGCATCTCCCTGGTCACCAACCTGGCCGCCGGCATGACCGGCGAGCCGCTCAACCACGCCGAGGTGCTGGAGGCCGGCAAGGCCTCCGCCGAGCGCATGGGCGCGCTGCTGGCGAAGGTCCTGGAGCGGATCTGACGCCGGAGCGGATGCGGACGGCATGAGCGACGGGGCCCCGGTCGGGTGTGATCCGGTGATCACACCCGACCGCGGGCCCCGTGCGCTTGTGCCGGTCCGACACGCCCCACCCGGCCGGACACCGCGCCGCGCCGCCACCGCGCCGTACGTTTCGTCCCGACCCGACCGACCCGACCCGACCGACCCGACCGCCCCCGCACGCACGCCCGTCTCCGCACGCCCGTCTCCCCCGGCCCGTCCCACCGGGCCAGGGCCGGGGCACCCTCCCCGGCCGACCTCCGACGCACCTCCCGATGGAGCCGCAGCCATGACGCAGGCAACCACCACCGACCTCCTCGCCCGGGCCCGCACCTGGCTCGCCGAGGACCCGGACCCGCAGACCCGCGAGGAACTCGCCGCGCTGCTCGCCGCCGCCGAGGCCCCCGAGGCCGACGCCACCGCCAAGCTCGCCTGGGCCGACCTGGCCGACCGCTTCGCCGGCCGCCTCCAGTTCGGCACCGCCGGCCTGCGCGGCGAACTCGGCGCGGGCCCGATGCGGATGAACCGCGCCGTGGTGATCCGGGCCGCCGCCGGCCTGGTCTCCTACGTCAGGCAGCAGGGCCTCGGCGACCTCGTGGTCATCGGCTACGACGCCCGGCACAAGTCCTACGACTTCGCCCGCGACACCGCCGCCGTGGTGGTCGGCGCCGGCCTGCGCGCCGCGCTGTTCCCGCGCCCGCTGCCCACCCCGGTGCTCGCCTTCGCCGTCCGCCACCTCGGCGCGGCCGCCGGCGTGACCGTCACCGCCAGCCACAACCCGCCGCAGGACAACGGCTACAAGGTCTACCTGGGCGACGGCTCGCAGATCGTGCCGCCGGCCGACGCGGGCATCGCCGCCGAGATCGACGCGATCGGCTCGCTGCACGAGGTCCCGCTCGCCGCGAGCGGCTGGGAGACCGTCGACGAGTCGGTGGTCGAGGCCTACCTGGACCGCGCCGCCTCCATCGTCGACCCGCACAGCGCCCGCGACCTCGCCGTCGTCTACACCCCGATGCACGGCGTCGGCCGCGACACCTTCCTCGCCGCCCTGGACCGGGCCGGCTTCCCCGCGCCAACCGTGGTCGCCGAGCAGGCCGAGCCGGACCCGGACTTCCCGACCGTCGCCTTCCCCAACCCGGAGGAGCCGGGGGCGATGGACCTCGCCTTCCGCACCGCCGCCGCGACCGGCCCGGACATCGTGATCGCCAACGACCCGGACGCCGACCGCTGCGCGGTGGCCGTCCCCGCCGACGGCGACGCCGCCGGCGGCGGGCAGGGCGCGGGCGGCTGGCGGATGCTGCGCGGCGACGAGGTCGGCGCGCTGCTGGGCGCCGCGCTGGTCGCCAAGAAGGCCGCCGGCACCTTCGCCACCACCATCGTCTCCTCCACCCTGCTCGGCCGGATCGCCGAGGCCGCCGGGCTCGGCTACGCGGAGACCCTCACCGGCTTCAAGTGGATCTCCCGCGCCGAGGGCCTGCGCTACGGCTACGAGGAGGCGCTCGGCTACTGCGTCGACCCGCAGGGCGTGCGCGACAAGGACGGCATCACCGCCGCCCTGCTGGTCGCCGAGCTCGCCGCCACCCTCAAGCGCTCCGGCCGCACCCTGGCCGACCTGCTCGACGACCTGGCGCTGGAGCACGGCCTGCACGCCACCGACCAGCTCTCCGTCCGCGTCGAGGACCTCTCCCTCATCGCCGACGCCATGCGCACCCTGCGCGAGCAGCCGCCCACCACGCTGGCCGGCCTCACCGTGACCCGCGCCGACGACCTCACCGCCGGCTCCGCCGACCTGCCGCCCACCGACGGCCTGCGCTACCACCTGGCCGGCGACGCCGTCCGCTCGGCCCGCATCGTGGTCCGCCCCTCCGGCACCGAGCCCAAGCTCAAGTGCTACCTGGAGGTCGTCCTCCCGGTCCCCTCCGCCGCCGACCTCACCACCACCCGCACCCGCGCCACCGACCTCCTCACGGCCGTCAAGCACGACCTCGCCACGGCCGCCGGCATCACCGCCTGACGGCACCCGCCCCTCGCTACCCGACAACGCTCAGCTGCGGTCCGCCCTCCCGGAGTGCTGGAGCGGCGAAGCGGCAGGATCGGGAAGACGATCGATGGTCGGCCTGTTCGACAAGCAGTCGATCAGGCCGATCAGAAGACCGACACGGCAAGGCCCACCCCCACGCGGGTCCCGCTACCCCTCGGCCCCGCCGACCGGTTGGTCGGCGGGGCCGAGTACTGCGAGGAAGCCGGCGCGATGCGACCTCGTGGTGTCCGGGCTAGAAGGACATCATTCCCGAAGGACAGGCGCCTCAGACTTCGAAGATCTTGGCCCACTCGACGAAGGCGGCCCACGACGCGGTCGGCACGGTGAGCGTGGGGCCGCCAGGGTCCTTGGAATCGCGGACCTCCACCTCCTCGCCTGCGGGCAGGCCCGGTGGAGTGCGCCATTGGACGCACTGGCCGCTGTTGCCGGTGTAGGAGCTGCTGGTCCAGTCGACCGGAGCGGAGCGTGGCACGGTTGTCCTTACCTTCCTAGGTGGTGCGTTTGGGACCTATGCCGTGTGGGCGGCGCGTTCAAGGAATGCCTTGGACTGTTTCTCGTCCAGCGCAAGATCACGGATCTGGTCGAAGGCCGCGTTGTAGGTCCGCAGGGAGTCCTCGTCCTCCAGGTAGAAGCTGTTGAGGAGGGCTTCGAGACCGACGAGCTGTCCGCCGTCCGGGAACGTGAAGATCGTGAAAGCGCCGTCGAGTCCGAGGTGAGGTCCGCAGCTGAGCGGCAGGATGCGGAGCTTGATGTCATCACGGTCGCTCTGCTCGCGAAGGTGAGTGATCTGGCGCTTCATCGCTCCCGCGTCACCGATGCGGCCGAGCACCGCCGCCTCGCTGAGGACGATCTCGTGCGGGCGGTTGAGCTTGCGCTGACGTTCCATCCGGACGGCGACTCGGGACTCCAGGTGCTCTCGCGTCGAGTGCACGATGCCCTGACCTGCCGCAAGCAGGAGCCTCGTGTACTCCTCGGTCTGCAGCCGGCCGGGCACGAGGGTTTCCCATGAACGCATCAGCTCCGCGTCGCCCTCAAGACCGAGAAAGTCCTGAAACGTGAGAGTCAGGAAACTGGCGTAGCTGTGCCACCACCCGCGCTCGGAGATGTTGCGGGTCATCTCCTCCAAGGTCTGACGCAGGCCTTGGTCCCTGACGCCGTATTCGTCGAGGAGGACCCGCAGCAACGGGACGTCGATCTTGGTGCGGCCGAGCTCGGCACGGCTGATGCGGTCGATATTGACGCCCACTGCATCGGCGACGGCCTGCTGGGTCAGCTTCTTGGCCTCGCGGAGGCGGCGCAGGGCTGTTCCAAGGCGGCGCCGCCGGAAGGTCGGCGGACTCGTGGGTGCCACGCTGCGCTCTCCCCGGGGTGATGGTGGCTCACAGTCTGCCCGCTTCACCGGGATTCGCCAATCGAAGATTCGCGAATTCGCAGAGGAAGGACTTGACGCTCTGCGAACTTGGGAGGACAGTGAAGCCGTGCTTGCGGAACGTCGCCACTCGATCACCTTCCGCGATCATCACACCAGTGCGCCCACGTGCAGACGAGCCCTCCGTTACGCCCGTCACCAGGGCCTTCCGATAGCCGACGCACACCTCGGGCACAGACCAGCCAGCACGAACGGAGTGTCTGCTGTGAAGAGCACCGTCACCCGCAGAACACCGGCATCGCCCGCTACTCCGATGAACGACCTCGCTCACGAGGGCTCCGCGCCCGACTGCGGGGTCTGGGCCTTCAAGTACGAGGCCGTCACCCCCGAAACCGTCAGGGCAATCCGGCGGGCCGTCACCACATGGTGTCTCTCGGACATCGCCCACCTCCGCCATCAAAAGGGGTGGGAGGCGGTCGACGCGCTCGCCCTGGTCCTGGACGAACTCGTTGCCAACGTCGCACGGCACGCCCCTGGCCCTGCCAGCGTGGTCGTCCTCCCCGAGACCGACCACTGGGCGGTTCTCGTCTTCGACTCCAGTCCTTGTCCACCCGCCGTGGACACGGCCGAGCCGGGCGGCAAGCCGTCCGGACTCGGACTTCACCTCGTCGACACGCTCACCGAGCAGCGATGGGGATGGTTTCGCACCCACGCCGGGAAAGGCGTCTGGGCCCATTGCTCCAAGCCCACAGCTGCCTGACCGACCTTCAGCCGCGTTCCGGCGGTGTCCGACGTTCGACTGCGCCGATGCGGCCGTACCGGGATCCGAGCCACCGACCTCCGCGCACCCGTCCCGCTGCCTGCTCTCTCATCTCGCCCGCTGTTCAAGGGAGTGTCCATGCACGACTTGATCGCTTCTCCGTTCCTGGAGGGCCACGTGGCCGTTCGGCCCGGCCGACGCGAGGGCTTGCGGATCGGCGCAGGCCGGTACCGGGAGCTCCTGGACGCGCCACCGCAGGCCATGGTGCCTGGATGGCTGGCGAAGGCGGCCCGCAACGCCTGGGGCGTGGCCATGGACGGGCGGCGGCTCGACGGGGCGGTCCTGGTCCGGCAGCCCGCCGCGCTCCGCTACGGCCGCGCGTCATGGGAGATCAACAAGGGCTGCGACTACGACTGCGAGCACTGCTACCTGGGCCTGAAAAACTTCGAGGGCCTGGCCTGGGACGACAAGGTCAAGATGCTGAACGTCGTCCGGGACTCCGGCGCCCTGTGGTTCCAGATCACCGGCGGCGAGCCGCTGATCGACCGCGACTTCCCTGCCGCCTACCAGTACGCGAACGAGCTGGGGCTGATGGTCTCGATCGCCAGCAACGGCAGCCAGCTGTCCAAGCCGCGCATCCAGGAGGTCTTCGCCCGCCACCGCCCCTACCTGATCGCGGTCAGCGTCTACGGCGCCACCGCCGCCTCCTACGACGGCATGACCCGCAACCGGGGCGCGTTCGACCGGTTCATCAAAGGTCTGGAAGCCTCTCGAGACGCGAGCCTGCCCCTGAAGCTGAACATCGTGGTCTCGGGGCGCAATGCGGGAGAGATCCCCCAGATGCGGGCGCTGGCCGACCGGTACGGCTTCCCTCACTACGCTCACCGAGCGGCCCCTTGAGGACGAGGAGGTCGTGTTCGTCGGCGACCTGGACGACGTCCTGGAGGTCGTCATGTGCTCCTGCTCGTCGAGTGAATCCCAGCCGTACTAGCCCGTCCGGTGGTGCCCCGGCCAAGGCCGGGGCACCACCGGCCGCCTCTCTGGAGTTCATCAGTGTCGATGACCCGCCTCGCCTGGCACCGTCTTCCGTCCTCAGCCCGCGCGGCGGTGCAGGAGCACACCGGCCCCTTCCTGACCGCCGCCGATGCTTCCACCGGGGCGAACTCCGGCGTCGCCGTGAAAGCTTTGACCGCCTCGGGTGAGGTGTTCATCAAGGGCATCCCGGTCGACCACCGGCAGGCCAAGACGCAACTGCGCGAAGCCGCCGTCAATCCGCACCTGCCGAAGTCATCCCCCCGACTGCTCTGGCACTTGCAGGCCGGGGGCTGGGACCTGCTCGGCTTCGAGGCGATCGAGGGGCACCTCGCCGACTACGCTCCCGGCAGCCCCGACCTGCCCCTGGTCGTCGACGCGCTGACGGAACTCGCCCGCACTCCCTGCCCGGACATCCCACTGCTGAGCTTCACTCAGCGGTTCGCGGGCTACAGCGACACCCCGGAGCTGTTCGCCGGGGACGCGCTCCTGCACACCGACATGGCCCCGCACAACGTCCTGGTCGACCGCACCGCCCACCTCATCGACTGGGCCTGGCCGACCCGGGGCCCGGCCTGGGCCGACCCGGCCGTCTGGGCCGTGCGCCTGATCGACGCCGGGCACATCCCTGAACAGGCCGAGCAGTGGGCGTCCCGGTTGCCGGCGTTCGAAGCCGCGGACCCCCAAGTCCTCCTCGCCTTCACCGAGGCCAACGCCCGCTATTGGCAGGAGGTCCACGCCCAGGCGCCGGCGGCGTCGTGGACACGGTCCATGGCCATCTCCGCGATCGCCTGGCGCGACCACCGACGCGACCGCTCGTCGGCCGGGAAATGACCGTCCCGTCCATGGACCCGGACCTGATCAGCGGCCTCCTGCACGAGATCGCCGACACCGGCCGCGGGACGCCGACCCGGCTTCCCATACGGGTCTGGTCCATGTCAGGGGTCGAACGACTGGCCTTCCCCGACGGCACCACCGCCGTCCTGAAGTACGCATGTGATCCGTTCACCGTCGAGAGCCGGACCCTGCGGGCAGCTGCACGGGCCGGCATCCCGGTGCCCCGCGTGTTGGGCTCGGCCCAGCGCGGTGGCCTGCTGGCGATGGTGCTCGAAGACCTCGGCGACCCACGGCGCGAGGCCACCGACGGCGAAGCCGCGACAGCCGCCGCGTCCCTGCACGCCGCCGTCCCGCCGCCGTCACTGTCAGTGCTGGAGGAGAACGCCCTGGCGGCCCTGCCCGGCAAAGCCCTGGGCCACCTACGACGACTGCGGGCCGCCGACCGATGGACGGAAGGGACCGAAGACCTCGCCGGCATCCTGGACGCCCTCGCGCACGCCGCAGAGAGGAAGGCTGCCGGGGCGATGAGCCCCCCCTTCGGCTGGGTACACTCCGAGTTCCACCCGTCCAGCCTGCACATCGGCCCCCGAGGCTGGCATCTGCTGGACCTCGCCCGTTCCTTCACCGGGCCGGGCCTTCTGGACCTCGCGTCCTGGCAGGGCCTCAGTATCAGGCAGTCCCCTGACCCGGCCCGCCTGCGCGGACTCATCGACGGCTACATCGCCGCGGGAGGGCCTCGCGACGCGCTCACCCGCCGCGGCGGGTTGCCCCCGGAGGCGTGGGCGCTGGGCTGGCACCGGGTCTGGGCGGTCGAGTGGTTCCTCGACCAGGCACACCGATGGATCAACGACCCGGCCAAGGACCTCGGATCCATCAAAGTCGTCCGCCACCACCTGACAGCAGCAGCAGATCTCCTCGAGGTGTGATGCCGACCCGCCTCCTGTCGGCTACTCGGTCCAGGGGCCGGTCGCAGGCAGTGCAGCCACCCGGCCGTTGTTCCGGCCGGTCAACCTCGGCGATCGAGCGCCTCCCGGCCCGTCCGGGAGGCGCTCGACCCTTCTGCGCAGAGGGCCCTGCCCCCCCTTCACCGGCAGTGGCCGCCGGTGAAGGGGGGGCCACGATGATCGGAGCCCGACGGCTCGCGGCCGGTCCGGCGGCGCTGTGCGCGGCGCTCGCCGCGGTGGCGGCCGGCTGGACGGTGGACCGGGGGGCGCGGACGACCGGCCTGCGCGAGACCGACACCGACCGCGCGCAGCGGCCGGCCTCCACCACCGCCGGCACCCCGGCAAGGGCCGGTACCACGTGCCCACGGCGGCCGTCCTGGCCGGGGCCCCGGGTGGCCCACCTGCACTACCGGATCGCCGGCGGAGCGGACGGCAACCTCGACGACTCCATCCGCGTCCACGACCTGCCGGGCCCCGGCGCCCCCGCGCCGCTGCCGCCGGACCTGGCGGCGGCCCTGCCCGGCGAGGAGCCGGCGCAGGGCGCCCCGGTGCCCGAGCCCCCGGGCGGGCGGGAGCGACGGGCCTTCGCCCTGGACGCGGACACCGGGTCCTGCGGCGCCGCCGACGTCTGCGTCCGCGCCGTCGGCCGACCCCGGGCGCCGCCCGGAGACGCGAAAGGGGCCCGCCGACGACCGGCGGGCCCCTTTCGCGTGGTCGGGGGGGTCAGGCTGCGATGACGGCGATCAGTGCCACCAGGCCGGCCAGGGTCGGGGCGATGATCCACCAGCACCAGCGGACCTGGATCGGGCCCGCGGCCTCGGGGCGGGAGGCGTTGCGCTCGGCCATCTCCTGGAGGACGGTGACCACCTGGTCGGACCAGGCCCTGGTGGGGTCCGTCGAGCCCTGCACGCCGGGGCCGGACGGGGCGGCGGCGCCACCCTGGCCGAAGACCATGCCGAGCCGGGAGGTGTGCTGCGGCCGGTCGCCGCGATCCCGGGCGCGGGCCGCGCGCTTGCGCTGGCGCAGCGACACCGGCACCGCCCACACCTGGTACTTCTTCCCCTCGGCGAGCAGCTCCACGGAGTACCCGGCGCGCAGCGCGTCGACGGCGGCCCAGGGGGCGGTGATGGTGCGCAGCGGGTTGCGCACCACCAGGCGCCGGTCGTTGGCGCGGACGGCGGGGCGCAGCGTGTAGGCGATCACGGGGAAGGCGAAGACCGGGACGGCGGCCAGCGACACCCACGGCGTCTTGCCGGTGCCGTTCAGCGCCGCGTCCCCGATCAGCCAGGCAGCGACGGCCAGCAACAGCACCCCGGAGATGATGCCGGGAACGGAGCGGTACACGCGGTCGGCGTACACGGGCTCCCCATCGGAGCCGGCCGGGCCCTGGTGGGGCCGGCCGTCGGAATCGGTCATGCCGACGATTCTGCCCCATGGCCCCCGGGATCCACAGGGGCGGCGATCACACCTCCAGATCTCGGTCCGGCATCGATGCGCCCCGGGCCTAGCGGTTGACTACGCGCGTAGATATGCTGGTGTGGTGACTATGTCCACTCTTGCAGCCAACGCCCAAGGCGTCGCGGGCAGCGGTCTCGAGGACGTCGCGGCGTCCGAGGCCTCGCTCCGCCGCTTCCTGCACGGCCTGCCCGGTGTCGACCAGGTCGGCCTGGAGGCGCGTGCCGCCATGCTCGGTACCCGCTCGATCAAGACCACGGCCAAGGCGAACGCCATCGACCTGGCCATCTCGATGATCGACCTGACCACGCTGGAGGGCGCGGACACGGTCGGCAAGGTGCGCGCGCTGTGCACCAAGGGCAGGAACCCCGATCCGACCGACCCGACCACCCCGCGCGTCGCCGCGATCTGCGTCTACCCGGACATGGTCGCCACCGCGAAGGCCGCGCTGCGGGGCACCGACATCCAGGTCGCCTCCGTCGCCACCGCCTTCCCAGCCGGCCGCGCCGCGCTGCCGGTCAAGCTCGCCGACACCGCCGACGCGGTCGCCGCGGGCGCCGACGAGATCGACATGGTCATCGACCGGGGTGCCTTCCTCTCCGGCCGCTACCTCGACGTCTTCAACGAGATCGTCGCCGTCAAGGAGGCCTGCCGCCGGGCCGACGGCAGCTACGCCCACCTGAAGGTGATCTTCGAGACCGGCGAGCTGCAGACGTACGACAACGTGCGCCGGGTCTCCTGGCTGGCGATGCTGGCGGGCGCCGACTTCATCAAGACCTCCACCGGCAAGGTCGCCGTCAACGCGACCCCGCCGGTCACCCTGCTGATGCTGGAGGCGGTCCGCGACTTCCGCGCGGCCACCGGCGTCCAGGTCGGCGTGAAGCCCGCCGGCGGGATCCGCACCACCAAGGACGCGATGAAGTACCTGGTGATGGTCAACGAGACCCTCGGCGACGACTGGCTGAGCCCGCACTGGTTCCGCTTCGGCGCCTCCAGCCTGCTCAACGACCTGCTGATGCAGCGCCAGAAGCTGACCACCGGACGGTACTCCGGCCCCGACTACGTGACGGTGGACTGATCACCATGGCCAAGAAGAAGAACACCGAGGAGCCCGTGGCCCAGAAGCCGGCGGGCGGCCTCTTCACGTACGCCCCGGCGCCCGAGTCGCCCGCCGCGGCCGGCGACATCGCCAGCTCCTACGGCCACTTCATCGGCGGCGAGTTCGTCGACTCCTCCGGCAGCGAGGCGCTGAAGACGGTCAACCCGGCCACCGAGCAGGTGCTCGCCGAGTTCGCCCAGGGCACCGAGGAGGACGTCGACCGCGCGGTCGCCGCCGCCCGCAAGGCCTTCGCCGACTGGTCGGCGCTGCCCGGCAGCGAGCGCGCCAAGTACCTGTTCCGGATCGCCCGGATCATCCAGGAGCGCAGCCGCGAACTGGCGGTGCTGGAGTCGATCGACAACGGCAAGCCGATCCGCGAGACCCGTGACGTCGACCTGCCGCTGGTCGCCGCGCACTTCTTCTACTACGCGGGCTGGGCCGACAAGCTGGACTACGCCGGCTTCGGTCCGAACCCGCGCCCGCTGGGCGTGGCCGGCCAGGTCATCCCGTGGAACTTCCCGCTGCTGATGCTGGCGTGGAAGATCGCCCCGGCGCTGGCCACCGGCAACACGGTGGTGCTGAAGCCCGCCGAGACCACCCCGCTGACCGCGCTGCGCTTCGCCGAGATCTGCCGCCAGGCCGGTCTGCCGAAGGGCGTCGTCAACATCGTCACCGGCGACGGCCGCACCGGCGCCGCGCTCACCGCGCACCCGGACGTCAACAAGATCGCCTTCACCGGCTCCACCCCGGTCGGCCGGGCGATCGCCAGGCAGGTGGCCGGCACCCGCAAGAAGCTGTCGCTGGAGCTGGGCGGCAAGGCCGCCAACATCGTCTTCGACGACGCGCCGATCGACCAGGCCGTCGAGGGCATCGTCGACGGCATCTTCTTCAACCAGGGCCACGTCTGCTGCGCGGGCTCGCGCCTGCTGGTCCAGGAGTCGGTCCAGGACGAGCTGCTGGCGGCGCTGAAGCGCCGGATGGGCACCCTGCGGGTCGGCGACCCGCTGGACAAGAACACCGACATCGGCGCGATCAACTCCGCCGAGCAGCTGGCCCGGATCACCGCGCTGACCGAGGCCGGCGAGGCCGAGGGCGCCGAGCGCTGGTCGCCCGCCTGCGAGCTGCCGGGCACCGGCTTCTGGTTCCGGCCGACCGTCTTCACCGGCGTCAGCCAGGCCCACCGGATCGCCCAGGAGGAGATCTTCGGCCCGGTGCTGTCGGTGCTGACCTTCCGCACCCCCGCCGAGGCGGTCGAGAAGGCCAACAACACCCCCTTCGGCCTCTCCGCCGGCATCTGGACGGAGAAGGGCTCGCGCATCCTGTGGATGGCGAACCGGCTCAAGGCCGGCGTGGTCTGGGCCAACACCTTCAACAAGTTCGACCCGACCTCGCCGTTCGGCGGCTACAAGGAGTCGGGCTACGGCCGCGAGGGTGGCCGGCACGGTCTGGAGCCCTACCTGAATGTCGAGGCCCGAGATGTCTGATGTCGTGAGCCGTCTTGATGTCCTCAAGACCTACAAGCTGTACGTCGGCGGGAAGTTCCCGCGCTCCGAGAGCGGGCGGGTGTACGAGGTGACGGACGCGAAGGGCGAGTGGCTGGCCAACGCGCCGCTCGGGACCCGCAAGGACGCCCGCGACGCGGTCCTGGCCGCCCGCGCGGCGGTCAAGGGCTGGGCCGGCACCACCGCGTACAACCGCGGCCAGGTGCTGTACCGGGTCGCCGAGATGCTCCAGGGGCGGCGCGGGCAGTTCGCCGCCGAGGTGGCGCTCTCCGAGGGCGTCGGCCCGAAGAAGGCCGCCGCCCTGGTGGACGCGGCGATCGACCGCTGGGTCTGGTACGCGGGCTGGACCGACAAGGTGGCCCAGATCGCCGGCGGCGCCAACCCGGTCGCCGGCCCGTACTTCAACCTCTCCACCCCGGAGCCGACCGGCGTGGTCGGGATCGTCGCCCCGCAGGCCGGGTACGGGCACTCGCTGCTCGGCCTGGTGTCGGTGATCGCCCCGGCGATCGCCACCGGCAACACCGTGGTGGTGGCGGCCGCGGCCGACGCGCCGCTGCCCGCGCTGTCGCTGGGCGAGGTGCTGGCCACCTCGGACGTCCCGGGCGGCGTGGTCAACGTGCTGTCCGGCCGGACCGCCGACATCGCGCCGACCCTGGCCTCGCACCAGGACGTCAACGCCCTGGACCTCACCGGCGCAATCGCCGCCGACGGTCCCGGCGCGGCGGGCGCGCTGGAGGCGCTGGCCGCGGATACCCTGAAGAGGGTGATCCGCCCGGAGCTGGACCCGTTCGCCCAGGACTGGACCAATGCTCCCGGAACGGACCGGCTACTCTCGTTCCTGGAGACCAAGACGGTCTGGCACCCGATGGGTATCTGACCTCCAGGTCCCCGCAGCGGCCACGCTCCGTGACCGCGAGTTGGCAGACAACTCCACAGACTGGCCGTCCCCAGTGCCCTCTCCCCCCCAGGGCCCGGACGGTCACAGGACGGACCCGCGCCTCTCCCCCCCTGGCGCGGGTCCGTCGACTTTCGTCGCCCCGCCGCCCGCCTTTCGGCGCTGCCGCCCGCCCCCGGCACCCGGCCAGACTGGGCCGACACCGCGCACCGAGGGGGACGACGCTCATGGGAGAGCTGGCGGGCGAGCTGATGGCACTGTTCGCGGACGGGTTCTGGCGCACCTTCCGGGTGTCCCGCGCCCGGCGCCGGCTGGCCGCCGGGCGGCCGGTGCGGATCCCCTGCTCGGCGCGCGCCGACGGGCCGGGCCCGCGGGGCGAGTACGCCGACGGGCGGCTGTGGATCGCCCCCGGCGCCCCGTCCGCCGCCTTCACGGCGCGCGGCCGCGCCCGGATCGAGCTGCCCGCGGGCGGCACCTTCCACGCCCCTGAGCCGGACACCTGGCACGACCAGGACTGGGCCGCCACCGCCTACCTGGCACCCGGCGCCGGGCACCCCGTGTACCTCCAGGTCGACAGCCGGTACCTGCCGATGCTGCACGCCGCGCTGACCGACCCCAAGGCGTTGCAGGACGTGTGATCCGACCGGTTTCGGCAACGGGCCCCGATACGTCAGACTGGTGTCCCGTGAGTGACTCCCCGCTGAACCCTGTGCCGATAGCCCGTGCCCGGGTGGTCCTGCTCTCCGGGCCCTCCGGATCGGGGAAGTCATCGCTGGCCGAGCGCAGCGGCCTGCCGGTGCTCCAGCTCGACGACTTCTACAAGGACGGCGACGACCCGAGCCTGCCGCGGCTGCCCGACGGCTCGGTGGACTGGGACTCCCCGCTGTCCTGGCACCGCGAGCAGGCCGTCGCGGCCATCCGCGCCCTGTGCACCACCGGCCGGGCCGAGGTGCCGGTGTACTCGATCCCGGACAACGGCCGGGTCTCCACCCGGGTGCTGGAGCTCGCCGGGGCCGGCGCGTTCGTCGCCGAGGGCATCTTCGCCGCCGAGATCACCGCCGACTGCGCGGCCGGGGACCTGCTCGGCGACGCCCTGTGCCTGCGCAACGGCGCGCTGACGACCGCCTGGTGGCGGCTGCGCCGGGACGTCCACGAGGGCCGCAAGTCGCTGCCGGTGCTGCTGCGGCGCGGCTGGCGGCTGATGCGGGCCGAGCGCGGCATCGTCGCGCGGCAGGTCGCGCTGGGCGCACACCCGTGCCCGGGGCCGGAGGCAGGGCGGCGGATCCGCGCGGCGGCCGCCGCCGGGGAGCTGTCCACCGTCTGACGCGCGCGTGCGGCGCCCAGGGAACGCGGAACGGAAACGCGGAACGGCGGGCCCGGTGCGTCTCCCCTGCACCGGGCCCGCCGCCTTCCCCGGACGTCCGCGGTCCCCTCCCGGTGCCGCCGCTCCCCCGAGCCGGCGCTACCCGTACCGCGTCCGTCCTGTCACCCGTCCCCCGACGGGATCCCCCGTCCGGTCCCACCCCCACGGCGGACCGGAACGTCTTGATGGCGTTGCGCCGTCGTGTTACGCGACCAGCTCGCCGAACGCCCGCAGGGTGTCGCCCGAGGTGTTCAGCTGCTCGTCGTCGCGCAGCCGGCGCAGCGCGCGCCAGATGCTGCTCTTGACCGTGCCGACGCTGATGCCGAGCACGTCGGCGATCTCCGGGTCGGTCTTGCCCTCGTAGTAGCGCAGCACCAGCATGGTGCGCTGGTTCTCCGGCAGCTTGGCCAGCGCCTGCCAGAGCACGGCGCGCAGCTCGGTGCCGCCCATCGCGTCGGTGTCGCCGACCGTCTCCGGCAGTTCCTCGGTCGGGTACTCGTTGACCTTGCGGCGCCGCCAGGCGGAGATGTGCAGGTTGGTCATGGTGCGGCGCAGGTAGCCACCGACCGCGGCCTTGTCGGTGATCCGGCCCCAGGCGCGGTAGGTGCTGAAGAGCGCGCTCTGCAGCAGGTCCTCGGCCTCGTAGCGGTCACCGGTGAGGTGGTAGGCGGTGGCGTACAGCGAGGCGCGGCGCTCGCGGACGTACGCGGTGAACTCGGTGATGTGGTCCTCGGCGACGGCGGGTCGCTCCGGCTCGGCGGTGGGCGCCGCCGCGGGGCTCAGCCGCAGCAGCGTCGCACCGGCGGCCTCGCGGCCGGCCGACTCCCCCGAGTCGGCCTTCCGCAGGCCGGTCCCCCCGATGCCCCGGTTCCCCCCCAGGGCGTCCTTGCCCTCGACGCGGACGGGGAGGATCCCCCGCAGCGTCAAGGTGCCGGCGGAGTCGGCCGCGTTCCCCCGGCGGCCGATCCCGTACAGCTCCCCCGTCCTGCCGCCGCCGCTCACCCGGCGGGCGACAGTGTTTCCACCGGTGCTGTGCGCGCACCCCCGTACGGTCACGGCACCGGAGCCCTCGTCGGTCCCGGCCGCCGGCCGGGCCTTGAACGCGGTGGCCGATGAACGCGCGGTGCGGACAGCCGGGTTGGTCCGGGTCTGAAGCGTGGCGTTCATCGTGCGCCCCCTTGGTCGGTTCGAGCGGTTGCGTGTGCCGCCGCCCCGGCCGGCCGATTGGCCCGCTGTCCTGCGGCGACATCGAAAATCCTGCCCGCCGGTTGTGATGGCGCTGTCCGTCGACTGTCACAGGGCTGTCACAGGCCCGGGTCCTTGGTCCCCGTGCGCCTCCCGCCGTTGACGGACGCCGGTCACGGGCGTCGCGGTTCCCCCGCGGGCGGTGACCGGACCCGGGCGGGCGGTGGGGGGGTGATTACCCGCTCCGGGTGAGCCAGAATGAGGCCGTGCCTTTCCTCCTTCTGATCGAGGACGACGACGCCATCCGCACCGGCCTCGAACTCGCCCTCACCCGCCAGGGCCACCGCGTGGCCACCGCCGCCTCCGGCGAGGACGGTCTGAGGCTCTTCAAGGAGCAGCGTCCCGACCTCATCGTGCTGGACGTCATGCTGCCCGGCATCGACGGCTTCGAGGTGTGCCGCCGGATCCGCCGCACCGACCAGCTGCCGATCATCCTGCTGACGGCCCGCTCCGACGACATCGACGTGGTGGTGGGCCTGGAGTCGGGCGCGGACGACTACGTGGTCAAGCCGGTGCAGCCGCGCGTGCTGGACGCCCGGATCAGGGCGGTGCTGCGGCGCGGCGAGCGGGAGAACTCGGACTCCTCGGTCTACGGCAGCGTGGTGATCGACCGGGCGGCGATGACCGTCACCAAGGACGGCGCGGACCTCCAGCTGACCCCGACCGAGCTGCGGCTGCTGCTGGAGCTCAGCCGCCGGCCCGGGCAGGCGCTGTCGCGCCAGCAGCTGCTGCGGCTGGTCTGGGAGCACGACTACCTGGGCGACTCCCGGCTGGTGGACGCCTGCGTCCAGCGGCTGCGGGCCAAGGTCGAGGACGTGCCCTCGGCCCCGACGCTGATCCGCACGGTGCGCGGCGTCGGCTACCGGCTGGACCCTCCGGCGTGACCGCCGCGCCCACCGGCCCGGCCGTCCCCGCCGCCCCGGCCGCCTCGGCCGCCCCTCGTCCGGCGCCGGCGATATCCCGCCGCGCGCGCTGACCTCCCGCAACGACAGGTTCCCGTGACCAACCATCAGACGACGGCCCGGTTCTCCTCCGGCCCGTGGCGACGGCTGCGCTCGCTGCGCGTGCGGCTGATCGCGGTGTTCGCCGCGGTCGCGCTGCTCACCGCCGTCTCGGCCTCCGGCATCGCGTACTGGCTGAACCGCGACGCGGTGCTCAAGCGCGCCCAGGACACCGCGCTCAACGACTTCCGGGTCTCGCTCAGCCGCAATGTGTCGGGCCTGCCGCTGAGCGCGACCTGCGAGGACCTGAACGCGCTGGCGGGCACCGTCGCCAGCTCCGGGCTCAGCTACGACGTGGTGGTGGCGGACCCGGCGCTGCCGGACTGCATCGCCTCCTCCAGCCCCACCCAGTACACGCTCGCCAATGTGCCGGCCCCGCTGCAGACCGCGGTCAACAGGCCGCGCGAGATCACCGAGTCCAATCCGTACACCTACCACCTGTACTGGCAGCGGCAGAACCTCGACGGCCGGCCGTTCGTGATCGGCGGCACCAAGGTGGTGCCGACCGGCCCGACCGCGTACATGTTCAAGTCGCTGGAGAACGAGCGGGCCGACCTGAACACGCTCGGCTGGTCGCTGGCGATCGCCACGCTGCTGGCGCTGATCGGCTCGGCGCTGCTCGCGCAGGCGGCCTCGGCGACGGTGCTGCGCCCGGTGCGGCGGCTCGGGGACGCGGCGCGCCGGCTCGGCGAGGGGCATCTGGACACCCGCCTCGAGGTCGAGGGCTCGGACGAACTCGCCGACCTGGCACGGACCTTCAACCGGACCGCGGAGTCGCTGCACGAGCAGGTCGAGGAGCTGAGCGCGCGCGAGGCGCAGAGCCGGCGGTTCGTCGCCGACATGTCGCACGAGCTGCGCACGCCGCTGACCGCGATGACCGCCGTGACGGACATCCTGGAGGACGAGGCGGAGTCGCTGGACCCGATGATCGAGCCGGCGGTGCGGCTGGTGGTCAGCGAGACCCGCCGGCTGTCCGACCTGGTGGAGAACCTGATGGAGGTGACCCGCTTCGACGCCGGCACGGCCAAGCTGGTCGCCGACGAGGTGGACATCGCGGACCTGATCATGTCCTGCATCGATGGCCGGGCCTGGTACGACGCGGTGGAGGTGGACGCGCCGCGCGGGGTGCGGGCGGTGGTCGACCCGCGCCGGCTGGACGTCGTCTTCGCCAACCTCATCGGCAACGCGCTCAAGCACGGCGGCTCGCCGGTGCGGGTGCGGGTGCACGAGGAGGGGGACAGCGTGGTCGTCGAGGTGTCGGACAGCGGCCCCGGCATCCCGGAGGACGTGCTGCCGCACGTCTTCGACCGGTTCTACAAGGCCGACAAGGGGCGGGCCCGCTCGGAGGGCAGCGGCCTGGGCCTGTCCATCGCGATGGCCAACGCGCAGATCCACGGGGGGACCATCACCGCCGCGAACGGCGAGACCGGTGCGGTGTTCACGCTGACCCTGCCGCGGACGCCACCGCCTCCGCCGCCGGCCGACACCGCCTCCGAGGAGCGTGCCCAGTGAGCCGTGTTCGCCTGAACCGTAGGGGCGGCCGGCGCCCGCTGGCCGCCGCCGCGCTGCTGGGGCTGGCCGCGCTGGCCGCCGGCTGCGGCATCCGCCCGACCGCCGTCCCGGTGGACGCGGGCGCGCCGGCCAGCCGGACCGCCTGCCCGACGGTGGCGCGGATACCCACCGCGCCGAGCATGCCGTCCCCGGGCGCCGGGGCGGGCGCGGGCGCGAGCCCGCAGGCCCCGGCGCACGCCGCGGCGGCGGCGCGGCCCGGGTCGGCGGCGGGTTCGCCGACCGGTTCGCCGTCCGGGGCCGCGTCGGTGTCGCCGTCGGCATCGCCGTCGCCCGTCGTGGTGTCGCCGACGCCGCCGGCGGACAACGTGTTCGGCGCGCTGCCGTCGCCCACCGCGTCCACCACGGCGCCCTGCCGGTAGGAGCACCGTCGGCGGGGGCCACGGCCCCCGCCCGGCACCCGGCGCGCGGCGCCGGGTTCACACCGGGCATGGAACCGTCACGCCGCCGGTGCACGTCCTACCCCCCGTGCAGCGAGATGGCACCAGGCCACGCGAGGAGCGGGCCGGCGTGCGGACCGAGACCGGACGGGCGACGGCCGTCCAGCGTTCCCAACGTCCACTACGGGTGGTGGGCCTGCTCGGCCTCACCGTCCACCTGGTGCTGGTGTGCTGGATGGTGCTGAGACCACTGCCGGTGGCCTGGGTCTACGACGCCAACCTGACGCCGCTGGCCTCGCTCCGCTCCTCCAGCGCGGGCCAACTGCTCAGCGAACTGCTGCTGCTCACCCCGCTCGGTGTCTTCCTCCCGCTCGCCGGAGGCCGCCTGACCACCCGGTGGCTCCCGTCCTTCCTCCGCACCACCGGCGCCTCGGCGCTGCTGGCCACGGCGCTGGAGTTCCTCTCCTCCTGGGCCCCGGGCCATGTGCTCAACGTGGACCACATCCTGCTCGCCGTCGCCGGCGTCGCGGCCGTCCATCTCGCCCTGGTCCCCGCCGGCCGCACCTTCCTCCTCCACCGCGCCACCACCCCCCGGACACCGGCACCCGCGCCCGCGGCGGCTCCGGCGGCTCCGGCCGCCGCGCCCAAGTCCGCCGTCTTCGCCGAACCGGTCTCCTCGCACGGGCGTTGAGCGCACCCCTCGCGACCGCCCGGGCGCCGGTCTACGGGTACCACACCATGGACGGCGGCCGGTCGCTGCTCGCCGGGCAGTAGGGCCAGCGGGCTGCGGCGCACGGTCCGGCGTCGATCAACTCGCCCTCCTCGGGGGCGGGCCGGCCGCATTCGAGGCACGACAGCGCGACCTCGGCCCCGGCCTCGCGCAGCCGCTCCGTCCTGCGGCGGAGGTCGGACAGGTAGTGCTCGTCGACGCGGACCGGGGCCTGGTCCAACAGGCACTTGACCTGCCAGAGGCTCAACTCTCCCCTCGCGCGGAGCACCTGGTAGACGGCGAGCCTGCGCTCTCCGACCCGGGTCACGACGGCCTCGAACTGCGGTTCCTCCACGGCCCCTCAGCCCTCTCGGCGGACCCTGCCGCCGACCTCGATCCTTCCCTCGGCCGCGATCCCCGTGACCAACTGCGAGCCCAGTCCCTGGGTGATCGTCAGGCCGCGGCCCAGTTCGGCGGTCAGCAGGATCGCCGCCGCGCCGGTGGCCTCGTCCTCGTCGATGCCGTCGTCCCGGCCGGGGAAGGCCCGGGCGCGGACGGTGCCCGCCGCCTCGTCCTGCCAGGCCCAGGCGTAGATCCACTCCCCCGGCGGCGGCACCGCCAGGGCGTCCACCTCGGCGGGCGTCGCGTGCCGGCGCAGCGTGCGCGGCGGGGCCCAGGCGGCGGGCGCCGCGATCCGGGTGAACGCCCCCTCGCGCCGGACGCCGACCACGCCGGCCGCCGTGACCAGCCGGTCCACCCCGAGCAGCCAGGCGGCGCCGACGCACGGGTGCCCGGCGAACGGCAGGCGCAGGCCGGGCGTGTAGATGTCGATGACGCCGCCCTCCGGGTCGTCGACGAACACCGTCTCGCTGAAGCCGAGTTCCCGCGCGATCGCCTGCCGGCCACGCCGGCCGGGCACGGCGGCACCGTCCCGGACAACGCCCAGCGCGTTCCCGTGCCCACCGTCCGGGCCGCAGAACACGCGCAGCACCTCGTGACCGGTCACCCGTCACTCACCCCCCGCCCGTCGGACCCACCACCGAACCACAAGAAGGCATGCGGCACCAGGTGACCGCTCGGGCCTCCTGTCACCGGGACGCCCCGGCCGCGAGAGATACGCAGCAGCACGCGCTCGGCCGGGCCGGACGGGCCTCGCGCCGCTGAGACACTCCGGCCACGGAAGTCACGCAACGCCACGTGGCCGCTCACAACCGCCCGGCAACCCGGCCATCGCCCGCCACCGGCCGCAGCACGGGTCCGCCGCCGGGCGTCGTGCCGAGGACACGCGGCACCACGCGCCCGCTCACCGCCGCCCCCGGCCCAGGGCCTCCGGCCGGGCGGGGAGCCCGGGTGGCCAGGACCGGACGGGCCTTCTGCCGACGGCGGGCCACCACCAACGTCCCCATACCCATCGCAATCGAGGCGGCACCGGGCCTCGCGCCGAGAACACCCAGCACCACGCGCCCGCTCACCGCCGCCCCCGGCCCAGGGCCTCCGGCCGGGCGGGGAGCCCGGGTCGCCAGGACCGGACGGGCCTTCTGCCGACGATGGGCCACCACCAACGTCCCCATACCCATCGCAATCGAGGCGGCGCCGGGCCTCGTGCCGAGAACACGCGGCACCACGCGACCGCTCACCCCCGACCGGCAGCCCCGCCAGGGCCTGCCACCGGGCCCCGAACGGGCCTCGGGCCCGGGCTCGCCACCGGACCCGCCACCGCCCCCGGCCCAGGGCCTCCGGCCGGGCGGGGAGCCCGGGTGGCCAGGACCGGGCGGGCCTTCTGCCGACGGTGGGCCACCACCAGCGTGCCGATACCCATCGCGATCGAGGTGGCACCGGTGATCGCCATCGGGGTGTTGGTCGACGAGCCGCCGGTGGAGGCGAGGTCGACGGGGGGCGCCGGGGCCGCCACGGTCACGGTGACGGCCGGTGCCGGGGCTGCGGCGGGCTCGCCGGTCGGCGTCGGCGTGGTCTGCGCCGCCGGGACGGCCGCGACCGTGCCCGCCGCGTCCGGCGTCGGGGTGACGGCCGCGAGGCCGACCGCCGGGCCGCCGCCGTTGCCGGACGCGCTCGGTGCGGTGGCCGGCGGCTCGGCGGGGGCGGTCGGGGCGCCGCCGTCCGTGGCGGAGGTGGTGGGCTCGGTGCTCGGCGTGGCGGGCGCGGCGGCCGCCACGGTGACGTCGACCGACGAACTGTTCGCCGGCACCCCGGCGCCGCCGCCGAGGCCGCCCCCGGCGAGCGGCAGGCTGCTTCCGGCGAACTGCACCGACACGACGCCCGCCGGGACGTCCGGCCCGAACGCCAGCCGCACGTTGAGCGTCCGGGACTCGCCGTCCCGCAGCCGGACCACGGAGGCGTCCCGGTCCGGCGCGCGGAGCACCAGCGTGACCGTCCCCGGCGCGCTGCGGCCGTCGTCGGCGGTGGCCGTCAGCCACTGGCCGTCGGAGGTCTGGAAGTCCAGCCCGGCCGCCCCGGCGGCGGGCAGGGCCGCGCCGCGCAGGGTGAGTTCGGGCAGGAAGGCGACGTCCTTGCCGCTGCGGTTGGTGAGCGTCAGCCGGAACGGCCTGGCCTCGCCGCCGGCCGTGAAGGAGCCGGGCACCGCGTCCAGGCCGAGGTACGGCACGCCGGGCGCGGAGGCGGTCGTCGGCGCGGCGGTGGGGCCGGCCGCGACGGTGGTGAACTCCTGGTGCGGGGTGTTCGCCTCGGACGTCCGGTGCTCCGGCGGCAGGGTCGGGTCGGAGACCACCGCCCGGAACCCGCCGGTGGCCCGGCCGGCGGGCGCGTCGGCGGTGGCGGCGAGCCGCAGCCGGTACGTCACGGAGGCACCGGCGGGCAGGCTCAGCCGGGTGGCGAAGGTGTCGAGGTTCCAGGCGGCACCGGTGCCGGCGCCCGGGCTGAGCGCGGCGGGCTTCCAGGCGCCGCCGCCGGGGGCCTGGTAGTCCAGCTTGAGCTGGGTCTCGCGGACGCCGGAGTCGAGGTTGGCGACGGTGAAGCCGGTGGTGACGTCGACCGCGTGGTCGGCGGTGTTGCGCAGGGTGGCGGTGAACTCGGCGGCCGGACCGCCGGCGGTCAGCGCGGCGGGGAAGCCCACGAGGACGGCCGTCACCGGGCCGTGCTGCTCCTGCGGGCCACCGGGCGCCGGCGTGCCCTGGCCCGCGGCCTGCCGCACCGTCCCGGTGGCGCCGCCGGAACGCGGCAGCGCGGCAGCGCCCGGGGCGGCCGCGGTCAGGGCCACGCCCGAGACCAGGGTGGCGGCGGCGGCGAGGGCGAGGGATCTGCGGTGCTGAGTACGCAAGGGAGACCTCACGGAAGGAAGGCGGGCGAACCCGACGAACCGGCAGCAGGCGGTTCGCCGAGGTGGAGGGCCGCTCCGGGACTTTCATCCGGGTCGCTGCTTCGCCCCCCAACCACCAGCGACGGGCGCATCATATCCGAACGCACGGACGCTTCCTGAGCGGTTTTCAAGGGGTGGAAGGGAGGTTCGCCGGACGGATTCGGCGATGACACCGTGACGAAATGGTGAGGACGACTGTCGGCGGGCTCCAGTACTGTGCGCACTCGTCCCCGGCGGGTCCGCCCCGGCGCACCCGCCCGTCCCCCCTGGAACAACAGGAACACCTCGTGAATCTCGACTTCGACGTCGACCCGCTCTTCTCCTGGTACGTCGTGCTGCTCGCGATCAGCGGCATCGCGCTGCTGGTCATCGGCGCCGTCAACCTCGGCGGCCTGAAGATCGGCTGGCGCATCCTCAACGTGCTGGTCGGCCTGGGCTTCACCGGCTACGCGTACTACCTGGCGTTCGTCTTCGAGAGCGGCAAGTACACGCTGTTCTTCAAGGCGTTCATCCTCCCGGTGGCGCTGATAGCCAACGCGGTGAAGGCCCTGCTCACGCGCTCCGAGACACCGGCCGTCCCGTCGGCCCCGGCGCCCTCGCCGTACCAGCCCAACGCCCCGTACCCGCAGGCGTCGCCGTACCAGCCGCAGGCGGCTCAGGCTCCGCAGGGCCCCCAGGCCCCCCAGGCGCCGTACCAGGGCTGAGCCCTGCTGCCCGCCTCCGGGGGCGATCGGACCGGTTGGGTCGCCGGTCGCCCCCGGAGGCGCCTCCGTGCCTCACCTCACGGCGTCAGCCGGTGCACGTCGCGCGGGAAGAGCGCGGTGCGGCGGACGTTGTCCTCCCCCGTCAGCCGCGCCGTCCACCGTTCCAGGCCGAGCGCGAACCCGCCGTGCGGCGGCATGCCGTGGGCGAAGGCGCGCAGGTACCCCTCGTACGGCCCGGCCGGCTCGCCGCGGGCGGCGAGGGCCGCGAGGTAGTCCTCGTACCGGTGCAGCCGCTGGCCGCCGGTGACCAGCTCCAGCCCGCGGAAGAGCAGGTCGAAGCTGTTCGAGTACTCCGGCCGGCCCGGCTCGGGGTGGGTGTAGAACGGCCGCTTGCGCATCGGGTAGCCGGTCACGAACAGGAACGGGCTGCCGTGCTCGCGCCGCGCCCACGCGCCGAGCCACCGCTCGTGCGCGGGCGCGAGGTCCGGTTCGTCGGCGCCCAGCATCCGCATCGCCTCGGCGAAGTGCAGCTGCGGGATCTCGGCCGGGACGGCGGGCGGCTCGACGCCGAGGGTCGCGAGCGCGTCCCCGGCCCGTTCGGCGACCGCCGCGACCATCCCGGCGAGGACGGCGCGCACGACGGCCATCACGTCCCGGTGGTCGGTGACGAAGCCGAGCTCGGCGTCCAGGCTGGTGTACTGGGCCAGGTGGCGGGCGGTGTCGTGGGGCTCGGCCCGGAACACCGGCCCGGTCTCGTAGACCCGCTCGAAAACCCCGACCATCGCCTGCTTGAAGAACTGCGGGGACTGCGCCAGGTACGCCTCCCGTCCGAACCAGTCCAGCGCGAAGACGTTCGCGCCGGACTCGGTCGCCGAGGAGACCACCTTCGGCGTGTGGATCTCGGTGAAGCCGAGTCCGTCGAGCGCCGCCCGGAAGCCGTGCACGGAGGCCGCCGACACGCGGTGCAGCGCCGCCAGCCGGGGGTGGCGCAGGGTGACGGGCGCGCCGTCGAGGATCACCGGCAGCGAGGCGGGGACGGCGGGGCGGAAGAGGTCGAACGGCGGGGCGGCGGCGGGGCGGGAGAGCACCTCGACCTCCGGCCCGGTCAGCTCGACGCCGTTCGGCGCCTGGGGGTTGGCCGTGACGGTGCCGCGAACGCGCAGCACCGTCTCCTCGGGCAGGGCGGCCGTCCCGGCGGGGGCCACCACCTGGGCGAGGCCCGAGCGGTCGCGCAGGACGAGGAAGGTCACCGACTTCAGGGCGCGGCGGCGGTGCAGCCAGCCGGCGAGTTCGACGGTTCCGCCGACGTGGCCCGGCAGTTCGGCGGCCAGGACACGGGCGGTGTGAGTGGTGCTGGAGTGGATCATCGCGGCCCTCCGGGGGCGTCGTGGTGATCCCTTGGGAGTGCGGGCGAGAAGGGGACTCGCGGTGCCACCGCACTTTCGCCGCCGTCGCCGTGGCGGGCGGCGGCCTCGTTCGGCCCGGTGACGGGGGCCGGCCGGCGGGGCATTTCCTCCCCGCACTCGGGAGTGTCTTCCCTCCCGGACGCGAGGCCGCCTTCACAGCAGCCGGCGGCTCTCTCGGCTCGCGGGGCCCGGAGGTACTCGTCTCCGTCGACGTGTTGCGGCGAGGCTAGGACGCCACCGGCCCTCCCGGCAACCGGAATTCCGCCCGGCGGCCACTACCCTGCTGTGGTGACCCGACCGTCCAGCACGCCCTACGACCTGGTGATCATCGGCGGCGGCCCGGCCGGCTGCGCGGCGGCGGTGATGGCGGCGAGCGTCGGACTGCGCTCGGCGCTCGTCGAGCGGCGCGAACCGGGCGCCACCCTGCGGCGCGTCCCGGCGGTGACCAACGTCCTCGGCTTCACCACCGGCACCGCCTTCGCCGACGCCGTCGCGGCCGACGTGCGGCGGGTCGCCGACTCCTGCGACCTCCTGCTCGGCACCTTGGCGACGGAACTGCGCGCCGACGACGAGGGCGTCACCGTCCGCCTCGCTACGGGAGCCGCCGTCCGAGGCCGCTACGCGATCGCCGCCACCGGCGTCCGGGCGGCCCTCCCGCACGAGGCCGGCTGGCTCACCTCCACCGTGGACGCCCCGCCGCCGATCTGGGAGGCCGACCCCGCCTGCCTGACCGGCCGCCGCACCCTCGTCCTCGGCGCCGACCGCCCTCTCGGCACCCTGCTGCGCGCCCACCCCGGCACCCCGCTCGACCTGGTCGTCCCCCACCCGCCCGCCGACGCCTACAAGGCCGACGAGGTGCGGTCCGACCCGCGCGCCACCCTCCTGGAACTCGACACGCTCTCCCTCCGCCCCACCCCCGAAGGCCACATCGCCGCAGGCCGGTTGGGCACCTTCACCCCCAACGCCGTCTTCGTCAACCTCGGCGTCCGCCCGGCCACCCTCCCGGGCGACCTCACCCCGGCCCTCGACGGCTATTGCCCACCCGACCGCCAGCACCCCCGCATCCTCCCCGCCGGCGACCTCCGCTCCCCCCGCGCCCAACGCATCATGACCGCCACCGGCTCCGGCGCCGAGGCCGCCCTCCACGCCTACTACGCCCTCCGCCTGGGTCGTTGACGGCGGGAGTGGAAAGTCGGCCGGACCGACTCCCCACTCCCGCCGGCGCGCTGCCACCTGGACGGGCGGAGGCCGCGGACACCGCTACTGCTCGGGCGCCCCTACGCGGGGCACTGCCGGGCCCCGGGGCGGGAGCGGGCGGCTCAGCACCAGGTTCGTCGTCGTGGTGCCGTACTGGGCCAGCTCGTCGACGATCTCCTCCAGGTGCCCCATCGACGTCGTCGCGACCCTCAGCACATAGCCGTCGTCCCCGATCATCCGCAGGCACTCCAGGATCTCCGACCGCTCCTCCAGCAACCGCCGCAGCGGCTCGTGCCGCGCCGCCGGCCCCGGGTACGTCAACCGGACCACCGCCGCCACCGGGTATCCCGTGCGCTCCAGGTCCACCTCGGCGCGGTAGCCGGTGATCACGCCCGCCGCCTCCAGCCGCCGCACCCGCTCCGTCGTCGCAGACGCGCTCAGGTTCACCCGGCGCGCCAACTCCGTGAACGCGATTCGCCCGTCCTCCTGGAGCTCGGCCAGGATCGCCCAGTCCGTCGCATCAAGAATCTCGGTCATGAGCCCAGATTGCCGCTGATTCCACGGCTGAACAACCCCCTGACCGGTAGATGTCACATCCGGCAATCCGCCCGACACCGGCGCTTGCCCCTGCCCCAGGGGCAGGGCGCACAGTGGGCTCCGTGCACGAGGACTTGATCACCGTCGGAGAGCTCGCCACCCTCACCAGGCTCAGCCCCAAGGCGCTGCGCCTCTACGGGGAGCGCGGGCTGCTGACGCCCGCCCATGTCGACCCGCACACCGGGATCCGCCGCTACGGCCTCGCCCAGGTGGAACGGGCGCGCCGGATCGCGCTGCTGCGCGCCGTCGGCATGCCGCTGGCGCGGATCGCGGCCGTGCTCGACGCCGGTGGAAACGAGTCCGCACGCCTGCTCGACGCCTATTGGGACGAGCAGGAGGCCGCGCACCGGGCCCGCCGACAGGCGGTGGGCTACGCCCGGACAGTAGTCATCGGAGGGAAATCGACCATGTACCGGATCGCCGAACGCGACGTCCCCGAACAGAAGGTGCTCTGCATCCAGCGGACCGTCAACGGCGCCGCTCTCGTCCGCTTCCTCAACGAGGCGGGCGAGCAGCTCGTCGTCCACCTGGAGTCGAGTGGCGCCCGCCTCTCCGGGCCGATCTTCAGCATCTTCCACGGGTACGTGAGCGAGGAGTCGGACGGCCTCGTCGAGGTGTGCGCCCCGACGGTGGACGCCGTCGAGCCGACCGGCCGGATCGCCGTACGGATCCACCCCGCCCACCGCGAGGCATACACCGAACTCACGAAGGAGCACAAGGACTTCGGGACGGTGGCGGCCATCCACCACGCCGTCGGCGCATGGGTCGAGGAGCAGGGGTACGAGCGCAGTGGCGGCAACCGGGAGGTGTACTACCCGAACTTCGAAACCGCCGAGCCGCACGAGCACACCTCGGACGTCACCGTCCCGTTCCGTCCCCGCACGGACGCGTAGCGCCTACGCCTCCACCTGGCGCAGCCGCCCCGGCAGGGCCATCAACTGCCGCTGCTCGTCGGGATTGAGCGGCGCCGGCAGCTCCGCGTTGGCGGGCTCCGCCGGCTCCGCGCAGCGGGCGAGCACGGCGACGCCCGGGTCGCCGACCTCGGCGAGGTGGTCCTGGTGCCCTAACCCCTGGGCGGTTCCTGGAGGCACGGGGTGATGACGACGAAGGCCAGCGCGTCGCCGCCTTCCCCGCTCTTCACGGACACCCGGTGGCGGCTCTCGGGGTGGCGGGCGTCGACCAGCGCGTGCGGCGTCCCGTCGGTCGTCACACGGAAGTCGGTGACCTCGAACCCGTCGCCCAGCAACCGATCGCGGGCCCTGCGCACCACCTCGGCGTGCCGGGCGTTCGGGGTGTCCGACCTCACGCCGTAGATCAACTCGTAGCGGTCTTCGAAGAAGGGCTCACCCTTCTTCCCCAAGCACCGGCTGAAGTTGGTGCCGGCCGGTTTGTCGTTCAGCCGGACCTCAAGGACCAGCGCCAGTTGCTCCACCACGTCACGCGCCCACGCCACCGCGTCCGCACGGGACTTGACGGGCAGCGGGACGTCCTTGCCGCCGCCGGGTCCCGAGGACGTGCACGCTCCGAGGGTCGCGGCCAGCAGTGCGGCGCCCAGCAGTCGGTGCCGATGGTCCGCCATTGCGGTCTCCCCCCAGAGACGACGGGCGCGCGTCCGCGCTCAGAATAGAACCGCCCGGAGCCCATGGGAATCCCGGGCAATCGAACGGCCGTGCGCGGGAAGTCGGGCGGGCCGACTTCCCGCTCCACGCGCCCGGCAATCTCCGGGCCGACCCTGAGGGGAACCCTGAGAGGGGGTCGTGCGCGGTCAGTACGCAGGTCGGGGGTGGGATCGGCTTGCGGGGGGACGTTCCCGGCGGGGCGGCGGCGGAGTATGGAAGTACGCCAGCCGGAGAGCCCGGAAGACGGCATCACCAGAGCAACGGAGTTCGCCATGAGCCGCCTCGCCCGCCCCCGCCACAACCGCGTCATCGCCGGCGTCTGCGCCGGGCTCGCCGAGCGTTTCGGGCTCACGCCGTGGACGATGCGCGCGATCTTCCTGGCCTCCTGCCTGCTGCCCGGCCCGCAGTTCCTGATCTACCTGGCGCTCTGGCTGCTGCTCCCGCAGGAGCCGTGACGCCGGGCACCGACGACGCGGGGGGCCGCCCACTCCCCCCGACGGGAGCGGGCGACCCCCCGGCCGTGCCGTGCGGTGGCGCGGGCGGGCCGGGTCAGCCGGTGAGGCCCGGCAGCGGAAGGGTCTGGGCGAGCGAGCCGAGCGGGGTCTTGTCGAGGCCCGGCACGGTCGGCAGGGCGGACCGGTTGCCGGTGGCGCCGGCCGGGGCGCCGGTGGCCTGGCCCACGCTCGGGGCGAGGCTGCCGAGGGCGCTGCTGACCTTGTCGGCGATCGGCAGCTTGCCGGCGGCGTCGGTGAGGGCGCCGGTGGCGGCCGGGTTGGTCAGCAGGTTGGTCGGGAGCCCGAGACCACCGGTGGCGGTGGCCGGGGCGGCGGACGCGCCGCCGGCGCCGACCGCGGCGATCGCGATGCCGAGCGCGGCGGTGCCGGCGGCCTTGAGAGTGGCCTGCTTCATGTGGTTCCCCTTGGGTCCTCGTCCGGTGGCCGACACGCGCGGCCGGCGCGACGGGGCCCGCCGCCACCGCCTGTCAGCAATGACGCGCACACCGTAGTGAGGCGATCGCGCGGGGTTCAACGCGATTCACCCGCCCGAGCGAGAAGTCGGATGAACGCCAACCCCCTTGGTGGGCAGTGGCGTTCATCCGACCACAGCGACCCCGCTCAGCTTCCGGCGCTGAACAGCCACTCGGCCTTGAGCTCGGCGTAACCCGGCTTGATCACGTCGTTGATCATCGCGAGCCGCTCGTCGAACGGCAGGAAGGCCGACTTCATCGCGTTCACGGTGAACCACTCCAGGTCCCCCAGCGTGTAGCCGAAGGCCTCGACCAGGTGCGCGAACTCGCGGCTCATGCTGGTGCCGCTCATCAGCCGGTTGTCGGTGTTCACGGTGACCCGGAACTTCAGCCGGCTGAGCAGCCCGATCGGGTGCTCGGCGTACGAAGTGGCCGCGCCGGTCTGCAGGTTGGAGGTCGGGCACATCTCCAGCGGGATGCGCTTGTCGCGCACGTACGCGGCGAGCCGGCCCAGCTTGACGGTGCCGTCCTCCTCGACCGTGATGTCGTCGACGATCCGCACGCCGTGGCCGAGGCGGTCGGCGCCGCAGCACTGCAGGGCCTCCCAGATCGACGGCAGGCCGAAGGCCTCGCCCGCGTGGATGGTGAAGTGGTTGTTCTCGCCCTTGAGGTAGTCGAAGGCGGCCTGGTGGCGGGTGGGCGGGAAGCCCGCCTCGGCGCCGGCGATGTCGAAGCCGACCACGCCGGCGTCGCGGTGGCGGTTGGCCAGTTCGGCGATCTCCGACGAGCGCGCGGCGTGCCGCATCGCGGTGATCAGGGTGCCGATCCGGATGCGGTGGCCGGCGGCGCGGGCGTTGGCCTCGCCGAGCCGGAAGCCCTCCTGGACGGCCTCGACGACCTCGTCCAGGGTCAGGCCGCGCTCCAGGTGCTGCTCGGGGGCGTAGCGGACCTCGGCGTAGACGACGCCGTCGGCGGCGAGGTCCTCGGCGCAGTCGGCGGCGACCTTGATCAGGGCCTCGCGGGTCTGCATGACGGCGCAGGTGTGGGCGAAGGTCTCCAGGTAGCGGACCAGCGAGCCGGAGTCGGCGGCCTCGCGGAACCAGGTGCCGAGGTCCTTGGGGTCGGTGGCCGGGAGGCCCTCGTAGCCGACGGCGGCGGCCAGCTCGACCACGGTCTCGGGGCGCAGGCCGCCGTCGAGGTGGTCGTGCAGGAGCACCTTCGGCGCGCGGGCGATCTGGTCGGGGGTGGGAATCCGGGGGCCGGTGCCCGCGGTGGTGACGGGGATCTGCTTCTCCATTGCGGGAGTGTAGCTCCTACGCGCGTAGACAGGCCACCGTCCAGGGGCCCGAATCACCCAATGTCCACCGGGAATTCCACCAAAGGGACGATCCGGGCAACCTACCCGCCGGTCCGCGCCCCGGAACGCCGCCGCGAGCCCGGTCGCGCGCCTCCGTCACGCGCCCCTCGGCGGCACACCCTCGACGGCGCGCGCGCAAGGGCGCGCCCGCAACGGCGCGCCCTCAGTCGTGCGCCAGCAACCGCCCCCGCCGCGACAGCACGAAGTCCCGGAACGCCGCCGCCGGCGGCGTCAGCGGCCGCCCCGCCGCCCACGCCAGCCCGATCGCCCGCCGGGTGCGCGGCGCCGTCACCTCCAGTTCCACCACCCCCGGCCGCGGCACCAGCGCGGGCGGCAGCAGCGCCACTCCCAGCCCGGCCGCCACCAGCCCGCGCAGCGTCTCCGCCTCCTCCCCCTCGAACGCGATCCGCGGCGCGAACCCGGCCTCCGCGCAGAAGCCGTCCGTGATCGCCCGCAGCCCGTAGCCCGGCTCCAGCCCGACGAACGGCTCCTCGGCCACCTCCGCCAGCCGGATCCGGCGGCGCCCGGCCAGCCGGTGGTCCGCCGGGACCACCAGGTGCAGCCGCTGCTCGTCCAGTCGGCGGGCGGCCAGCGCCGGGTCGTCGTCCGGGACCGGCGCGACCAGGCACAGGTCCAGCTCCCCCGCGCGCAGCCGCTCCAGCATCGCGCCCACGTAGTCCTGCACCAGCTGGAACCGCACCAGCGGGTACGCCGCCCGGAAGTCCCGCAGCAGGGCGGGCACCGCGTCCGTCCCCATGGTGTGCAGGAAGCCGAACGCCACCCGGCCGGTCGCCGGATCGGCCTCCGCCCGCGCCGCCTCGGCGCCGCGCTCGACCTCGGCCAGCGCCCGCTCCACCGAGGCCAGCAGCAGCCGGCCCGCCCGGGTCAGCCGGACCGTCCGGCCCTGCCGGGCCAGCAGGTCGACGCCCAACTCCGCCTCCAGCCGGGCCACCGCCCGGGACAGCGTCGGCTGCGGCATCGCCAGCAGCGCCGCCGCCTGCGTCACGTGCTCCAGCCGGGCGACCGCCGCGAACTGGGCGAGCAGCGGGGCGAATTGCACCGCGGGCAGCTCCGGTCCCAGCTCCGCGAGCCGGGTCGGCTCCGCACCAGTGGCCATCATGCCCTCCTGTCGTCACCACATGCTCTGCTGATACGCCTGCGCATGGATTATGGACGTTTCATGCATTGGACGCATCAACCTGGCCGGTTCTAACGTCGACGTCATGCAGCCCTCCAGTACCGGGGCGTCCGCGGCCACGCCGGACGCCCTCACCCTGCCGATGCCCCGCGCCGACGAACGCCACCGTCCCGGCCAGCGCTCCTTCCGCCGCGCCAACCTCGCCCTGTTCGCGGCCGGTATCGCGACCTTCGTCCTCCTCTACTCCACCCAGGGCCTGCTGCCGGTCCTCTCGGACGACCTCGCCCTCACCCCCGGCCAGGCCAGCTGGACGGCCTCCGCCGCCACCCTCGGCCTGGCCCTCGCCCTGCTCCCCGCGAGCGCGCTCTCCGACCGGTACGGCCGCACCACCGTGATGACGGCCTCCACCCTCGCCGCCTCCACCCTCGCGCTCGCCCTGCCGTTCGCGCCGGACCTCACCACACTCGTCGTGCTCCGGGTGCTCCAGGGCGCCGCGCTCGCCGGACTGCCCGCCACCGCGATGGCCTACCTCGCCGAGGAGGTCCACCCCTCCGCGCTGGCCTCCGCGATGGGCCTGTACGTGGCGGGCAACAGCATCGGCGGCATGGGCGGACGGCTGCTCTCCGGCTGGGTCGCGGCCGGCTTCGGCTGGCGCTGGGGGCTCGCCGCCTCCGCCGCCCTCGCCCTGCTCGCCGCCCTGGCGTTCCGGCTGCTCATCCCCGCCGCCCGGCACTTCACCCCGGCCCCGGTGGACGCCCGCGCCCTCGCCCGCACCGTCGGCCGGCACCTGCGCAACCCGCTGCTGCTGCGGCTGTACGCGCTGGGGCTGCTGTTCATGGCCGTGTTCGGCGCGGTCTACAACACCGTCGGCTACCGGCTGATCGGCGCGCCCTTCCACCTGCCGGAGTCGATCGCCGCCTCGATCTTCGTGGTGTACCTGGTCGGCACCGGCACCTCCGCCGCCGCGGGCCGCCTGGCCGCCCGGCTCGGCCGCCGCGGCGCGCTGTACGTCGCGATCGGCACCACCGCCCTCGGGCTACTGCTCTCCCTCGCCGACTCCCTGGTCCTCACCCTGCTCGGCCTGGTGCTGATCACCGCCGGCTTCTTCGCCGGCCACGCCACCGCCTCCGCGGCCGTCGGCCGCACCGCCACCGAGGGCCGCGCCCAGGCCTCCGCGCTCTACCTGATCGCCTACTACCTGGGCAACAGCCTCGGCGGCACCATCGGCGCCGACGCCTACCACGCCACCGGCTGGCCCGGCGCCGCCGCCATCGGCCTCACCGCCATGACCCTCGCCGCCGCCATCACCCTCTACGCCACCCACCAGGCCCACACCGCCACCCGCAGGGGCGAAGGACTGCCGGGTGGACTCCCCGCCCGGTAGCGCCGCTGCGTGGAAGACCAGAGGCACCGCCGTCAGCCCCGCTCGCCGAGCACGCCGGACCAGGACCAGGAATGGTTCTGGAGTCCGGCCTGGCAGGGCAAGGAAGCCGAGGCCGACCAGGCCCTTGGCCCACCCGGCGGTCTGCTCACGTACGCCTGATCCGGCGCACCCGAGCAGACCGCCGGCCGGACGTCACGTCAGGCGATGCGGTCCAGGACGATCGGGGTCGGGGTGAACGGGGTGCCGGCGGGGGCGACGTCGATGCCGCCGGTGAGAGCCTCAAGGGCGTAGTCGAAGCGCTCGGGGGTGTCGGTGTGCAGGGTCAGCAGGGGCTGGCCGGCCACCACGGTGTCGCCGGGCTTGGCGTGCATCTCGACGCCGGCGCCGGCCTGCACCGGGTCCTCCTTGCGGGCGCGGCCGGCGCCGAGGCGCCAGGCGCAGACGCCCACCGCGTAGGCGTCCAGCCGGGTGAGCACGCCGGACGCCGGGGCCGGGACGACGTGCCGCTCGCGGGCGACCGGCAGCGGGGCGTCGACGTCGCCGCCCTGGGCGGCGATCATGCGGCGCCAGTGGTCCATCGCCGAGCCGTCGCGCAGCGCGTCGGCCGGGTCCTTGCCGTGCACGCCCGCGGCGGCGAGCATCTCGCGGGCCAGCGCCAGGGTGAGCTCGACGACGTCGGCCGGGCCGCCGCCGGCCAGCACCTCGACCGACTCGCGGACCTCCAGCGCGTTGCCGGCGGTGAGGCCGAGCGGGGTGGACATGTCGGTGAGCAGGGCGACGGTGTTGACGCCGGCCGAGGTGCCGAGGCCGACCATGGTGCGGGCCAGTTCGCGGGCGTCGTCGATGTTCTTCATGAAGGCGCCGGAGCCGACCTTCACGTCGAGGACCAGCGCGCCGGTGCCCTCGGCGATCTTCTTGGACATGATCGAGGAGGCGATCAGCGGGATCGCCTCGACGGTGCCGGTGACGTCGCGCAGCGCGTACAGCTTCTTGTCGGCCGGGGCGAGGCCGTCGCCGGCGGCGCAGATGACCGCGCCGGTGTCCCGCAGGACCGCCAGCATCTCCTCGTTGGACAGCAGGGCGCGCCAGCCGGGGATGGACTCCAGCTTGTCGAGGGTGCCTCCGGTGTGGCCGAGGCCGCGGCCGGACAGCTGCGGGACGGCGGCGCCGCAGGCGGCGACCAGCGGGGCGAGCGGCAGGGTGATCTTGTCGCCGACGCCGCCGGTGGAGTGCTTGTCGCTGGTGGGCTGCGCCAGCGAGGAGAAGTCCATCCGGACGCCGGAGCGGATCATCGCGTCCGTCCAGCGGCTGATCTCGCCCGGGTTCATGCCGTTCAGCAGGATGGCCATGGCCAGGGCGGACATCTGCTCGTCGGCGACCTCGCCGCGGGTGTAGGCGTCGATGACCCAGTCGATCTGAGCGTCGCTCAGCTCTCCGCGGTCGCGCTTGGTCCTGATGACGGAGATGGCGTCCATGGTTGCTCCATTGCTCCCGGATGGGGTTCGGAAAAGCGAAGAGTGTCGCGAAACAGGGCGGAAATCCCCGCTCGCGACACTCTACGCGCGTAACAAACGCTGGTGCTAGAGCCGCTCCGGCCCGAACGCGTCGGGCAGGACGTCACTCATCGGCCGCACGCCGGACGGCAGCTCGATCAGCAGGTCCGGCCCGCCGTGCTCGTACAGCAGCTGACGGCAGCGGCCGCACGGCATCAGCAGCGCCCCGGCCCCGTCCACACAGGTGAACGCGGTCAGCCGGCCGCCGCCGCCGGCGTGCAGCGCGGAGACCAGGCCGCACTCGGCACACAGGCCGAGCCCGTACGAGGCGTTCTCCACGTTGCAGCCGGTGACCACCCGGCCGTCGTCCACCAGGGCGGCGGCGCCGACCGGGAACCTGCTGTAGGGCGCGTACGCGTGGCTCATCGCCTCGCGCGCCGCCGCCCGCAGCGCGGCCCAGTCCACCGCCTCGGCGGCGGGCGTCACTTGCCCTCTCCCTTGCGGTAGATCTGGCCGTCGGCCTTCGGCGGCCGCAGTCGCTGCGAGGCCAGCGAGAGCACCACCAGGGTGATCACGTACGGCGTGGCGACGATCAGCGGACGCTGCACCTCCTCGGTGGTGAAGTACCAGACGAACAGGCCGCCGGAGACCACCGCGGTGATCAGCGCCGAGGTGTACTTGCGGCGGTACAGGTGCCAGGCCGCCAGCAGCACCATCGCGATGGCGACCACCAGGATCAGCACGTGGACCGACTCCGGGTCGCGCAGCTGGAGGCTGTCGGTGAAGCCGAACAGGCCGGCGCCGACGGCGAGGCCGCCCGGCATCCAGTTGCCGAAGATCATCGCGGCGAGGCCGATGAAGCCGCGGCCCAGGGTCTGGCCGTCCTTGTAGAAGTGCGCGGCGACCAGCGAGAGGTACGCGCCGCCGAGGCCCGCGAAGGCGCCCGAGGCGATGACCGCCAGGTACTTGTACTTGTAGACGTTGACGCCCAGCGACTCGGCGGCGGTCGGGTTCTCACCGCAGGAGCGCAGCCGCAGGCCGAAGACGGTCCGCCAGAGGGCGAAGTAGCTGGCGACGATCAGCGCGCCGGCCAGGACCACGACCACCGACAGGTTGGTGACCAGGCCGCCCAGCACGCCGGCGACGTCGGAGACCAGGAACCAGTGGTGGGCCTCGATGTCCTTCAGGCCGGAGGACAGGCCGGGGACGGTGATGTACGGCAGCGGATCGGCCGGCGGCGACTGGTTCGCACCGGCGCCGAAGGCGATGTAGTCCTTGTAGTAGATCCGGTTGACGTACGCGCAGATGCCGGGGATCAGCAGGTTGATGCCGACGCCGGAGACGATGTGGTCGACGCCGAAGGTCACCGTGATGACGGCGTGCAGCAGGCCGCCGAGCGCACCGCCGAGCATGCCGGCCACCAGGCCGAACCAGGGGTTGACCAGGTAGCCGCCCCAGGCGCCGGCGAAGGTGCCGGCGACCATCATGCCTTCGAGGCCGATGTTGACGACGCCGGCCCGCTCGGACCAGAGGCCGCCGAGACCGGCCATGCCGATCGGGACCGCCGCGCCGAGCGCCGCGGTGATCTGGCCGGAGGAGGTCAGCGCGTGGTTGTCGGTGATCATGCCGACGGCCGAGAAGAGGACGAGGGCGCCCGCGATCAGCAGCAGCACCACCGGCCAGGACAGCTTGCGCTTCTTGGCGGGCGCGCCGCCGGGCGTCTTGGCGCGAACAGCGGTTGCGGTACTCATGCCGACACCTCCTTCTTCTGGGCGGCCGCGGCGGCAGCCTGTGCGGCGAGCTCGGCGCCGACCTTCTGCTGCTGGCGCTTCAGGCCGTAGCGGCGGACCAGCTCGTAGGCGACGACGACGCAGATGACGATGGTGCCCTTCATGACGTCGACGATCTCGAACGGGAACTCACCGTTCTGCGGCAGCGGCAGCTGGGAGCCGGTGGCGTCGAGGAAGGCGAAGAGCAGGGCGGCGAACACCATGCCGATCGGGCTGTTGCGCCCGAGCAGGGCGACCGAGATGCCCAGGAAGCCGAGGCCCGCCTGGAAGCTCTGGCCGAAGTAGTAGGAGTTCTGCATCAGCTCCGGCAGGCCGATCAGGCCGGCCAGCGCGCCGGAGACCACCATCGAGGTGACGACCATGCGCTTGACGTTGACGCCCGAGGCGGTGGCCGCGGTCTCCGAGCGGCCGGTGGCGCGCAGGTCGAAGCCGAAGCGGGTGCGGTTCAGGGTGAACTGGAAGGCCACGCCGACCACGACCGCGATGACGACGAAGCCCCAGAGCGGGCCGCCGTCGGTGTTGATCGAGAAGAACCGGCTGGACTCCGAGATCGGGGTGGTCTGGATCGCGTTGCTGGTGGTGCCCTTCTCCGGCGCGAAGATGCCGGGGACGAGCAGCAGGCCGACCACCGCGGTGGCGATCGAGTTCAGCATGATGGTCGAGATGACCTCGCTGACGCCGCGGTAGACCTTCAGCAGGCCGGCGACGGCCGCCCACATGCCGCCGACCAGCATCGCGGTCACCAGCAGCAGCGGGACCTGGATGACCGCCGGGAGGTCGACCTGGCTGCCGACGAAGGCGGCGAACAGCGCGGCGAGCTTGTACTGGCCCTCGACGCCGATGTTGAAGAGGTTCATGCGGAAGCCGAAGGCGGCGGCCGCGGCGGCGAGGTAGTACGTGGTGGACCGGTTGATGATGGCCACCTGGCCGTCCGACTTGGTGCCGTACGTGATCATCACGTTCCAGGCGTCGAACGGGTTCTTGCCGGAGGTCGCCAGCAGCAGCGAGCAGATGACGACGGACAGCACGACGGCGAGCACCGGCGCCGCGAGGGCGAGCACGATCTTCTCGCCGCTGAACCGCTGCGCCAGGCCGCCCTTGGCGGGGGCCGCGGCGGGAGCGGGCTTGGGACTGGTCATGTGGGCTACTCCCCCGCCTGCTGGTCGTCGGCGGTGTCGGTGGGGGCGTCGGACGGCGCGGCCTCGGTGCCCTCGGCCGCGAGGGCCTGCGCCTCGGCGAGCGCCTCCGGCTCGGACTCGATGTGGCCGCTGGCGGCGCCGGTCATCGCGGTGCCGAGGTCCTCGGCGGTCACGGTCCCCGGGTCGGCGTCGGCGACCAGCCGGCCGCGGTAGATCACCCGGATGGTGTCGGAGAGGCCGATCAGCTCGTCGAGGTCGGCGGAGATCAGCAGCACGGCGAGGCCGGCCCGCTGGGCGACCCGGATGTGCTCCCAGATCTGTGCCTGGGCGCCGACGTCCACGCCGCGGGTGGGGTGGGCGGCGATCAGCAGCTTGGGCTCGTGGCTCATCTCGCGGCCGATGATCAGCTTCTGCTGGTTGCCGCCGGAGAGGGAGGCCGCGGTGACCTCGATGCCGGGGGTGCGGACGTCGTACTCCTCGACGATCCGCTGGGTGTCCTTGCGGGCGGCGGCCGGGTCGAGCAGCACGCCCCTGGAGTTGGGGCGCTCGCTGACGTGGCCGAGGATCCGGTTCTCCCAGAGCGGGGCCTCCAGCAGCAGGCCGTGCCGGTGGCGGTCCTCGGGGATGTAGCCGATGCCGGCCTCGCGGCGGGCCCGGGTGAGGGTGCCGGAGAGGTCCTTGCCGTCCAGGGTGACGGAGCCGGCGTCCAGCGGGAGCATGCCCATGATGGCCTCGACCAGTTCGGCCTGGCCGTTGCCCTCGACACCGGCGATGCCGAGGATCTCGCCCTTGTGGATGCGCAGCGAGATGTCGTCCAGGACGACGCGCTCGATGCCCTCGGCGTCGGTCTTGGCGATCCGCAGGCCGTCGACGCGCAGCATCTCGTCGGTGGTGACGGTCGACTCGCGGCTCTCCGGGGAGGGCAGCTCGGCGCCGACCATCAGCTCGGCGAGCTGGCGGGCGGTCACGCCCTTCGGGTCGGCGTCGCCGACGGTGGTGCCGCGGCGGATGACGCTGATCGCGTCGGCCACCGAGAGCACCTCGTGCAGCTTGTGCGAGATGAAGATGACGGTGACGCCCTCGGACTTCAGCTCCCGCAGGTTGTCGAACAGCGCGTCGACCTCCTGCGGGACGAGTACGGCCGTGGGCTCGTCGAGGATGAGGATCTTGGCCCCGCGGTAGAGCACCTTGAGGATCTCGACGCGCTGGCGGTCGGCCACCCCGAGGTCCTCGACCAGGGCGTCCGGGCGCACGCCCAGGCCGTACTGGTCGGAGATCTCCTTGATCTTCTCCCTGGCCTTGGCCCCGATCCCGTACAGGTGCTCGCCGCCGAGGACGACGTTCTCCAGGACGGTCAGGTTGTCGGCGAGCATGAAGTGCTGGTGCACCATGCCGATGCCGCGCGCGATGGCGTCGCCCGGGGTGTTGAACTCGCACTGCTCGCCGTTGATCGCGATGGTGCCCTCGTCCGGCTTCTGCATGCCGTAGAGGATCTTCATCAGCGTCGACTTGCCGGCGCCGTTCTCGCCCATCAGGGCGTGCACGGTGCCGGTGCGGACGGTGAGGTTGATGTCGTGGTTGGCCACGACGCCGGGGAAGCGCTTGGTGATTCCGCGCAGTTCGACGGCCGGTGTCGCCGTCCCCGCGCTGGGGTTACCGCCCGTATTCGGGGCGGGGTCGGATGCGGTGATGGCGGTCTCCTGGTGGTCTGGAGGCGCGTCGTTGCGCTGGAGGGCCAAAAGCGGGAAAAGGTTCGGGGACGGGTCGGGGCCCGGGGGTACGCACTGAGCGCACCCTTCCGGGCCCCTCCCTATGTTGCGTCCATCATGGCGCTGCCGGGCAGGCGGCAGCGGCAGCGACGTCCGGTCGAGCCCTGGAGCCTTACAGCTTCGACGGGTCGGTCGGGACGGTGGTCTGGCCGCTCTTGATGGCGGCGGCGGCCTCGTCGAGCTTGCCCTTGATGTCGTCGATCTTGCCGCCGGTGGTGGCGAGCGAGACACCGTCGGCCTTGAGGTCGAAGTTCTTCACACCGGTGAAGGGCTGGCCCTTCTTGATGGACTCGACGTACGCGAAGACGGCGTTGTCGACGTTCTTGACCATCGAGGTCATGATGCTGTTCTTGTACTTCGCCAGGGCGGGCTGGGCGGCCTGGTCGGAGTCGACGCCGATGGCCAGGGCGCCGGCGTTGGCGACGGCCTCGATGGCACCGTTGCCGGAGGAGCCGGCGGCGGTGTAGATGACGTCGGCCTTCTTGTCGAGCTGGCCCTGCGCGGCCTCCTTGCCCTTGTCGGGCGCGGCGAAGCCGGAGAAGTCCGGCGGGGTGGTCAGGTAGGTGACCTCGACCGGGATGTTCGGGTCGACGGACTTGACGCCCGCGCGGTAGCCGGCCTCGAACTTCTTGATCAGCTCGGACTGCACACCGCCGATGAAGCCGACGTGCTTGTTCTTGGACTTGAGGGCGGCGGCCACACCGGCCAGGTACGAGCCCTCCTGCTCCGAGAAGGTCAGCGAGGTGACGTTGGCCGGCTGGGTGTCGGAGGCCGAGTCGATGATCGCGAACTTGGTGTTCGGGTTGTCCTTGGCGACCTTCTCGACGGCGGCCTGGTAGACGAAGCCGACGGCGATGATCGGGTTGTAGCCCGCGGTGACCAGGTTCTTGAGGCGGGTCTCCTTGTCGGCCTCCGCCTCACCGGTCTTGGCGTCGGCCTCGGTGACCGCGACACCCAGCTCGCTCTTGGCCTTGTCCAGGCCGCGGGCCGCGGAGTCGTTGAAGGACTGGTCGCCACGGCCGCCGATGTCGTAGGCCATGCCGACCTTCATGCCACCGTCGGACGAGCCGGAGGAGGCGGTGGTGTCGTTGCTCTTTGCGCCGCAAGCGGCGAGCGAGGCGATGCCCAGGGAACCCGAGAGCACAACCGCAGCGAGCTTAGTAGAACGGCGCAAGGGAGTATCTCCTTCTCACACGCACCCGTTTAGCGTGGTCGGACGCCACCGTAACGCGCGTAGAACACGGTTGTGTTACGGGCCGCCGGAGCATTCGGGTTGTTATCAAACCGTGGTCTCACGGCCGCTCCGACGCTCCTTTCCCGTTCGCCAACGGTGCTGAAAACTGGCGCAGCCCAGTGTACGGAACCCCGAATAAACGGGGCATTCACGGCGAAACCGGACACCTTTGAGGAGTGTCCGGTTCCCGTGGCCACACACGGTGTGACGGTGTCAGAGCGTGCCGGGCTCCAGCGCCAGCGCGGTGAACAGCTCCACGCCGATCGCGATCGCCCGCTCGTCCACGTCGAAGCGGCCCTGGTGCAGATCGCGCACGGTGGTGTCGCCGGGGGCCCGCACGCCGAGCCGGGCCAGCGCGCCGGGGGCGTGCTCCAGGTACCAGGAGAAGTCCTCCCCGCCGAGCGACTGCTCGGTGTCCTCGACCACCTCGGCGCCGTCCTGCCCGAAGCGCGCGGTCATCGCGGCCTCCAGCAGCCCCACCGAGACCGCCTCGTTGACCACCGGCGGCACGCCCCGGTGGTAGTCGAGCGTCCACTTCGCGCGGTAGGTCTCGGCGAGCCGGGCGATCAGCTCGTGCAGCAGGTCCGGCGCCTCCCGCCAGCCGGCCAGCTCCAGGCAGCGGACGGTGCCCTCCAGCTCCGCGTGCTGCGGGATGACGTTGGGCGCGGAGCCGGCGGCGATCCGGCCCCAGACCAGCGAGACGCCCCAGCGCGGGTCCATCCGGCGGGCCAGCGCGGCCGGCAGCTCGGCGGCGGTGCGGGCGACCGCGGTGACCAGGTCGGTGGTCAGGTGCGGGCGGGCCGTGTGGCCGCCGGGGCCGTCCAGGTGGAGCACCAGGCGGTCGCAGGCCGAGGTGATCGCCCCGACCCGCAGGCCGACCCGGCCCACCTCGACCTTGGGGTCGCAGTGCACGGCGAAGATCCGGCCGACGCCCTCCATCCCGCCGGCCGCGATCACGTCCAGCGCGCCGCCGGGCATGACCTCCTCGGCGGGCTGGAAGACCATCCGGACCGGGCGGCGCAGCTCACCGGTGCGGGCCGACTCGGCGAGCACCAGCGCGGTGCCGAGCACCACCGAGGTGTGCACGTCGTGGCCGCAGGCGTGGGCCCGGCCGGGGACGCTCGAACGGTAGGGGACGTCGGTCTTGGCGTCGTCGATCGGCAGGGCGTCGATGTCGGCGCGGAAGGCGAGGAACTCCGCGCCGGGCGGGGCGGACTCGGGAACGATGTCGACGAGCATTCCGGTGCCGCCCGGGAGGACCCGGGGGGCGAGGCCGGCGGCGGCCAGGCGGTCGCGCAGCAGGCCGGTGGTTCGGAACTCCTGGCGGCCCAGCTCCGGGTGCCGGTGCAGGTCCCGCCGGAAGGCGATCAGCTCGGGCTCCAGCTCCCGTACCCGGTCGCGGAGACCGGCGGCGGGGCGGGCAGCGGTGAGGGTGACGGCCGACTGGGCGGACTCACGACGGTTCATCTCAACAAGGGTAGGCCTGTTGGGGGGATTTGGCCCGACTTCCCGCAAAGAAGTCCCCGGATGGGCGCATACCGGCCGCGCTGGTGGGTATGACATCTTGTTTCAGCCGCCTTCCCCGTGGTGCCTGCCCTGTGCAACGACCACCGACGATCAACGTCACGGCGCGCTCCACCGGCCGGTTGACGGTGGTGCGGACGGCCCCGTGCGCGTTCCGGACGCGCCGACAATGGCTCAAAAGCGTTCAACCGGGACGTGCCGGCCCCAGACCTCGCGCAGCGCGTCGCAGACCTCGCCGACCGTGGCCCGCGCGGCCAGCGCCTCGCGCATCGGGTACAGCACGTTGTCCCCGCCCCCGGCGGCCCGGCGCAGCGCGTCCAGCCCCCGGACCACCGCGGCGCCGTCCCGCTCCGCCCGCAGCCGGGCCAGCCGGCCGGCCTGCCGGGCCTCGACCGCCGGGTCCACCCGCAGCGGCCGGTACGGCTCCTCGGCCGCCGACTCCCCGGGCTCCAGCCGGAACCGGTTGACCCCGACCACCGTGCGCGCGCCCGATTCGGTCTCCCGCTGGATCCGGTAGGCGCTGCGCTCGATCTCCGCCTTCTGGTACCCGGCCTCGATCGCGGCCACCGCCCCGCCCAGCTCCTCGACCCTCGCCATCAGGCCGAGCGCGGCGGCCTCCACCTCGTCGGTCAGCGCCTCCACCGCGTACGAGCCGGCGAACGGGTCGACGGTGGCGGTCACATCGGTCTCGTGGGCCAGCACCTGCTGGGTGCGCAGGGCGAGCCGGGCGGCCTTCTCGGTGGGCAGCGCCAGCGCCTCGTCGAAGGAGTTGGTGTGCAGCGACTGGGTGCCGCCGAGCACCGCGGCGAGCGCCTGCACCGCGACCCGGACCAGGTTCACCTCGGGCTGCTGGGCGGTGAGCTGGACGCCGGCGGTCTGGGTGTGGAAGCGCAGCCGCTGGGAGCGCGGGTCGCGGGCGCCGAACTCCTCGCGCATCACCCGGGCCCAGATCCGGCGGGCGGCGCGGAACTTGGCGACCTCCTCCAGCAGGGTGCTGCGGGCGACGAAGAAGAAGGAGAGCCGGGGCGCGAAGTCGTCCACCGCGAGCCCGGCGGCCAGCGCGGCGCGTACGTAGGCGATGCCGTCGGCCAGGGTGAAGGCGATCTCCTGCGCGGGCGTGGCCCCGGCCTCGGCCATGTGGTAGCCGGAGATCGAGATGGTGTTCCAGCGCGGGATCTCGGCGCGGCAGTACCGGAAGAGGTCGGCGACCAGCCGCAGCGAGGGCTGCGGCGGGAAGATGTATGTGCCGCGGGCGATGTACTCCTTCAGCACGTCGTTCTGCACCGTGCCGGTGAGCCGGGCCGGCGGGACGCCCTGGGCCTCGCCGACCAGTTGGTAGAGCAGCAGCAGGACGGCGGCCGGGGCGTTGATGGTCATCGAGGTGGAGACCTCGCCGAGCGGGATGCCGGCGAACAGCTCGGCCATGTCCTCCACGCTGTCGACCGCCACCCCGACCCGGCCGACCTCGCCGGCGGCGAGCGGGGCGTCCGAGTCGTAGCCCATCTGGGTGGGCAGGTCGAAGGCGACCGAGAGGCCGGTGGAGCCGCCGGCGATCAGCCGCCGGTAGCGGGCGTTGGACTCGGCGGCGGTGCCGAAGCCGGCGTACTGGCGCACGGTCCACGGCCGGCCGGTGTACATGGTCGGGTGGATCCCCCGGGTGAACGGGTACTCCCCGGGGCGGCCGAGCCGCTCGGCCCGGTCCCGGCCGGCCAGGGACTCGGGGCCGTACACCGGTTCGAACGGGAAGCCGGACTCGGTGCGGCGCGGTCCGGCGGGCGGGTCGGCGGTCACGAGGTCCTCCGCGGGGGTCGGCGGGCGGGTCCACTCCCTTCGCAATGTAGCGCCGGAGGCCTTGAGATGATCGGCTGAACCGACCGGGATATCTCAGGAGTGGCTATGACCGAGCAGAAGGTGGCCGTCGTCACCGGTGCGAGCAGCGGGATCGGCGCGGCGACCGCCCGCCGGCTCGCGGCCGAGGGCTTCGAGGTGGTGCTGACCGCCCGCCGGACCGAGCGGATCGAGGAGCTGGCCGAGGAGACCGGCGGGCGGGCGTACACCCTGGACGTCACCGACCGGGCCGCCGTGGACGCCTTCGCGGCGCGGGTCGGCCGGGTGGACGTGCTGGTGAACAACGCCGGCGGGGCGATCGGCGCGGAGAGCGTCGAGACCGGCGACCCGGCCGACTGGCTGGCCATGTACCAGGTCAACGTGCTCGGCGTGCTGCACATGACCCAGGCGCTGCTGCCGGCCCTGCGGGCGAGCGGCGACGGCACCGTCCTGGTGCTCTCCTCGACGGCCGCGCTGGCCGCGTACGAGGGCGGCGGCGGCTACGTGGCGGCCAAGCACGCGGCGCACACCATCGCCGCGACGCTCCGGCTGGAGCTGTGCGGGGAGCCGATCCGGGTGATCGAGATCGCCCCGGGCATGGTGAAGTCCGAGGGCTTCGCGGTGACCCGGTTCCGCGGCGACGAGGAGAAGGCCGCCGCCGTCTACGCGGGCGTCGCCGAGCCGCTCACCTCCGAGGACATCGCCGACACCGTCGCCTGGGCGGTCACCCGGCCGTCGCACGTCAACATCGACCTCCTGGTGGTCCGCCCCCGCGCCCAGGCCGCCAACCACAAGGTGCACCGCGAGCAGCACTCCTGACGCTCCGTAGCGGCGGGAACGGGGAGGGCGCTGACACCGAGGCGTCAACGTCACAACTTGATAGCTCGTTCGGATGAAATCCGCGCGCGCCCTCCCCAACTGATGAGCGCTCAACTACCTTTGAGCCACAGCCGGACGGGCATTGGACGCCATTCCGCAGCCTCATACTTCACCTGGCTTCACCGCCGCGTCATCCACCGCTCCACCGCCCCCATCACCGGCACCTTCCCGCCCTCACGAGGAGGACCCGCTGGCCAGCGACATCCCGTCACCGCGGCTCGACCCCCGGGACGAACCGACCCTCCTCGGGTTGCACCGATTCAACGAGGCCGACGCCGGAGCCGCGGAAGAGGCCCTGCTGGCCTGCTGCGGCAGTCACCGGTGGGCCCTGCGGCTCACCGCGCACCGGCCCTACCCCGACATAGAGTCCCTGCTCGCCGCCGCCAGCGAGGCCTCGTACGACCTGCGTCCGGCCGACCTGGCCGAGGCGCTGGCGGACGAGAGCTGGATGCCGCAGCCGCTCCTCGGCATGCGCGCACCCGGCAGCCAGGCGGCGCACACCGCGCTTCGGGCGGCACACGCCGCGTACGAGGCCCGGTTCGGCCACGTCTTCGTGGTCTGCCTGGAGGGCATCGACGCCGAGGAGATGCTCGACGCCGTCCTCGGTTCCATCCGCACCCGTCTCGCCAACGACCCCGACGAGGAGCGCCTGGTCGCCGCCGACGAGCTGCGCCGGATCGCCCTCACCCGCCTGGAGCACCTGGTCGCCACCCATTCGGGGGCCGCGGCCCGCTGACACCGGGGCGCTCAGCCCCGCTGGGCCGCGCGCAGCCCGGCCACCTGTCGCCGGACGACCCGCTCGTCCGGCGCGGGGGCCGGCTCGGCGCCGACGCCCACCGTGCTGAACACCACCAGCGCCGGACCGACCCTGGCGAGGACGGCGCGCTGCGCGAGCACCACCCCGCCCGATTCATTCGTCAGGGTGAAACCCGTCACCTCGTCGGCTCCCTCGGGCGTGGGCGTTTCGTTCCGGCTCAGCCGGTGCGTGGTGCGGGTCACGCCCCGGCCCTTCTCCGCCGGGGGCGGCGGCGCCGTCGAGGCGAACTCCGCGCACGGGACGAACAGCCCCTCCAGCTCGTCCAGCAGCCGGGCCGCCCGGTCTCCCCGGTAGCCGAGCAGCCCGCCGTAGAGGCTGCCCGCCGGGTCGGCGGCCAGGGCCACGCTCAGATCCGTCTCCGCGTACGGCACCGCCGGGACCGGCCCCTCGGAGGCCGGGCCGTCCGCCCGGCCGGCGGCGGAGGCCGGGGCCACCGCGTCCAGCAGCGGCTGGCAGGCCGGCTTGTCGGCGGCCTCCCGGCCGCCGTCCGGGCCGGTCCCGCCACGCCCGGGCGTGATCACCGTCACGGTGAAGCCGGGGCCGAGGTCGGCGTCGGTCACCGCGGCGGCCCGCAGCTCGGCGGCGGACAGCTCGCGGGACGGGACCCCGGCGGGCGCCCGGTCGGCGGAGCCGCCCGCGGGGGCGGCGCAGCCGGCGGCGAGCAGCAGGGCGGCGGACAGCAGCAGGATTCGGGGAGGGCGCGGAGCGGGGTGCGGCACGGGGGCCTCGGCGGGGTGTCGGGGCGGACGGGGCCGCCCACGGTAGCGCGACTTTGCGCGACGGATTCGTCACCTTGTGTCGCAAATCGCTCTCCGGTTCCCGCCCAACTAGGCCAGAAGTGCCTGTTTGATCACACCTCGGGCCCCCGGAGGCGGTTCCCGACAGCGCGTCGATAGGATGCTCGCGGCCGGTGGACCGTACCCGGCCGGGCTGACCGACACCGAAGCCGGCCGAGCCCCCAATCGCTTCCGGAGGGTTTTTCCGTGCCGGCTGGAACGCTGTACCGCGGCCGGGAAGGCATGTGGAGCTGGGTGGCTCATCGAGTCACCGGCGTCCTCATCTTCTTCTTCCTGTTCGCCCATGTCCTGGACACCGCCCTGGTGCGGGTGTCGCCCGAGGCGTACGACACCGTCATCCAGACGTACAAGACGCCGCTCGTGAACCTGATGGAGTACGGCCTGGTGGCCGCCATCCTGTTCCACGCCCTGAACGGCCTGCGCGTCGTCGCCGTCGACTTCTGGTCGAAGGGCCCGAAGTACCAGAAGCAGATGCTCTGGTCCGTGGTCGGAGTCTGGGTCGTCCTCATGGCCGGCGCCTTCTACCCGATCCTGCAGCACACGCTGACCTCCTGGTTCGGGAAGTGATCTGAGACATGTCCACGGAAATCTCCGACGCTGTGGTGGTCCCCTCCGCGCAGGCGCACACCGGCAAGGGCCTCGGCACGGGCAACCCCGCCGACGCCTTCGTGATCGAGCCGGCCCGCCAGCGGACCAAGAAGACCCCGCGCCGCACCCGCACCAACTTCGAGATGCTGGCGTGGCTGTTCATGCGCCTGTCCGGCATCGTCCTGGTGGTGCTGATCCTCGGCCACCTGCTGATCATGCTGGTGCTCGACGGCGGCGTCTCCAAGATCGGCTTCGCCTTCGTGGCCGGCCGCTGGGCCTCGCCGTTCTGGCAGGTCTGGGACCTCACCATGCTCTGGCTCGCCATGCTGCACGGCGCCAACGGCATGCGCCAGGTCATCAACGACTACGCCGAGAAGGACTCCACCCGGCTCTGGCTGAAGGGCCTCATGGGTACCGCCACGGTCTTCACCGTGCTGCTGGGCACCCTGGTGATCTTCACCTTCGACCCCAACATCTGAGCCGGCAGCACCTAATCGGTCATCGGCAGAGGCCAGAGGCGAGTTAGAACCCCCATGCAGATTCATCAGTACGACACCGTCATCGTCGGCGCCGGCGGCGCCGGCATGCGCGCCGCCATCGAGTCGACGCAGCGCAGCCGCACCGCCGTCCTGACCAAGCTCTACCCCACCCGGTCCCACACCGGCGCGGCCCAGGGCGGCATGTGCGCCGCCCTCGCCAACGTCGAGGAGGACAACTGGGAGTGGCACACCTTCGACACGGTCAAGGGTGGTGACTACCTGGTCGACCAGGACGCCGCCGAGATCATGTGCAAGGAGGCCATCGACGCCGTCCTCGACCTGGAGAAGATGGGCCTGCCCTTCTCCCGCACCGAGCAGGGCCGGATCGACCAGCGCCGCTTCGGCGGCCACTCCCGCAACCACGGCGAGGCCCCGGTCCGCCGTTCCTGCTACGCGGCCGACCGCACCGGCCACATGATCCTGCAGACGCTGTTCCAGAACTGCGTCAAGCACGGCGTCGAGTTCTTCAACGAGTTCTACGTCCTCGACCTGCTGATCAACGAGGGCAGGACCGCGGGCGTCGTCGCGTACGAGCTGGCCACCGGCGAGATCCACGTCTTCCAGGCCAAGGCCGTCGTGTTCGCCTCCGGCGGCACCGGCAAGATGTTCAAGGTCTCCTCGAACGCCCACACCCTCACCGGTGACGGCCAGGCGGTGGCCTACCGCCGCGGCCTGCCGCTGGAGGACATGGAGTTCTTCCAGTTCCACCCGACGGGCATCTGGCGGATGGGCATCCTGCTCACCGAGGGCGCCCGCGGCGAGGGCGGCATCCTGCGCAACAAGGACGGCGAGCGCTTCATGGAGCGCTACGCCCCCGTCATGAAGGACCTCGCGTCCCGTGACGTCTGCTCCCGCGCGATCTACACCGAGATCCGCGAGGGCCGCGGCTGCGGTCCGGACGGCGACCACGTCTACCTGGACCTGACCCACCTGCCGCCGGAGCAGCTGGACGCCAAGCTCCCGGACATCACCGAGTTCGCCCGCACCTACCTCGGCATCGAGCCCTACACGGACCCGATCCCGATCCAGCCCACCGCGCACTACGCCATGGGCGGCATCCCGACCAACGTCGAGGGTGAGGTGCTGCGCAACAACACCGACGTCGTCCCGGGCCTGTACGCGGCTGGCGAGGTCGCCTGCGTGTCCGTGCACGGCGCCAACCGCCTGGGCACCAACTCGCTGCTGGACATCAACGTCTTCGGCCGCCGCGCCGGCCTCGCCGCCGCCGGGTTCGCCGAGGCGAACGAGTTCGTGCCGCTGCCGGAGAACCCGGAGCAGCTGGTCCAGTCCATGGTCGACGGCCTGCGCGAGGCCACCGGCACCGAGTCCGTGGCGCAGATCCGCAAGGAGCTGCAGGAGACCATGGACACCAACGCGATGGTGTACCGCACCGGCGCCACCCTGAAGCAGGCCGTCGAGGACGTCGCCGCGCTGAAGGAGCGCTACAAGAACGTCTCCATCCAGGACAAGGGCTTCCGTTACAACACGGACCTGCTGGAGGCCATCGAGCTGGGCAACCTGCTCGACCTGGCCGAGGTCCTGGCGGTCTCCGCGCTCGCCCGCGAGGAGTCGCGCGGCGGTCACTACCGCGAGGACTTCCCGACCCGTGACGACGTGAAGTTCATGCAGCACACCATGGCGTACCAGGAGGTCGCCGAGGACGGCAGCACCTCCATCCGCCTTGACTACAAGCCGGTCGTGCAGACCCGCTACCAGCCGATGGAGCGTAAGTACTGATGAGCACTCCGACCGTGGAGAAGCACTCGGCCGCTCTGGACGCGGTCGAGGCCGGTGGCACCAAGCTGATCACCGTCACCTTCCGGATCCGCCGGTTCAACCCGGAGGAGCTCCCGGAGCCGGTGTGGGTCGACTACCAGCTGGAGATGGACCCGAAGGAGCGCGTCCTGGACGCGCTCAACACGATCAAGTGGGAGCAGGACGGCACCCTCACCTACCGCCGTTCCTGCGCGCACGGCATCTGCGGCTCCGACGCGATGCGGATCAACGGCCGCAACCGGCTGGCGTGCAAGACCCTGATCAAGGACGTCAACCCGGAGAAGCCGATCACGATCGAGGCCATCAAGGGCCTGACGGTCCTCAAGGACCTGGTCGTGGACATGGACCCGTTCTTCCAGGCGTACAAGGACGTCATGCCGTTCCTCATCACCAAGGGGAACGATCCGACCCGTGAGCGCCTGCAGTCCGCCGAGGACCGCGAGCGGTTCGACGACACCACCAAGTGCATCCTGTGCGCCGCGTGCACGTCGTCCTGCCCGGTGTTCTGGAACGACGGCCAGTACTTCGGCCCGGCCGCGATCGTCAACGCGCACCGCTTCATCTTCGACTCGCGCGACGAGGGTGCGGAGCAGCGTCTGGAGATCCTGAACGACCGTGAGGGCGTCTGGCGCTGCCGGACCACCTTCAACTGCTCGGAGGCCTGCCCGCGTGGCATCGAGGTCACCAAGGCGATCCAGGAAGTGAAGCGCGCCCTGGTCACCCGCCGCTTCTGATCCCGGAGCGGCACCCCGTACGACGAAGGCCCCCGTCCGCTCCGGACGGGGGCCTTCGGGCTGGTCAGGCCAGGACGCCGAGGTCCTTGGGGTTGGTGAGGCCCCGGTAGGTCAGCAGGTGCCGGTCGGCGGTGACGGCCCACAGGTCGGGCACCGTGTCGCCGTCGCCGTCACCCGAGCTGCCGAGCAGCGGGTAGGCGTCCACGGTGAAACCGGTGGCGACCACGCCGGCCGTCGGGTCGGCGAGGGCGGTGAAGTCGAAGGTGCCGTTGGCCAGCTTGGGGATCGCGTAGGCGTGCAGCGCGCCGGTGGCCCGCTCGCGCGCCCAGAGGGCGAGGTCGCCGGCGCCGTCGCGGCCGGGGGCGACCAGGTCGTAGCCGGTCCAGGAGCCGCCGGAGGTGAGCTTGCGGGCGGTGGTGAGCGAGGAGTTGAGCCCGGGGTTGGGGAACAGCCAGAGGTCGCCGTTCTCGACCGTCAGCAGCGAGGGGTTGGGCTGGGTGTTGAGCGAGCCGAGCGCCACCAGCTGGTCGGCCCGGCTCCAGTCGCGCGCGAAGTCGGCGGGGCAGGTCATCGTGATGCCGGCGGCGTCCTTGCAGGAGAAGGGCCGGCGAACCGTGACCGGGGACTGCGAGAAGGCGCCGGAGTCGGTGTTGTTGTAGAAGTACAGCGCGGACGATCCGGGCTTGTGCATCAGCACGTCGTCCATCGGGGCGTGGCCGCGCCAGCCGCGGTGGGCCAGCTGGAAGCCCGTCCAGGAGGTCTGGTCGGGTGCGGCGTTCGCGGAGACCACCGAGGTCGGCGTGGCGGCGGCGGCCGCCGCGCTGATGATCTGGAGGTTTCCGGCGGTGTCCGGGAGCAGGATGTCCGGCACCCCGTCGGCGTCGACGTCCCCGAGCGCCTGCGGCGGGTTGGGGTTGGAGGGGGCGTAGAAGGTGTAGGTCGCGGTCTGGCTCACGTTGCCCGCGTTGTCGACGGCCTCGACGGTGAGGATGTTGGTGCCCCACTGCGGGACCTTCAGGGCGAGGGTGCCGGTGCCGTCCGGGCCGGGCACGACGGCGCCGGCGCAGCCGCCGCCGACCCCGATGGTGCTGTTGAGCGCGTAGCGGTAGCAGGCGATGCCCGAGGCCTCGCCGTCGGCCGGGACGGGGTCGGCGCCGGTGAGCAGGAAGGTGCCGGTCTCGCCGGCGTACTTGAGCGGGGTCTGGCCGGAGCCGGAGGCCGGGAAGTCGGTGGAGGAGACGCCGGCCCCGGGGCCGGCCAGGTCCAGCTTGAAGTGGCAGTCCGGGGAGGCCGCGGAGGTCTCGGCGCCCTGGAGGGCGCGGGCGTTCCAGGCGTAGGAGTGGCCGTCGGCGAGGCCGGGGACGGTGGTGGTCGCGGTGCCGCCGTAGGCCTGGCCGACGCCGTCGAACGCGGTGGTGCCGGTGGTCAGGTCGCGGACCGAGAAGGCGGCGGAGAGGCTGCCGGCGGTGTCCGAGGCGACGTCCGCCCGCAGCGTCGGGCCGCCGGAGGTCAGGCCGATCCAGCCGGGTGCGGTGGTCGTGTCGCAGGCGTCGGTGGTGGTGCCCGCGGAGAGGTTCCGGGGCTGCGGGGAGGCGGTGGTGCCGGTGACCCGCGGGCCGGTGGTGTCGGCGAGGGCGGCGGGCGCGGCGAACAGGCCGGCCGTCAGGGCGACGGCGACGGCGCCGCCGAGCGGGCGGAGACGGGCAGGCTTCATGGGACCCCCTTGCTTGCCGATCGAACGAATATTCGATCGTGGTCGAGCGAAGAGGATCCTGCCAGGGCGTCAGGTGCGCCGCAACCAGGTAAAACGCGTCAGCCGGCGGCGGCTTCCCGCCGCGTCGCGCGCAGGCCGCGGACGCCGAGGAGGCCGATCGCGACGCCGAGGACGAAGGAGGTCACGGCGAGGAGCAGGTGGATCCAGAAGAAGGCGGTGGGCTGGGAGTGGTCGCCACCGGTGAAGGCCTGGCCGCCGGAGTCCTTCCAGAGGTTCTTGACGAAGGTGGTCCAGATGATCATGGACCAGACGCCGAAAGCGGTCAGGAACCAGGAGGTGCGGCGGCTGAGCTTCATGGGTGGTCCTCGGTACGGCGGGGAGGTGAAGACGGTGTGCCCTCCCAGTATGCGGGGACCTCCGTTCGGCGTACGGTGGGGCCCTCCTTGCGGTCCGGCGGGGCAAGGGGCGGACGGCGGGGGCGCGGACTGGGTACCGTCTGGTGGTGCCCATTCGCTCGAAGCTCGCACGCCTGCTCGCCGCGTCCGCCGCGGCCCTCCCGCTCCTGACCGCCGCCCCGGCGGCCGTCGCGGCCCCGGCGGAGGCGCCGCCACCGCCGGCCGTGGTCGGCGGGGAGCGACTGGGGCTCCCCGGGGTCCAGGTGAGCCCGCTGGCGGGGGCCCCGGCGCTGCCGGCGGACCTCACCGGGCAGTCCTGGATCGTGGCCGACGCGGCGTCAGGGGAGGTGCTGGCGGCCAGCAGTCCGCATCTGCGGCTCGCCCCGGCGTCCACCCTGAAGATCCTGTTCGCGGACACCGTGCTGCCCAAGTTCGACCGCGAGACGGTGCACAAGGTGGCGCCCGAGGAGATCCAGGGGATCGGCCCGGGCAGCAGCCTGGTCGGCATCAAGGAGGACCTGGACTACAAGGTCGAGGACCTCTGGCGCGGGGTGTTCCTGAGCTCCGGGAACGACGCGGTGCACGTCCTCGCGCACATGAACGGCGGGGTGCAGCGGACCGTCGCCGAGATGCAGGACCGGGCCACCGCGCTCCAGGCCCTGGACACCAAGGTGGTCTCGCCGGACGGCTACGACGCGGAGGGCCAGGTCTCCTCGGCGTACGACCTCACGCTGTTCGCCCGGGCCGGGCTGCGCAACCCGGACTTCCGGGTGTACTGCGCGACCCGCGACGCGCAGTTCCCGGGGGCGGTGGACAGGAACACCGGGCAGCGCGGCAGCTTCGGGATCGCCAACACCGACCGGCTGCTCGGCAAGTACCCCGGCCTGATCGGGGTGAAGAACGGTTTCACCACCAACGCCGGCTCCACCTTCGTCGGCGCCGCCGAACGCGGCGGGCGCACCCTGCTGGTGACGGTCATGCACCCGTCCACGTACCAGAAGGTGTACGACGAGACGGCGGCGCTGCTGGACTGGGGGTTCGCGGCGGCCGGCAAGGTCACCCCGGTCGGCAGGCTGGTCGAGGAGGGCGAGGCCGTGGCGCCGACGCCGACCGGCCAGGCCGGCGGCACGGCCGGGGCGCCCGCCCCGCCGCCGCACCCCGCGCCGGGCGCCTCCGCCCCGGCGACGGCCGAGGCCGCCGCGCGCGCGGACGGCGGGGCCGCCGGGGCCGGCGGGAGCGGCGGCGCACTCGGGCCGACCGGCTGGGTCGCCGTCGGGCTGGCCCTGGCGGCGGGCGGCACGGGCGTCCTGCTGCTGCTCAGGCGGCGCGGCGCCGCCGGCGGCTGAGCCCCGCGCTCACTCCTCCCCGGAGCGGTCCCGCGCAGCCTCCCCGGCCTCCTTGTCGGCGGCCTCGACCAGGGCCCGGGCGCGCTCCCGGGCCCGCTCGCGGGCCGCTTCCGGGTCGGCGGTGGCGGTCCAGGCGACGCAGTACATCAGCAGCCGGCAGACGAAGTTGATCCAGAGCAGCAGCGCCACCGGCACGCCGAACGCGCCGTAGAGGCTCCGCCCGGCGACCGAGCCGAGGTACGAGGAGAGCAGGATCTTCAGCAGTTCGAAGCCGACCGCGCCGATCAGCGCGGCCTGGAGGACGTCCCGCCGGCGCTGGTGGCCGATCCTCGGGAACGGCGCCAGCAGATAGGCGAAGAGCAGCATGTCCGAGGCCACCGCGACCAGCAGGCCGGCCGCGGTGAGCAGGTAGCCGGCCGAGCCCAGGCCGGCCCAGTCGGCGATCCGGCCCGCCAGCGTGGTGCCGGCGGCCGAGGCGCCGAGCGAGACCAGCGAGACCGCGCCCAGGCCGCCGAGCACCACGAAGTCCCAGCCCTTGCGCAGCAGCGGGTTGCCCTCCTCGTCGGGCAGCTGCCACAGGTCCCGGATCGAGGTCCGCATGGTGTCCACCCAGCCGAGCCCGGACAGCACCAGCAGCACCCCGCTGACCAGGCCGACCGCGCCGGCGTTGGCGACCAGCGAGGGCAGGTTGAGGGCGTCCGAGATGCCGGGCAGCTGGTCGGAGATGCGGTGCTGGATGTCCTCCACCCGGCTGTCGCTGAGGGTGGCGACGGCGATCGCCAGCGCGACCGTCAGCAACGGGAAGAGCGCGAGGAAGCCGAAGAAGGTGACCGCGCCGGCCAGCCGGTTGCCGCGCAGCGCGGCGAAGTGCTGGTAGGCGCGGTACGGGCGGCTGCGCAGCACCCGCGCGACGAGCGGGCCGATCACCGGAAGGCGGGTCAGGAAGTCCACCGTCCGGTTATACCCGCGTGTCCCCCGAACGGGCGTCAGGCTCGGCGGGGCGGCCCGGCGGGACGGCTCAGCGGCGGACCATCCGGCGGGCCCGGGCCAGCGCCCGGACCGCCTGGTAGGCGGTGTAGCGGCCCTGGCCGAGCAGTTCGGTGCGCAGCCCGGCCACCCCGCCGGACGGCCGGTAGCCGGCCGGGCGCAGCCGGGCGCAGTGCCCGGCCGCGCGGCGGAAGAACTCCCGGCGGTCGCCGGGCGGCACCCGGCCGGGCCGGGAGACCACGGTGTTGAGGTGGTGCAGCATCCGGCCGTAGACCACCGGGCGCCAGCGCTCCAGGTCGGGGCGGCCGTCCAGGAACGCGAAGACCAGGTCGTACTGGCCGAAGACGTCGAAGTGCTTGCGGCTGGCGGTGGCGAGGATGTTGCCGCCCTCCTGGCGCTGGCGGTAGTGGACGCCGACCCGGTCGAGCAGGGTGATGCTCCGGGCGGCGAGCAGCGCCGGGTACGTCCAGGGGGTGTCCTCGTAGTAGCCCGCCGGGAAGGTCAGGCCCTGGGCGGTGACGAAGTCGCGGCGGTAGGCCTTGTTCCAGACCACCTGGAGCAGTTCCAGCAGGTCGGGGCGGTCGGCGAGGTCGAAGACGTCGCGGGAGGGGGCGCCGAAGACCCCGGCCGAGGCGGCCCGCACGATCCGGCCGTCGGCGTAGGTGCGGGCGTAGTCGTAGACCAGGACGTCCGGGTCGCCGCCGGACCTGAGCCGCTCCTCCACCGCTTCCAGCAGACCGGGGGTCAGGGTGTCGTCGCTGTCCAGGAAGAGCACGTAGTCGCCGGTGGCGGCCGCCAGGCCGGCGTTGCGGGCCCGGCCGAGGCCGACGTTCTCCGGCAGGTGCAGCACCCGCACCCGGGGGTCGCGGGCGGCGGCCTCGTCCAGCAGGGCGCCGCAGCCGTCCGGGGAGCGGTCGTCCACCGCGATCAGCTCGAAGTCCGGGCCGTCCTGGCCGAGCACCGAGGCGAGGCACTCGGGGAGGTACTCCTCGACGCGGTAGACCGGGACGATCACACTGAAGCGGGGCATGGCCCCAGGGTAGTGGGGGCGGCGGACCGGGTCCCCGGCGGGCCTTTTGGGCGGACGGTAGGATCGACGGGCACGTACGCACCGATCAAAGTGCGGTCAGACCCCGAACCGGGCTGCCACGCTCCTTCCCGAGAAAGGCCTGCGTAGCCGATGGCTCCCCGCCTCTCCATCGTCGTCCCGATCTACAACGTCGAGCGCTACCTCGTGGAGTGCCTCGACTCGATCGCCGCCCAGACGTTCACGGACTTCGAGTGCGTCATGGTCGACGACGGTTCGAAGGACACCAGTGCCGCCCTCGCCGAGGCGTACGCCGCCAAGGACTCCCGCTTCCGGCTGGTCCGCCAGGTCAACAAGGGCCTCGGCGCCGCCCGCAACACCGGCATCCGGCACATCGACCCGGACGCCGAGTTCCTCTGCTTCGTCGACAGCGACGACTCGATGCCGCCCAGCGCCTACGAGCTGATGATCAACACGCTGGACGAGACCGGCTCGGACTTCGCCACCGGCAACGTGCTGCGGTTCCGCGCGATCGGCTACTACCAGTCCGGCGGCCACAGCCGCCCGTTCGCCAAGACGGCGCTGAAGACCCACATCACCGAGATCCCGTCGCTGGTCACCGACCGCACCGCGTGGAACAAGGTGTACCGCCGCTCCTTCTTCGACGCGGCCGGCATCCTCTACCCCGAGGGCATCCTGTACGAGGACGCCCCGGTCAGCGTGCCGCACCACTACCTCGCCAAGAGCGTGGACGTGCTCTCCGAGCCGATCTACCACTGGCGCGAGCGCGAGGTCGGCGAGATGTCGATCACCCAGATGCGCACCAACCCGAAGGGCCTGATCGACCGCGTCACCTCGGTCGAGCTGGTCCGCGGCTGGCTGAAGAAGCAGACCGAGCCGCGCTTCGCCGAGTACCTGAAGTCCTACGACGAGAACACCCTCGTCGAGGAGATCCCGATGTTCTTCTGGTCCGTCGTGGACGGCGACAAGGAGTACCGGGAGGCCTACATCCGCTGCGTCAGCCGGCTGCTGCGCTCGATCGGCCCGGAGCAGGTCAAGAAGCTGCGCGCGCCGCTGCGCCTGAAGTACCACCTGACGCTGCAGGGCCGGATCGACGAGTTCGTCGAGCAGATCAAGTACGAGGGCGAGAGCAACGGCGGCGTCATCGCCAAGGGCCTGCTGCGCCCGTACGCCGACTACCCGTTCCTGCGCGGCGGCCGCAAGAGCGTGCCGCCGGGCCTGCTCAGCCTGCGCAACTCCACCGTCATCCGCAGCCGGCTCTACGAGTCGCACTGGGAGGGCGGCCGGCTGCGGCTGACCGGTCACGCGTACCCGGAGCAGCTGGGCGCGGCCAACAAGCACGACATGGTCCGCACCCTGGTGCTGCGCGAGGCCAAGGGCCGCCGGGTCATCGCGGTGCCGATGAAGACCCAGTACAGCCCCGAGGCCACCGCCACCAACCACCACGACCTCTACAACTGCGACTGGGCCGGCTTCACCGTCGCCATCGACCCGGAGAAGCTCAAGCACCGCGGCCAGTGGAAGGACGGCAACTGGCGCGTCCTGGTCGCCGGCGCCGGCAAGGGCGGCGTCTACAAGGGCCGGATCTGGGCCGGCTGGGCGGACAGCGCGATCTACCTCCCCTCGCACTGGGTCGAGCCGGACGTGCGGATCGTGCCGTTCGTCCGCGACGGCAGCGTCTACCTGCGGGTGGAGAACGTGCGGGTGCGGGTGACCGGGCTCGCCGCGCAGGGCGACACCGTCGAGGTGTCCGGCGCGGCCCGCTCGGGCGTCCGGCTGGCCGGGGCGAAGCTGCGGCTCACCCACGTCGAGTCCGAGCGCGAGCTGTTCTTCCCGGTGAACGCGGGCACCCCGGTCGGCGGCCTCCAGCAGTTCCGCGCCTCCTTCCCGGTCCCGGAGCTGACCGAGGTCCGCGAGAGCTGGGCGGAGCTGGACCCGCTCGCCGAGGAGCGCGCCCGCGACCGCTGGGACACCAGCCTGGTGCTGGCCGACGGCACCGCCGTGCCGCTCGCCTGGGACGACCGCAACGCGCCGGAGCAGCTCAACCTGGTCCTCGACGCGGACGCCGAGCCGGTGCTGCGGCGCGCCCTCTACACCAAGCCCTCCCCCGGCGGCTACCTGCAGTTCCTGGACCAGCTGCTCCAGCCGATAGTGCACCAGGTCACCGCGCGCGGCGCGGACGGCTTCCTGCTCAGCGGCACCTTCCCGCTGCCCGGCACCCACCGCTGGGAGCTGGTGGTCCGCCACCACTGGGGCGAGGAGCAGCACGTCTACCCGGTGGAGATCGCCGACGGCCGGTTCCGCACCACGCTGCCCGCCGTGCCGACCGCGTCCTTCGCGGGCAACGTGCCGCTGGCCCAGGGCGGCTGGAACGTCTCGTTCCGCCCGGTCGGCGTCACCTTCCACCCGGACATGGCCAACTACGCGCTGATCTCGCCCGAGTGCTGGGGCGCGCTGCCGCTGGAGGTGGAGGCCCGCGGCAAGCGGATCGTGCTGGAACGCCGCCACCACGACGGCCTTCAGCTGGAGTCGGAGAACATACTGCTTCCGGAGGAGCGCAGCGGCTGGCGCCAGCGCCAGCTGCGGACCGTCGACTACCCGGCCTCCCGCCGGCTGCCGCTGCGCGACACCGTGCTCTACAACGTCGCGCTCGGCGGCCTCTACGCGGACTCGCCGCGGGCGATCCACGAGGAGCTGGTGCGCCGCGGCCTGCCGCTGGAGCACCTGTGGGGCACCGACGACCTCCAGGCGGACCTGCCGCAGTCGGCCGGCGCCGTCCGGCTCTGGAGCCCGGAGTGGTTCGAGGCGCTGGCCACCGCGAAGTACGTGGTCACCAGCGCGCACCTGCCGGACTTCTTCGTCCGCCGGCCCGGCCAGATCGTCCTGCAGACCTGGCACGGCTCGCCGCTCAAGCAGCTCGGCCATGACTTCGAGAAGGTCTGGTTCACCGACGCGCACTACCTGAAGGGGCTCGTCAAGGAGGTTCCGAACTGGAGCATCCTGCTGGCCGGCAGCACCTGGGCGGCCCCGGTGCTGCGCCGCGCCTTCGACTTCAAGGGCGAGATCCTGGAGAGCGGCCTGCCGCGCAACGACGTGCTCTTCTCCCCGGACAAGGAGAAGACCGCCGAGCGGGTGCGCGAGCGGCTCGGCCTGCCCGAGGGCAAGAAGGTCGTGCTGTACGCGCCGACCTGGCGCGAGGACCGGCGCCGCCACTACGGCGGCTACCAGCTGAACCTCCAACTGGACCTGGCGGCGGCGCAGGCCGCGCTGGGCGAGGACCAGGTGCTGCTGGTCCGCCGGCACTCCAACGTCCGCGAGCAGATCGCCGAGGCCGGCAACGGCTACGTCTGGGACGTCAGCAGCTACCCGGACATGGCCGAGCTGCTGCTGGTCGCCGACGTGCTGGTGACCGACTACGCGGCGTCGACCTTCGACTTCGCCGCGACCGGCAAGCCGGTCCTGTTCTTCACCTACGACCTGGCGCACTACCGCGACAACCTGCGCGGCTTCTCGCTGGACTTCGAGGCGGACGCGCCCGGCCCGCTGCTGGCCACCTCCGAGGAGCTGGTCACGGCGCTCGGCCGGGTGGACGAGGTCGCCGCCGAGTACGCCGGGAAGTACGCGGCGTTCCGCGCCAAGTACTGCGACCTGGACGACGGCCGCGCCGCCGCCCGGGCCGTGGACGCGATGCTGAGCCGCGAGGCCTGACCGGCCGCCCGCCGGTGCCGGAGGCGCCCGACGCGAACACCGCGCCGGGCGCCTCCGGCGTTTTCCGGACCGGCCTCGCGCGACATTCCGGAATTTCGAACTGGCGTTTCCGGCGGGAACTTTTCAGCTAATTACAATGCCATTCCCAAATTGACCTCGGATGCTTTTCCGGGTGAGATGGAAATTCTCGCCGAGAAAGGTCCGTGGAAATGGCTGTCCTCACCCGGTTCGTCCTCCCGCACGCCGCGCCCCGCTTCGGCGACCCCCGCTTCGGCGCCCCGCTGCCGAGCGAGGAGGAGAACGCCGCCTTCGGACTGCTGCGCGCCCGCTGGAACGGCCGCGGCCTCGAACTCACCGGCTTCGCCCGCCCGGACGACCGGCCCACCGCGCACCCCGGCTCCGCCTGGACCTGGCTCACCCTGCGCCGCGGCGACCACGACGCGCCCGTCCACGTCCCCACCCGGCCCCGCCGGTTCCCGGAGATCACCGACGACAGCGCCCAGCCCGAGCACAACCACGACTGGGCCGGCTTCACCGCCCTCGTCGAACCGCGCCGGCTGCGCACCGCCGACGGCTGGCTGCTCGGCGACTGGAGCGTCGAGGCCACCCTGTTCACCATCGGCCGCCCCACCCGGCTGCGCCGCCAGTACGGCGGCCTCGCCCCCTACTGGTGCGGCTCCGGCGAGTACCCGCCCGCCCGCTGGGTGGACCACGACGTCCGCCTCCAGCCCCAGTTCACCGACGGCCGGCTCGTCCTGCGGCTCGAACGCCCCGCCATCCGCCTCCACCGGGCCGTACCCGCCCCCGACGGGATCGGCCTGCACCTCACCAGCGCCGACCCCGGCCAGGCCCGCACCGTGCTACGGCTGCGCCACCGCGAGAGCGGCACCGTCCTCACCGAGCCCGCGGTGCGCACCGGACGGACCGTCACCGCCCACCTTCCGTACGCGCTGTTCACCGCCGACGGCCGCGGCACCGGCGAACTGGAGCACTGGGACGCCGACCTGGTCGACCCGGACGGCGCCGTCGAACCGCTCGTCCTGGACGAGCGCACCGGGCCGGTCGCCGGCCAGCACCCGCTGCCCGGCGCCGAGGACCGGGTGCTGCACCTCAAGCACCTCGCCGACGGCCGGCTCCAACTGTGCGTGCGGCCCGCCGCCGGCTGGGTCGAACGGTTCGCCGCCCGGGCCGGCGGCTTCGAACTCACCGGCCGCTGCCCCGCCCCCGGCCCGCTCGAACTCGTGCTGCGGCACACCGGCAGCGGCACCGAGGTCCGCCACCCGGTGGAACTCGGCCCCGACGCGCGGTTCACCGTCCGGCTGCCCGTCACCCGCACCGGCTCCGACGGCGCCGCGCTGCCGCTGCGCAAGGGCCTGTGGGAGGCCGCACTGCACCCCGTCGACGGCTCCGGCCCGGCCCGCCCGCTGACCGCCCCCGCCGCCGTCCTGGCCGCGCTGCCCGCCGCCGCCCAGGCCGGCGGCAAGCGGATCGTGCTGGAGCGCCGCTGGCACGACACCCTGCTGCTGGACTCCACGCCCGTCCTCAGCGCCACCGAGCGCAGCGCCTGGACCCAGGCCCGCCAGCGCACCGCCGGCTACCCCGCCGCCCGCCGCGAGCCGCTGCGCGAGGCCGTGCTGTACGACGTCTTCGGCGGCCGCGGCTACGCCGACTCACCGCGCGCCGTGCACACCGAACTCGCCCGCCGCGGCACCCCGTTGGAGCACCTGTGGGTGGTCGACGACGCCCAGGCCGAGCTGCCCGCCGGGGTCCGCGCGGTCCGGGTCTGGAGCCCCGAGTGGTACCGGGCGCTGGCCACCAGCCGCTACCTCGTCGGCAACACCCACTTCCCGGACTTCCTGCAGCGCCGCCCCGGCCAGGTCGTCGTCCAGACCTGGCACGGCGCCCTGCTCAAGCGGATCGCCCACGACGTCGACAACGCCTGGCTCGCCGACCAGGGCTACCTCGCCGCGCTCGACCGGGAGACCCCGCATTGGAGCCTGCTGGTCTCCCCCAGCCCGTTCGCCACCCCGGTCCTGCGCCGGGCGTTCCGCTACGGCGGCGAGATCCTGGAGTCCGGCTACCCGCGCAACGACGTGCTGGCCCGCCCCGACCGGCGGCGGGCCGCCGCCGTCCGCCACCGGCTCGGCATCCCCGAGGGCCGGCGGGTGGTGCTCTACGCGCCGACCTGGCGGGAGGACCGGCCGCGCCCGGACGGCGACGGCTTCCGGCTCGACCTGCGGCTCGACCTCGACCGGGCCCGCAAGGCGCTCGGCGACGACCACGTCCTGCTGCTGCGCCCGCACGCGCACGTCCGCGAGCCGCTGACCGGCACCGGGGACGGCTTCGCCGTCGACTGCGCCGACTACCCGGACGTGCAGGAGCTGCTGCTGATCACCGACGTCCTGGTGACCGACTACTCGTCGATCGTGTTCGACTTCGCCATCACCGGCCGCCCGGTGCTGTTCTTCACCTACGACCTGGCGCACTACCGGGACAGCCTGCGCGGCTTCGCCTTCGACTTCGAGGCACAGGCCCCCGGCCCGCTGCTCGACGACTCGGCGGCGCTGGTCGAGGCGCTGCGCGAACTCGCCGACACCGGGGGCGCCGTGCCCGCCGGGTACGCCGAGCGCTACCGGCGCTTCCAGGAGGTGCACTGCGCGCTGGACGACGGCGGCGCCGCCCGGCGGGTGGTCGACCGGATGCTGGAGCTGGGCGGCCGGGCCGGGCGCGCCGGTCAGGAGAAGCCGTAGCTCCGCCAGGGCCGCCAGACCTCGTCCGCGTCGAACCGGGAGAGGCCGAACCCGGGCACCGGGAAGACCGCGTGGAAGGAGCGGGCCTGCTCGTGGGCCTGGTCCAGCACGTCGTCCGCGAGCCCGTGCGCCACCGTCACATGCGGGTGGTAGGGGAAGGCCAGCTCCCGGGCCAGCGGGCCGGAGCGGATGTCCGCCTCCAGCAGCCGGCACTCGCGCTCGCCCTCCTCGACCCGGACGAACACCACCGGGGAGACCGGGCGGAAGCTGCCGCCGCCGCGCAGCACCATCCGGAACGGCCGGTGCGCGGCGGCCACCGCCGCCAGGTGCTCCTCGATCTTCGGCAGCATCTCGGCCGGGACCTCGGTGGGCGGCAGCAGCGTGACGTGCGTGGGTATCGACCGGGCCAGCGGATCGCCGTGCCCGGCCCGCGCGTCCTGGATCGCCGCGCCGTACGGATCCGGGACGCTGACGGACACGCCGATGGTGAGGGTCTCCGGGAGACCCTCACCACCGGGCAGGCTCGTCAGCGGAGTCACCGCTTGGCGGCCGGGAGGAAGCCGATCCGGTCGTACACCGCGGCCAGCGTCTCGGCCGCCACCTCACGGGCCTTCTCGGCGCCCAGCGCGAGGACGCGGTCCAGCTCGGCCGGGTCGTCCAGGAAGACCCTGGTGCGCTCCTGGAAGGGCGTCACCCACTCGCTGAACAGATCGGCCAGCTCGGTCTTCAGGGCCCCGTACATCTTGCCCTCGAAGTGCGCGACCAGCTGCTCGATCGACTGCCCGCTCAGGGCGGAGTGGATCCGCAGCAGGTTGGAGACGCCGGCCTTCTCCTGCTCGTCGTAGGAGACCACGGTACCGGTGTCGGTGACGGCGCTCTTGAACTTCTTGGCGCTGGCCTTCGGCTCGTCCAGCAGGCTGACCAGGCCCTTGGCGGAGGACGCCGACTTGCTCATCTTGATGGCCGGGTCCTGGAGGTCCTGGATCTTGGCCGTCTCCTTGAGGATGTACGGCTTGGGGACCGTGAAGGTCGGGCTGTAGCGGGTGTTGAAGCGCTCCGCGAGGTCGCGGGTGAGCTCCACGTGCTGGCGCTGGTCCTCGCCGACCGGGACGGCGTCCGCCTGGTAGAGCAGGATGTCGGCGACCTGGAGGATCGGGTAGGTGAACAGGCCCACCGAGGTGCCGGCGGCGCCCTGCTTGGCCGACTTGTCCTTGAACTGGGTCATCCGGGACGCCTCGCCGAAGCCGGTGAGGCAGTTCATCACCCAGCCGAGCTGCGCGTGCTCGGGCACGTGCGACTGGACGAACAGGGTGCAGTGCTCCGGCTCCAGGCCCGCGCCGAGCAGCTGGGCGGCGGAGATCCGGGTGTTCTGGCGCAGCGTCGCCGGGTCCTGCTCGACGGTGATCGCGTGCAGGTCGACGACCATGTAGAAGGCGTCGTTCTCCTTCTGCAGGTCGACCCACTGGCGCACCGCGCCCAGGTAGTTGCCGAGGTGGAACGACCCCGAGGTGGGCTGGATCCCGGAGAGCACCCGGGGACGGTCCTTGACCGGACCAGTGACCGCTGCGTTGACCATGCGGGCCATTGTTCCAGTTCCACCGACCGGTCAGGAAACCTCCGGCCCCGGCGGTCGCGCCAGTGTGACCGCACTCACCCCGACCCGGGCGATCCGCCGGCCCTCCAGCTTGGCCACCGTCAGCAGCACCTCCTCGCCCGGGCCGGCCGGGATCCGCACCAGGTCGCCGTCGGCGGGCAGCCGGCCGAGCGCGGCCACCAGGCAGCCGGCCACCGTCTCGTAGGGGCCCTCGGGAAGGGTGACGCCGGTCTCCTCGGCGAAGTCGGCCAGGTTGAGCAGGCCGTCGAGTTCCACGCCGCCGCCGGCCAGCCGCCGGGTCGGGGCGGGCTCGGGCGTGTCGTACTCGTCGCGGATCTCGCCGATCACCTCCTCGACGAGGTCCTCCAGGGTGACGATGCCGGCGGTGCCGCCGTACTCGTCGACCACGATCGCCAGGTGGTGGCCCTCGCGGCGCATCTCGCCCATCGCCTCCAGCACCCGCTTGGTGCCGGGCAGCAGCTTGACCGGGCGGGCCAGGTCGCGGACCCTGGCGGCCCGTTCGCCGCGCGCGCCGTACAGGTCGCGGACGTGCACGAAGCCGGTCACCGCGTCGTAGCTGCCCTCGATCACGGGATAGCGCGAGTGCGGCGAGGAGTCCGCCTGGGCGCGGACCTCGTTGAGCGGACGCTCGGCGTCCAGGAAGGTCACCTCGGTGCGCGGGACCATCACCTCGCGCAACTGACGCTCCCCGGCGGCGAACACGTCGGCGATCAACGTCCGTTCGTCACTGCCGAGTTCAGTATTGGCGGCGACCAGGCCGCGGAGTTCCTCGGAGCTCATCGAGCCGCGTCCGGCGGCGGGGTCGCCGCCGAGCAGCCGGACCATCAGGTCGGTGGAGCGGCCGAGCAGCCAGATCACCGGGCGCAGCACCACGGACATGACGTCGACCACCGGCGCGGCCAGCACCGCGATGGTGTCGGCCCGCTGGAGGCCGATCCGCTTGGGGGTGAGCTCGCCGAGCACCAGCGAGGCGTAGCTGATCACCAGGGTGAGGCCGACCAGCGCGGTGGCGTCGGCGACGCCCTCGGAGAGGCCGGCCCGGACGAACAACGGGGCGACCTTGCCGGCCAGCGTGTCGGCGCCGAGGGCGGCGGAGAGGAAGCCCATGCAGGTGACGCCGACCTGGACGGCCGCCAGGAAGCGGTTGGGGTCCGCCGCGAGGTGCGCGGCCCGGGCGGCCCGCCGGGTGCCGCGCGCCTCCAGCGTCCGGATCTGGCCCTCGCGCAGCGAGATCAGCGAGATCTCGGCGACGTTGAACAGCCCGCCCAGGACGATGAAGACGAGGACGAGCGCGGCGTCCTGGAGGGTTTCGTTCACAGCGGGAGTGTAGGGCGACGGCCCGCCGTCCCCGGGGAGGGACGACGGGCCGTCGGTGAGGTGCTGCGGGCCGGGCTCAGATGAGGCCGAGCTCCTGGACCGCGTCGCGCTCCTCGGTCAGCTCCTTGACCGAGGCGTCGATGCGGGCGCGCGAGAAGTCGGAGATCTCCAGGCCCTGGACGATCTCGAACCGGCCGTCCTTGGTGGTGACCGGGAAGGAGGAGATCAGGCCGGCCGGGACGCCGTAGGAGCCGTCGGAGACGACACCCATGGAGGTCCAGTTGCCCTCGGCGGTGCCGTTGACCCAGGTGTGGACGTGGTCGATGGCGGCGTTGGCGGCCGAGGCGGCCGAGGAGGCGCCGCGGGCGTCGATGATGGCGGCGCCGCGCTTGGCCACGGTCGGGATGAAGTCGTTCTCCAGCCAGGCCTGGTCGCTGCCGACGGCCTCGAAGGCCGGCTTGCCGGCGACCTCGGCCTGGAAGATGTCCGGGTACTGGGTGGCGGAGTGGTTGCCCCAGATGGTGACGCGCTTGATGTCGGAGACCAGGGCGCCGGTCTTGGCGGAGAGCTGGCCGAGGGCGCGGTTGTGGTCCAGGCGGGTCATCGCGGTGAAGCGCTCGGCCGGCACGTCCGGGGCGTTGCGCTGGGCGATCAGGGCGTTGGTGTTGGCCGGGTTGCCGACGACCAGGACCTTGATGTCGTCCGCGGCGTGGGCGTTGATGGCCTTGCCCTGCGGGCCGAAGATGCCGCCGTTGGCCTGCAGCAGGTCACCGCGCTCCATGCCCGCGGTGCGCGGACGGGCGCCGACCAGCAGCGCGACGTTGGCGCCGTCGAAGGCCACGTTCGGCTGGTCGGTGATGGTGATGTCGCGCAGCAGCGGGAACGCGCAGTCGACGAGCTCCATGGCGGTGCCCTCGGCGGCCTTGAGGCCCTGCGGGATCTCCAGGAGGCGCAGGTTCACCGGGACGTCGGCGCCGAGCAGGTGGCCCGAGGCGATGCGGAAGAGCAGCGCGTAGCCGATCTGGCCGGCGGCTCCGGTGATGGTGACGTTGACGGGGGTGCGGGTCATTTCTACCTTCTCCAGCAAATCGCCAGGTGCCCCAGGCACGTCGGCGCGCTGGAGCCGAGGACGGTCTCTCGACATCGAGAGAACCGGCGTCAGGGTATCGCAAAGGGAAGCGTAACCCTCGGGCGAGGTCGTGACTGGTTGGTCACAGACGATGACGGCCCCCGCCCGGAACGCGGGCGGGGGCCGTTCGGCGACCTGCGGGGACTACCGGCGCGGCCGGCCGATCAGCTGGCCGATGTTGTCCAGCACCGAGAACTCCAGCCACGGGTTGGGCTGGGCCATCAGGGTCAGCAGCACGATCGCCACGCCCAGGAAGGTCAGCACGATGACGTCGGTGAACCGGCTGCGCACGGCCAGCATGCCGACCTCCGGCAGCAGCAGCCGCAGCAGCGCGCCGAGCAGCACCCCGCCGCCGACGATCAGCAGCCCGTACTTGAAGCCGTCCTGGAAGTCCGCGAACCAGGTGACCGCGAGACCGGCGCCGACCACCAGCAGGACCACCGTTATCGGCCACTGCCGGACCGGCAGCGCGTGGTCGCGCCCCAGCGCGGCCGACGAGCCCTCGGGCGGCAGGGTGCCGGTGGTCTTGACCGGCCTGCGCCGGGTCCGCCGCGGTTCGGTCATGGCTTCCCGTCCTTGGGGATCGTCGTCGAGCGGGGGTGCGGCCGGGTGCCGGGTCAGATGCCGGCGCGGCGCTCGGCCGCCACCACGATGTTGTTCAGCAGCATGGCGCGGGTCATCGGGCCGACGCCGCCGGGGTTCGGGGAGATCCAGCCGGCCACCTCGGCCACGCCCGGGTGGACGTCGCCGACGATCTTGCCCTCGCTGCGGCTGACGCCGACGTCGAGCACGGCCGCGCCGGGCTTGACGTCCTCCGGCTTGACCAGGTGCGGCACGCCGGCGGCGGCCACGATGATGTCGGCCTGGCGCAGGTGGTGGGCGAGGTCACGGGTGCCGGTGTGGCAGAGGGTGACGGTGGAGTTCTCGCTGCGGCGGGTGAGCAGCAGGCCGATCGAGCGGCCGACGGTGACGCCGCGGCCGACCACGACCACCTCGGCGCCGTCGAGCGGCACGTCGTGGCGGCGCAGCAGCTCGACGATGCCGAGCGGGGTGCAGGGCAGCGGGCCCTCGATGCCCAGCGCGAGGCGGCCGAGCGAGGTCGGGTGCAGGCCGTCCGCGTCCTTGTCCGGGTCCATCAGCTCCAGGACCGGGTTCTGGTCGAGGCCCTTGGGCAGCGGCAGCTGGACGATGTAACCGGTGCAGGTCGGGTCGGCGTTGAGTTCGCGGACGACGTTCTCGACGTCCTCCTGGGTGGCGGTGGCGGGCAGCTCGCGCTGGATCGAGGCGATGCCGATCTCGGCGCAGTCCCGGTGCTTGCCGTTGACGTACCAGCGGCTGCCCGGGTCGTCGCCGACCAGAACGGTGCCGAGGCCGGGCACGACGCCCTTCGCCTGGAGGGCCGCCACCCGGGCGGCGAGTTCGGACTTGATCGCGGCCGCGGTGGCCTTGCCATCGAGAATCTGGGCAGTCATGACCCCATTCTCCCGGATCGGGGGCGTCGTCCGCGCCACCGGTCCCCGGGCCGGAGGGGGCCCGCGGCGGGACGGTGTCGGGGTGGCGACGGGACGGCGTCGGCGCGGCGTCGGGGGGTGGACGAACGAGTACGGAGCGTCCGGGTCGTATTGCGGTTGCGCCACAGTCCGGTCCGACGCGCGGGCGCGGCTGGACAGGGCGCCGCCGGGCGTTCGACGATAAGCGGGCATTCCCCGCCGCATCCGGCCCGGTGACGGGCCGACGGACGAACCCGGCGGGGCGTACCCGGGGGAAGAACGAAGTGAGCCGACCAGACCGCACCGCGCCGACCACCGACCGCCGACGCGGCGCGTTCCGTGCCGACGGACCGTCCCGGCTCCCGTCCACCCGCTTCCCACGGCCCTGAGCGGGGCGCGCACCCGGCCGTCACCCCCCGGTGTCAGTGCGCTCCGCTAACGTCCCGTCCGACCGGCCGCCCGACCCGCCGGTCCGTTCCGGGTCCTCTGTCCCGTCCCCACTGTCCCCATCTGCCCGGAGGCACCGATGAGCTACCCGCCCGACCCGAACAACCCGTACGACAAGTCCCAGCAGCCCCAGCAGCCGCCGCAGCAGGCGTACGGCTACCCGCAGCAGGCCCCGCCGGCCGCCGGCTACGGCTACCCCCAGCAGCCGCCGGCGGATCCCGGCTACGGCTACCCGCAGCAGCAGCCGCCGGCGTACGGCGTGCCGCCGCAGCAGCAGGCGGCGTACGGGTACCAGCCGATGCCGGGCACCATCCAGGCGAACAACGGCTACATCAACATCGCCCACCTGGGCACGGTGAAGATCGCCTCGATGGGCCAGCGCTTCCTGGCCCGGCTGATCGACGGCCTGGCCGTCGGCGCGGTCATCGCCCTGGTCATGGCGCTCGGCCTGGCCGGCACGCTCGGCCTCGTCAAGGAGACCGACGACTGCACCCAGTACTCCTACGGGACCATCAGCTACAACGACTGCATCCAGCAGCAGACCGACGCCGCGGCCGGCATCGTCGCCACCATGATGATCATGGTCGGCGTGCTGGCGGTGTTCAACCTGCTCTACGAGTGGCTGATGGTCGCCTTCGTCGGCGCCACCCTGGGCAAGATGGCCATGGGCCTGCGCGTGGTCAAGGAGAGCAACGGCCAGACCCCGGGCCTGGGCGGCGGCTTCATCCGCTTCATCATCCCGATCGTCGGCGCCTTCCTCTGCTACATCGGGGCGCTGCTGGTCTACCTGTCGCCGTTCTTCGACAACTCCGGGAAGCTGCAGGGCTGGCACGACCGTGCCGCCGGCACCCTGGTGATCAAGAAGTAACGCGGCACGGCGGAAACGACGGAGCGGCCCGGCCCCCTCGGTGGAGGGAGCCGGGCCGCTCCGTCGTTCCGTCGTTCCGTCAGACGTTCAGACGTTCAGACGTTCAGGCGATCAGCTGATCAGTGGAAGAAGTGACGGGTGCCGGTGAAGTACATGGTCACCCCGGCCTCGGCGGCGGCCGCGATCACCTCTTCGTCGCGGATCGAGCCGCCCGGCTGGACGATCGCCCGGACACCGGCGGCGATCAGGATCGCCGGGCCGTCCGCGAACGGGAAGAAGGCGTCGGAGGCCGCGAACGCGCCCTTGGCCCGCTCGCCGGCCCGCTCGACCGCGAGCTTGCAGGAGTCGACCCGGTTGACCTGGCCCATGCCGACGCCCACCGAGGCGCCGTCCTTGGCCAGCAGGATCGCGTTGGACTTGACGGCCCGGCAGGCCCGCCAGGCGAAGGACAGCTCGGCCAGCTCGGCCTCGGAGAGCGCCTCACCGGTGGCCAGCGTCCAGGTCGCCGGGTCGTCGCCCTCGGCGTGCACCCGGTCGGCGTCCTGGAGCAGCACGCCGCCGGAGATCGGGCGCACCTCCTGGCGGTTGGCCGGGGCCTCGGGGGCCAGCAGCACCCGCAGGTTCTTCTTGCGGGCCAGCACCTCGACGGCGCCGTCCTCGTAACCGGGCGCCACCACGACCTCGGTGAAGATCGGGGCGATCTGCTCGGCCAGCTCCACGGTGACCGGACGGTTGACGGCAATCACGCCGCCGTACGCGGAGACCGGGTCGCACTCGTGCGCCTTGCGGTGCGCCTCGGCGACGTCGGCGCCGGTCGCGATGCCGCACGGGTTGGCGTGCTTGATGATCGCGACGGCCGGCTCGGCGTGGTCGTACGCGGCGCGGCGGGCGGCGTCGGTGTCGACGTAGTTGTTGTACGACATCTCCTTGCCGTGCAGCTGCCGCGCACCCGCCAGGCCGCCGGTGCCGTCGGTGTACAGCGCGGCGCCCTGGTGCGGGTTCTCGCCGTAGCGCAGCACGTTCTGGCGCTCGAAGGCCGAGCCCAGGAAGGCCGGGAAAGCGTCCTCGGTCTCGGTGTAGCCGGACTCGTCGAACCAGTTGGCCACCGCGACGTCGTAGGCGGCGGTGTGCGCGAAGGCCTGGCCGGCCAGCCGCTTGCGGGTCAGCAGGTCGAAGCCGCCCTGCTGGACGGCGGCGAGCACGTCCTGGTAGCGGGACGGGTCGACCACGACGGCCACCGAGGGGTGGTTCTTGGCGGCGGCGCGGACCATGCTCGGGCCGCCGATGTCGATCTGCTCGACGCACTCGTCCGGGGTGGCGCCGGAGGCCACGGTGGCCTTGAACGGGTAGAGGTTCACCACGACCAGGTCGAAGGGCTCGACGCCCAGCTCGGCCAGCTGCGCGCGGTGCGACTCCAGGCGCAGGTCGGCCAGCACGCCGGCGTGCACGCGGGGGTGCAGCGTCTTCACACGCCCGTCCAGGCACTCGGGGAAGCCGGTCAGCTCGGAGACCTCGGTCACCGGGACGCCCGCGGCGGCGATCCGGCCGGCGGTGGAGCCGGTGGACACGATGGCGACCCCGGCGGCGTGCAGGCCCTGGGCCAGCTCCTCCAGGCCGGTCTTGTCGTACACGCTGATCAGGGCGCGGCGGATAGGCCGGACGTTCTCGGAGACAACAGGGGACGTGGTGGGGGCGGCGCTCATGCCGGAATCCATACCTTTCGGTCCTCGATGCGGTGACCTTCGCGGGCCAGCCGGCCCACGACGTCGACGAGCAGCTTGCGCTCGACAGTCTTGATGCGCTCGTGCAGCGCGTCGCCGCCATCGGCGTGGTCGGCGTCGAGGACCTCCACGACGCCCTGCGCGATGATCGGCCCGGTGTCGACGCCGGCGTCGACGAGGTGGACGGTGCAGCCGGTGACCCGCACCCCGTACGCCAGCGCGTCGGTGACGCCGTGGGCGCCGGGGAAGGCGGGCAGCAGCGCGGGATGGGTGTTGACGATCCGTCCGGCGAAGGCCGCGATGAACTCGGGGCCGAGGATCTTCATGAAGCCGGCCGTGACGACCAGGTCCGGCTGGTACCCGGCCACGGAGGCGGTCAGCGCGCGGTCCCAGTCCGCCCGGTCCGCGTGGTCCTTCACCCGCTGCACGAACACCGGCAGGCCGGCGCGCTCGGCGCGCTCCAGGCCGGCGATGCCGTCGCGGTCCGCGCCGACCGCGAGGATCTGCGCGCCGTACGCGGGGTCGGCGGCGGCGTCGATCAGCGCCTGGAGGTTGGTGCCGGAACCGGAGACCAGCACCACCAGACGGGCCGGTCCGGGCGTGCGGGGCGGGAAGAGCTGAGCGGGGGCGGCGGCCACTGCGCGATTCTCCGTAGGTCGGGCGCCGTGCGCTGGTACGTCCACCGGCGGTGGGGCCACTACGAACGGCAGGTCGAGCGAGGGGGAACTCCTGGAGAACCCGCCGCGACGCGGGCGCCCGGGGAACCCGTGGGAGCTGCTGACCGTCACCACCATAACGGCTGGTCGGACGGCCCCCGAAACACCGTCGAGGGCTACGCGCGTAGCTGAGACGGGGATCTCGCCGGTCCGTCCACGGGCCGCCGCCGGCCCCGACCGGACCCGGCGGCGCCCGACGACCGGCCCACCCCGGACGCGCCCGGAGCCCCCACAGGGGCCTGCGGGATCATAGGGTGGCGCGGGCACCCGCCCCACCGACCGAGAAGGAATGGCTGAACCATGAGCAGCGGTGACGACACCGGCGAGCGCAACCCCTTCGCGCCGCCGCCGGCGGATGCCCCGGAGCAGCCGTGGCGACCGCGCGCTCCCCACCCCTCCGGCGGCTCCGACCGCCCCGAGGGCCAGGACGGCGACCAGGAGGAGCGCCCGCTCGTCCCGCCGCCGCACCCCTGGAGCCCCGGTTACCAGGGCGGCCGGCACCGCCCGTCCGGGCCGCAGCCGCCCCGGCTCGACCCGGCCGACCCCGCCCAGCGCAAGGCCCGCAACGCCGCGCTGGCCGGCATGGGCGCGCTGGTCTGCGCGTTCGCCGCGCTGCACTACGTCGCCCTGTTCGTCGGCGCGCTCGCCATCGCGTGGGGCGTCTCCGCGATGCGGGCGCCCAGGTCGACGGGCTCCGACGCCGGGGCGGGCAGGGCCAGCGGGACCGGGACCGGGGCGGGCCGGACGGCCGGGCCCGCCGGGGGCACCGCTCAGAACCCGCTCACCCCGGCCGCGCTGGCCGGCATCCTCACCGGGGCCATGACGGTGGTCTTCGTCTCCTCCGTCCTCGGTCTGGCGTTGTACTACAACGACTACGTCACCTGTGTGCAGGACTCGCTGACCGCCAGTGCCGTCGACGGCTGCGAGCGGCTCGCGCCGCAGTGGTACGTGGACATCACCAGGGCCGGCAAGTAGGAACGGCGGTCAGCGGGCCCGGACCGGGCCGGCGTCGACCGGGCCGGCGTCGGAGGCGCTCTCGGAGGCGCCGCCCGACAGGCGGCTGACGACTCCGTACGCGCGGGCGCGCAGCCGGAGCGCACCCCGGCGTGCGGTCAGGGCGAGCGCTCCGGGTGGCGCGAGCGGCGCGCGGCCGTCGGCCGTGCGCCGGAGCCGGACCCCGCGGCGGACGCGGAAACGGACGCGGAAGCGCGCCAGCAGGGCGGTCGGGGCGGCGACCGCCGCCACCCAGGCCGCCGCGGCCAGGCCCGTCCGCCACGGCACCGGCCCCAGCCAGGCCATCCGGCCCCCCGCCAGCGCCCCACCGGAGAGCCCGCCGAGCACGGCCGCCCAGGCCCCGACCAGCAACGCCACCGCCAGTGCCGCCACCACGGTGGCCGGCACCGACCACGGAGCACGCGGGCCGGCCCGTCCGCCGGGCCGCGCGCCGCCGACGGCCGCGGTCCGCCCCAGGATCAGCCCCGGCACCACACCCGCCAACGCCGGAAGCGCGAACACCGCCACCCGCCAGCCGCCCGCACCCGGCTCCGGGAGCAGCGCGAACAACGGGAACTCCGGCACCGGCCCCAGCACCGCCCGCACCGGCGACACCACCGTCCCCTCGCCCGCCGCGAACCCCGGCCCGAGCGCGTACGCCGCACCCCACAGCACCGCGTTCGGCAGCAGCACCAGCGTCACCAGCAGCACCCCCACCACCGCCGCCGGCCCGCCCGCGAACACCTCCGGCGCACCGCTCACGGACACCGCCGCCAGCACCGCCGCCCCCGCCACCACCAGCCCGCCGGCCGCCAGCAGCCCGGCCCCGGCCGCCAGCGCGGCCACCCGGACCACCACCGCGCCGCCCGTCGGCCGGACCGCCGCCGGCAGCCGCGCCGACGTCCGCTCAAGCCATCCCGTCACCACCGCGCCGTGCGCCCGCGCCCCGGCCGCCACCGCCACCCCCGTCACCAGCGCGACCACGGCGAGGTCCGGCAGCACCCGGGCCCGGAACTCCCCCGCCCCCGCGCACTGCGCCACCACCCCGCACGTCACCGCGAAGTACCCCGCCCACACCGCCCGCGCACCCCCGCGCCCCGGCCGTCCCGCACCGCTCGCCGCAACCCGGCCCGCCGCCCGGTACAGCCGGCCCACCGCCAGCAGACCGAGCAGCAGCGGCGTGACCGTCAACGGCGCCTCCGCCGCCCCGCGCAGCACCGGCGCACCGTGCCCGAGCAGCCACAGCGCCGCCACCAGCCGCAGCGCCCCGGACGCGCCGCCGTCCGCGTACGGCGTCACCACCCAGAGCCCGAGCACCGGAACGGTGATCACGCAGAGCCCGGTCAGGGCCGTCCGGACCCCGACGAGCAGGGCGGACAGCACGGGCCTGGCCCCCAGTTCGCCCGGCGCTCCCAGAATCGGACGACCCGTCAGCTGCGTCATGGCCCACATCGTGCCAAGGCGACTCGCCATGCTCCGTGAAGAGGCAAACGGCCGGGGTGTCCCAGATTATTGGCTTATGCGCATTTTCAGACCATGCCCGCCCGCTGGCGCGACCGACCCGGCCAGGAGCGTCTGATGACCAAGCCCCCGACCGCCGCACACCCCGGCAACCAGCCCGCGCCCGCGACGCAGCGCCGCAGCGGGAAGGGGCGCCCCGGCAGGACCGGGAACGGACGCGGCCGGGCCGACGGCCCCCCTGCCGCTCCCGCGACCGGGGACGGCGAGGGTGCGGCGCTGTTGCGCCGACTGACGGAACGTGAGGCACAGGCCTTCGCCCACCTCGCGGCCGGCCGGGACCTCACCGAGACCGCCGCCGCCCTCGGCGTCACCCCCACCACCGCCCGCAGCTACCAGCACCGGGCCCTGCGCAAACTCGGCACCCGCACCCAGGCCGAGATCACCGCCCTCGCCGCCCTCCTCCCCACCGACCAGCACCCGCCGGCCGGGACGAGAGCCTCGCGGCCGGCCGCGACGGCGGCCGGCTCGGCCGGCGGCGGGCACTCCGATCACGTGAACGCTTCGGCCTCGCCGTCCCGGCAGGAGGACGCCCGCCGACCGGTGAGCGGCGCCATCGTCAGGAACCGGCCGCAGGGCGTACGTGCAGGCCACCCTGCCGACGCCTTGACGTCGCCGACCGGGCGGCCGCCGATCGCGGCGCACGTCGGCAACCCGGTGGCAGCTCAGGCCGCCGGAAGCGACGCCGCGAGGGAGTCGGCGGGACTCGATGACAGGCCGGCGGCGAAGCAGCCGACCGCGAGCGAAGCCACCCGAACGTCACCGGGGCCTGAGAGTCGGCGCGCAGCGGAGCGGACGGCCGAGCCGGCCGCCCCCAACAGCCGAAGGACACCTGACGGCCGAGCGACCGCGCTCGCCGACGGAAGTACGACACCACCCGGGCCCGACGACCGGGCGACCGCGCCGGCCGCAGCAGAGTCCAACGGCAACGCCGATCGACTGTCGGCGGCCCCCGGCAACGGACAGGCCACCGCGCCGGCCGCCCCAGGGCCCGAGAGCGACCAGGCGGCAGAACGGCCCACGGGACGCAACGTCAAGCAGCTGTCCGCCGGGCCCGACGGGCGGCGGACCTCCAAGAGGCGGGCGGCGGCAGCGCGCGCAAGCGGAGCCACCGGCAGACGGCCGGTGGCCCCGGGACCCGACGGCGGGCGGCCCCCCAGCGGGCAGCCGACGGCGCAGATGGCCAAGGCCATCGACGGCGGACGGGCCTCCGAAGGCGCCGACCACCGACAGGCAGCAGATCTGGTGAGCGAAGCCGTCGACGGCAAACAGGCAGCTGAGGCAGACGGTAGACAGGCAGCGGGTCGGGCGCCCGAGGCAACCGGCCCACAGGCGGAGGGTCGGGCAAGCGGCAGGCCGAAAGCCACCGACCACCGACCGACGGCCGCACCGGGCTGTGGGCGACCAACGACGCAAACGGCCACAGGCACCAATGGCGGGCAGGCGGCCAAGGCGAACAGTGGACGGGCGGCCGAAGGCGCCGACGACCGACGGGCGGCAGCGGTGGCCGAGGCAACCGACCCACAGGCAGCAGGTCGGGCGAACGGCAGGCCGACGGGCGAAGCCACCGACCGCCAACGGGCGGCTGCGGCGGACAGCGAGCCGGCCGGCCAAGCCGCCGACGGCCGGGCGGTGGTCGGGGCGGGCGGTGGGTCCGGGGTGGGGTTCGAAGAGGTGTACGAGGCGGCGCACACGCGGTTGGTGCAGCAGGTGTTCCTGCTCACCGCGTGCAAGCACCGGGCCGTGCACTGTGTGGGGCGGGCGTTCGGGGAGGCGCGGCGGCGGTGGACGGAGGTGGTCGCGGGGGGTGAGCCGGAGGCGTGGGTGCGGGCGCGGGCGTTCGAGCTGGCGCTGTCGCCGTGGCACCGGGGCGGCCCGCGCCGCACGCACGTGTGGCGGCTCCCGCACCGCCGGATCAAGGTGCGGCCGGCGGACGAGACCCAGGCGGTGCTGCCGGACCACGACCGCCTCACCGACCGGGACCGAGCGCTGCTCAAGGCGCTCCGGCGGCTCTCCCGGCCACAGCGCCGGGCACTGGTGCTGCACGACGGGCTGGGGATGCCGGCCGCCGCGGTGGCGTTGGAGGTGGAGTCGACGGTGGCGGCCGCCGAGGGGCGGGTGTGGACGGCGCGGACGACGCTGGCGCAGTGGGTGCCGGAGCTGGTCGGGTCGGATCCGGCGGCGGACGGGTTCGCCGACCGGCTGTGCGCGCTGATGCACCGGGCGGCGGTGCGCGGGGCCCCGGAGCCGCACCGGCTGCCGGTGCCGCTGCTGCGGGCCCGGCACGGGCTGGCGAACGCGGGCCGGACGGGAGCGGCGGCGCTGCTGACGGCCGCGGTCGGCGGCGCGGTGGTGGCGACGCTCGCGGGCGGGGGGCCGGGCGAGCTGTTCCGGCCCCCCGGTCCGCCGTCGCCCGCGCTCTGCGCACCGGTCCCGACCCTGGCGACCGCGTCGGACGCGCTGCTCCCGCTGCTGGTGGAGGGGCCGCCGTCGGGAATCCTGAGCCTCTGGTGCTCGCCGACGCCGGGGCTGGAGCCGGTGGTGGTGGATCCGCCGCCACCGCGCGAGGACGGGCCGTACCGGCCGCCGACGGCCGGGCGGGCCGCCGAGGCGCTGCCCCCGCCGGGCGCGGTGGCCGCCGAACGGCCGCGCGGCTGCGTGCCCTGGGCCCTGCACCCGTGCGCGGTGGCGGACGGCTGAGCCGCACGGCCCGCCCCGGAGGCGATCGGGCGGGCGAGCGGGCGGCAAGCACGGCGCCCCCGTCCCGGAGGTCCGGGCGGGGGCGCTGTGGGGTGCGAGCGGGGAGGGTGTCAGCCCTTGATCAGCTCACGGGCCAGGCGGGCGGTCTCGGACGGCGTCTTGCCGACCTTGACGCCGGCGGCCTCAAGGGCCTCCTTCTTGGCCTGCGCGGTGCCCGAGGAGCCGGAGACGATGGCGCCGGCGTGGCCCATGGTCTTGCCCTCGGGGGCGGTGAAGCCCGCGACGTAGCCGACGACCGGCTTGGTCACGTTCTCCTTGATGAAGGCCGCGGCCCGCTCCTCGGCGTCGCCGCCGATCTCACCGATCATGACGATGAGCTCGGTCTCCGGGTCCTCCTGGAACGCCTTGAGGGCGTCGATGTGGGTGGTGCCGATGACCGGGTCACCGCCGATGCCCACGGCCGAGGTGAAGCCGATGTCCCGCAGCTCGTACATGAGCTGGTAGGTCAGGGTGCCGGACTTCGAGACCAGGCCGATCTTGCCGGCCTTGGTGATGTCGGCCGGGATGATGCCGGCGTTCGACTGTCCGGGGCTGATCAGGCCGGGGCAGTTCGGGCCGATGATCCGGGTCTTGTTGCCCTTGGAGCCGGCGTAGGCCCAGAAGGCGGCGGTGTCGTGCACCGGGACGCCCTCGGTGATGACGACGGCCAGGCCGATCTCGGCGTCGATGGCCTCGACGACGGCGCTCTTGGTGTGCGCCGGCGGCACGAAGATGACGGTGACGTCGGCACCGGTCTTCTCGATGGCCTCGGCGACGGAGCCGAAGACGGGCACCTCGGTGCCGTCGACGTCGACCGTGGTGCCGGCCTTGCGCGGGTTGACACCGCCGACGATCTGGGTGCCGGAGGCGAGCATGCGGCGGGTGTGCTTCATGCCCTCGGAGCCGGTCATGCCCTGGACGATGACCTTGCTGTCCTTGGTAAGGAAGATAGCCATGGTGTGAAGTCCCTTCCTTACTTGTTGGCCAGCTCGGCGGCGCGGTCGGCCGCACCGTCCATGGTGTCCACCTGCTCGACGAGCGGGTGGTTGGCGTCGGTCAGGATCTGCCGGCCCAGCTCGGCGTTGTTGCCGTCGAGGCGGACGACCAGCGGCTTGGTGACCGCCTCGCCCTTCTCCTCGAGCAGGGCGAGGGCCTGCACGATGCCGTTGGCGACCGCGTCGCACGCGGTGATGCCGCCGAAGACGTTGACGAAGACCGACTTGACGTCGGTGTCGCCGAGGATGATCTCCAGGCCGTTCGCCATGACCTCGGCGGAGGCGCCGCCACCGATGTCGAGGAAGTTGGCGGGCTTGACGTTGCCGTGCTTCTCACCGGCGTAGGCGACCACGTCGAGGGTGCTCATGACGAGACCCGCGCCGTTGCCGATGATGCCGACCTCGCCCTCGAGCTTCACGTAGTTGAGGCCCTTGGCCTTGGCCGCGGCCTCCAGCGGGTTGGCGGCGGCCTTGTCCTCGAGCGCCTCGTGCTCCGGCTGGCGGAAGTCGGCGTTCTCGTCCAGGGAGACCTTGCCGTCGAGCGCGACGATCTTGCCTTCACCGGTCTTGACCAGCGGGTTGACCTCGACCAGGAGGGCGTCCTCCTTGATGAAGACGGTCCACAGGGTCTGCAGGACGTCGACGATCTGGTCGGCGAGCTCGGCCGGGAACTTCGCGGCCTCGACGATCTCGCGGGCCTTGGCCTCGGTCACGCCCTCGTTGGCGTCGACGGCGATCTTCGCGAGGGCCTCGGGCTTGGTGGCCGCGACCTCCTCGATGTCCATGCCGCCCTCGACGCTGGCCATGGCCAGGAAGGTGCGGTTGGCGCGGTCGAGCAGGTAGGAGACGTAGTACTCCTCCTTGATGTCCGCGGTCTGGGCCAGCATCACCTTGTGCACGGTGTGGCCCTTGATGTCCATGCCGAGGATCTGCCCGGCCTTGGCGACGGCGTCCGCCGGGTCGGCGGCGAGCTTCACGCCGCCGGCCTTGCCTCGGCCACCCACCTTCACCTGAGCCTTGACGACGGCGCGGCCGCCGAAGCGCTCCGCGATGGCGGCAGCGTCTGCGGCGGTCTCGATGACATCGCCGTCAAGCACGGGAACACCGTGCTTGGCGAAGAGGTCCCTCGCCTGGTACTCGAACAGGTCCACGTGTTTGTCCTTGTTCGTGGTCGCGGATTGTGTCTCTACGAGCGTGCCACGGCAGGATCTTCGCTGCGGGTCGTCGGGGCGGTGCGGGTACGCAGAAGTACGGCCTTGCGGCCCACACAGCCACGGGCGCACACGTCAATCAACACGCGCGTCACGTCCGTCTGGCAGGTTATCCCCGGACGACGGGCGTGTTTCGCCCGGGGCCTGCCCGTCTTTGGTGAGAACCGTCACAGACCAGCCTAGGGGGCGTACGCCGGGCTCCCGGTCCGGCGGCTCCGCCCGACCCCGCCCCGGGTTCCGCTGTTCGGGTGAGTCCGGCGGCACAGCGTTGACGGCCGCGCCGACAGCTCCATTCACACCCCCTGTTCCGGGACCGGGATCGGGCGCTTCTCGATCGCCGCCGCCATGATCTCGGGGAAGACGTCGGGGGTGCAGGCGAAGGCCGGGGCGCCGAGCGCGGCCAGCGCGGCGGCGTGCGCGTGGTCGTACGAGGGCGCGCCCTCGTCGGAGAGCGCCAGCAGGGCGATGAACTGGACGCCGGCCGCCTTCATGGCGGCCACCCGCTTGAGCATCTCGTCGCGGATGCCGCCCTCGTAGAGGTCGCTGATCAGGACGACGATCGTTTCGGCCGGCCGGGTGATCCGGGACTGGCAGTACGCGAGTGCCCGGTTGATGTCGGTGCCGCCGCCGAGCTGGGTGGCGAAGAGCACGTCGACCGGGTCGGTGAGCTGCTCGGTGAGGTCGACCACCGAGGTGTCGAAGACGACCAACCGGGTGTCCAGGCTCTTCATCGAGGCGAGCACCGCACCGAACACCGCCGAGTGCACCACGGACGGCGCCATCGAGCCGGACTGGTCGATGCAGAGGATGACGTCCTTCTTCACCGCCCGCTGGGCGCGGGCGTAGCCGATCAGCCGCTCGGGGACGACCGTGCCGTGCTCGGGCAGGTAGTTCTTCAGATTGGCCCGGATGGTGCGGTCCCAGTCGATGTCGCGGTGGCGCGGGCGGTTGACCCGGGCGCTGCGGTCCAGCGCGCCGCCCAGCGTGGCCCGGGTGCGGTCGGCGAGCCGGCGCTCAAGGTCGGCGACCACCCGGCCGACGACCGCGCGGGCGGTCTCCCTGGTGGTCTCGGGCAGCGCGTGCTTGAGCGAGAGCAGGGTGCCGACCAGGTGGACGTCCGGCTCGACGGCCTCCAGCATCTCGGGCTCCAGCAGCAGCTGCTCCAGGCCGAGCCGGGTGATGGCGTCGTGCTGCATCAGCTGGACGACGGTGGCCGGGAAGTACTCGCGGATGTCGCCCAGCCAGCGGGCCACCTGCGGGGCCGAGCCGCCGAGGCCGGCGCTGCGGCGGCCGGAGCGCGGCTGCCCGGCCCGGCCGTCCTCGGCGGCGCCCCGGTAGAGCGCGGCGAGCGCGCCGTCCATCGCGGCGTCCCGGCCGTGCAGGGGACGGCCGGTGCCGTCCGCCTCGCCGCCGAGGACCAGCCGCCAGCGGCGCAGCCGCTCGTCGGCGGAGGTACCGGGGGCGGCGGCGGGCGCGGTGCCGGGGGTGCTGACTGCCATCGGGGGCTCCTCTGCGTGCGGTCTGCGGTCGGGGCGGGGAGAAGGACGGGGACGGGGACGGGAACGGCGGGCGCCGTCAGGTGTCGCGTCCCCCGGCCTGCCGGGGGATCCGCGGGTGCTCGCCGGGCTCCCCGGCGCCGGTCGGCAGCCCGAGCAGGAGGGCGACCACGGGCAGCGCGGCGTCGGCCCGCGCACGGTCCAACTCGGCGACGTCCCCGACCGGTTCGGCGCTCCCGGGGCCGAGCGGGCCGGCCGCCACCCGGCTGCCGACGGTGTGCCTGACCCCGGCCTCCAGGGTGGCGAAGGTGCGCCGCAGCAGCGGCAGCACATCGGTGAAGACCTCCGCCGGGACACCGGTCAGCCAGCCGTCGAGCAGGCCCAGCAGTCGCGGGTCGTGGAGCAGCAGCGCGCCGCCCCCGGTCAGGAAGCCCTCGATCCAGCCGGCGGCGTCCGCCGGGCTGTTGGCGGCGGAGAGCACCAGCCCGAGGCGCCGCCCGGCCTCCGCGGAGTCGAGCCGGCCGTCGTCCAGCAGCAGCCGGACGGCGCGCCCGCGCAGCAGGCCGGGGACGCCGGTGGCCGGTCCGCCGGACGGCTCGCGCCGGGCGAGCGCCCGCAGGGCGGCGGCCCAGCGGTCGGCGAGTCCGGTGGCGGGGCCGTCCGCCCGGTCCTGGTCCAGCAGGCCGATCGCGCCGTGCACCTCGTCGAGGTGGCCGCGCATCGCGGCGGCGCCGGCGGCGTCCAGACCGGTGCAGGCGGGCGGCATGCCGACGCAGATCCGGTCGGCGAGACCGGCGGCGACGTCGCCGAGCGCGCCGTCGTCGGTGCCCCGGACGTCGCCGTAGCGCAGCGCGCGCACCAGGGCGGGCAGCGCACCGGCCAGGTGGGCGACGTCGGTGTCCAGGGCGGCGCAGTCGGCGAGCACCCGCATCACGGCGGGCAGCGCCTCGGCCAGCCCGGCCACCAGGCAGGTCTCCACCAGCCCGGTGAGCTCGGCGAGTTCGACGGCGCTCCGGGCGGTGCCGACCGCCTTGCCGACGGCGGCCCGCTCGACCGTGGTGCCCCACTGGGCGGCCTCGGCGATCCGGACGGCGAACTCGGGCTGCCAGCACAGCCGCCAGCTCTCCCGGAAGGTGCCGGTGGAGGCGACCGAGGAGCGGGCCGGCACGCCCCAGTCGACACCGAGCAGGCGCAGCCGGTGCAGCAGCCGGGAGCGGGCCGCGTCGGTCTCCTTGCGCAGGTCGAGGTCGAGGTCGCGCGGGGTGGGCTCGGGCTTGAGCCGCAGGGTGCGCTGGATCCGGGTGAGGTCGCGCTGGAGCGGGACGGCGGGCGCGGCGTCCGGCACCTCGCCGAGCGCGTCGCCGATCACCAGCCGGTCCTGGACGAGGGCGAGGGCGACGTCCGAGCCGTCGCACATCACCGCGCGGACGGCGTCCAGCGTCTCGGTGAGCCCGGCGAGCGGACGACCGCGCAGCACGGCGAGGGTGCGGGCCAGCCGGACGGCCTCGATGACGTGCGCGGAGGAGACCGGGTGGTCCTCGGAACGCAGCAGGTCGGCGGCCCGGGTGAGCCAGCCGGGCAGCGGGTCGCCGTCGGTGCGGTACAGGTGGTGGTACCAGCCCGGGGAGACGATCCCGGCGCCGTAGCCGGTGAGTTGGGAGAGCCTGCGGTGCGTCCAGGGCACCCAGGTGACCTCGGTGCGCACCTTCTTCGGCAGCTCGGCGAGCAGTGCCCTGTCGTGCGCGACGGTCGGCATGGCGGCCAGGGCGGGGACGTGGAAGGCCCCGCAGACGACGGCGATCCGGCGGTGGCCGGCCCGGCGGGCGGCGCGGATCTGCTGGCGCATGTACGCCTCGCGCCGCTCGTCGCGCCGGCCGGCGCCGCCGCCGTCCTCGCGCAGTGCCGTCATCGCCTCGGCGACGGCCGCGAAGGGCGCGAGCGCGTCCTCGTCGTCGCCGGGACGGCGGTGTTCGACGACGTCCTCCCACCAGCGTTCCGGGTCGTCGTGGCCGGCGGCCTCGGCGAGCCGGGCGATCGGGTCGCGCGGCAGGCCGGCGTCGTCCTCGTCCTGGTCCCCGCCCTCGTCCCCCTCCTCGTCGCCGGTGTCCGCGAAGGCGTAGCCGGCCGGCAGGTCGATGAAGCGGAGCGGGACGCCGACCTCGCCGGCGTAGCGGATCGCCACCCACTCCGGCGAGAACTCGGCGTACGGCCAGAACGCGGCGCGGGCCGGGTCGTCGGCCGCATGGGCCAGCAGGGCGACCGGCGGCACCATGTCCTTCTCCGCGGCCAGCCCGAGGACGGGGTCGGCCTCCGGCGGCCCCTCCACCAGGACCGCGTCCGGTCGCAACTGCTCCAGCGCGGCGGCCACCGAGCGGGCCGAGCCGGGGCCGTGGTGCCGGACGCCGAGCAGCGTCACCTCTGCGCTCATCGCGCTCTCCCTCCCGGGTCTTCCGAGGTTGCGGTCATTTGGTGCACGGTCGTGCGGTGCACGGTCGTGCGGTGCACGGTCGTGCCGTTCAGTGGGCGTTCTCACGGGCGGCGCGGTAGAAGTCCTTCCAGCCGTCGCGCTCACGGACCACGCCCTCGACGTACTCGCGCCAGACCTGCTGGTCGGCGGCCGGGTCGCGGACCACCGCGCCGATCACGCCGGCCGCGACGTCGCCGGCCCGCAGCACGCCGTCGCCGAAGTGGGCGGCCAGCGCCAGGCCGTTGGTGACCACCGAGATGGCCTCGGCGGTGGAGAGGGTGCCGCTGGGGGTCTTCACCTTGGTCCGGCCGTCGGTGGTGATGCCGGCCCGCAGCTCCCGGAAGACGGTCACCACGCGCCTGATCTCCTCGGCGCCGCCGGGCAGTTCGGGCAGCTGGAGGGAGCGGCCGAGCTGCTCGACCCGGCGGGTGACGATCTCGACCTCCTCCTCCAGCGAGGCGGGCAGCGGCAGCACCACGGTGTTGAAGCGGCGGCGCAGGGCGCTGGAGAGCTCGTTGACGCCGCGGTCGCGGTCGTTGGCGGTGGCGATGACGTTGAAACCGCGCACGGCCTGGGTCTCGGTGCCCAGTTCGGGGACCGGGAGGGTCTTCTCGGACAGGATGGTGATCAGACTGTCCTGCACATCGGCCGGGATGCGGGTCAGTTCCTCGACCCGGGCGATCCGGCCGTCCGCCATCGCCCGCATCAGCGGCGAGGGGACGAGCGCCTCCCGGCTGGGCCCGTTGGTGAGCAGCTGCGCGTAGTTCCAGCCGTAGCGGACGGCCTCCTCGGGGGTGCCGGCGGTGCCCTGCACCAGCAGCGTGGAGTCGCCGCTGATCGCCGCGGCGAGGTGCTCGGAGACCCAGGTCTTGGCGGTGCCGGGCACACCGAGCAGCAGCAGCGCGCGGTCGGTGGCCAGCGTGGTGACGGCGACCTCCACCACCCGGCGCGGGCCGATGTACTTGGGGGTGATCACGGTGCCGTCGGGCAGCTCGCCGCCCAGCAGGTAGGTGGCGACGGCCCACGGGGAGAGCTTCCAGCGCTCCGGGCGCGGCCGGTCGTCCTGGGCGGCCAGCGCGGACAGCTCGGCGGCGAACGCGTCCTCGGCGTGCTGCCGCAGGACGTCGGTCACGACGTCGGTCATCGGGGCTCCTTCGGGTCGGCCGCCGGGCGCACGGATGCCCGGGCGGCGGGGTGATCGGGGGGAGCCAGGTCGGCGTCCCGGCCTGCGAGAACCACCATGCACCGGACCACTGACAATCCTGACCGGACCTCAGTTCGGCCCGTCCGGCCCGCGGGTCGACTGTCAGTGCCGCCGCCTACCGTCGTGGTCATGGAGGAACGCTGGAGCACCGAACACGTCCTGTCCCTGGCGCCCGACGCCGCCTCGAAGAAGGCCGCGGGCAAGCTCTCCGCGCCCGCCCCCTGGTCCGGCGCGGGCACCGACGGCGACGCCGTCTGGGGCGAGTGCAAGGGCAGCGGCAGCACGCCCTACCGCACGGTCGTCGAACTCGCCACGCCCGCCTACCAGTGCAGCTGCCCGAGCCGCAAGTTCCCCTGCAAGCACGCCCTGGGGCTGCTGCTGCTCTGGAGCGGCTCGCCCCGCTCCGTGCCCGACGGTGCCGAGCCCGCGGACTGGGCCGCCGAGTGGCTGAAGGGCCGCCAGGAGCGCGCCGAGCAGCGGGCCGCGCGGGTGGAGGCGCCGGCCGACCCGGCCGCCGCCCGCCGCCGCGCCGAGAAGCGCTCCGCCCGGGTCGCGGCCGGCGCCGCCGAGCTGCGGCTGCGGCTCGCCGACCGGGTCCGGCACGGCCTGGCCGACCAGTCCACCGCCGGCCCCTGGGAGGAGGTCGCGGCCCGCATGGTCGACGCCCAGGCGCCCGGCCTGGCCACCCGGGTCCGCGAACTCGACGCGGTGCCGCAGCAGGGGCTGCTGGCGGAGTACGCGATGCTCCACCTGCTCGCCACCGCCGCGACCCGCCTGGACGAGCTGCCCGCGCCGCTCGCCGCGACCGTGCGTGCCCGGGTCGGCTACACCACCGAGACCGCCGAGCTGCTGGCAGGACCGACCGTCCGGGACCGCTGGCAGGTCCTCGGCACCCGCACCTCGCCGATGGAGGGGGGCTCGGACGAGCGGCTGACCACCCGCCGGCTCTGGCTGCGCGGCGCCAAGACCGGCCGTCAGGCCCTGCTGATCGCCTTCGGCCGCCCCGGGCAGGCCCCCGAACTCGCCCTGCCCACCGGTCAGGTGGTGGAGGCCGAGCTGGCCTTCCACCCCGGCGCCCGCCCGCTGCGGGCCGTCCTCGGCACCCGCCACGGCGCCCCGGCGGCGGCGGCGCCCGACGGCCCGCCGCCCGGCCTGTCCGTCGCCGAGGCGGTGGCCGGCTACGGCACCGCGGTGGCCGACGACCCGTGGCTGGACGCCTGGCCGACGGTCCTCACCGAGGTCGTCCCGGTGCTCTCCGAGGAGGGCTGGCACCTCACCGACGGCCGGCACACCGTGCCCGTGCACCGCGCCGCCGTCCCGGAGGCCGCGCTCTGGCGGCTCGCCGCCGTCTCCACCGGCCGCCCGCTCACCGTCTTCGGCGAGTACGGCCACCGCGGCTTCGCCCCGGTCACCGCCTGGGGACTGGACGGCCGCCCGATCGGCCTCACCACGACCTGAGCGGGCCCCGCCGCGCCCCGGGCGCGGCCACGCCCGCCGACCCGACGTCCACCCGCACCCGTTCCACCGGAGGAGGAGGCCCCGTGCCCGACCCCTGGGAGTCCCTGCAGACCACCGCCCTGCTGGGCACCGACCGCCGCCCGCTCCCCGCGCCCGGCCCGGCCGCCCCGTACGACGGCGCCGTCGACCGCACCGACCCGGCCGCCGCACTGCTCGAACTCGCCGCCCTGGAGACGGTCCGCCGCCGGGCCGGCGCGCTGCCCGTCCCGGCCACCGCCCCCGCCGGCCGCCCGGCCGCCGAGGACCCCCGCCCCGAGCTGCCGGCCGCCGCCGCCCGCCGGCTCTCGCTGCTGCTCTCCGCCCGGGGCGGCGGCGTGCTCGCCAACGTCGGCGAACTGCTGCCGCAGTGGCTCACCACCGCCCGCGAACGCGGTTACCGCGCACCCGCCGCCAGCGTCCCGGCCCTGCTGGACGCCGCCCGCGCCCGCAGCGAACTGCGACCCGACGCGGTCGCGCTGGCCGGCCCGCTCGGCCGCTGGCTCGCCGAGCGCAACGCGGACTGGCGGTTCGTCCAGCGCGCCGCCACGGAGCCCCCGCCCGCCGCGGACGCCGCGCCCGCCGAGGGCCACCAGGTGTGGCACGAGGGCCTGTTCGCCGAGCGGGTCACCCACCTCGCACTGCTCCGCCGCCACGATCCCGCGGCCGGCCTCGCACTGCTGCACGGCACCTGGTCCACCGAGCGGGCCGAGGACCGGCTGCTGTTCCTGGACGCCCTCCAGCAGGGCCTCTCGCTCGCCGACGAGCCCTTCCTGGAGGCCGCCCTCGGCGACCGCAGCAAGAACGTCCGGGCCACCGCCGCCGAACTGCTCTCCACCCTGCCCGGCTCCGCGCTGGCCGCCCGGATGGCGGAGCGCGCCCGCGCCGCCGTGCGCCTCTCCGACCATGGCACGCATCTGCTGGTCACCCCGCCCACCGCGTGCGACCCGGCCATGCAGCGCGACGGCATACCGCCCAAGTCGCCCACCGGACGCGGCGAACGGGCCTGGTGGTTCGGCGAGGTGATCGCCGCCGCTCCGCTCTCGCTCTGGACCGGGCACACCGGCCTGACGCCCGAGCGGCTGCTCGCCCTGCGGGTCGGCGACGCCATCGACGAGACCAGCAGTACCTGGGCCGACGACCTGCGCGAGGCCTGGGCCCGGGCCGCCGTCCGCCAGCAGGACGCCGCCTGGGCGCGCGCCCTCCTGGGACCCGCGCCGGTCCCCGGCCCCGGGCGCCCCGCCCGCACCACCGGCGCCCCCGCCAAGCTGCTCGCGGTGCTCCCGCCCGCCGAACGGGCCGCCTGGACGGCCGCCTTCATCGAGGCGCACGGCCTCGGCGACGCCTTCCAGCTGCTCGGCGCCTGCGCCACCCCGTGGACGCCGCCGCTGTCCACCGCGGTGGTCGAGGCGCTGGCCCGGGCCGCCGCCTCCGGCGCCTACCCGTGGAGCCACAGCGGGGTGCTCGGCATGACCGAGCGCGCGCTCTCCCCGGAGAGCGCCGCGGCGGTCGAGGCGCTGGCCGCCGGGGCCGCGCCCGCCACCGCCTGGGGCGAGACCTTCGCCCGGCTGGCCGGGACACTGCGCTTCCGCGAGGCGATGCTCGCCGAACTGGCGGCCTGAACGGCCGCGTGAACGGCCGGGTGAACGGCCGGGTGAACGGCCACCGGAAGGACGGCCGGACGCGAACGGGGCCGGCGCCGGACGCGTCGTCCGGCACCGGCCCCGTCGGCGGCTGTCAGCCCGCGGCCCGCAGATTGGCCTCGACCCAGGCGACCACGTCGCTGGTCGGCGTGCCCGGGGTGAAGATGTCGGCGACGCCCATCGCCTTCAGTTCGACGATGTCCTCGTCCGGGATGATCCCCCCGCAGAAGACCTTGATGTCCTCGGCGTCGCGCTCCTTCAGCAGCTCCAGCACCCGCGCGCAGAGCGTCATGTGCGCCCCGGAGAGGATCGACAGGCCGATGCCGTCCGCGTCCTCCTGGATCGCGGTGTCGACCACCTGCTCCGGCGTCTGGTGCAGGCCGGTGTAGATGACCTCCATGCCGGCGTCGCGCAGGGCGCGCGCGATGACCTTGGCACCGCGGTCGTGGCCGTCCAGCCCCGGCTTGGCGACCACCACGCGGATCGGTCCTGACACACCCATCACTGCCTCCCGGACCTCGTCGTCCATCCCCCACCGGACCTTGTGGGCACGGGCGAGGTTAACGATCAATAACCAACCTGAGGGGAGGGTAGCGCCACCCGTCCGGCTTGGCCGCACCACCCCTCAAGACGAGGGGAAAATCACAGACGGCCCACCGCCCCTCCCTGTTCTACCCCGCAACCGCACACCCCCAGCCCCTTGACATACGGACTTTTGTCCGGATGTCCGGCTTCCGGCTACAGTCTCGTCGTTTACCCCGCCCGACGACGCGCCGAGGCCACCGAGGAGGCAGCCGCGATGGCTCCCGAAGCAGCCGCCCGCCCGACCCGTGCGGAAATGCGCCTCGCCGCCCGCGAGCAGTCCCGGTCCCAGCGCCGCGACGCCGCCAAGGCCGCCACCCGCACCGCGCTGCTGCGGGTCGCGCTGCCCTCGGTGGCCGCGCTCGGCGTCGCCGCCGCGGCGGCCGTCACCGTCCAGGGCGAGGCCGACCAGCAGCGCGCCCAGGCCGCCGGCCGGGTCTCCGAGCAGGCCACCGCCGCCGACGCGCCGGACAACGCGCGGACCGAGGCCGCGCAGGCCGCCCAGCAGGCGCTGGCCGCAGGCGAGGCCGAGCAGGCCTCCCGCGGCGACGCCCGCCAGCCGCTCGCCGGCACCCAGGGCACCTCCGACACCGCCGGGCAGCCGGGCGCGGAGGCAGCAGCACAGGCCGCGCAGGCCGCACAGACCGCGCAGGCCGCCGCCACCGAGCAACCGGCCCCCGTGCCGGAGCGCCCCAGGATCGCCATGCCGGTCGCCCAGCACGGCATCGGCGAGGCCTTCGGCGCGGCCGGCACCCATTGGGCCAAGCGCCACACCGGCATCGACTTCCCGGTGGACGGCGGCACCCAGGTGATGGCCGTCGCCGACGGGACCATCCGCACGCAGTGGAACGCGTCGTACGGCTACATGACCATCCTCAAGACCGCCGACGGCACCGAGGTCTGGTACTGCCACCTGCGCTCGTACAAGATCCGCAAGGGCACGGTGAAGGCCGGCGACGTCATCGCCTTCGTCGGCAGCAGCGGCAACAGCACCGGTCCGCACCTGCACCTGGAAATCCGCCCGGCCGGCGGAGGCTCCCCCGTCGACCCGCTGCCCTGGTTCCTCGCCCAGGGCCTCGACCCGCGCTGAGCCCCCGGCCCGCGCCGGGCCGACGGCCCGGCGCGGATGTCACGGGACCTACAGCTTCTCGACCGGCGCGTAGCGCAGCAGCAACTGCTTGCGCCCCTCCGTGCCGAAGTCCACCGTGGCCTGCGCCTTGTCGCCGACGCCGGTGGTGGCCACCACGGTGCCCAGCCCGAAGGTGTCGTGGGTGACCCGGTCGCCGACCGCCAGCGCGACCACCTCCCGCTCCGCCGCCGCGCCCGAACGCCGCGCCGACTGCCCCCAGCCCGCCTTCGGCGAGGCCCCGGCCGACGACCCGCGCGAGGATCCGCCCGCGCCGCCCGAGGACCTCCCGCCCCAGGACGACCCCGAGGAGAAGCCCCGGGAGGCCGGCGCCGGCGCCGCCCCCGTGCGCTTCCACTCCACCAGCGTCTCCGGGATCTCCTCCAGGAACCGCGAGGCCGGGTTGTACGACGGCTGCCCCCAGGCGCTGCGCAGCACCGACCTGGTCAGGTAGAGCCGCTGCCGGGCACGGGTCAGCCCGACGTACGCCAGGCGCCGCTCCTCCTCCAGCTCCTTGACCTGGTTGAGCGCCCGCATGTGCGGGAAGATGCCGTCCTCCATGCCGGTCAGGAAGACCACCGGGAACTCCAGGCCCTTGGCGGTGTGCAGGGTCATCATCGTGATGACGCCCTGCCCCTCCTCGTCGTCCGGGATCTGGTCCGAGTCGGCGACCAGCGCCACCCGCTCCAGGAAGTCGGCCAGCGAGCCGACCGGCGGCGCGCCGTCCTCCCCCGCGTCCGGGCGCTCGCCCGGGTCCTGCTCGTACTCCAGGGCGACCGAGGCCAGCTCCTGGAGGTTCTCCACCCGGGTCTCGTCCTGCGGGTCGGTGGAGGCCTGGAGCTCGGCCAGGTAGCCGGTCTCCTCCAGCACCGCCTCCAGCACCGCCGCCGGGCCCGCGCCGGAGGCGACGACCTGGCGCAGCCCGGCCATCAGCGCGTTGAACTTCTTCACCGCGTTCGCCGAGCGCGCGGCCATGCCGTACGCCTCGTCGACCCGCTGCAGCGCCTGCGCGAAGGAGATCCGCTCGCGCGCGGCCAGCGCGTCGACCATCGCCTCGGCCCGCTCGCCGATGCCGCGCTTGGGCACGTTGAGGATCCGGCGCAGCGGCACGGTGTCCTCCGGGTTGGAGAGCACCCGCAGATAGGCCAGGACGTCCTTGACCTCCTTGCGCTCGTAGAAGCGCACCCCGCCGACCACCTTGTACGGCAGGCCGACCCGGATGAACACCTCCTCGAAGACACGGGACTGCGCGTTGGTGCGGTAGAAGATCGCGACGTCGCCGGGCCTGGCCGCGCCGGCGTCGGTGAGCCGGTCGATCTCGTCGGCGATGAACTGGGCCTCGCCGTGCTCGTCGTCCGCGACGTAGCCGACGACCTTCTCGCCGTCCTCGCCGGCCGTCCAGAGCTTCTTCTTCCGCCGGTTGGCGTTGCGCTCGATGACGGCGTTGGCCGCGCTCAGGATGGTCTGGGTGGAGCGGTAGTTCTGCTCCAGCAGGATCGTGGTGGCGTTCGGGTAGTCCTCCTCGAACTGGAGGATGTTGCGGATCGTCGCGCCGCGGAAGGCGTAGATCGACTGGTCCGCGTCACCGACCACGCACAGCTCGGCGGGCGGCACCTCGGCGAGCCGGCCGGCCGCCGGGTCGACCCAGTCGCCGTCGACGGTGCGCTTCGGGGCGTCCGCGACCGCGCCGCCGCTGAGCTCGCGGACCAGCGTGTACTGGGCGTGGTTGGTGTCCTGGTACTCGTCGACCAGGATGTGGCGGAACCGGCGCCGGTAGTGCTCCGCGACGTCGGGGAAGGCCTGGAGCAGGTTCACCGTCGTCATGATGATGTCGTCGAAGTCGAGGGCGTTGGCCTCGCGCAGCCGCCGCTGGTAGAGGAAGTACGCCTCGGCGAGCTTCTTCTCCATCGGGTTGGCGGCCTGGTCGGCGTAGGTCTCCTCGTCGATCAGCTCGTTCTTGAGGTTGCTGACCTTCGCGGTGAAGGACTTCGGCGGGAACTGCTTGGGGTCCAGGTCGAGGTCGCGGCAGACCAGGGCCATCAGCCGCTGCGAGTCGGCCGCGTCGTAGATCGAGAACGACGAGGTGAAGCCGAGCAGCTTGGACTCGCGGCGCAGGATCCGCACGCAGGCGCTGTGGAAGGTGGAGACCCACATCGCCCGGGCGCGCGGGCCGACCAGCTGCTCGACGCGCTCGCGCATCTCGCCGGCCGCCTTGTTGGTGAAGGTGATCGCCAGGATCTCGCCCGGCTGCACGCCGCGCGCGGCCAGCAGGTACGCGATCCGGTGGGTGAGCACCCGGGTCTTGCCGGAGCCGGCGCCGGCCACGATCAGCAGCGGCGAGCCGGCGTGCAGCACGGCCTCGCGCTGCGGGTCGTTCATGCCCTCCAGCAGGGAGGCCGGGTCGATCACCGGGCGGGCGGCGCCGTTGCGGTACCAGGCGTCCCGCTCCGCCTCGGCGGAGCCCCCCGGCTCGCTGAAAGCGGCGGTGTGGAACAGCCCGTCCGGGATCGCCTCCTCGAAGGCGTCGTACGGAACGTCGTCCTCGTACGGCGGCGGCTCCTCGTCGATCGGCGGCGCGGGCTGCTTCGACCCGGCGGCGGGGGCCTCGAAACCGGGGAGCGGGAGGTCGTCAAAGAGGCTACTCATGGCAATGACGAGTCTATGGCCCCGCGCCGACAAGCCGGTCCGGTCCGGCGGGCGCCCGCCGGACCGGACCGGAAACGCCTAGGCGGACCGGTCCGGAGCCGCCCGGCGGCGGCCGGAGGGCCCGGAGGCGGCGCGCATCGCCTCGATCGACCCCGACAGCCGGCGCTTCAGCAGGTCACCGAGGGGCCGCTCCACCAGCCGGTGCAGCAGCCAGGCCGCCGCCAGGGCCGCGACCAGGGCCACCCCGAGCGCCACCGACGACCGCAGCCCCAGGGTCCGCAGCCAGTGGATCATGGTCCAGCCCGCCTCCTGGTGGATCAGGTAGAGCGGGTAGGTCAGGGCGCCGGCCACGGTCAGCCACTTCCACCGGGCCCAGCCGAAGTAGCCGAGGGCCACCGCGATGATCAGCGCGTAGGAGACGGTGATCACCAGGACCACCACGTTCCAGGAGAGCGGGTGGCCCGCCGCGGCCTCGAAGCCCTTCTTCAGATCGTCGGCCCGGGTCACCGAGACCAGCCAGGTGAAGCCGACGATCCCCCAGAGCATCAGGTTCGGGCCGAAGCGGTACATCAGGTAGATCGCCACGCCCGCGATGAAGTACGGGGCCTCCAGCGGCATCACGAAGGCGGTCAGCAGCGGGTTCCCGGCCTGCGGCACCAGCAGCGACGCCACCAGCCAGATGCCGCAGAACGCCGTCACCCGGCGGTAGCTGAGGCCCATTCGGACGATCACTGCGAAGAGCAGGTAGAACTGGAGCTCCATCCAGAGCGTCCAGTAGACGCCGTCCACGTACTTGGTGCCCAGCGGCCCCTGGAACATCGTGAAGTTGGCCAGCAGGGTCCGCATGTCGATGCCGTCCCTGGCCGCGGCCCGCCCGAGGGTGGGGACGAGGACCAGCACGGCGGTGGTGAACAGGACCGCCGCCCAGTACGCCGGCATCAGCCGCACCACCCGGGAGACGAAGAAGTCCCCGGGCCGCCTGCCCCAGCAGCTCATGCAGATGACGAAGCCGCTGATGATGAAGAACAGCTGCACGCCGAGCCAGCCGTAGGAGGTGAACCGGGATATCTCCGGCATGAAGTCCGCGGGGACGCGGCCTCCCCAGATCTCCGGGACCTCGCTGTCCGCCGTCCAGTGGAAGGACAGGACGCTGAGCGCGGCGACCAGCCGCAGGCCGTCCAGGGCGAACAGCCGGGGCCTGCGGGGGGCCGGACGGGGCGTCTCCTCCCGCGGCGGGGCCGCGCCGTCGCCGAGCAGCGGTCTGGAGGGTTCCGTCACAAACGCGGACATCGGACTCACCGGGGGCTAGCGGCCCCACCGTGGGACTGGTGCGGGCACGACGGAACGGTCCCGCGGAGAATATCGGGACATCCGGTGAATCCGAAAGTACGGCACCGTGCGGCACCCGGACCGCCGCGCCCCGCCCCGGCCACGCGGTCGGGGCGGGGCGCGGCGGGCATCAGACCAGGCGGCGGGCGGTGGCCCAGCGGGTCAGCTCGTGCCGGTTGCTCAGCTGGAGCTTGCGCAGCACCGCCGAAACGTGGCTTTCCACGGTCTTGACCGAGATGAACAGCTGTTTGGCGATCTCCTTGTACGCGTAGCCGCGGGCGATCAGCCGCAGCACCTCGCGCTCGCGCTGGGTCAGCCGGTCCAGGTCCTCGTCCACCGGCGGGGTGTCGGTGGCGGCGAAGGCGTCCAGCACGAAGCCGGCCAGCCGGGGCGAGAAGACGGCGTCTCCGTCACCGATCCGGAAGATCGCGTCGACCAGGTCGGTCCCGGTGATCGTCTTGGTGACGTAGCCGCGGGCGCCGCCGCGGATCACGCCGATCACGTCCTCCGCCGCGTCCGACACCGACAGCGCCAGGAACTTCACTCCCCCCTGCTCCCCCATCAGCCCGGCCGAGCGGCGCAGCACCTCGACGCCGCCGCCCCCGGGCAGGTGGACGTCCAGCAGCACCACGTCGGGCCGCGTCTCGGCCACCACCCGGACTGCGGACTCCACGTCGTCGGCCTCGCCGACCACGTCGATGCCGGTCACCTCGGTGCGCCCGATCTCCGCCCGCACCCCCGTCCGGAACATCCGGTGATCGTCGACCAGCACGACCCGCGCACGACGCTCCGGCGCTGCCTCAGTCATTCGCTCTCTCCATCTCCAGCTCGACCTCGGTCCCGCCGTCCGGCGCGGGCCGCACCCGTGCGGTGCCGCCGTTGCGCTTCATGCGGCCGAGGATCGACTCGCGTACGCCCATCCGGTCCTCGGGCACCGTGTCCGGGTCGAAGCCGGGGCCGTGGTCGCGGACGAACACCATCACGGTCCTCCCCTCGACCTCGGCGTAGACCTGGACCGGTCCCCCGCCACCGTACTTGGCCGCGTTGACGGTCGCCTCCCTCGCGGCCTGCATCTGCGCCGCGATCCGCTCGTCCATCGGGCAGTCTCCGACGATCACCACCTCGACCGGGACGCCGTGCCGGTCCTCGACCTCGGCGACCACCGCGCGCAGGCTCTCCGCCATGGTGTCCGGCGCCTGCTCGGCCACCGCCTCCGGCCGGTAGAGCCACAGCCGCAGCTCGCGCTCCTGGGCGCGGGCGAGCCGCAGCACCTCCTTGGGGTCCTCGGCGCGGCGCTGGATCAGGGTCAGCGTGTGCAGCACCGAGTCGTGGACGTGGGCGGCGATCTCGGCGCGCTCCTGGGCCCGGATGCGGGCGGTGCGCTCGGCACCGAGGTCCTGCCACATCCGCAGCGCGTACGGGCCCAGCAGCACCAGCACACCGGCCAGCACCGCGAGCGAGGCCTCGATCACCGAGCCGATCGTCGAGCCGCTGCCCTGGGTGGCGAGGAAGGCGATGATGCCCGCCACCACCAGCAGCACGCCCACGCCGACCCGGGTGTAGGCGCCGCGCCGCTTGTCGCCCTCCTCCAGGCCGAACCAGCGCTGCCAGCGCGAGTCGTCGGCCTGCCGCCAGACCAGCGCCACACCGACGCCGATCGCCAGCAGCGGCCAGGTGTACGGCTTGGCGGTCTGCACGTTGAGCGCGTTGAGCAGGGCGATCACGCCGATCACCAGCATCACCAGCGCGGCCAGCTGGCCCAGCCCGCCCTGCCGCTGCCCGGCGGGCGCGGCGCCGGACGCGTCGGCCCCCTCGCCCACCTCGGCCGGCTCGCCCCGCAGGGCGTGCTGGAGCACCTCGCGCAGCCGGCCGATCCACCCGCCGCGCCGGCCGTCGTCCTTGCTCAGCTCCCCGCCGCCACCCGGCTGCCAGGAGCCGACCGGGACGAAGGCGCCGTTCACGTACGCCCAGTGCGCGCCGGGCCGCCGGGCGGGCTCGCCGATGCCGATCGGCACCACGAACCAGAACGCCGCGTACAGCAGCCCGCCGAGGCCCTGGGCGAAGAACAGCACCACGAAGGCGATCCGCACCCAGCTGACGGACAGTCCGAGGTGCACGGCGAGCCCGTGCGCGACGCCGCCGAGCATCCGCCCCTGCGGGCTGCGGTACAGCCGGCGGTACGGCGGCCGGCCGCCGTCGGCCGCGGACGGGTCGCCGCCCCCGGGCGGCGCGGGCTCGGGGGCGAGGGGGCGGGATTCGGAACCGGGTGCTGCCACGGCACCGATGGTTCCACGCGGGCGGACCCGGACGCATCAGGGTGTGCCCACGTGGGGACCCTGATGCTTATCAGGGACAAGTCAGGGTCCGAGCAGGGGCGGGACCGGTTGGGCGGGGGGTACGGCACCCACCAGGATGGTGGGCATGACCGAAGACCACCGCGCAGGGGAGCACCACGAGACCGGGACGACCGCCCCGCCCGCGCCGGACCGGCCCCCGCTGACCCGCGCCGAGCACCACCGTGTGGTGGCCGGCGTCTGCGGCGGCCTCGGCCGGCACCTGGACATCGACCCGGTGGTGTTCCGCGTCGTGACGGTCGTGCTCTGCCTCTCCGGCGGCCTCGGCCTCTTCCTGTACGGCCTGGCCTGGCTGATCGTGCCGACCGAGAAGGGCGCGGACGGCAAGGGCTCCGGCCGCTCCGGGCGCACCGAGCTCCAGCGGGTGCTCACCGGCCGGGTGGACGGCCAGTCGGTCGGCGCGGTGCTGCTGACCGTGATCGGCACCGGCGTCTTCTTCTCCTCGATGGGCGACGGCGACCAGCTGTTCCCGCTGCTGCTGCTCGCCGGGCTGGTCTTCCTCGCCGTCCGCTACGACCCCGAGCGCCGCCGCGGCGGCCGGGTCCGCGGCCGCCGCCACCGGCACCACCACACCCACGGCCACGGGGAGCGCGAACGGCAGGGCGGCCCGTACGACCGGTACTTCCCTGCCGCCGACCCCGCCGCCGGGGGCACCGCCGCAGCCGCCGGCGCCGCCCCGGGCTACCGCTGGCCGCCCGAGGAGCCGGCCGCGGACGACGAGGCCCGCGCCCGGCACGCCGCCGCCCGCGAGGCCGGCACCGTCCCCGCCGACACCCCGCACGCCGGCCCGTCCGGCTACCTGTGGGACCCGCGCCACCCCGAGCGCAACCCGTACGGCGGCAGCACGCCGACCCCGCCGCCCGGCGCCCCGACCCGCCCCTGGTGGCAGCGGACCGACCTGCCGCAGGGCGACCCGCTGCGCAAGGAGGCCGGACCCGTCCCGCCGCGCCCGCCCGTGGTGGTGCACCGGCGCGAGCGCTCCCCGCTCGGCCTGATCGGCCTGCTGCTGGCGGTGGGCGCCGCCAGCGCCGTCTGGTCGGCCTCGACCGACGGCGGGGCGACGGTGCGGGCCAGTAGCGTGCTCGCCACCGCGCTGCTGGTGATCGGGCTGACCCTGCTGCTCGGCGCCAAGTTCGGCCGGGCCCGCCGGCTGGTGGTCCCGGGCCTGCTGCTCACCATCGCGCTGACCGCGGTCGGCGGGTCCTCGGTCTCGGCGCGCAACATCGCCGGCGACCGCACCTGGACCGTCGCCGCGGCCGCCGAACTGCAGCCGAAGTACGCACTGGGGGTCGGCTCGGCGCACCTGGACCTCCGTGCGCTCGACCCGGCCGGCGCGGCCCTGGCCACCACGGTCGAGCTGGGCGTCGGCGACCTGACCGTGACGGTGCCATCGAGCATCACGGTCAACGTGCGCAGCGAGACCGGCCTGGTCGAGGTCCGCCTCGCGGACCGCGAGGCCGCCAACGACGGCCCGGGAGACCGCACCTACCAGCTGCTCCCGGCGAACGGACAGACATCCAAGGGGACGCTCGACCTCACGCTGAAGGTCGGGCTCGGCAACATCAAGGTGGTCCAGCAGTGAGGAAGCACCAGCTCGACCTGTTCTCGCTGATCGCCGGGGGGCTGTTCACCGCGATCGCGGTGCTCTACCTGGTGGCGGCGGTGAACGACGTCTCGGTGAACGGCCGGATCGTCATCCCGGTGACCTTCATCGTCCTGGGCGTGGGCGGCCTGGCCGGGGCGGTGGCGGCGGCGGTCCGCCGCTCCCGGCCGGAGGAGCCCAGGCAGGACTAGGGCGTGTCTTGCGGATCTTGTCGGATCAGGCCGCGGCGTTGGGGTGCGTGCATCGCAAGGCGGAGGAGGGAGCCACTGCGGAGCATTGGCGACCGACGACAACGCGGCGAGGTGCGTGCCCCGGCGCCGCGGACCCGGCAAAGATCCGCAAGACACGCCCTAGCCCTCCAGCGGTCCCAGGTGGAGGCTGTCGCCCTCCTTGGTGACCCGGTACTTCGGCAGCGGCCTGGTGGCCGGGCCGTTCAGCACCGCGCCGGTGGCCGCGTCGAACCGGGAGCCGTGGCAGGGGCAGTACAGCTGCCCGTCCTTGGGCGCGTCGACCGCGCAGCCGGAGTGGGTGCAGACCGAGGAGAACGCGCAGTACTGGCCCGCCTTGGGCTGCACCACGTAGACCGCGTCGCCGCTGGCCGGGTCCTTGACCTGGGCCGAGCCGCCGACCGGGACGCTCGCGGCGGCCACCGTGACCGGCGTGCCGGCCGGCGCCGGGGCGGCGGACTGCCTGGCCTTCGCGGTGGGCCTGTCCCGCCCGAAGCTCGCGGTCAGCGAGCCGGTGAGCAGCCCGGCGCCGCCCAGCGCGACGGCCGCGATGCCGCCGTCCATCAGGGCCCGGCGCCGGACGTGGTCCTCGCTCAGGCCGCGCCGGCGGTCCCGGGCGGAGCGCCGGGCGAGGTAGCCGTCCACCGAGAGGGACGGGGTTCCGGCCAGCAGCAGCGGCGTCCAGGCCATCAGGTAGGCGAGGTCGCTGCCGAGGTAGTACGGCGAGACGTTCCAGCTGACGGTGAGCCAGAGGGTGAGGCTGATCAGGGCCCCGCCGGCGGCGGCGAGCCGGCCCCAGAGGCCGAGCAGGGTGCCCAGGCCCACCGCGAGCTCGCCGAAGGCGACCAGCAGGGCGAACGGGGTGGGGTGGCCCAGGGCCGGGCCGAGCAGGAAGCCGACCGGGCTGGAGCCCTCGACGGCCCGGGTCTGCGAGACGAACGAGGCCGGGTCGCCGGAGCCGGCCAGGTAGTGGCCGTCGGAGAGCTTGTCGAGCGCCGCGAAGACGAAGGTGACGCCGAGGAAGAGCCGCAGCGGCAGCAGCGCCGAGCGCGATCCGGCCGCCTTCCACCCGGCGATCCGCCCGGCCCGGCCCGCGCCGTCCGGGGTGCCCTGGGCCGGTCCGGCCGCGCCGTCGCCGATCGCCCCCGATCCGGTGGCGCCCGGCCCGGCCGCCACGGAGCTGCTGGCCTCCGCCATTCCCCAACACCTTCCCTCACCGGCCCGTCACCGCCTGACAGGTCCGGACGCATTCTGCCCGCTCGTGAGCGCTTTCGGTGGGAGGGCCCACCCGGGGCCGGCAAACCCGGGGCCGACGAACCACCCGCGCCGCCGACCCCTGGGACGGGGTCGGCGGCGCGGGTGTTCGGAACCGGTCAGGACCGGCCGGGGCGGGGAGTGCTCACTCCCACTCGATGGTGCCCGGCGGCTTGCTGGTGCAGTCCAGCACCACGCGGTTGACGTCACGGACCTCGTTGGTGATCCGGGTGGAGATGCGGGCCAGCACGTCGTACGGCAGGCGCGACCAGTCGGCGGTCATGGCGTCCTCGGAGGACACCGGACGCAGCACGATCGGGTGACCGTAGGTGCGGCCGTCGCCCTGGACGCCGACGCTGCGGACGTCCGCGAGCAGGACCACCGGGCACTGCCAGATCTCGCGGTCCAGGCCGGCCGCGGTGAGCTCCTCACGGGCGATCGCGTCGGCCTCGCGCAGCAGGTCCAGGCGCTCCTTGGTGACCTCGCCGACGATCCGGATGCCCAGGCCCGGGCCCGGGAACGGCTGGCGCTGGACGATCTCCTCCGGCAGGCCCAGCTCCTGGCCGACCATCCGGACCTCGTCCTTGAACAGCTTGCGCAGCGGCTCGACCAGCTGGAACTGGAGGTCCTCGGGCAGGCCGCCGACGTTGTGGTGGGACTTGATGTTGGCGGTGCCGGTGCCGCCGCCGGACTCCACCACGTCCGGGTACAGGGTGCCCTGGACCAGGAAGTCGACCGACTCGCCCTGCTCGCCGGCCTCGGCGATGATCTCGGCCTGCGCCTGCTCGAAGACCCGGATGAACTCCCGGCCGATGATCTTGCGCTTCTCCTCCGGGTCGCTGACGCCCTTCAGCGCGTCGAGGAAGCGCTCCTGCGCGTCGACGACCTTCAGCTGCACGCCGGTGGAGGCGACGAAGTCCTTCTCGACCTGCTCGCTCTCACCCTTGCGCATCAGGCCGTGGTCGACGTAGACGCAGGTCAGCCGGTCGCCGATGGCCTTGTTGACCAGGGCGGCGGCGACCGCCGAGTCCACACCGCCGGACAGGCCGCAGATCGCGCGCTTGGTGCCGACCTGGGCGCGGATCGCCGCGACCTGCTCCTCGACCACGTTGCCGGTCGTCCAGGTGGGGGCGAGGCCGGCGCCGCGGTAGAGGAAGTGCTCCAGGACCTGCTGGCCGTGGTCGGAGTGCAGCACCTCGGGGTGGTACTGGACGCCGTAGAGGCGCGCCTCGTCGTTCTCGAAGGCCGCGACCGGGACCACGTCGGTGGAGGCGGTGACGGTGAAGCCCTCGGGGGCCGCGGAGCAGGCGTCGCCGTGCGACATCCACACCGAGTGCTGCGCCGGGACGCCCTCGAACAGGGTCGAACCGGTGCGCGAGACGGCCAGCGGGGTGCGGCCGTACTCCCGGGCGCCGGTGTTGTCGACGGTGCCGCCGAGCACGGTGGCCATCAGCTGGAAGCCGTAGCACATGCCGAAGACCGGCACGCCGGCCTCGAAGATCGCGCGGTCGAGCCGCGGCGCGCCCTCCTCGTAGACCGACGAGGGACCACCGGAGAGGATGATCGCCTTCGGGTTCTTGGCGAGCATCTCGGCGACCGGCATGCTGCTCGGCACGATCTCGCTGTAGACCCGGGCCTCACGCACCCGACGGGCGATGAGCTGGGCGTACTGGGCACCGAAGTCGACGACCAGGACGGTGTCGGTCTCAGGTGCGGACTGGACGGGGGTAGCAGAGGACACAGACGGCCTTCCGGCAGCGGTACGAAAGGTGTCGCGCGGCGCGCCCTACGGAGGGTGTGCGGCGGGCGACGGGCGGGGGTCTGCCACCGAGTCTACCGGGCTGGCCGGTTTCACTCGTCTGCCCGCCCCGGCGGCCGTGACCGTCGCGGCGCCCGGTTCGTTGCTCCGGGCGGACCGTACGACCCGCGCCGCGCCCGCCAGACGCGCCGCCCAGCCCAGGCCAGGGCCCCGTACGGCACTGCAGGACCACGCGTGGAGCTCACCCCAGTCCACCGGCGCGCGTGGCGTCGTCGCGGAGAACCGGCCCCGGGCCGGGGAGCGGCGCGCCGTGGGACCGCGCACCGGTGCTGCGGCCGGTCAGCAGGGGACAGCGACCCCGGCCGCGACTGGACCAAGGAGGTGGGGCGGCCGGCCGCCGGGGACGCCCGGAGCCGGCCGCCGCACCCGCCGCGATCCCGCCGCGATCCCGGCGCACCCCGTCCGCCGTCCCCGCGCCGCTGTGCACGTCCCCGGTGCGCTCCGGCCAGCGCCATTACGCACCGTGATCATCACTGTCGCGCCTTCGCCGGCCGCCCCGGGCCCGGCACGGCGGGCCCGGCCGCGGGCCGGCCACCGGCCAGGCCGGAAACGGCCTGTACCGAATCATGCCGAATCGGTTGCAGAGCAAGCCCTTCGTCCAGGACGATGCTGAGTGGAGAGGTTCTCCCGGTGGCCGAAGGGTCGCCTGTGGCGTACCGTCCCCATGCCGCCGAGACCCACGGTGGCAACGATTATCACCTCACGCTCCGTGAGCGATGGTCGGACGCGAACATGCGCGCCGGACCGCCGCCGCGACACTGTGCGCCCGCGCGCGCCGGCCCATCCCCGCCGGAGCGACGCCGTGGCGCCATCCACCGGCCACCCTTCCGGACGGCGCCCCTCCCCCGGCGCCGTCACCCAGCACCGGCGCGGCCCTGACGCCGAGTGCTGAGCGACAAAGGGCCCCGTTCCCCCGCGGGGCCCTTTGCCCTGTCCGGGGCCGACCGCACGCTACGGCCGGCGGCTCCAGACGCTGGGGTCCACCGGACCGTCGTCCTCCGGCCGCCGCCCGGCGGGCCGCGGCTCCACGCCCGAACCGATCACGTCCGAACCGATCACGTCCGAGACGACCACCTCCGGGACCGTCGGCGCGCCGGCCGGGAACTCCTCCCCGGCCGGCGCCGGCGCCTCGCCCGGCATCGTCCGCGCCCGGCGGTCGCGGGCCGCCAGCAGCGGCGGCACCGCCAGCGCGCCGACCGCCGCCCAGGCCGCGTTGGCCACCAGCAGCGTCCACGGCACCAGCGCGACCGAGCTCTCGAACCCCGCGTCGCGGCTCCGGCCGAGGTAGTGGACGGTGGCCTCCGAGGAGTCCAGCATCCCGGAGACGAGCATCAGCAGGCTCAGCCCCACCGTGTACACCGCCGCCAGCCGGAGCCGGTCCGCGGCGTCCAGGCGCCGCCGGTACGCCGTCCAGCCGAGCACCGCGGCGGCGGCCAGCGCGAGCAGCCCGGTCCAGCGCCAGTCACCGCCCGCGTCGTGCAGGTCGAAGAAGGAGTACTCGTCCACCTCCCGCGGCCCCCGGTACCAGTCCCCGTCGTCGACCGCCGGGGTGTCGCTGCTGGTCCGGAAGACCGCCCCGGAGCCCAGCCCGAGCAGCATCAGGCCGACGTTGGGCAGGAAGGCCAGCGCGGCGCCGGTCAGTCCGCCGACGGCGTCCTCCTCACCGCTCTGGACCGCGACCACCACCAGTCCGGCCGCCGCCGCGAGCCCGACCGAGAGCGCCAGCGCCCGGCCGGCCGCCAGCCCGGCGACCGCCCAGCCGCGCACCACGCGGTTGCGCCAGGCCGCCCAGCGCAGCGCGTCCGTCCCGTGCACCGCGAACGCGAGCAGACCGGCGAGCAGCGCCGTCCAGCCGGCCCCCTCGGCCCAGCCGGCCGAGGACTCGAAGGTGGTCGCCCGCATCGCCCCGGGGATCAGGTCGATGGCCGCGAATCCGCCCGGGTGCCAGCGGGCGCCGCCGATCAGGCCGAACAGCACCGTCACCGCGGCCGCGACCACGGCGGTGCGCACGGCCTCGCCGGCCGCCTGCCGGCGGGTCTGCTGTTCGCCGGTCCGCTCCTGGCGGCGGCGCGCCCCGACCCGCAGGCCGAGCCAGAGCGCGAGCAGCCACAGCACGGTGACGGTCATCGGCACCGCGCGGATCAGCGTGGCGCTGGTGCCCGCCGACTCGACCGGGCCGCCGGTGTCGACGCCCAGCCGGAACGGCGTGCCGAGGGCGCCGAGGACGATCGCCAGCGCGGTGCCGAAGCGCTCGCCGTAGGAGGGCGGGTCGGCGACGACGGTGTAGGGGAAGAAGCCCCCCGGGGCCGCGACGACGAGTGCGGCCAGCAGCAGTACGGCGGTGGGCGCGACGGCCGCGCGCAGCGCCGGGCGCCAGTCGGCGCCGGTCAGCCAGGTGAGCGCGGCGGGCCGGTCGGCGGCCGGGTCGTACGGCCGCCCGGCGCCCCAGTTCCCCCCGATCGGCGGGGTGGCCGGCGGGGCCGGGGGCAGCACCGGCGGCGGCAGGTCCGCGGGCGCCGCCGGCTTCATGAACGGCGGGGCCGCCGGAACCGGCGGAGCCGGCGGTGGCGGCGGTGGCGGCGGTGGCAGGACGGGCGGCGGAAGCAGCGCTCTCCCGCAGGACGCGCAGCCGAGCGCCCCCTCCGCCGAAGCCGCGCCGCAGGATGCGCAGATGGCCATGGACCGCGTCCCCCCGTCCGAACGAACGATCTCCTGGTCCCCCCAGGGCGCCCCTTTTCTCCCATCGGGTACGGACGGCTGTCAACCGGTCACACGCGTCCGGGGCGCCTGCGGGACATTCCCGGAGGCGCCCCGGAAGGCGTCCGCCGACCGGGTCAGGCCCGCTTCCTCGGCACCTCCGGCACCGCGAGCAGCGGCAGCCGCAGCGCGCCGAACGCGTCCTCCGGCACCGCCGGGGCGGCCGGCGCGACCGGGACGACCCGGCGGTACTCCTCGCCGGGCGCCGGGCGGGTGTCCGGCTCGCCCTTGTTCGGCCACATCGACATGGCCCGCTCGGCCTGCGCCGTGATGGTCAGCGACGGGTTGACGCCGAGGTTGGCGGAGACCGCGGCGCCGTCCACCACGCTGATCCCGGGGTGCCCGTAGAGCCGGTGGTAGGGGTCGACGACGCCGGTCAGCGGGGAGTCGCCGATCGGGCAGCCACCCAGGAAGTGCGCGGTCATCGGGATGTCGAAGATCTCGCCGACGGTGCTGCCGGCGAAGCCGTTGATCTCCTCGGCGAGCGCCCGGGCGCCGCGCTCGGCGGCCGGGATCCAGGTCGGATTGGGCTCGCCGTGGCCCTGGCGGGAGGTCAGCGCGCCCTTGCCGAGGCCCTTCTCCTTCAGCGAGACGGTGATCGAGTTGTCCAGCGACTGCATCACCAGGCCGATGATCGTCTTCTCCGACCACCGGTGCTGGTTCATCGACCGGGCGAAGGTCACCGGGTGCTTCACCGAGTTGCCGAGGTAGCGCAGCCAGCGCGGGACCCGCCCGCCGCCCGGGACCTGGGCGATCGACAGCGCGCCCATCGCGTTGGAGCCCTTGCCGTAGCGGACCGGCTCGATGTGGGTGTTCCCGTCCGGGTGGATCGAGGAGGTGATGGCCACGCCCTTGGTGAAGTCCGCGCGGGCGCCGTACCGCCGGTCGGTGGTCTGCGCGCCCACCAGCGCCTCGGAGTTGGTCCGGGTCAGCTCGCCCAGCCGGACCGAGATCCGGGGCAGGTGGCCGGCCGCCCGCATCCGGTGCAGCAGGCTCTGGGTGCCGTAGGTGCCGGCCGCGACCACCACCCTGGCCGCGGTGACGGTCCGCGCCCCGGCCTTGACCGGGTCGGTGGTCGAGCGGCTGTCCGTGCGCCGGACGTCCACCGCGAAGCCCCCGTCCAGCTCGCGGATCCGGGCCACCGTGGTGAGCGGGTGGATCTCGGCGCCGCCCCGCTCGGCCAGGTACAGGTAGTTCTCGGTCAGCATGTTCTTGGCGCCGTGCCGGCAGCCGGTCATGCATTCGCCGCACTCGACACAGGCCCGGCGGGCCGGACCGGCGCCGCCGAAGTACGGGTCGGCCACCTCGCCGCCGGGGGCCGCCTTCGCCGTGCCGTCGCCGTCCTCGCCGTCACCGAAGAAGACCCCGACCGGCGCCATGTGGAAGGTGTCGCCGACACCCATCCGCTCGGCGGCGGCCCTCAGGTGGACGTCGGACGGGGTGAGGGTCGGGTTGAGCCGCACCCCGAGCATCCGCCGCGCCTGGTCGTAGAACGGCGCCAACTCCTCCTGCCAGTCGGTGATGTGGCGCCACTGGCGGTCCTCGAAGAACGCCTTCGGCGGCACGTACAGGGTGTTGGCGTAGTTCAGCGAGCCGCCGCCGACCCCGGCGCCGGCCAGGATCATCACATTGGCCAGCAGGTGGATGCGCTGGATGCCGTAGAGGCCGAGCTTCGGCGCCCACAGGTAGTTGGCGACGTCCCAGGAGTTCCTGGGCAGCTCGTCGCGCTCGAAGCGGCGCCCGGCCTCCAGGACGGCGACCCGGTACCCCTTCTCGGTCAGCCGCAGCGCCGAGACCGAACCGCCGAAACCGGAGCCGACCACGACCACGTCGTAGTCGAACTCCCGGTCCTCAGTCGAACCCACCATCTGCGCTGCTCCTTCGGAAGTCGTTCACAGGTCCACACAACAGAGGGCCGGCCGCCGCCGGAGGCGCGCTACCGGACGCGCAGCGCCTTCAGCAGCCGCAGCCCGGCGGTCATCACCGCCGCGTACTGGCGGTCGTCCTGGCCGAACGCAGGCGCGATCGGCAGCAGCCGCTGGCCGGCGATCGTCTGCGCCTCGGTGAACCGCAGGATGCCCTCGGCGCCGTGCCGCCGGCCGAGCCCGGAGTCGCCCATGCCGCCCATCGGCGAGCCCGCCGAGCCGTACGCCGCGCCGTAGGCCTCGTTGACGTTGACGGTGCCGGTGCGCAGCCGGGCCGCGACCGCCCGCCCGCGCCGGACGTCCCTGGTCCAGACACTGGAGTTGAGGCCGTACGGGGTGGAGTTGGCGGCGGCCACCGCCTCCTCCTCGGTGTCGAAGCGGTAGACCGAGACCACCGGGCCGAAGGTCTCCTCGCCGCACACCGCCATGTCCGGGGTGACGCCGTCCAGGATGGTCGGCTCGAAGAAGAACGGGCCGAGGTCCGGCCGGGCCTTCCCGCCGGCCACCACGGTGGCGCCGGCCTTGACCGCCTCCTCGACGTGCCGGGTGGTGGTCTCCAGTTGCCGGGCGGAGACCAGCGAGCCCATGTCGGCCCCGTAGGCGAGGCCGCCGCCGAGCCGCAGCGCTCGGGTGCGGGCGGCGAACTTGGCGAGGAACTCGTCCGCCACCGAGCGGTGCACCAGCAGCCGCTCGATCGAGATGCAGAGCTGGCCGGCCGAGGAGAAGCAGGCCCGGACGGCGCCCTCGGCGGCCCGGTCGAGGTCGGCGTCGGCGAGCACCAGCATGGCGTTCTTGCCGCCGAGTTCGAGCGAGACGCCGACCAGCCGCTCGGCGGCGCGCCGGGCGACGTCGCGGCCGGTGCGGGTGGAGCCGGTGAACGAGACGTAGTCGCCGTGCTCGACCACCGCCGGGCCGATCACCGGGCCGTCGCCGATCACGATCTGCCACAGGTCGGCCGGCAGCCCGGCCTCGACCAGCAGCTCGCGGGCCCAGAGCGCGGTCAGCGCGGTCTGCGTGTCCGGCTTGTTGACCACCGCGTTGCCCGCCACGAAGGCCGGCAGGGCGTCGCCGACGGACAGCTCCAGCGGGTAGTTCCACGGCGAGATGTGACCGATCACGCCCTTGGGACGGCGGGCCTCGACGGTCTGGGTGAGCAGCGGAACCGCCCCGAGGTGCCGCTTGTCGCGCAGGTAGGCCTGGGCGGAGCGGCCGTAATGGCGGGCGGCGATGGCGACGGCGAGGACCTCCTCGAAGGCGTGCAGCCGGGCCTTGCCCGTCTCCGCCTGGATGAGGTCGAGCACCTCGTCCTGCCGCTTGATCAGCAGGTCGTGGAAGCGCAGCAGCACGGCGGCGCGGCGGCGGACCGGCAGCGCCGCCCAGGCCGGCTGGGCGCGCCGGGCCAGCTCGTAGGCGACCTCGACGTCCGCCGGGGTGGACCTCGGCAGGCCGGCCAGCCGTTCGCCGGTCAGCGGCGCGACGGTCTCCACCAGGCTGGGCTCACCGGTGGCGGTGATCCCGGAGACGAGCCGGGCGATCAGTGACGGGGGCACGGCCGAGGCGACGGTGCGCCCGCCGCCGGGCGCGGCGGGGTTGCAGCCCGGCGAGCCGGGGCCGGCGGGGTCATGGGCCGTGGTGGCCGCTGTGAGGTCCGTCATAGGGCGCAGCCTAGGCGCTCGGCACCCGCTTCGGTACCCGTCGGTAACTACAAACCGGGCCGGCGGCGGCCCACCGGGTCAGCGGGTCGGGGTGAAGTAGTGCAGCACCGCGTTGAACCGCTGCTCGGCCTCGTTCCACTCGTTGCCCCGCTCCGGGCTGGACGAGTAGATCGCGTAGCTGGTGCCGTCCTTGTCGATGAACTCGGCCTCGATCGCCCGGCGGCGGCCGCCCTCCTTGGCCAGGTAGCTGAACTCCCAGACCGCCCCCTCGTGGCCGTTCACCGCCACGCCGGTCATCCGGTGCTGCTTGTAGTCCTTGCGCGTGGAGACGGTGGTCTCCATCTGCCGCATGTGGTCCAGCGGTCTGACCGACTGGCCCACGGTGACCGCGAACTGCAGGTAGTGCACCTTGTTGTCGGGGCTGTAGTAGATCTGGTTGTCGGACGTGGTGGTGCGCTGCCAGACCGGGGTGGACGCGGGCAGCGGGAAGCGGAAGCCCGCCGGGTCGTCCACCCAGCGGTAGCCCTCGGGCGGTGCGGGCAGGTTGTCGCCGGGCGCGTTCGAGCCGGCCTGGGTCGGCCGGACCACGTCCGTCCCGTTCTCCTGGTCCGCCAGGTAGAGCGCCCCGCCGGCGACCCCGGCGACCAGCACCGCCAGCACCACCCCCAGGACCAGCAGCACTCGCCGGCGTCTGGCCGGCCCGCGCACCGGCGCGTCGGCGTACGCCACCGGCGTGCCCGGAGCGGTGGGCGCCCCTTCGACGCCCTCCCGCACCCCCACGGACGGCACGGTCGACGCCTCCTCGGCCGCGGCCGCCGCCTGACGCGGCACCGTGACCGCCTCGGCCGAAGCGTCCGGGCCGTCCGGACCGTCCGAATCGTCCGGCGCACCCGGCTCGCCCGACCGGTCCACCACGGGCACCGACTGGGTCGGCACCCGCACCGGCGTGACCGGCTTGAACCCCATGGTGTGCCCGGCCTGCACCTCGGCCAGCATCCGGGCCGCCTCGTCCGCGGTCGGCCGGTCCGCCGGGTCCTTGGCCATCAGCGCGGCCAGCACCGGCCCCAGCGGGCCCGCCCGGCGCGGCTCCGGCAGGGGATCGCCGACCACCGCGGCCAGCGTGGTCAGCGGCGAGGTGCGGCGGAACGGCGAGTCGCCCTCCACCGCCGCGTACAGCGTCGCCCCGAGCCCCCACAGGTCGGAGGCCGGGCCCGGCCGCTCGCCCTGCGCCCGCTCCGGCGCCAGGTAGTCCGGCGAGCCGACCAGGTCGCCCGGCCGGGTCAGCTCGGCCGAGCCCTCGTACGTCGCGATCCCGAAGTCCAGCAGCACCGCCCGCCCGGTCCCGTGCTCCAGCAGCACGTTGGCCGGCTTCACGTCCCGGTGCAGCACGCCGAGCTGGTGGCCCCGGTGCAGCGCGGCCAGCACCTGGCCGCCCACCTCGGCGGCGGCGCGCGGCGGCAGCGTGCCGTCCTGGCTGATCACATCGGCCAGCGAGCGGCCGTCGACCAGCTCCATGACGATCCACGGCCGGCCGTCCTGCTCCAGCACGTCGTGCACGGTGATCACGCCGGGGTGCTTGATCCGGGCGGCCGCGGAGGCCTCCCGCTTCATCCGGGCGTGCAGGATCTCCAGTTCCTCCTCGGGGAGGTGGCTGACGGTCAGCTCCTTGACCGCGACCTCGCGGTCCAGCATCCGGTCCCGGGCCCGCCACACCGTGCCCATACCGCCGCGGCCCAGCCGCTCACCCAGCTCGTAGCGCCCGGCCAGCAGCCGCTCCGCCTCGGCCGACTCCGGCCGGTCCTGCGCGCCCATCCGCGACCGCTCCCCCTCATCCACCTGCCGTCACCGCGACGGAGGGCCCGGCGCAGACCACTCGGTGCAGACCACTGAATCGAACAAATCCCACGGACACATTAGGCGCCCCGTCCGCACCCCGGTAACCTCCCCCACCCGCCACGGTGGCGACCATGCTCCCACCAGGCCCCGTCAGCCTGCGAACAGCACCACGGCCACCACCCCGAGGACCAACAGCAGGAATACCCCGCCGACCAGCAGCGGACCCAGCAGCGACGGCGGAACCCGCGGCGGCCCGGCCGGACCGGACGCCTCCGCCCCCGGCCGCTCCGCGTCCGGCGCACCGTCACGTCCGGCCGTCCGGCGCCCCCGGGCCGGTCGGCGCGGCTGCGGCAGCGGCTGCGCCACCCGCTCCTCGGCCACCCGCTCCTCCGCCGTCGGCTCCGGCGCTCCCGCCAGCAGCTCCGCCAGCTCCAGCCGGATCTCCGCCGCGGTCGGCCGCCGCGCCGGGTCGGGCTGCACCAGCCGCTCGACCAGCGGTCCCAGCGGTCCGCAGGCCTCCGACGGCACCCGCCGGCCCTCCCGCACCGCCGTCACCAGCTCCGGCACCCCGCTCTCCGGGTACGGCGCGCGGCCGGTCGCCATCCGGTGCAGGAGCACCCCGAGCGCCCAGCAGTCGCCGGCCGGACCGCCGTCCAGCGGCCAGCGCTCCGCCACCGACCCGACCAGCTCGGCCCTGACCTCGTAGCGGCGCCTGCCGCCGGGGCCGCCCAGCTCCTCGGCCAGCACCTCCTCGGCCACCCCCGGGAGCAGCCCGCCCAGCAGCGCCGCGCCGTCCTCGCAGACCAGCACCGACTCGGCGGTCAGGTTCCCGTGCGTCAGTCCCGCGTCGTGCAGCGCCCGCAGCGCCGCGGCGAGGTCCGCCGCGATCTCCGCCGCCCGGTACGGCGGCAGCGGGCCCTCGGCGAGCACCGCGGCCAGCGGGCGCCCGGCCGGCCGTTCCTCGACCGTCCAGAGCAGCTCGCCCTCGACGAACGCCCCGGCCCCCTGGAGGATTCGCGGATGCCCCGGCGCGGCGGCACCGACCGCCGCCACCCGGCGCACCAGCCGCTCGCCCCGCTCGGACCCGGCGCCGTCCGCGTCCTGATCATCGGTCAGCGGCGCGGGCAGCTCCCACCCGCGCAACCGCACGACGTCGCCGCTGCGCTCGTCCACGGCGACCGTACTCAGCGCCTCCGGACGGTCCGTCAGCCGGTAACGCCCCGCCAGCACCTGCCCCGGGCCCGCTCGCATGCGTGTTCCTCTCCGCTCACCGCCCAAGCCTAGGCCCTGCCCGGCCGCGGGAGACGCCGCGCGTACCCCGGACTACCCTCGGTCCATGGACTGGACCGATCTGATCGACGCGGCCTTCGACGTGGCCGGCAACAGCAGCAGTGACAACCGGGCCGCAGCCCTGCGCTCCGTCCAGGCGAGCGTCGCCCCCGACGAGAAACCGATCGCCTCCACCGCCGGGCGCCACCCCGACCACTTCCGCAAGGGCGTGCTGGTCCTGACCACCCACCGGCTGCTCTTCCTCAAGGACGGCAAGCCCCCGGTTCCGGTTCCGCTCGAAGCGGTCACCGATGCGACCGTCACCAGGACCCGGATCAACGGCGAGGTGCTGCTGGTGGTTGCGCTCACCGGCTCGCACCGTTTCGAGGACGTGGTCAAGGCGGAGGTCTTCGCCGAACAGCTCCGCGCCGCCGCCCGGCTGGCCCGCGAGGCCTCCCGGAAGGCCCTCGCCGCCCCGGCTCCGGCCCCCGCCACCCCTGGCGCCGACCTGCTGGACCAGCTGGAACGCCTCGCCGCCCTGCGCACCGCGGGCGCCCTCACCGACGACGAGTTCACCCGTGCGAAGCAACGCCTGATCGGCTGACGGCCGGGGCCGCTCGGCCCCCTGGGGTCGGTCTACGGAGCCGGCTGGAAGGTGTCGAACGCGGTCTGGCGGACCTCGGCGTTCGCGGCCCAGTCGGCGTCCGGCGTCGTCCAGTAGATCGCGTAGCCGTACTTGGCCGGGGAGCCGGTGACGAAGCCCCGGTTCAGCGAGTGCATCCGCGGGTTGCCGCTGATCCACTCCCAGTCGGCGGCGTTGGTCCACTCCCGGTAGGCGACGGACTGCAGCTGCACCTGCTGGTAGTTGCTCACCTGGCCGCGCAGCCCCGGCTCGGCCTCCTGCCAGGCGCCGAGCGCGCTCGCCCCCGGGGTGGTCGTCCACTCGATCCGCAGGGTGCTGCCGTTGCCCTTGAAGGTGCGGCGGATCGACTCCGAGCTCGACAGCTGGAGCCAGTCGGGCAACACGATCGAGAAGCCGGCCGGGTCCTTGTACTCGTGGTACCCGGCCGGCACGACGGCCCCGGTCGGCGTCGGAGTCGGCGTCGGCGTGGGGGTCGGCGTGGGCGTGGGTGTCGGCGTCGGCGTGTCGCCCGGCGTCGGGGCGGGCTCGGGCGCCACGCTCTCCGCCGGGCCCGATCCCTCCGCAGCCGGGTCCGCCGGGGCGTCGCCCGGCGTGGTGGTGTCCGTGGCCGCCGCCACCGGACCGGTGTTGTTCGTGCCCGCCGCCGTGCCGTCGCCGGACCCGCCGAGCGCCTGGACCAGCGCGACCACGCCCGCGATCAGCAGCAGCACCACCACGACCGTCGCCACGGCCAGCCGCCGCCGGCCGGTGCGCGGGTCCGCGCCGGCCGCCTGGGTGGCGCCCAGCGTCCACTCACTGGTCACCGGCCGGGCCGCCTCGGTGTCCGGTCCCGACGGTCCGGACGGTCCCGACAGCTCCGACGACTCCGACGACTCCGACGGCTTCGCGGCCTCCGCCGCCTCCGCGGGCGCCACCGGCGACTCCCCGCTCCCGGCGTCCCCGGCCCGGCTGCCCACCCGGACCGTCCCGAGCAGCCCGCCGAGCGGCGGCTTCCCGCCGCCCTCCGCGACCGGCACCGCCTGCTCGGTGGTCGACTCGGCCCGCGCGGTCGACTCCGCGACCACCCGCTTGAGCATCGACCGGGTCTGCGAGGCGGTCAGCCGCTTCGCCGGGTCCTTGGCCAGCAGCCCCTCGATCACCGGCCCCAGCGCCCCGGCGTTCGCCGGGGTGGCCAGCTCCTCCGTCATCACCGCCGTCAGGGTGGCCAGCGCCGAGCCCCGGTCGTACGGCGGCCGGCCCTCGATCATCGCGTACAGCGTGCCGCCCAGCGACCACAGGTCGGCCGGCGGTCCGGGCTTCTGCCCCTGGGCCCGCTCCGGGGAGATGTAGGAGGGCGCGCCGACCAGCATGCCGGTGGAGGTCACCGAGGTGTCGCCCTCCACGCTGGCGATGCCGAAGTCGGTGAGCACCACCCGGCCGTCCTCGCCGATCAGCACATTGGACGGCTTGACGTCCCGGTGCAGGATGCCGAGCGCGTGCGCGGCGCTCAGCACGCCGAGCACGTCCAGCGCGATCTCCGCCGCCCGGGCCGGCGCCAGCGGGCCGTCCTCCCGGACCACGTCCGCCAGCGACCGGGACTCGACCAGCTCCATGACGATCCACGGCCGGTCGTCCTCCTCGACCACGTCGAAGACGGTGACCGCCGAGCTGTGCCGGATCCGTGCCGTCGCCTTGGCCTCGCGCAGGGTCCGGACGATCAGCCGGTGCTTCTCGTCCTCGTCCACGCTGGCGTTCATCCGCAGTTCCTTGACCGCGACCGTCCGGCCCAGCATCTCGTCCTCGGCGCGCCAGACGGTGCCCATGCCGCCGCGCCCGAGCACCGCGTTCAGCCGGTAGCGGCCGGCCAGGAGGCGGCCGGTGGAACCCTGCGCCTGGGTCATTCGGAACGTTCCCCCATGTGCTGCTGGCGGTCGTGATGACGGAACGTCGGACCGGCCTCGGGCCCGAACGCCCAAGCCTCCATCATCCCCTGTCCCGCGCGCCCCCGACCACCCGGCCCCCGGCCACCCTGGCACAGGTCCGGCCGGGGGCTGCGGTCCGTGCCCGATCCGTGATCGAAAACTCTGTCGATCCCGCTCCGGGCCCTGCTACCGTGCGGCAGCTCACCGTCTTTCCGGGGGGAACACGACGTCCATGACCGCATCCGCACCGGGCGCTGACGGCCAGTCGGTCCGGCCGCCCACGGCCCCGCACTTCTCGGTCGCACCGGAACCGGAGATCCCGGAGGGGTACGCGGCACCCGGCATGCCCGGCGCCCCGGTGGCCGGTTACCGCCCCGCCGACCCGGCCGCCGCCACCGACCCCGCCACCGCCACCGACGCGGCCGACGGCGCCGGACACGCCCCGGGAGGCCGTCGCCACCGGCACCGCACCGGCCCGGCCGTGGCGCTGGCCGTCCTCGCGATGCTGGCCGGCGCCGCGGCGTTCGGCTGCGCGCCGGCCCGGGCGGAGGCCACCGTCGGCTGGCTGGCCATCGCCCCGGCGGCGGCGGTCGCCTGGCCGCTGGGCCGGCTCGGCGGCCCGAACCGGCTGCTGCCGCCGCTCGGCGCCCTGCTGGCGTCCGGCGCGCTGCTCCTCGGCCAGTTACTGGGGCAGACCCGCAGGCTGCACGCACTGGCCGGCACCGGCTACGGGGAGCTGCTGCACGACGCCCTCCCGCTCTGGCGCGACGGCCGCCGCCCGCTGGACCTGGTCTTCTACGGCATCGCCGTGATCGGCGGCTTCCTCCTCACCCGCCGCGCCGCCACCCGCCAGTAGCCGCCCCGCACGGTTCGGGGCCCCCGCCGCATCGCGCGACGAGGGCCCCGGACCGGAGACGGCAAGGCCGGCTCAGCGGTGGTTGAGCGCCGGGTTGACGGTCACCTCGACCCGCTGGAACTCCTTGAGCTCGGTGTACCCGGTGGTCGCCATCGCCCGGCGCAGCGCGCCGAACAGGTTCATGGTGCCGTCCGGGGTGTGCGACGGGCCGGCGAGGATCTCCTCGGTGGTGCCGACGGTGCCGAGGTCCACCCGCTTGCCGCGCGGCAGCTCCTCGTGGACGGCCTCCATGCCCCAGTGGTAGCCCTTGCCGGGCGCGTCGGTGGCCCGGGCCAGCGCGGCGCCGATCATCACCGCGTCGGCGCCGCAGGCGACCGCCTTCGGGATGTCGCCGCTGTAGCCGACGCCACCGTCCGCGATGACGTGCACGTAGCGGCCGCCGGACTCGTCCATGTAGTCGCGGCGGGCGGCGGCCACGTCGGCGACCGCGGTGGCCATCGGCACCTGGATGCCGAGCACGTTGCGGGTGGTGTGCGCGGCGCCGCCGCCGAAGCCCACCAGCACGCCGGCCGCGCCGGTGCGCATGAGGTGCAGCGCGGCGGTGTAGGTGGCGCAGCCGCCGACGATGACCGGGACGTCCAGCTCGTAGATGAACTGCTTCAGGTTGAGCGGCTCGGCCGCACCGGAGACGTGCTCGGCGGAGACGGTGGTGCCGCGGATGACGAAGACGTCGACCCCGGCGTCCACGACGGCCTTGGAGAACTCGGCGGTGCGCTGCGGCGAGAGCGCGGCGGCGGTGACCACGCCGGAGTCGCGGACCTCCTGGATCCGCTGCTTGATCAGCTCGGCCTTGATCGGCTCGGCGTAGACCTCCTGGAGGCGGCGGGTCGCGGCGGACTCGTCGGTGATCGAGGCGATCTCGTCGAGCAGCGGCTGCGGGTCCTCGTAGCGGGTCCAGAGTCCTTCCAGGTTCAGCACGCCCAGGCCGCCGAGGCGGCCGATGGTGATGGCCTGCTGCGGGGAGACCACGCTGTCCATGGGAGCGGCCAGGAACGGCAGCTCGAAGCGGTAGGCGTCGATCTGCCAGGCGATCGAGACCTCCTTCGGGTCACGCGTACGGCGGCTGGGGACGACGGCGATGTCGTCGAAGGAGTACGCCCGACGGCCGCGCTTGCCTCGCCCGATCTCGATCTCAGTCACTTCGAGCCCTTCTGGTGGTGTTGCTCATGCCCGCCGGGTCACCCCGGCCGCCCCCCAGTATCCCGCACCCGCCTGCCGCCGCACGGCGCCGCCCGCCCCCCGGTCCCCCGGCGGGTGCCGTTCCGGACAGCCCGCGGGGCCCGCCACCCCTCGGTGGCGGGCCCCGCGGCGCGGTACCGGGATCAGCGGCGGGCGCTGTAGTTCGGCGCCTCGACGGTCATCTGGATGTCGTGCGGGTGGCTCTCCTTGAGGCCCGCCGAGGTGATCCGGACGAACCGGCCCTTGCTCTCCATCTCGGCGACGGTGGCCGCGCCGACGTAGCCCATGGTCTGGCGCAGGCCGCCGACCAGCTGGTGCAGCACCGCGGAGAGCGGGCCGCGGTAGGGCACCTGGCCCTCGATGCCCTCGGGGACGAGCTTGTCGTCCGAGGCGACCTCGGCCTGGAAGTAGCGGTCCTTGGAGTAGGACCGGCCCTGGCCGCGGGACTGCATGGCGCCCAGCGAGCCCATGCCGCGGTAGGACTTGAACTGCTTGCCGTTGATGAACATCAGCTCGCCCGGGGACTCCTCGCAGCCGGCCAGCAGCGAGCCGAGCATCACGGTGTCGGCACCGGCGGCGAGCGCCTTGCCGATGTCGCCGGAGTACTGCAGGCCGCCGTCGCCGATGACCGGGACGCCGGCCGCCTGACAGGCCACGGCGGCCTCGTAGATCGCGGTGACCTGCGGGACGCCGATGCCGGCGACCACGCGGGTGGTGCAGATGGAGCCCGGGCCGACGCCGACCTTGACGCCGTCCACGCCGGCGTCGATCAGCGCCTGGGCGCCGTCACGGGTGGCGACGTTGCCGCCGACCACGTCGACCTTGACGGCCGACTTGATCTTCTCGATCCAGGCCAGCGCGTTGTGGCTGTGGCCGTGCGAGGTGTCGACGACCAGGAAGTCCACGCCCGCCTCGACCAGGGCCTGGGCGCGGTCGAAGGCCTCGGCGCTGGCGCCGACGGCGGCACCGACCAGCAGCCGGCCCTCGGAGTCCTTGGCCGCGTTCGGGTACTGCTCGGCCTTGACGAAGTCCTTGACGGTGATGAGGCCCTTGATCCGGCCGTCGTCGTCGACCAGCGGCAGCTTCTCGATCTTGTGGCGGCGGAGCAGCGCCATGGCGTCGACGCCGGAGATGCCGACCTTGCCGGTGATCAGCGGCATCGGGGTCATGATCTCGCGGACCTGGCGGGTGCGGTCCGTCTCGAAGGCCATGTCGCGGTTGGTGACGATGCCGAGCAGCTTGCCGCTCTCGTCGGCGATCGGCACACCGGAGATCCGGAACTTGGCGCAGAGCGCGTCGGCCTCGGCGAGGGTGGTCTCCGGGCCGACCGTGATCGGGTCGGTGACCATGCCGGACTCGGAGCGCTTGACCAGGTCGACCTGGTTGGCCTGGTCCTCGACCGAGAGGTTGCGGTGCAGGACGCCGACGCCGCCCTGACGGGCCATCGCGATCGCCATCCGCGACTCGGTGACCTTGTCCATCGCCGCGGAGAGCAGCGGAATGTTGACGCGCACGTTGCGGGAGACCCGCGAGGAGGTGTCGACCTGGTTCGGCAGCACCTCGGACGCCCCCGGCAGCAGCAGGACGTCGTCGTACGTGAGTCCGAGCATCGCGAACTTCTCGGGTACGCCTGCGGCGTTGTAAGACATTTCGGGGGTACCTTCCGTGGCCGGCTCGATCAGCTCGCGCCCTGGGGGTGGGGGCGCTGTCATCAGCTCACTCGCTCGGACCGCCGAAAGCCCGGTGGCCGTTGGAGGATCCTCCAGGGGAAACCCGTGCGCACCTTCGAAACTTTGGCGACCCGCCCAGGCGCCGATACCCCATGGTACTGGCACCGCGAACGCGCTCTCGTGTGCCCTTGACAACAAAGGCCGGCCGTGAGCCATTCCGCTCGCCGGGGCCTGCCCTAGGAGGACTCCTCGGCGAGCGCCCGCAGCCGGCTCAGCGCGCGGTGCTGGGCGACCCGGACGGCCCCCGGCGACATCCCGAGCACCTCCCCGGTCTCCTCCGCCGAGAGCCCGGCGGCCACCCGCAGCAGCACCAGTTCGCGCTGCCGGGCCGGCAGGTTGGAGAGCAGCTCCTTCGCCCAGGCCGCGTCGCTGCTGAGCAGCGCCCGCTCCTCCGGGCCGAGCGCGTCGTCCGGCACCTCCGGCAGGTCGTCCTGCGGGATCACCGTCGAACCGGGCCCGCGCATCGCGGCCCGCTGCAGATCGGCGATCTTGTGCGCGGCGATCCCGTAGACGAAGGCCTCGAAGGGGCGCCCCTGGTCCTTGTACCGGGGCAGCGCGCAGAGCACCGCGACGCAGACCTCCTGCGCGATGTCGTCCACGTGGTGCCGGGCGCCGCCGGGCAGCCGGACGAGGCGGCCGCGGCAGTAGCGCAGGGCCAGCGGGTGGACGTGGGCGAGCAGCGCGTCGATCGCCGGCCCCTCGCCGCGGACGGCGGCCGCGACCAGTGCGGCGAGCGCGCCGGGCCCGTCGGCCGGATCCGCGTACGCCGGGTCGGGCCCGGGCGCGGAGGGCTCGGCCTCCACCGGGTCCGCCTCACCGGGAGCCCCGGCCACGTCGTCACGCATCGGTCCATGGTGCCTGGTCGCGCGGGAAAACGCGGCACCGCGTCCGGAGTTGTGCACCGGAACGTTATGCGGTGCCGCACCGGTCCGCACCACCGGCCACTCCTGCACCGTCCCGCCTCCCGCCCCACCGCCCGGGGTGGTCCCGTCCGCGGCGCCGTCCGCCGAGTCTCCTGCGGCTGCGTGGTTCGCCGCAGTTCCTGTCCGCTGGTCCCCGAGGTGCTCCACTCCTCCATGGTGCAACCTCGGGACCGTAACGTCACACGCCCCCGCGCGGACAATCGCGCGGAGCGTGCCGGAACCGGCGGCGCCGGCGGCGGTCAGCGGACCAGGCCCCAGCGGAAGCCCAGCGCCACCGCGTGCGCGCGGTCCGAGGCGCCGAGCTTCTTGAACAGGCGCCGGGCATGGGTCTTGACGGTGTCCTCGGAGAGGAACAGCTCACGACCGATCTCGGCGTTGCTGCGGCCGTGGCTCATGCCTTCGAGCACCTGGATCTCACGCGCCGTCAAGGTCGGCGCCGCGCCCATGTCGGGGCTGCGCAGCCGGCGGGGGGCGAGCCGCCAGGTCGGGTCGGCGAGCGCCTGGGTGACGGTGGCCCGCAGTTCGGCGCGCGAGGCGTCCTTGTGCAGGTACCCGCGGGCGCCCGCGGCGACCGCGAGGGCGACACCGTCGAGGTCCTCGGCGACGGTGAGCATGATGATCCGGGCACCCGGGTCGGCGGACAGCAGCCGCCGGACCGTCTCCACCCCGCCGAGGCCGGGCATCCGGACGTCCATCAGGACGAGATCGGATCGGTCGGCCACCCAGCGGCGGAGGACCTCCTCCCCGTTCGTCGCGGTGGTGACCCGGTCGACACCGGGTACGGTCGCGACCGCGCGGCGAAGCGCCTCGCGGGCGAGCGGGGAATCGTCGCAAACGAGAACGGAAGTCATGACCGTCGTCCTCCGCAGCTGATCCGCGTCACGTTGAGCCTCCTGGCTGGTACGAACCTCTCCGACACGGCCGATCGGCGACAGACTCCGTGCTGATCGCCTGAGATTCCCCGCGATCGTTCCCGACGTCCGGCGTCCGCTAACCGCCTCCGCACTTCCAACGACCATCACTCGAATGAGTTACGGCCTTCGGAGTCACCTCCACCACTGTACGTGGCCGACCCGTTACCGATCAGCCGCATCGCGGTGCACACGCCGCACTTTTGCGCAGCTCGCGCGCGGTCGGCGTACAACCCGCACACCCGCGCGGCTCCGCACGCGCCCGTCGGCCACCCGAATGCCACATCCGCGCCCGGCGGTCACCGGCCCGGCGGCCACGCCCACTTTGCCCGTTTTTCGAGCTTTTGTATGGTCATTGACTGTTGTGCCACTCTGTGGGTGACTTGTCCATGGAGTTGCCGTAAGTCATATTTCCAGGTGTCCACACCGCGCCGGACGCCCGCTGCGCCACCGCCGACGCAATCCGTCGGCGAGGCCCGCGGTCGACGACCTCTGAAGGGAATGAGCCATGGCAGATTTCTCCCGACTCCCCGGCCCCAACGCGGACCTCTGGGACTGGCAGCTCTCCGCGGCCTGCCGTGGCGTGGACAGCTCGCTCTTCTTCCACCCCGAGGGCGAGCGGGGTGCGGCCCGCAGTTCGCGCGAGGCGAGCGCCAAGGAGGTCTGCATGCGCTGCCCGGTACGCACCGAGTGCGCCGCGCACGCACTGGCCGTCCGCGAGCCGTACGGCGTCTGGGGAGGCCTGACCGAGGACGAACGCGAGGAGATGATGGGCCGTTCGCGCCACCGCCTGGTGGAGGTGCCGCTCGCCGCGCCGGGCGTGGTCCAGCAGTAGGACACCGGCTTCGCCCCACCGGGGAGAAACGTTTCTTCCCGGGGTGAGGCGCGCCCGGAGCCCGGCCGGGAGCCCGCGCCACCGCGGGCCCGGCGCGCCGACGGGTCAGCGCCCGGCCGCCGCCCCCGCCAGCCGCTCCAGCATCAGCGCCACCGCCGGCACCTCGGCGAGGTCCGGCAGGGTCAGCGCGACCACCTGCCGCACCGCCGGCGCTCCCGAGACGGCGTGCACCGCCACCGGCGCCACCCCGTCGGGGCGCACCGACTCCAGCGCCAGCCCGGGCAGCACCGCCACCCCGAGGCCGGCGGCCACCAGCCCGACCACCGCCGGGTAGTCGTCGGTCGCGAAGTCGATCCGCGGCTCGAAGCCGGCGCCCGCGCACAGCTCCACCAGGTGACCCCGGCACTGCGGGCAGCCGGCGATCCACTGCTCCCCCGCCAGCTCGGCCAGTTCCACCGGCCCGCCGCGCCCGGCCAGCCGGTGTCCCGCGGGCAGCAGCCCGACGAGCGGGTCGTCCAGCAACGGGGTGACCACCAGATCGGACCAGTCGGCTCCCGCGCTCAGCTGCTGGGCCTCCAGATTGGCCTCGGCGCGCGCCTCCCGGGGCATGCCGTGCGCGGGCGCGGGCGCCGGCGCGAGGGCGGATCCGGGGGCCTGCGGGTAGCGGAAGGCGAGCGCGACCTCGCACTCGCCGCCGCGCAGCATCGCCAGCGACTCCGGCGGCTCCGCCTCGACCAGCGACACGCGCACCCCCGGATGGCTGTCCCGCAGCCGGGCGACCGCCGGTGGCACCAGGGTGGAACTGGCGGTCGGGAAGGACACCAGCCGGACCCGTCCGGCCCGCAGCCCGGCGATCGCCGCGACCTCCTCCTCCGCGGCGGAGAGCCCGGCGAGGATCCCGGTGGCATGCTTGAGCAGGACCTTCCCGGCCTCGCTCAGCTGCATCCCGCGGCCCGAACGGACCACCAGCGGGGTGTCCACGGACTTCTCCAGCGCCTTCATCTGCTGGCTGATGGCGGGCTGGGTGCAGCCCAGCTCGCGGGCGGCCGCGGAGAAGGAGCCGGTGCGGGCGACGGCACGCAGGACGCGCAGGTGGCGGGCCTCGATCATGCCCCCAAGATATAAGGGATTCTTTGCAACACGCAAAATTCAACTGATAGTTGAAGAGTGGAACACGCCGCAGGCCCGGCCCGCCACCCCTCGCGGGGCGCGGACCGGGCCTGCGGTCAGTGGCTGCGGCCTCAGTGCGAGTGGCCGTGACCGCCGTGCGAGTGGCCGTGACCGTTGTCGGCCTCCTCCTCCTTCTTCTCCACCACGAGGGTCTCGGTGGTGAGCAGCAGGGAGGCGATCGAGGCGGCGTTCTCCAGGGCGGAGCGGGTGACCTTGACCGGGTCGATGACGCCGGCCTTCACCAGGTCGCCGTACTCGCCGGTGGCGGCGTTGTAGCCCTGGCCCTGCTCCAGATCGGCGACCTTGGAGGTGATGACGTAGCCCTCCAGGCCGGCGTTCTGGGCGATCCAGCGCAGCGGCTCGTGCAGCGCCTTGCGGACGACCGCGACACCGGTGGCCTCGTCGCCGGACAGGCCGAGGCCGTCGTTCAGCACCTTGGCGGCGTGGACCAGGGAGGCGCCACCACCGGCGACGATGCCCTCCTCGACCGCGGCGCGGGTCGCCGAGATGGCGTCCTCCAGGCGGTGCTTGCGCTCCTTGAGCTCCACCTCGGTGGCGGCACCGACGCGGATGACGCAGACGCCGCCGGCCAGCTTGGCCAGGCGCTCCTGCAGCTTCTCGCGGTCCCAGTCCGAGTCGGTGTTGGCGATCTCGCCCTTGATCTGGGCGACGCGGCCGGCCACGGCCTCGGACTCGCCGGCACCGTCGACGACGATCGTGTCGTCCTTGGTGACGGTCACGCGGCGGGCCGAGCCCAGCACGTCCAGACCGGCCTGGTCGAGCTTGAGGCCGACCTCCTCGGAGATCACGGTGCCGCCGGTCAGGACGGCCAGGTCGCCGAGGATCGCCTTGCGGCGGTCGCCGAAGCCCGGGGCCTTGACGGCCACCGCGTTGAAGGTGCCGCGGATCTTGTTCACCACGAGGGTGGACAGCGCCTCGCCGTCGACGTCCTCGGCGATGATCAGCAGCGGGCGGGAGGTGCCGCCCTGGAGGATCTTCTCCAGCAGCGGCAGCAGCTCCTGGATGGAGGAGATCTTGCCCTGGTTGATCAGGATGTACGGGTCCTCGAGGACCGCCTCCTGACGCTCCGCGTCGGTGACGAAGTACGGCGACAGGTAGCCCTTGTCGAACTGCATGCCCTCGGTGAAGTCCAGCTCCACACCGAAGGTGTTCGACTCCTCGACGGTGATGACACCGTCCTTGCCGACCTTGTCGATCGCCTCGGCGATCAGCTCGCCGACCTGGGCGTCCTGGGCGGACAGCGTGGCGACGGCGGCGACGTCGTCCTTGCCCTCGATCTCGCGGGCGACCGACAGCAGGTGCTCGGAGACGGCGGCGACGGCCTTGTCGATGCCCTTCTTCAGGGCGGCCGGGCCGGCGCCGGCGGCGACGTTGCGCAGACCCTCGTTGACCAGGGCCTGGGCCAGCACGGTGGCGGTGGTGGTGCCGTCACCCGCGACGTCGTTGGTCTTGGTGGCGACCTCCTTGACGAGCTGCGCGCCAAGGTTCTCGTACGGGTCGTCGAGCTCGACCTCACGGGCGATGGTGACACCGTCGTTGGTGATGGTCGGGGCGCCGAACTTCTTGTCGATGACGACGTTGCGGCCCTTGGGGCCGATGGTCACCTTGACGGTGTCGGCCAGCTTGTTGACACCGCGCTCCAGCGAGCGGCGGGCGTCCTCGTCGAACTGCAGGGTCTTCGCCATGTTCCCTATTCCCTCGGGGGTGCGGCCGTCGCGGCGGCCGCTCGACTACGTGAACCAACAGCCACGCCCCGGTCCCCTGTCACTAGGGACACGGATCCGGGGCGTGGCAGGACGCTTTACTTCTCGATGATGGCGAGAACGTCGCGGGCGGAGAGCACCAGGTACTCCTCGCCCTGGTACTTCACCTCGGTGCCGCCGTACTTCGAGTACAGGACGATGTCACCCACGGCGACGTCGAGCGGCAGACGCTGGCCGTCCTCGAAGCGGCCCGGGCCGACGGCCAGGACGACGCCCTCCTGGGGCTTCTCCTTGGCGGTGTCCGGGATAACCAGGCCGGAGGCCGTGGTGGTCTCGGCGTCGAGCGGCTGGACCACAATGCGGTCCTCGAGCGGCTTGATGGCAACCTTGCTGCTGGTGGTCACGTCCGAGCTCCCCTTCGGAGATTACGGGGTTTTCTAACGGGTAGGGGCGAACTCGCGCATCTGCCGTCGCGGGGGTCAGACACGCATTCTCGCGTTAGCACTCCCCCGGTGGGGAGTGCTAGGACGACCATAGGCCGCGGTTAGCACTCAGTCAACCAGAGTGCCAACGACGCGCCCGGCGGACCCGTGTTGCGGATGAGTAGCCGTACTCATGTGCGAGGGCGAGCGCGGACCGCAGACTCGGTCCATGACCGAGACCACCGCGCACGCCGTCCCGTCGCGCCACCGCGACCTGCTGCTCGCCCTCGTCACCCTGCCCCTGGTCGGCGGTGTCACCGCCCTGATGGGCTTCGCCGCCTTCGCCGTGCTGCTGGGGATGGCCATGAGCGACGCCTCCGAGCCGCTCATGCTGCTCGCCTCACTGGGCCTCGTCCTTCCACTGGCGCCGGCCGTCGTCGTCGCCCGGCTCACCTGGCGGGCCGGCCGGCGGCTGACGCCCCTCGCCGCGCTGCTCGCCCCGTTCACCGCGCTCCTCTGGTTCCAGCTGCCGGTCTGACGGTCCGGGCGGCGAGAATGGGCCCGTGGAGAACGACGACCTGCGGCCCCTGCTGACCGACCGGGGCCAGGCCCTGCTCGCCGAACTGCGCGACTTCGCGCCCGGGGAGGAGCTGGCATTGGCCACCCGGCTGCGCAAGGAGCACCCCGCCGAACTGGTGTCGGCCGCCTTCGGGCAGGCCCGGCTGCGGCAGCGGGCCCGGGCCAAGTTCGGCGCCGACGCCGACCTCATGTACTTCACGCCCAACGGCGTCGAGCAGTCCACCCGGCGCGAGGTCGCCGAGTGGCGGGCCCGCCGGTTCGCGGACCTCGGGGTGAAGCGGCTGGCCGACCTCTGCTGCGGGATCGGCGGGGACGTGCTGGCGCTGGCCCGGGCCGGCGTCGAGGTGCTCGCCGTCGACAAGGACCCGGCCGCCTGCGCCGCCACCGCCGCCAACGCGGCCGCCCTGGGCCTGGCCGACCGGGTCGAGGTGCGCTGCGCGGACGTCGCCGACGTGGACGTCACCGGCTTCGACGCGGTCTTCACCGACCCGGCCCGGCGCACCTCGCGCGGCCGGGTCTTCGACCCCGAGGCGTACGCGCCGCCGCTCTCCTGGGCGATCGAGGCCGGCCGGCGCACCCCGGTCGGCGCGCTGAAGGTGGCCCCCGGCATCCCGCACGAGGCGGTGCCCGCCGACGCCGAGGCCGAGTGGGTCTCCGACCACGGCGACGTCAAGGAGGCGGTGCTCTGGTTCGGCACCCGGGCCGAGCGCCCGCACCGCGCCACCCTGCTGCCGCAGCGGGCCAGCCTCACCGGCGGCGACCTGCCCGACCCGCCGGCCGGGCCGGTCGGCCGCTACCTGTACGAGCCGGACGGCGCGGTGATCCGCGCCCACCTGGTCGCCGAGGTGGCGCAGCGGGTGAACGGGCGGCTGATCGACCCGAAGATCGCCTACGTCACCTCGGACGAGCTGGTCGACACGCCCTACGCACACGGCTTCGAGCTGACCGACGTGCTGCCGTTCCACATCAAGCGGCTCAAGGCGCTGCTGCGCGAGCGGGGCGTCGGCACGGTGGTGATCAAGAAGCGCGGGATGGCGATCACCCCGGAGGAGCTGCGCCGCCAGCTGAAGCCGGCCGGCCCGAACACCGTCACGGTGATCCTCAGCCGCACCGACCACGGCCCGCTGATGATGCTCGGCCGGCCGGTGACCGGCCCGGCCGCGGCCGTTCAGGCGGCCGGCGCCTCGATGTAGTCCTCCAGCCGGGCCACCGCGAAGCCCTGCTCCTGGATCCTGGCCAGCAGCTCGCCGAACATCTGCGTCATCGTCTCGCCCTTGAGGTCCTTCGGGCCCCGGAAGTGGGCGAGCACGATGTCGCCGGGCCGCAGCTTCCGGTCCGCCGCCTGGTACTGCATGTCGTGGATCTGCATCGACTCGCGCCACAGCACGATCGCCCCCGGCCCGCACTGCCGCACCACGGCGTTGAGCGCCGGCGTGTGGGCGCCGTCGCCGTACGGCGGGCGGAACAGCAGCGGCGGGGTGCCGTACTGCCGGGTGAGCGCGTCCTGGGCGTCGCAGACCTCGGCCTTCTGCTTCTCCGGGGCCGCCCTGCTCAGCTGGGCGTGGCCCGAGGTGTGGTTGTGGACGTGGTTGCCGAGCGCCTGGAGCCGCTTGAAGTAGCCGTAGTCGTCCTTGACGATGTCGCGGGTCAGGAACATCGAGACCGGCACCTTGAGGTCGGTCAGCATCTCGACGAACGCCGGGTCCTTCTCGGCGCCGTCGTCGATGGTGAGGAAGACCACCTTGTCGTCGGTCCTCACCTCGCTGAACACCGGGACCGGTCCGGTCCGCCGGAGCTTCACCGGCTTGTCGGCGGGCGCGGGGGGCGCCGGCGGCAGCGGTGTGAGGTTCCACTTGGCCCAGGCGGCGGCGTCGCCGGCGGCCGGGGCGGGGGGCGCGCTCGGCGGCGGGGTGGGCGCGCCCTGCGGCCGCGACGGGGCGGCGGACCGGGCCGGGTCGGCGGTGCCGCCCGGTGCCGTCAGGGCGGCGGAGGCGGCGCCGCTGTCACCCCCGCCCGCGCACCCGGTGGCGGTGGCCAGCAGGACCGCCGCCCCCACCGCGTACGCCGTCGTCCTGCTCCACCCGTAGCTGTTCACCGCGCCGTGCTCCCCGTTCCGTCCAGCGATCGCGCTGGTTAGCACGGTAACGGTCGGGCGTTCGGTTCCCGGTCGGGCGTGCGAACGACTACGGCGGGCTACTCCACGTGCTCGCTGGTGAAGGACCAGCGGTGCACCGGACGGCCCAGCAGGTCGGCGGGCGGATCGGCGACCGGCACCGGCTCGCCGGACCACCAGGTGATCAGCAGCACCCTCTCGCCGGGGGCGGCGAACAGCTCGGCGCGCAGCAGTCCGGGGCGGCCGCGCAGCGCGGGCAGCGCGGTCTCCCTGGCCCAGGCGGAGAGCTCGGCGCCCCGCCCGTCGGCGGCCCGGGCCTCCCACATCGCGGCGGTGGTGGTCACGCCTGCCCGCCCAGCGCCAGGTAGGCCTGCCCGTGGAAGTCGGTGTGCGGGACGTGGACCTCGGTGACGGGCAGCGAGGAGTCCGCCGACAGGTCGAGGGAGGACGGCGCGCGGTCGCGCCAGACCATCTCGGAGCCGAGCGCGGCGACCATCGCGCCGTTGTCGGTGCACAGGCCGGGGCGCGGCACCCGCAGCCGGATGCCGGCCTTGTCGCAGCGCTGCTGAGCCATCTCGCGCAGCCGCGAGTTGGCCGCGACGCCGCCGCCGATCATCAGGTGGTCGACGCCGTTGTCCTTGCAGGCCTTGACCGCCTTGCGGGTCAGCACATCGGTGACCGCCTCCTGGAAGGACGCCGCGACGTCGGCGACCGGCACGTCCTCGCCGGCCCGGCGCCTGGCCTCCACCCAGCGGGCGACGGCGGTCTTCAGGCCGGAGAAGGAGAAGTCGTACTCCGGGTCCTTGGGGCCGGTCAGGCCGCGCGGGAAGGCGATCGCCTTCCGGTCGCCCTCGCGGGCGGTGCGGTCCACCACCGGGCCGCCGGGGAAGCCGAGCCCGAGCACCCGGGCCACCTTGTCGAAGGCCTCGCCGGCCGCGTCGTCGATGGTCGCGCCGAGCGGGCGCACGTCGCTGGTGATGTCCTCGCTGAGCAGCAGCGAGGAGTGCCCGCCGGAGACCAGCAGGGCCATCGTCGGGGAGGGCAGCCGGCCGTGCTCCAGCTGGTCCACGCAGATGTGCGAGGCGAGGTGGTTGACACCGTACAGCGGCTTGTCCAGGGCCCACGCGTACGCCTTGGCGGCGCTCACGCCGACCAGCAGCGCCCCGGCCAGGCCGGGGCCCGCGGTGACCGCGATGCCGTCCAGGTCGCTCGCCTTGACGCCCGCGGTGTCCAGGGCGCGCTCGATGGTGGGGACCATCGCCTCCAGGTGCGCCCGGCTGGCGATCTCGGGAACGACGCCGCCGAACCGGGCGTGGTCGTTGACGCTGGAGGCCACCGCGTCGGCGAGCAGCGTGGTGCCGCGCACGATGCCGACGCCGGTCTCGTCGCAGGAGGTCTCGATGCCGAGAACGAGCGGTTCGTCAGCCATGGGGGGTGTCCTTCTTCACGTCCGGTCGCGGGTCGTCCGCGGGTTCGTCGAGGTCTTCGGGGGCGGCACCGTCGACGGCGGCGGCCGCGGGGTCGAGGCGCATCACCAGCGCGTCGATGTTGGCGGGCTGGTAGTAGCCGCGCCGGATGCCGACCGGCTCGAACCCGAAGCGCTCGTAGAGCCGCTGGGCGCGGAGGTTGTCCACCCGCACCTCCAGCAGCAGGTCCGCGCAGCCGCGCCGGGCGGCCTCCCGGACCAGGTCGGCGAGCAGCGCCGCGCCGAGCCCGGCGCCCTGGTGGCGGCCGTTCACCGCGATGGTCTGCACATCGCCCTCGCCGGCCACCGCCATCAGCCCGGCGTAGCCGACGACCGTGCCGTCCGGGGTGACGGCGACGGTGTAGTGGCGGGTGCCGCCGGGGCGGGCGTCGGCCAGCTCGGACCAGAACATGCCGGCCGACCAGGCGTCCTCGGGGAACAGCTCCAGCTCCAGCGCCAGCACCGGAGCGATGTCCCACCAGCGCATCGGGCGCAGCGTGGCGGCGGGGACGGCGGTGCGCACGGCCCCGTCGGTGCTCGGGCCGGTCACGCCGGGAGCACCGCCTTGTAGCCGGCCGGCACCTGGGCGTCCGGGCGGCGCAGGTAGAGCGGGGCGTTGGGCAGCAGGGCCCGGCCGGCGGCCAGTTCGGCGGCGGCGAAGCCGGCGAGCGCGCCGGCCGAGACGTGCTCGGGGCCGTGCGCGCCGGGGAAGGCGTCCGGGTAGAGCAGCGCACCGGCGCCGACCGAGCGCGCCGGCGGCGTCAGCTCGCCCGGGCGGTCCACCGAAGGACCCTCGGTGCGGCGGCCCTCGGCGTCGTACGCGGCCCAGTAGACCTCCTTGCGGCGCGCGTCCGTGGCCACCGTGAACGGCTCGCCGGCCAGGCCCTCGGCGCGGGCCCGGTGGGCGATCGCGTCCAGGGTGCAGACGCCGTGCACCGGCAGGCCCAGGGCGTGGCCCAGCGCGGCGGCGGTCACCAGGCCGACCCGCAGGCCGGTGTACGGGCCCGGGCCGACGCCCACGGCGATGTCGGTCAGCCGGTGCTTGTCCACACCGGCCGCCCGCAGCACCTGGTCGATCGCGGGCAGCAGCAGTTCGCCGTGGCGCCTGGCGTCGACCTGGTCGGTCTCGGCGAGGACGGCCGTGCCGTCGTGGACGGCGGCGGTGACGGCGGGGGTAGCGGTGTCGAACGCGAGCAGCAGCACGGGTCAAGGTTAGACCGGTCGGGCGGTGGCCCGTCGTGGCCCGTGCCCGGGGCGGGTGTGCGCCGCCCGATCGAAAACCGGTCCCACGGCGGAACACACGTCCGACGCGATGCGGACCGGACGGGCGAACCTGGCACGATGGGGCCGACGGTTTTGGGACGGCGGTGGGAGCACACGTGGCGAAGATGGGTCCTGGAGTGGTGGTCACGGGGCTGACCCTGGGGGCCCTGGCGGTGGTGAGCCTGCTGGCGTTCCAGGCCAACGGCGCGCAGGACCGCGCGGTCGCCGCCGATCCCGGCGCGAGCACCTCCGCCTCGGCCAGCGGGCCGGCCGCCTCGGCCACCCCGACCACCACGCCCACGCCGACCGTCCCGCCGCTGCCCACCGCGGGCACCGGCACCGGGCTGCGGGTCGTCTACTCCGTCAGCACGCACTACGTCTGGCTGATCGACCCGAAGAAGACCCCGCAGGTGGTGGCCGCCTTCCCGGTCGCCCCGGGCACGGTCGAGCCGGCTCCCGGCAGCTACCCCGTGTACAGCCGCACCCAGTCCGGCACCGGCACCGACGGCAAGCAGATCGAGCACGTGGTGCGGTTCGCCCAGCAGAACGGCGTGGTGTTCGGCTTCAGCGCGGCCGTCGACGGCGCCACCGGCACGCCGGGCGCCGCGCCGACGACGTCCGCGTCGAGGACGCCGTCCGCGATCGGGGGCGGCGGCGACGCCAAGGCCAAGACCGGCGGCATCCGCAGCAGCCGGGCCGACGGCCAACTGCTCTGGGACTTCGCGCCGAAGGACACCAAGGTGGTCGTGATCGCCTGACCCGCAGGCGTCCGGGGGCTCCTGGTTACGCGGCGCGGCGGGTGTCGTGCGCGCCGCCGTCCACCGGCGGCTCCTCGGGCCGGGCGTTCCCGGCCGGGCGGCGCCCGGGCGGGGTGGAGACCGCCTCCGCCGCCGCACAGGCGGCCAGCAGGGCCCGCATCGGCTCCCCCGCGGCACTGCGGTCGGGCCCCTCGGCCCCGGTCCCGCGCGGTTCGCGCTCCGGGGCGGGCGTGGTGCTCGGCATGGCGCCTCCCTAGTTAGGCAGACCTAACCTCAAAACCCATCCCACCACGCCCGGGACCCCGACCGCAACACCTTCCCGACAGCCTGTCGGCAAACCGTGACCCGGTCGGCGGCGGCCGGCTCCGTCAGGCCAGCACCGACAGGTCGACGCCGTCCCAGCGGGGGCCGATCCCGGTCAGGCTCACCTGGCGCGGGTCCAGGTCGCCGCCCGCCGCCTCGGCGCCGACGGCCCGCTCGATCCGGACCTCAAGACGGTCCTCCGAGAGCCGCTCGACCTTGCCCTCGCCCCACTCGACCACCACCACCGACTCGGGCAGCGAGACGTCCAGGTCGAGGTCCTCCATCTCGTCGAGGTCCCCGCCCAGCCGGTACGCGTCGACGTGCACCAGCGCCGGACCGCCGACCAGCGACGGGTGCACCCGGGCGATCACGAAGGTCGGCGAGGTGACCGCGCCGCGCACCTGGAGCCCCTCGCCGAGGCCCCGGGTCAGCGTGGTCTTCCCCGCGCCCAGCTCGCCGGAGAGCAGCACCAGGTCACCCGGTCGCAGCAGCGCGGCCAGCTCCCGGCCGAGCCGGCCCATCCGGTCGGGGGTGGCGGCGGTCAGAGTGGCGTGCGAGCCCATGCGCGAATCAAGCCCTTCGGTCCGTACGGCGGCGCACCGGCCCTCGGGCGCCCCCGCTACCGTGCCACATCCCCGTCCCCGGCCCGCACCCGATCCCGGGCCCGGGCCCGCCGGCCGGCTACGTCCGCTCGACGGCCGGGGGCGCCGGGGGCGGGGCGGCGCCGCGGAAGCGGGCGGCGTGCTCGAAGAGGGTGGCCAGGTGGCCGTCGACCACGTCGGGGCGCTCCAGCATCACCAGGTGCCCGGCGTCCTCGACCAGGACCAGCTCGGCGCCCGGCAGCTGTTCGGCCATCACCTCGCCGTGACCGGGCGGGGTCAGCAGGTCCTTGGTGCCGGTCAGCACCAGGACCGGGATGCCGCGCAGGGCGGCGAGGGCCGCGGTCTTCTCGTGCGCCGAGAACACCGGGTAGAACTCGGCCACCACGTCGATCGGGGTGGCGTCCAGCATCTGTTCGGCGAACCGGACCACGCCCGGGTCGACGTCCTTCCCGCCGAAGGAGAACCGCCGGTAGAAGACGGCGCTGACGTCCGTGCCCAGCCGGCGGGTCGCCTCCACCAGGTCGACCTGACGGCCGAGCAGCTTCACCATCCCCGGCGCGACCCGGCGGAACAGCCGGGCGCCGGCCTGGGGCAGGCCGAAGGTGACGGCGTCCCAGTTCCCGGCCAGGGTGCCGATCAGCGCCACGCCGGCGACCCGCTCGCGGAACAGTTCGGGGTGCTGGTCGGCCAGCGCCATCACCGTCATGCCGCCCATCGAGTGGCCGACCAGCACCAGCGGCCCGGTCGGCGCGACGGCGTCGAGCACGGCCTTGAGGTCGCCGCCCAGCTGGTCGATGCCCGCGGGCTCGCCCGCCAGGAAGGAGCGGGAGCGCTCGGAGCGGCCGTGGCTGCGCTGGTCCCAGAAGACCAGGCGCACACCGTCGCGGAAGGCGGCGCGCTGGAAGTGCCAGCTGTCCTGGTTCAGGCAGTAGCCGTGGCAGAAGACCACGGTCAGCGGCTCGGGCGCGCCGTCGGGCTCGGCTTCGTCGGGCTCGGCTTCGGCCGGGTCGGCTTCGTCCGCCGCGGCCAGTCCGTCCAGTTCGACGTACAGCCCGGTGCCGTCGGGGGCGGCAACGGTGCGGGGGCGGCCGCGCAGCGAGCCGTACGGGGCGTTGGCGTCCAGTTCGGCGCGGGCCCGGCGGCGCATCGTCCGGCCGACCGTCAGCCGTTCGATCGCCACCCCGGCGGCTGCGCCGGCCGCGAGCACGCCGACCGAGATGCCGATCAGGCCGGCCCGGCTCACCCCGGTGGCCGTCCCGGCCGCCTTGACGGCACGGGCCACGCCGCTCACCGCCTCGACCGGGTCGGCGCCGGGCTGCCCGCTCATCCGAGCGGGTCCCCGTCCAGGGCGCCGACGTAGCGGCGCGGCACCCGGGAGCCGATCCGGGTGACGATCTCGTAGGAGATGGTGCCGCAGGCGCGGCCCCAGTCCTCGGCGGTGGGCTCGCCGCGGTCGCCGTTGCCGAAGACCAGCACCTCGTCGCCGATCGGCGGGGTGTCTCCGCCGAGGTCGACGACGAACTGGTCCATCGCCACCCGGCCGGCCACGGTGCGCCACTTGCCGTCGATCTGCACCGGGCCGATGCCGCTGGCGTGCCGGGGGATGCCGTCGCCGTAGCCGACCGGGACCAGGCCCAGGGTGGTCGGGCCGGGGGTGGTGTAGTGGTGGCCGTAGCTGACGCCGTGGCCGCCGGGCACGTGCTTGACCAGGGCCAGCCGGGCGGTCAGCGACATCACCGGGCGCAGGCCGAAGTCGGCCGGCGAGCCGACGTCCGGGACCGGCGAGAGCCCGTACATCGCGAGGCCGGTGCGGACCATGTCGAAGTGCGACTGCGGGAGCAGCAGGGTGGCCGGCGAGTTGGCCAGGTGCCGTACCTCGGGGCGCAGGCCGGCCGCCTCGGCGGTGGCCAGGGCGGCGCGGTAGGCGTCCAGCTGGGCCTGGATGGAGGGGTGGCCGGGCTCGTCGGCGGCGGCGAAGTGCGACCAGACGCCGGCGACGGTGAGCAGTCCGTCCAGCTCGGCGCGGCGGGCGGCGGCGACCAGCTCGGGCCAGTCGTGCGGCTGGCAGCCGTTGCGGCCGAGGCCGGTGTCGGCCTTCAGGTGCACCCGGGCCGGTATGCCGGTGGAGCGGACGGCGGCGAGCAGTTCGGTGAGCGCCCACTGGCCGCTGACCGAGAGGTCGAGGTCGGCGAAGAGGGCCTCCCGCCAGGGGCCGCCGGGGGTCCACAGCCAGCAGAGGATGCGGGCCTGGTCCGGGCGGATGCCGGCGGCGCGCAGCGCGAGCGCCTCGTCCGGCGTCGCGGTGCCCAGCCAGCGGACTCCTGCGGCGACCGCCTCCCGGGCGCACCGGGCGGCGCCGTGCCCGTAGGCGTCCGCCTTGACCGCGGCCATCACCGTGGCCCCGCCGATACGCTCGCGCAGCGCGTCGAGGTTGCCGCGCAGGGCGGCGAGATCGATGGTCGCCTCGGCTCGCGCGCCTTCGGTGAGAGTGGCCATAACGGTGGTCTTCGCAGTTGTCATCAGGGTCAGTCTCCCAGACGTCCCAGGGTCCTCGCCGAACGGCCCGTCGGCACACCGCCCCCCGCATCCCCCCACCTCCTCCCGGACGCCCACGAATCACCCCCCGGTTCCCACCCGCCCCACGCGCCGGCACAGAAATATGCAGACCGGTCTACATAGCTCCCCGCACCCAGCCATCCCTCCATCCCTGCGGAGTGGAAAGTCAGCCGGGCCGACTTTCCACTCCAAGCCCCGTGAAATATGCAGACCGGTCTACTGATTCGGCCCGGCCCCACCGTTCGCCGGAGTAGGAAGTCGGTCCGGCCGACTTCCTACTCCAGCGACCCTATGTAGACCGGTCTGCATATTCCTAGGCTCCGGGCCGCGCCGCGGCCGAGCGGACGTCGTTCCAGGCGGTGGAGAGGGCGGCCGCCACGTCGAGGGCGGTGACGGGGGCGCCGGGGGCGGCGGCGGTGCGGCGGGCGGCGAGGCCGTGCAGGTAGGCGGCCACCGAGGCGGCGTCCAGCGGGGAGAGGCCCGCGGCGAGCAGCGAGCCGGCCAGGCCGGCCAGAACGTCCCCGCTGCCGGCCGTCGCCAGCCACGAGGTGCCGGTCGGGTTCACCCGGACAGCGCCGCCCGGATCGGCGACCACCGTGGTCGAGCCCTTCAGCAGCACCGTCGCCCGGTACACCGCCGCGAGCCGCCGCGCCGTGGCCAGCCGGGCGGCCGCCAGCTCATCGGCGGCCGGCGGCCGGGCCGCTCCCCCGCCGTCCTGCGCCCCGGCGAGCAGCCGGGCCGCCTCCCCCGTGTGCGGGGTGAGCAGGGTGGGCGCCGTCCGCCCCGCCAGCGCGCCCGGCCCGAGCCGGGCCAGCTCGGTCAGCCCGTCCGCGTCGACCAGCACCGGCACATCGGCGGCCAGCGCCTCCGCGAGCGCCCGTTCGGCCCCCTCGCCGCCACCCGGCCCGACCACCCAGGCCTGCACCCGCCCCGCCCCCGCCGGCCCGCCCTCGGTGACCAGCGCCTCCGGGAACCGCCGCACCACCTCCTCGGCCGCCGTCCCCACGTACCGCACCGCGCCCGCGCCGCCGCGCAGCGCCCCGGCGACCGCGAGCAGCGCCGCCCCCGGGTAGCGCGCCGACCCGGCCGCCACCCCGACCACCCCGCGCCGGTACTTGTCGCTCTCCGCCGCCGGCACCGGCAGCAGCCCGGCCACGTCCGCGTGCTGCAATGCGGAGACCTCCGCCGCCGGCAGTTCCAGCCCGATCCCCACCAGGTGCACCGCCCCGGCGTACGAGGCGCCCGGGTCGACCAGCAGCCCGGGCTTGTACGTGCCGAAGCACACCGTGACGTCCGCCCGCAGCGCCACGCCCGCCACCTCGCCGGTGTCGGCGTCCACCCCGCTGGGCACGTCGACGGCCACCACCACCCCGGACCGCCCGGCTTCCGCGTACGGCCGGGCCTCCGGCCGCAGCCCGCCCTTCCCCCCGATGCCCACGATGCCGTCCAGCACCAGGTCCGCGCGCGAGAAGTCGGCCAGGCCGACCTCCTGATCCGGCGCCACCCGCCCGCCGGCCGCCCGCAGCGCCGCGAGCCCCGCGGCGTGCGCCCGCTCGGGGGCCGTCAGCACCGCCGACACCCGCGCCCCGCGCCGCGCCAGCGCCGCACCGGCGTACAGCGCGTCACCCCCGTTGTCCCCGCTGCCCGCCAGCACCACCACCCGGCTGCCGTACACCCGCCCGCGACGGCGGGTCAGCAGCCGCGCGCAGGCCGCGGCGAGCCCGGTGGCGGCCCGCTGCATCAGCGTGCCCTCCGGAAGCCGCGCCATCAGCGCGGCCTCGGCGGCACGGACGACTTCGACGCGATGGGCGTGACGCATGCGGGAGGCTCCTTCGGCGGTCGGCTACCGCCGACGCTAGCCCGCGTCACCGCCCCGCGGCAGCCCGGCCTGCGGCACACTTTCGGGTGTCACCCACTTCGATCCCCCGCCGGTGTCGGTCCGGATCCCTACCGTGTGGCTCGGCACGGACCCACAGGAGGGAGAAGGGCCCTGGTCGCCATGCCGGCAGTCGAGCACCCGCTGGGCGAGGGCAGCCTCCTCCAGGCGTTCCTGGAGCTGGACACCCCATTGGGGAGCAAAGCCGAGTTCATCGAAGGGGAGATCGTCGTGACGCCGCTGCCGGACGGACAGCACGAGGGCGCCGCCTCCAAGCTCGCCAAGCAGTTCGGCAAGCCGATCGACCTGCCCCCGCCGTTCTCGTTCGCGCTCGACACGGCGCCCCTGCGGTAGGACGCAGCCACCGCAGGGACGCCGGGACGCACCCGGCCGGGCTACTCGACGGTGACCGACTTGGCGAGGTTGCGCGGCTGGTCGACCTCGTGGCCCTTGGCCGTGGCGAGCTCGCAGGCGAAGACCTGGAGCGGCACGGTGGAGACCAGCGGCTGGAGCAGGGTCGGCGTGACCGGGATGCGGATCAGGTGGTCGGCGTACGGGACGACCGCCTCGTCGCCCTCCTCCGCGATCACGATGGTCCGCGCGCCACGGGCCCGGATCTCCTGGATGTTGGAGACGATCTTGTCGTGCAGGATCGAGCGCCCGCGCGGCGACGGCACGACGACCACGACCGGCAGACCCTCCTCGATCAGCGCGATCGGCCCGTGCTTCAGCTCGCCGGCCGCGAAGCCCTCGGCGTGCATGTAGGCGAGCTCCTTGAGCTTGAGCGCGCCCTCCAGGGCCACCGGGAAGCCGACGTGCCGACCCAGGAACAGCACCGAGCGCGCGTCCGCCAGGGAACGGGCCAGCTCGCGCACCGGCTCCATGGTCTCCAGCACCTGCTCGACCTGCTTCGGCGCGTCGCCGAGCTCCTTGATGACGGCGAGGATCTCGTCGCCCCACTTGGTGCCGCGCACCTGGCCCAGGTACAGCGCCACCAGGTAGCAGGCGACCAGCTGGGTGAGGAACGCCTTGGTCGAGGCGACGGCCACCTCGGGACCGGCGTGGGTGTACAGCACCGCGTCCGACTCGCGCGGGATGGTCGAGCCGTTGGTGTTGCAGATCGCCAGCACCTTGGCGCCCTGCTCGCGCGCGTGCCGCAGCGCCATCAGGGTGTCCATGGTCTCGCCGGACTGCGAGATGGCGATGACCAGCGTGCCCGGGCCCATGATCGGGTCGCGGTAGCGGAACTCCGAGGCGACCTCCACCTCGCACGGGATCCGGGTCCAGTGCTCGATCGCGTACTTGGCGATCATGCCCGCGTGGAAGGCGGTGCCGCAGGCGACGATGACGACCTTGTCGACCGAGCGCAGGTCGGCGTCGGACATCCGCAGCTCGTCGAGGGTGAGCCGACCGTCGGTGCCGATCCGGCCGAGCAGGGTGTCCGCGACGGCCTTCGGCTGCTCGGCGATCTCCTTGAGCATGAAGTAGTCGTAGCCGCCCTTCTCGGCGGCCGAGGCGTCCCAGTCGACGTGGTACTCGCGGACGTCCGCGGGCGTGCCGTCGAAGTTCGTGACGGTCACGCCGTCCCGGCGCAGCTCGACGACCTGGTCCTGGCCCAGCTCGATCGCCTCGCGGGTGTGCGCGATGAACGCGGCCACGTCGGAGGCGAGGAAGTTCTCGCCCTCGCCGCGCCCGACCACCAGCGGCGAGTTGCGGCGGGCGCCGACCACCACGTCCGGGGCGTCGGCGTGCGCCGCGACCAGGGTGAACGCACCCTCCAGCCGGCGGCAGACGGCGCGCATGGCCTCGGCCAGGTCGCCCCGGTACTCCTCGCCGAGCAGGTGCGCGACGACCTCGGTGTCGGTCTCCGAGCGCAGCGTGTGGCCGCGCTCGGCCAGTTCGGCACGGAGCAGGGCGAAGTTCTCGATGATGCCGTTGTGGACGACCGCCACCCGGGCGGCGTCGTCCAGATGGGGGTGGGCGTTGGCGTCCGTCGGGCCGCCGTGGGTGGCCCAGCGGGTGTGGCCGATGCCGGTGGTGCCGCCGGGAAGAGGGGTCTCGGCGAGCGACTTCTCCAGGTTCGCGAGCTTCCCTGCCCGCTTGTCGGTGGCGAGGCTCCACTGCCCGTCGGAGCCCTGCACCTGCACCGCGACACCGGCCGAGTCGTAACCCCGGTACTCCAGTCGCTGCAGGCCTGCGATTACTACGTCAAGGGCGGGCTGGGAGCCCACGTATCCAACAATTCCGCACATGCGTGCCAGCATAAGGGCGCTTTGAGGGCCGTTTTCGCACGGTTCGCCCGCGGGCCGTGACCGACACCACAACCACCCCGAACGGCGCTACGGCCCACAATGGAGCATGTGCTGACCGAACTCTGTACGCGGGGCGACACAACGCCCGGCCCCTCACCGTCCCCCTACGTGGACCTCAGCCGGGCCGAGTGGAGCGCACTGCGCGAGCGTACGCCGCTGCCGCTGACCGCCGAGGAGGTGGAACGGCTGCGCGGCCTCGGCACCGCCCTCGACCTCGACGAGGTCCGGGACGTCTACCTTCCGCTGTCCCGGCTGCTGAACCTCTACATCCACGCCACGCACGAGCTGCGCGGCGCACTGGGCACCTTCCTGGACACCCCGGACACCGAGCGCACCCGCACCCCGTTCATCATCGGCGTGGCCGGCTCGGTCGCGGTCGGCAAGTCCACCACGGCCCGTCTGCTCCAGGCCCTGCTGGCCCGCTGGCCGGAGCACCCCCGGGTCGAGCTGGTCACCACCGACGGCTTCCTGCTGCCCAACGCCGAGCTGCGCCGGCGCGGCCTGATGGCCCGCAAGGGCTTCCCCGAGTCCTACGACCGCCGGGCGCTGATGCGCTTCGTCGCGGACGTGAAGGCGGGCAAGGAGCGGGTCACCGCGCCGGTCTACTCGCACCTGGTGTACGACATCGTGCCGGACCAGCGGCTCACCGTGGAGCGCCCGGACATCCTCATCGTCGAGGGCCTGAACGTGCTCCAGCCGGCCCTGCCCGGCACGGACGGCCGCACCCGGCTCGCGGTGGCCGACTACTTCGACTTCTCCATCTACGTCGACGCCCGCACCGACGACATCGAGAGCTGGTACCTGGACCGCTTCCGCAAGCTGCGGCAGACGGCCTTCCAGGACCCGAACTCCTACTTCCGCCGCTTCACCGAGGTGCCGGAGGAGGAGGCGATGGAGTACGGCCGCCAGGTCTGGCGCACCATCAACCGGCCCAACCTGCTGGAGAACGTGCTGCCGACCCGCGGCCGGGCCACCCTGATCCTGCAGAAGGGCCAGGACCACAAGGTCCGCCGGGCGCTGCTGCGCAAGCTCTGACGGCACGGCAGGACGACGGCACGACGAAAGGGCCCCTGCCACGTGGCAGGGGCCCTCGCCGTTTCCGGGACGGGTCAGCCCAGGTGGGTGCGGACCGCCTCGGCCAGCTTCTCCGCGACGGACTGGGCCTGCGCCTCGTCGGCCGCCTCGACCATCACCCGGACCAGCGGCTCGGTGCCCGACGGGCGCAGCAGCACCCGCCCGGTGGCGCCCAGCTCGGCCTCGGCCGCGGCGACCGCGGCGGCCAGCTCCTCGCTGGTGCGCACCCGGCTCTTGTCGACGCCCTTGACGTTGATCAGCACCTGCGGCAGCCGGGTCATCACGGCGGCCAGGTCGGCCAGCGGCTGCTTGGTCGCCGCCAGCCGGGCGCCCAGCATCAGACCGGTCAGCGTGCCGTCGCCGGTGGTCGCGTGGTCCAGCAGGATGACGTGGCCGGACTGCTCGCCGCCCAGCGCGAAGCCCTGCTCCTTCATCGCCTCCAGCACGTACCGGTCGCCGACGGCCGTCTCGACCAGCTCGACGCCCTCGCGCTCCATCGCCAGCTTGAAGCCCAGGTTGGACATCACGGTGGCGACCGCGGTGTTGCGGCGCAGCGTGCCGGCCTCCTTCATGGCGACGGCCAGGATCGCGATGATCTGGTCGCCGTCGACCTCGTTGCCGTCCGCGTCGGCGGCCAGGCAGCGGTCGGCGTCGCCGTCCAGCGCGATGCCCAGGTCGGCCTCGTGCTCGCGCATGGCGGTGCGCAGCCGGTCCAGGTGGGTGGAGCCGACGCCGTCGTTGATGTTGAGGCCGGTGGGCTCGGCGCCCAGGGTGTGCACGACCTCGGCGCCGGCCCGGGCGAAGGCCTCGGGGGCGACGTACGCGGCCGCGCCGTGCGCGCCGTCGATGACGACCCGGATGCCGTCCAGGCGGTTGGGCAGCACGCCGATCAGGTGGGCGACGTACTTGTCGAAGCCCTCGGTGTACTCGCGGACCCGGCCGACGGCCTCGCCGGTCGGACGGTTCCAGTTCTCGCCGCCCGCCGCGTGCTTGGCGTAATGGGCCTCGATGGCGTCCTCGATCCGGTCGTCCAGCTTGTGGCCGCCGCGGGCGAGGAACTTGATGCCGTTGTCCGGCATCGCGTTGTGGCTGGCGGAGAGCATCACGCCGAAGTCGGCGCCGAGCACGCCGGTGAGATAGGCCACCGCAGGGGTGGGCAGCACACCGACCCGCAGGACGTCGACACCCGCGCTGGCCAGCCCGGCGATGACCGCGGCCTCCAGGAACTCGCCCGAGGCGCGCGGATCGCGGCCGACCACCGCGACCGGCCGGTGGCCGTCGAAGGCCCCCGCCTCACCGAGCACGTGCGCCGCCGCGACCGAGAGGCCGAGCGCCAGCTCCGCCGTCAGTCCCTCGTTGGCCACACCGCGCACGCCGTCCGTACCGAAGAGTCGTCCCACTGTCCCGTCCTCCATCGCCGCAATGCCTTGCAGTGAATCCGATCGAATCCCCGGGCTCCGCACAATGGCCGGGGAACACGACGCCCCGGAGTACACGGGGTACTCCGGGGCGTGTAGAGCGCATCCGGGGGCGTGCACCACCAGGGCGGTACGCACCCCCGGGGGCACAATTAGCGCTTGCTGTACTGCGGCGCCTTGCGGGCCTTCTTCAGACCGGCCTTCTTGCGCTCGACGGCGCGGGCGTCACGGGTCAGGAAGCCGGCCTTCTTGAGGGCGCCGCGGTTGTTGTCCACGTCGGCCTCGTTCAGGGCACGGGCCACGCCGAGGCGCAGCGCGTAGGCCTGGCCGGAGACGCCGCCGCCGGTGATGCGGGCGACGACGTCGTAACGGCCGTCCAGCTCAAGGAGCTTGAAGGGCTCGTTCACGGTCTGCTGGTGCACCTTGTTGGGGAAGTAGTTCTCCAGGGTGCGACCGTTGATCTTCCACTGCCCGGTGCCCGGGACGATGCGCACGCGGGCGATCGCCTCCTTGCGACGGCCGAGGCCGGCGCCGGGGACGGCCTCGCCGAAGCGGCCGGCCAGGGACTCGGAGGTGTAGCTCTCCTCGGAGGTGTACTCGCCCTCGACGACGGTCTCGTCGAAGTCGACCTCAAGGGTTTCGGTGGTCTCGGCCACGGTGTTCCTCAGCTCTTTTCAGTGATGGGGGGCTTGGTGGCCGGAATTACTGCGCGACCTGGGTGATCTCGAACGGCACCGGCTGCTGGGCAGCGTGCGGGTGCTGGTCGCCCGAGTAGACCTTCAGCTTGGAGAGCATCTGACGGCCCAGGCTGTTCTTGGGGATCATGCCCTTGATGGCCTTCTCGACGGCCTTCTCCGGGTTGTTGGCCAGGAGGTCGTCGTAGCGGACCGAGCGGAGACCGCCCGGGAAGCCGCTGTGGCGGTACGCCAGCTTCTGGGTCTTCTTGTTACCCGACAGGTGCACCTTGTCCGCGTTGATGATGATGACGAAGTCACCGGTGTCAACGTGCGGCGCGTAGATCGCCTTGTGCTTGCCCCGGAGGAGGTTGGCGGCCTGGGAGGCCAGGCGGCCGAGCACGACGTCGGTCGCGTCGATGACGTGCCACTGACGCTGGACGTCGCCGGGCTTGGGGCTGTACGTACGCACGGTCGTAGCCTTCGCTTTTCAGTGAGTGAGTCCTGACAGGAGCACCTGGAGGAGGGATCAGCCTGGCCGCCTTGGACGCAATTCAAGGGGGAGCCGCTGGTCGTCGACCTGATGTCTCCGGCGTACCGACCTCTCACGTGAGATAGAGCGAGCCAATACGCACATCAAGCGCCCAGGTTACCGGGAGGCGAGGGGAGGGTCAAAACCGCCCGTCGACCAGCCGCTCGTGACCGGACCGCTCAGCGGTCCCGCTCGACCCGGGTGACGTCCCAGACCGGCTCGGACGACTCGTAGACCCGGCCGTCGGCGCCGAACACCAGGAAGCGGTCGAAGGTCCGGGCGAACCAGCGGTCGTGGGTGACGCACATCACCGTGCCGTCGAACGCCTCCAGGCCGGCCTGCAGCGCCTCGGCGCTCTCCAGGTCCAGGTTGTCGGTCGGCTCGTCGAGCAGCAGCGCGGTGACGCCGGACAGCTCCAGCTTGAGGATCATCAGCCGGGCCTGCTGACCGCCGGAGAGCGACTCGAACTTCTGCTCCTCCTGGCGGTCCAGCTCGTAGCGGCGCAGCGCGCCCATCGCGGCCCCGCGGCTGAGCGCGTGCTCCTCCTCGACGATCGAGCGGACCGTGCGGCCGAGCAGCTCGGGGTGGGCGTGGGTCTGCCGGAAGTGGCCGGGCACCACGCGGGCGCCGAGCTTCCAGGAACCGGTGTGGGCCACCGTCGTGTCACCCGCGAGCAGCCGCAGCAGGTGCGACTTGCCGGCGCCGTTGGCACCGAGCACGCCGATCCGCTCGCCGTAGAAGACCTCCAGGTCGAAGGGCTGCATCAGGCCGGTGAGCTCCAGCCGCTCCATGGTGAAGGCGCGCACGCCGGTGCGCCCGCCCTTGAGCCGCATGGTGATGCTCTGCTCGCGCGGCGGCGCCTCCGGCGGGCCGGCGTCCTCGAACTTCTTCAGCCTGGTCTGCGCGGCCGAGTAGCGGGAGGCCATGTCGTGGCTGACCGAGGCGGCCTGGCGCAGGGTGACGACCAGCTTCTTGAGCTTGGCGTGCTCCTCGTCCCAGCGCCGGCGCAGCTCCTCGAAGCGCTCGAAGCGGGCCTTGCGGGCCTCGTGGAAGGAGTCGAAGCCGCCGCCGTGCACCCAGACGCTGGAGCCGGCCGCGCCGGACTCGACGCTGATGATCTTCTCGGCGGTGCGGGAGAGCAGCTCGCGGTCGTGCGAGATGAACAGCACGGTCTTCGGGGTGGCCTTGATGGCCTCCTCCAGCCAGCGCTTGCCGGGGACGTCCAGGTAGTTGTCCGGCTCGTCGAGGAGCAGCACCTCCTCCGGGCCGCGCAGCAGCGCCTCCAGCACCAGCCGCTTCTGCTCGCCGCCGGAGAGGGTGTTCAGACCGCGCCACTGGGCCTTGTCGAAGGGCACGCCGAGGGCGGCCATGGTGCAGACGTCCCAGTCGGTCTCGTAGTCGTAGCCGCCGACGTCGGCCCAGTCGGAGAGCGCCTGGGCATAGGCCATCTGCGTCTTCTCGTCGTCCTGGGCGATCATCGCCAGCTCGGCGGCGTCGACCGCGCGGGCGGCCTTGGCGATCCGCTCGGGGGCGACGGAGACCAGCAGGTCGCGGACCGAGGCGTCGGCGGGCAGCGCGCCGGGGCCGCCCTCGTCGTCGGCCCGGCGCTCCTCCTCGCGGCCGGTGGTGCCGACGAACTGGCGCATCACGCCGAGGCCGCCGCTGATCGTCACCGAGCCGCCGTGCGGCTGGAGGTCACCCGCGATCATCCGCAGCAGGGTGGTCTTGCCCGCGCCGTTGGCACCGACCAGCGCCACCGCCGCGCCCTCCCCCACCCGGAAGGACGCGTCGTCGAACAGCACCCGCCCGTCCGGCAGGTAGTACTCCAGGTGCGAAATCTCGACGTGTCCCATGCGGCCGATTGTCCCAAGCGACCGCCCCGGACCAAAACCGATTAACCGGCGCCCGGCAGGGTGCGCATCCGGCGGGCGGCCCGGTTGCGCTCGGCGAGCCGGTCGTCCGGCGGGTAGCCGACCTCCTCCAGGGTCAGCCCGTACGGCCGGATCACGTTGACGGCCGAGTTGCGCACGCCGCCGGCCAGCACCTCGCCGGGGAACTCCACCGGCCGGTGGCCGTCGCCGACCAGCAGCATCGCGCCGACCAGCGCCCGCACCATGTTGTGGCAGAAGGCGTCGGCCCGGACGGTGGCGACCGCGAGCGAGCCCTCCTGGGCGGCGTAGGCGTCGACCGGGACCCGGTCCCAGCGCAGCTCCAGCAGGGTGCGGATGGTGGTGGCGCCCTCGCGCTTCTTGCAGTACGCGGCGAAGTCGTGCTCGCCGAGCAGCAGCCGCGCGGCGGCGTTCATCTTCTCCAGGTCGAGCGGCCGGTCGTGCCAGAGCACATGGCCGCGCAGCAGCGGGTCGACGCCGCCGGGATGGTCGGCGACCCGGTAGGCGTACCGGCGCCAGACCGCCGAGAAGCGGGCGTCGAAGCCGGCCGGGGCCTCGGCCGCCCGGTAGATCCGGACGTCGCCCGGCAGCCGCCCGGCCAGCCGGCGCAGCAGCTTCTCGCCGTGCTGGGCCCACAGCCCGGCCGGCAGGTCGACGTGGGCGACCTGGCCGCGGGCGTGCACGCCGGCGTCGGTGCGGCCGGCCACGGTGAGCGGGAAGTGCTCGGAGCTGCGGGTGACGACCTGGAGGGCGGTCTCGATCTCCTCCTGGACCGTCCGCCGGCCGCCCTTCTGCCGGGCCCAGCCCGAGAACCCGGCCCCGTGGTAGGCGAGGTCGAGGCGGATCCGGACGTACCCGTCGGCCGGGCCGTCCTTGACCGGCGGCCGCTCGGCGCAATCGTTGACCACTGCTCTTCACTCCCTGGACATGAGGAACGGGCCCGCTCCCCCACGGATGGGGAAGCGGGCCCGCGACACACCTAGTGGTGTCAGGCCTGCTCGGCGGCCTCGGCCTCGTCGGCCTTGGTCTCGGTGGCCTCGACCTTGGCGTCGGCCTCCTTGACGGCACGCTTGGTGGCGGCCTCGGCCTCGCCGACGGCGGTCTGCGCGACGGTCAGCGCCTCGACCAGCTCGATCACGGCCATCGGGGCGTTGTCGCCACGACGGGGACCGATCTTGGTGATGCGGGTGTAGCCACCCGGGCGGTTCTCGTAGCGCGGCGCGATCTCGGTGAAGAGGGTGTGCAGCACCGAGATGTCGGTGATGGTCTTGCGCACCAGGCGACGGTTGTGGATGTCGCCCTTCTTCGCCTTGGTGATCAGCTTCTCCGCCAGCGGGCGCAGGCGGCGGGCCTTGGCCTCGGTGGTGGTGATGCGGCCGTACTGGAACAGCTCACGGGCCAGACCGGCGAGCAGCAGGGGCTCGTGGTGCGGGCCGCCGCCGAGGCGGGCACCCTTGGTGGGACGCGGCATGGAATTACTCCTCGAATCTCCGACTGCGGCCGTACCAGGTACCGCAGCGGGCGTACGGGCACTGTGCCCGCACGACTTTCACGACGACGGGGGCGGTTCCGGGGAACCGCCCCCGCGGTCAAGTCTCTCAGTACTGCTCGGTCTCCGCGTAACCCGCGTCGTCCAGGTCGTCGGCGCCGAAGGCGTCGGCGGCGGCGGTCGGGTCGAACCCGGGCGGGCTGTCCTTGAGGGCCAGGCCCATGCCGGCCAGCTTCGCCTTGACCTCGTCGATCGACTTCGCACCGAAGTTGCGGATGTCGAGCAGGTCGGCCTCGGAGCGGGCGACGAGCTCACCCACGGTGTGGATGCCCTCGCGCTTGAGGCAGTTGTAGGAGCGGACGGTGAGCTCCAGCTCCTCGATCGGCAGCGCCAGGTCGGCGGCCAGGGCGGCGTCCGTCGGGGACGGGCCCATGTCGATGCCCTCGGCGTCGATGTTCAGCTCGCGGGCGAGGCCGAACAGCTCCACCAGGGTCTTGCCGGCCGAGGCCATGGCGTCGCGCGGACGCATGGCGGGCTTGGTCTCGACGTCGACGATCAGCTTGTCGAAGTCGGTCCGCTGCTCGACACGGGTGGCCTCGACCTTGTAGGTGACCTTCAGCACGGGGCTGTAGATCGAGTCGACCGGGATGCGGCCGATCTCCTGGCCGGAGGCCTTGTTCTGCACGGCGGAGACGTAGCCGCGACCGCGCTCGACGGTCAGCTCCATCTCCAGCTTGCCCTTGCCGTTCAGGGTGGCGAGGACCAGCTCGGGGTTGTGCACCTCGACACCGGCCGGGGGCGCGATGTCGGCGGCGGTGACCACACCCGGGCCCTGCTTGCGCAGGTACATCACGACCGGCTCGTCGTGCTCCGAGGAGACGACCAGCTGCTTGATGTTGAGGATGAGGTCGGTCACGTCCTCCTTGACGCCCGGCACGGTGGTGAACTCGTGCAGGACGCCGTCGACGCGGATGCTGGTGACAGCGGCACCCGGGATCGACGACAGGAGGGTACGACGCAGGGAGTTGCCGAGGGTGTAGCCGAAGCCCGGCTCCAGCGGCTCGATCACGAACCGCGAGCGGAACTCGTCGACGACCTCTTCGGTCAGCGAAGGACGCTGAGCGATAAGCATGTTTTCTGATCCTCCAGTGATCTTCGGCACCCACTATTTGATGCCGAACAGAACCAGCGTACGGGCTCCCGCAAGAAACGGGAGCCCGTACGAGGTTTAAAGCAGAACCCAGCGTGCCCGAAGGCGCTGCGTCAGACGCGGCGGCGCTTCGGCGGACGGCAGCCGTTGTGCGGGGTGGGGGTGACGTCCTGGATCGAGCCGACCTCCAGGCCGGTGGCCTGGAGCGAACGGATCGCGGTCTCGCGGCCGGAGCCCGGACCCTTCACGAAGACGTCGACCTTGCGCATGCCGTGCTCCTGCGCGCGACGGGCAGCGGCCTCGGCGGCCATCTGCGCGGCGAACGGGGTGGACTTGCGCGAGCCCTTGAAGCCGACGTGGCCGGCGGAGGCCCAGGAGATCACGTTGCCCGACGGGTCGGTGATCGAAACGATGGTGTTGTTGAACGTGCTCTTGATGTGCGCGTGGCCGTGAGCGACGTTCTTCTTTTCCTTGCGGCGGATCTTCTTCGCGCCGGCAGCCTGACGACCCTTGGGGGGCATAAGTCTGTTCTCCTACTGAGGTGGTCGGTCCGCTGACCCGCGGGCCGGAGGGATGTCCGGTTACGGGACGGACTACTTCTTGCCCGGCTTCTTCTTACCGGCGATCGCGCGACGCGGGCCCTTGCGGGTACGCGCGTTGGTGTGGGTGCGCTGGCCGCGGACCGGCAGGCCGCGGCGGTGACGCAGACCCTCGTAGCAGCCGATCTCGACCTTGCGGCGGATGTCGGCGGCCACCTCGCGGCGGAGGTCACCCTCGACCGTGAAGTTGGCGTCGATGTACTGGCTCAGCTTGACCAGGTCTTCCTCGGCGATGTCGCGAACGCGGACATCCGGGTTGACGCCGGTCTCGGCGAGGGTCTGCTGGGCGCGGGTACGGCCGATGCCGTACACGTAGGTGAGGGCGATCTCGATCCGCTTCTCACGGGGGAGATCAACGCCGGCGAGGCGTGCCATTCAAGGCTCCTGTGGTTCTTCAGAGGTCTGGCGTGCCACCTACTCCAACACCTCACGGTGAGGGAGCCCCGGCCTCTGACCGGGGGCGGCAGTCCGTCCCTGGGACGGATCGGGTGGCCCACTTATGACGTTTTCGCGTCGCGCGAAGTACTACGAGAAATGCTGAGGAGAGATCAGCCCTGGCGCTGCTTGTGGCGCAGGTTGTCGCAGATCACCATGACCCGGCCGTGACGGCGGATCACCTTGCACTTGTCGCAGATCTTCTTGACGCTCGGCTTGACCTTCATGCTTCAGGTTCTCCGGGTCTAGATCTGACGTTCTTACTTGTAGCGGTAGACGATCCGGCCGCGCGTGAGGTCGTAGGGGCTGAGCTCCACCACGACCCGGTCGTCCGGCAGGATGCGGATGTAGTGCATGCGCATCTTGCCACTGATGTGCGCGAGGACCTTGTGACCGTTCTGCAGCTCGACCTTGAACATCGCGTTCGGAAGAGACTCGATCACGGTGCCCTCGATCTCAATGGCGCCTTGCTTCTTAGCCATGAACTGCGAGATCCACCTTCCGGGACCGGCTACCGTATGCGGAACGCTCGTGCGAACCTGGGTCCACCCCGACCCCGACGAGGGGGAAGAGGGCGTGCTGGAGCACGCTACGAGTGAGCCGACGGTCCATCCTACGCCAGCGCACGGGCTGCTCCAAAACGGGGGTACCCGATCAGCGGGCGGCCGGAGCGGTCAGCGGCTCGACGTGGGCGGTGCAGGCCGAGCAGCGGCGGGCGGCCTCGGGGATCTCGGTCAGGCACTCCGGGCACGGGCGCTTCGGGGTCTTCGGCTTCTTCGGCATGTAGCGGGCGGTGGCCTTGGTCACCGGCAGGACGACGCAGAAGTACAGCACGGCCGCGGTCATCAGGAACGCGATCAGCACGTTGAAGAACTGCCCGTACGGGAAGGTCACGCCGGCGATGGTCGCCTTGTAGGAGCTGAAGTCGCCCGCGGCGCCGACCACCACGCCCACCAGCGGGGTGAGGAAGGCGGCGACGAATCCGGTGACCACCGCGGTGAAGGCGGAGCCGATCACCACACCGACCGCCATGTCGACCACGTTGCCGCGCATCATGAAGTCGCGGAATCCCTTGAGCACTGCACTCTCCTGCCGATCGAAGCCACTACCGGCGCATAAAAATAGGACAAAAGCCCTGGAAGTCCAAACCTCCAGGGCCCTGATCCCTTGTCAGCGACGGAAGTTGGCCACTCCCGGCGGCTCCCCCGCGACTACGCCAGCGGGTCCGGCGCGGCCGTCACACCCAGCCTGGCCAGCATCTCCTTGCCGCCGTCGAAGGCGGTCAGCACGACCGGGCCCTGCTCGGTGACGGCCACCGAGTGCTCCCAGTGCGAGGCCCAGGTGCCGTCGTTGGTGACGACGGTCCAGTCGTCCTCCAGCACCGCGGTGTGCGGGGTGCCGAGCGAGACCATCGGCTCGATCGCCAGCACGGTGCCGGGGATCAGCTTGGGGCCCTTGCCCCGGCCGCGCTCGACGTAGTTCAGCACGTGCGGCTCCATGTGCATCGCGGTGCCGATGCCGTGGCCGCCGTAGCCCTCGGTGATGCCCCACTTGCCCTTGGGGGGCAGCGGCTGGCGGCGGATGAAGCCCTCGATCGCCTTGGAGACGTCGACCAGGCGGTTGCCCTTCTTCATCTGGGCGATGCCGGCCCACATCGAGCCCTCGGTGACCCGGCTCAGCATCTCCACCTCGGGGGCGACCTCGCCGACCGCGACGGTGATCGCCGCGTCACCGTGCCAGCCGTCCAGGATCGCACCGCAGTCGATCGAGATGAGGTCGCCCTCCTGGAGCACCCGGTCACCGGGGATGCCGTGCACGACCTCGTTGTTCACCGAGGCGCAGATCACGCCCGGGAACCAGAGGCCGCCGTGGTGGGCCCGGAAGTTGGAGGTGGCGCCGTGGTCGGTGATGACCTTGTCGGCGATGTCGTTGAGCTCCTGGGTGGTGATTCCCGGGGCGACCGCCTCACGGCACGCCTTGAGCGCCTCGGCGACGACCAGCCCGGCCGCTCGCATCTTCGCGATCTGCTCGGGGGTCTTGATCTCCACCATCTGGTCACGCCTTCCTTGGATTCCCGCCCGGTCCTTGCCGGGCGGCCGTGCACTCGTTCCACCGTACGACGCCGTACGGCCGCGCTGCCCAGGAGCGGGCAACGCGGCCGTACGGCGTCGCGAAAAACTCAGCTGTCCTGCTTCAGCGCCTCGATCGCGCGCTGCGTGACCTCGTCCACCTTGCCGAGGGCCGGGATCGTGGCGATCAGGCCCTGCTGGCGGTAGTAGTCGATGATCGGCTCGGTCTCCGTGTGGTAGACCTCCAGCCGGGTCCGCACGGCCTCCTCGGTGTCGTCCGAGCGCTGGTACAGCTCGCCGCCGCACTCGTCGCAGACGCCCTCGGTCTTCGGCGCGTTGTAGTCCACGTGGAAGACGTGGCCGCCGTCGTTGCGGCACAGCCGGCGGCCGGCGATCCGGCGGACGACCTCGTCCTCGGGGACCTCCAGGTCCAGCACGCCGTCCAGCTTGATGCCCTGCTCGGCGAGGAACTCGTCCAGCGCCTTCGCCTGGCCCAGGTTGCGCGGGAAGCCGTCGAGCAGGAAGCCGCCGGCGGCGTCCTCCTGGAGCATGCGGTCCTTGGCCATCCCGATGGTGACCTCGTCGGGCACCAGGCGGCCCGCGTCCATGTAGCTCTTGGCCTCGACACCCAGCGGGGTGCCCTGACCGATGTTGGCGCGGAACAGGTCGCCGGTGGAGATGTGGGGGATGGACAGGGTCTTGGCGAGCAGGTGCGCCTGAGTACCCTTCCCGGCCCCGGGGGGTCCGACGAGGACGATACGCATCAGCGGAGGAACCCTTCGTAATTGCGCTGCTGGAGCTGGCTCTCGATCTGCTTCACAGTTTCGAGTCCGACGCCGACGACGATGAGCACGCTGGTGCCGCCGAACGGGAAGTTGGTCTGCTGTCCGAAGGCGACCAGGGCGATCATCGGGATCAACGCGATCAGGCCCAGGTAGAGCGAACCCGGCCACGTGATGCGGGTGAGCACGTAGTTCAGGTACTCGGCCGTCGGGCGGCCGGCCCGGATACCCGGGATGAACCCACCATACTTCTTCATGTTGTCGGCCACTTCCTCGGGGTTGAAGGAGATGGCGACGTAGAAGAAGGCGAAGAAGACGATCAGCAGGAAGTAGGTGGCCATGTAGATCGGGTGGTCACCGCGCACGAAGTGCTGGTTGATCCACACCGCCCAGCCCGCCTGGCTGTTGGTCAGCTGGACCACGAGGGCCGGGATGTACAGCAGCGACGAGGCGAAGATGACCGGGATGACACCGGCCTGGTTCACCTTGAGCGGGATGTACGTCGAGGTTCCACCGAAGGCCCGGCGCCCGATCATGCGCTTCGCGTACTGGACCGGGATCCGGCGCTGGGCCTGCTCGACGAAGATGACGAGCATCACAACGATGACGCCGACCGCGATGACCGAGAAGAACTCGACCCAGCCGCCGCCGATGGTGCCGGAGCCCTTGATGGCCCACATCGAGGACGGGAACTGCGCGGCGATCGAGGTGAAGATCAGCAGCGACATGCCGTTGCCGATGCCGCGGTCGGTGATGAGCTCACCGAGCCACATGATCACCGTGGTGCCGGCGGTCATGGTCAGCACCATCACGGCGATCCGGAACACGCCGGTGTCCGGCACGATCTGGTTGGCGTAGACGCAGCCCGAGAACAGCGCGCCGCTGGAGGCCGTCGCGACGATGCCGGTGCCCTGGAGCACGGCGAGCGCGATGGTCAGGTAGCGGGTGTACTGGGTGATCTTCGCCTGGCCGGCCTGCCCCTCCTTCTTCAGCGCCTCAAGCCGTGGGATCACGACGGTGAGGAGCTGCAGGATGATGCTCGCCGTGATGTACGGCATGATGCCGAGGGCGAAGATCGTCAGCTGGAGGAGCGCGCCACCACTGAACAGGTTGACGAGCCCGAACAGGCCGTTGTTCTCGTTGTCCTTCAGGCAGGCGTGCACCGCCTGGAAGTCCACCCCGGGGACGGGGACATGTGAGCCCAGCCGGAACAGCACCATGATGCCCAGCGTGAACAGCAGCTTCTTGCGCAGGTCGGGCGTCTGGAACGCCCGCGCGAACGCACTGAGCACGGTGCCTCCTGCGCCTCCCGCGCGTCGTCGGCGGGAGGGTCGGTCCTGAATGGGAGTTTGCGGAACGGGCTCCGTTACAGACGGCACAGGCGAGCCTATGCGCAGCCTACAAGGGAACTCCACGGACTCTAACAGTGCACGGCCACTCGAAAGAAGCGCGTACCGCCGGTCCCCCACTCATGGGGTACGGGATGCCCGGTTTTGCCACACAAAAGAACGAGGGCCGGATCGCGCCGCGCGGACGGCCTCCGCGCGGCGGGCGGGAAAAGGCGCGAGCCCCGCGCCTCCCGAAGCGGGAGACGCGGGGCTCGCGGAAGTCAGCGGGCTCAGACGAGCTCGGTGACGGTACCGCCGGCGGCGGTGATCTTCTCGGCGGCCGGGCCGGAGACGGCGTCCACCGTCACCTGCAGCGCAACCGAGATCTCGCCGGTGCCGAGCACCTTGACGAGGGAGTTCTTGCGAACCGCGCCCTTGGCGACCAGGTCCTCGACCGTGACCGCGCCACCCTGCGGGTAGAGCTCGGCCAGCTTGTCGAGGTTGACGACCTGGAACGTGATCTTGAACGGGTTCTTGAAGCCCTTCAGCTTCGGCAGACGCATGTGGAGCGGCATCTGGCCACCCTCGAAGCGCTGCGGAACCTGGTAGCGGGCCTTGGTGCCCTTGGTACCACGACCCGCGGTCTTACCCTTGGAGCCCTCACCACGACCCACGCGGATCTTGTCGGTCTTGGCACCCGGGGCGGGACGCAGGTTGTGGATCTTGATCGGGTTGTCGCCCATGATCAGTCCACCTCCTCAACCGTCACCAGGTGACGGACCGTGTGGGCCATCCCGCGGATCTCGGGACGGTCCTCCTTCACCACGACGTCGTGCATCCGCTTGAGGCCAAGCGAGCGCAGGGTGTCACGGTGGTTCTGCTTGCTGCCGATGTACGACTTGGTCTGCGTGATCTTCAGGCGAGCCATCAGGCACTCACCCCGGCAGCACGCGCCCGCAGCAGAGCGGCGGGGGCCACGTCCTCCAGCGGCAGGCCACGACGGGCGGCGATCTCCTCGGGGCGAACGAGGCCCTTCAGAGCAGCCACGGTGGCGTGCACGATGTTGATCGCGTTGTCCGAGCCGAGCGACTTCGACAGGATGTCGTGAATGCCGGCGCACTCCAGGACGGCGCGCACCGGACCACCGGCGATAACACCGGTACCGGGGGCGGCGGGCTTCAGCAGCACGACGCCGGCGGCCTTCTCACCCTGGATGGGGTGCGGGATGGTGCCCTGGACACGGGGGACCTTGAAGAAGTTCTTCTTGGCCTCCTCAACGCCCTTGGCGATGGCGGCCGGAACCTCCTTCGCCTTCCCGTAACCGACACCCACGGTGCCATCGCCATCGCCCACCACGACCAGCGCGGTGAAGCTGAAACGACGACCACCCTTGACAACCTTGGCGACACGGTTGATCGCAACGACGCGCTCGACGTAAGCGGTCTTCTCGACGGCGGGGGCGTTACCCCGGTCGTCACGCTTACGGTCGCGCCGCTCGCCACCGGTGCCGCCGCCGGCGCCGCTACCGCGGCGCTGGGGTCCAGCCATTGGAATTACCTCTCTCGATTACGTCCGTCGACTGAGCCGACGAGCGGCTTAGAAGTCGAGCCCGGCCTCACGGGCAGCATCGGCCAAAGCGGCGATGCGGCCGGCGTACCGGTTGCCCGCGCGGTCGAAGACGACCGACTCGATGCCGGCGGCCTTGGCGCGCTCGGCGACCAGGCTCCCGACCTTCTTGGCCAGCTCGGTCTTGTCGCCCTCGGCGCCCTTGATGGACACGTCGAGGGTGGACGCCGACGCCAGGGTGTGACCCTGCGCGTCGTCGATGACCTGGGCGACCATGTGGCGGTTCGAGCGCGTCACGACGAGGCGCGGACGCACCTCGGTGCCGACGACGCGCTTGCGAACGCGGATCGCGCGGCGCTTGCGAGCGGCGCTCTTGTAGGCGTTGCCCTTGCCGATCTTGACAGAGACGCTCATCGCTTACTTACCACTCTTTCCGACCTTGCGGCGGATGACCTCGCCCGCGTACTTGACACCCTTGGCCTTGTACGGGTCGGGCTTGCGCAGCTTGCGGATCTTCGCGGCGACCTCGCCGACCTTCTGCTTGTCGATGCCGTCCACGTGGAACTTGGTGGGCGACTCGACCACGAAGGAGATGCCCTCCGGGGCCTCGACCAGGATCGGGTGGCTGTAGCCGAGCTGGAACTCCATGTCGGAGCCCTTCGCCAGGACTCGATAGCCAACACCGCTGATCTCCAGCGACTTGCGGTAGCCCGCGGTCACGCCGGTGATCATGTTCGCCACCAGCGTGCGGGAAAGGCCGTGCAGGGCCTTCGACAGACGCTCGTCGTTGGGGCGGGTGACGACCAGCGTGCCGTCCTCGCCCTTGCCGATCTCGATCGGCGCGGCGACGAGGTGGGTGAGCGAGCCCTTCGGGCCCTTCACCGAGACCGCCTGGCCATCGATGGTGACGTCCACGCCGGCGGGAACCGGGATGGGCAGCCGTCCAATGCGCGACATTGCTGTACCTCCGTTTCCCGAATTACCAGACGTAGGCGAGAACTTCTCCGCCTACGCCCTTCTTGGCAGCCTGCTTGTCGGTGAGGAGACCCGAGGACGTGGAGATGATCGCCACGCCCAGGCCGCCGAGCACCTTCGGCAGGTTGGTGGACTTTGCGTAGACCCGAAGGCCCGGCTTGCTGATCCGCTTGATGCCGGCGATCGAGCGCTCACGGTTGGGGCCGAACTTGAGCTCGATGGTCAGCTTCTTGCCGACCTCGCCCTCAACGGGCTCCTCAACCTTGTAGGAGGAGATGTACCCCTCCTGCTGCAGGATCTGGGCGACGTGCGCCTTGATCTTGCTGGCCGGCATCGCCACGGTGTCGTGGTACGCCGAGTTCGCGTTACGCAGACGCGTGAGCATGTCTGCGATGGGGTCGGTCATGGTCATGATGGCCTCAGGCCTCTCTCGCCGTGGTTTCTCCGCGCCAGGTCCCCCCGCCGCACTCCGAGGAGTGCGGCGGGGGCACAGACGCAGGGGACCTGCGGCGTCGTAAGACTGGGTGCGAGCCCTCCGAAGAGGGTCGGCGGCGGCTATGGAGCCACCGCGACAGGGGCCCGACCTCACTACCTTACGGGATTCCGTACGCAGCCCCCAAAAGGGGCTCTGTGGGATCGGGCACACCTGCCTCGCTATGGCGCTACCGCGAGGTCCTGAATTACCAGGAGCTCTTGGTCACGCCCGGCAGCTCACCGCGGTGGGCCATCTCACGGAGGCACACACGGCAGAGGCCGAACTTGCGGTACACCGAGTGCGGACGGCCGCAGCGCTGGCACCGGGTGTAGGCCCGGACGCCGAACTTCGGCTTCCGCTCGGCCTTCGCGATGAGGGACTTCTTCGCCATTGGCTCACGCCTCCTTGAACGGGAAGCCCAGAGCGCGCAGGAGCGCCCGGCCCTCGTCGTCGGTCTGAGCGGTGGTCACGACGGTGATGTCCATACCGCGCTGACGGTCGACCTTGTCCTGGTCGATCTCGTGGAACATAACCTGCTCGGTCAGACCGAAGGTGTAGTTGCCACGGCCGTCGAACTGCTTGGGGGAGAGACCCCGGAAGTCACGGATACGCGGCAGGGCCAGCGACACCAGACGGTCCAGGAACTCCCACATGCGGTCACCACGGAGGGTGACGTGGGTGCCGATCGGCTGGCCCTCGCGCAGCTTGAACTGCGCGATGGACTTGCGAGCCTTGGTCACAGCCGGCTTCTGGCCGGTGATCGCGGTGAGGTCGCGGATCGCGCCCTCGATCAGCTTGCTGTCACGGGCGGCCTCGCCGACACCCATGTTGACGACGACCTTGACCAGGCCGGGCGTCAGCATGACGTTCTCGTACGAGAACTGCTCCTGCAGCTGACCCTTGATCTCGGAGTTGTAACGCTCCTTGAGACGGGGGGTCACCTTCTCAACAGACGTCTCAGACATCAGATGTCCTCACCGGTTCGCTTGGCAACGCGGATCTTGTTGCCCTCGTCATCGAAGCGGTAGCCAACGCGGGTGACGACCTTCTTGCCGTCCTTCTCCACGACCAGCTGGACGTTGGAGACGTGCACCGGGGCCTCGACGGTGACGATGCCACCCTGAGTACCCGGACCCGGCTTGGTGTGCTTCTTGACCCGGTTCACACCCTCGACCAGGACCTTGTTCTCAGCCGGCATGGCCTGGATGACCTTGCCCTGCTTGCCCTTGTCCTTGCCGGTGATGACCTGGACCAGGTCACCCTTCTTGATCTTCATGCTGTTCGCCATGAGTTAGAGCACCTCCGGCGCAAGCGAGATGATCTTCATGAACTTCTTGTCGCGCAGCTCGCGGCCCACCGGGCCGAAGATGCGGGTACCACGGGGGTCACCGTCGGTGTTCTTGAGCACGACGGCGGCGTTCTCGTCGAACCGGATGTACGAACCGTCGGGACGACGGCGCGACTTCACGGTACGGACGACGACGCACTTGACGACGTCACCCTTCTTCACCGAACCGCCGGGGATCGCGTCCTTGACGGTGGCGACGATGACGTCCCCGATACCGGCGTAGCGGCGACCGGAGCCACCGAGAACGCGGATGCAAAGGATTTCCTTCGCGCCCGTGTTGTCGGCGACACGCAGTCGCGACTCCTGCTGGATCACAGCTTTCTCCTGATCGTCAACGAGAGCTGACGGGCCGGCCGCTGCTCACACCAGCGCCCGCAAGGGGCCTGGTGCACATACGGCCGTACCGCATCAACTTCGTTACTTGGCCTTCTCGAGGATCTCGACGACGCGCCAGCGCTTCGTCGCGGACAGCGGGCGGGTCTCCGCAAGGAGAACCCGGTCGCCGATGCCGCAGGCGTTCGCCTCGTCGTGCGCCTTCAGCTTGTTCGTACGGCGGATGACCTTGCCGTACAGCGCGTGCTTGACGCGGTCCTCGACGGCGACGACGACGGTCTTGTCCATCTTGTCGCTGACGACGAGACCCTCACGGGTCTTGCGGAAACCGCGCGTCTCGTTGGTGTTCTCAGTCATCAGGCGCTCTCCACCGTCTCGATGCCCAGCTCGCGCTCGCGCATCAGGGTGTAGATCCGCGCGATGTCCTTACGGACGAGCTTGAGCCGTCCGTGGTTGTCGAGCTGCCCGGTCGCCGCCTGGAAGCGGAGGTTGAACAGCTCCTCCTTGGCCTCACGGAGCTTGGCAACGAGACCCTCGTTGTCCAGCTCGCGGAGGTCAGCAGCCTTGGTGCCGGCCGACATCAGCTCTCACCTGCCTCGCGCCGGATGATCCGGCACTTCATCGGGAGCTTGTGAGCTGCGCGGGTCAGCGCCTCACGAGCCACCTTCTCGTTGGGGTACGACAGCTCGAACATGACCCGACCCGGGTGCACGTTCGCGATCCACCACTCGGGCGAACCCTTACCGGAACCCATGCGGGTCTCGGCCGGCTTCTTGGTCAGCGGGCGGTCCGGGTAGATGTTGATCCAGACCTTGCCGCCACGACGGATGTGACGGGTGATCGCGATACGAGCGGACTCGATCTGACGGTTCGTCACGTAGGCCGGGGTGACGGCCTGGATGCCGTACTCGCCGAAGGCGAGCTCGGTGCCACCCTTGGCAGCGCCACGGCGCTTCGGGTGGTGCTGCTTGCGGTGCTTGACCCGACGGGGGATCAGCATGGGGGTCAGGCCTCCGTTCCGGTGTTCTCGGCTGCCGGAGCCTCGGCCGCCGCGGCCGCGGGGGCCTCGGCAGCGGCGGGACGACGGCCACGGCCACCGCGCTCGCCACCACGACGCTCGCCACCGCGGGCGGGACGACCACCCTCGGGACGGGCCGGGCGGTTGCCCGAGCGGGCAGCGGCGTTCTCAGCGCGGACCTCGGCGATGTTCTTGACGTCGCCCTTGTAGATCCAGACCTTCACGCCGATGCGGCCGAAGGTGGTCTTGGCCTCGAAGAAGCCGTAGTCGACGTTCGCGCGCAGGGTGTGCAGCGGCACACGGCCCTCGCGGTAGAACTCCGAACGGCTCATCTCGGCGCCGCCGAGACGACCGGAGCACTGGACCTTGATGCCCTTGGCGCCGGACTTCATGGTGCCCTGCATCGACTTGCGCATGGCACGGCGGAAGGACACGCGGGAGGACAGCTGCTCCGCGACGCCCTGAGCCACGAGCTGGGCGTCCAGCTCGGGGTTCTTGACCTCGAGGATGTTCAGCTGGACCTGCTTGCCGGTCAGCTTCTCGAGGTCGCCGCGGATGCGGTCGGCCTCGGTGCCGCGGCGGCCGATGACGATGCCGGGGCGAGCGGTGTGGATGTCAACGCGGACGCGGTCGCGGGTGCGCTCGATCTCGACCTTGGAGATGCCGGCGCGCTCCATGCCCTTCGTCATCATGCGACGAATGGCGACGTCTTCCTTGACGTAGTCCTTGTACAGCTTGTCGGCGTACCAGCGGGACTTGAAGTCCGTGCTGATGCCGAGGCGGAACCCGTGCGGGTTAACCTTCTGGCCCATTACCGGGTCCCTTCCTTGCTGCTGACGACCACGGTGATGTGGCTGGTCCGCTTGCGGATCCGGTAGGCACGGCCCTGGGCGCGCGGACGGAACCGCTTCAGGGTCGGGCCCTCGTCAACGTACGCCTCGCTGATGACGAGGTCGTCCACGTTGGAGTGGTTGTAGTTGTGCGCGGCGTTGGCAATGGCGCTGTCGAGCACCTTGCCGACCGGCACGGTGGCAGCCTGCGGAGCGAAACGCAGGACGGCCTGAGCCTCCGTGGCGTGCAGGCCACGGATGAGGTCCACCACGCGGCGGGCCTTCATGGGCGTGACGCGGATGTACCGCGCCTGGGCCCTGGCTTCCATGGTTGTCCCCTTAATGGAGTAAGTCATTGAGTCGTTCTGGCGCTTAAAGCTCAGGCGACTTAGCGACGCTTCGACTTGCGGTCGTCCTTGACGTGACCGCGGAAGGTACGCGTCGGCGCGAACTCGCCGAGCTTGTGGCCGACCATCGACTCGGTGACGAACACCGGGACGTGCTTGCGGCCATCGTGCACCGCGATCGTGTGGCCGAGCATGGCCGGGAAGATCACGGAGCGACGGGACCAGGTCTTGATGACGTTCTGGGTACCCGCCTCATTCTGCGCGTCCACCTTCTTGAGAAGGTGGCCGTCGATGAAGGGGCCCTTCTTGAGACTGCGCGGCATCTGACCTGCTCCTAGCGCTTCTTGTTGGTCTTGCGGCGGCGCACGATGAGAGCGTCCGACGCCTTCTTCGGGCGACGGGTGCGACCCTCCTTCTGGCCCCACGGCGAGACCGGGTGGCGACCACCGGAGGTCTTACCCTCACCACCACCGTGCGGGTGGTCGATCGGGTTCATGGCGACACCACGCACGGTCGGGCGAACGCCCTTCCAGCGCATACGGCCGGCCTTGCCCCAGTTGATGTTCGACTGCTCGGCGTTGCCGACCTCGCCGACGGTCGCGCGGCAGCGCGCGTCCACCAGGCGGATCTCACCGGAGGGCATGCGCAGGTGCGCCATCTTGCCCTCACGCGCCAGCAGCTGGATGCCGGAGCCGGCGGAGCGGGCCAGCTTGGCACCGCCACCGGGACGCAGCTCCACCGCGTGGATGGTGGTACCGACCGGGATGTTGCGCAGCGGCAGGTTGTTGCCGGGCTTGATGTCGGCGCCGGCGCCGTTCTCAACCCGGTCGCCCTGCGCGATGCCGCGCGGCGCGATGATGTAGCGCTTCTCGCCGTCCGCGTAGTGCAGGAGCGCGATGCGCGCGGTGCGGTTCGGGTCGTACTCGATGTGCGCGACCTTGGCCGGCACGCCGTCCTTGTCGTGACGACGGAAGTCGATCACGCGGTAGGCGCGCTTGTGACCGCCACCCTGGTGGCGAACGGTGATCCGACCGGCGTTGTTACGGCCGCCCTTGCTGTGCAGGGGGCGAACCAGCGACTTCTCCGGCGTGGACCGCGTGATTTCGACGAAGTCGGCCACGCTGGAGCCACGACGGCCCGGCGTAGTCGGCTTGTACTTGCGGATACCCATTTTCGTCCTCGTCCTTATCGACGATCACGGCCTCCGTCAGGAGGTCGGACCACCGAAGATGTCGATGCGGTTGCCCTCGGCCAGCGTCACGATGGCGCGCTTGGTGTCCTTGCGCTTGCCAAAACCCGTCTTGGAGCGCTTGCGCTTGCCCTGACGGTTGATCGTGTTGACAGCCTCGACCTTGACCGAGAAGACGGCCTCGACGGCCTGCTTGATCTGGGTCTTGTTGGCGCCCGGCGACACGATGAACGTGTACTTGTTCTCGTCGAGAAGGCTGTAGCTCTTCTCGGAGATAACCGGCTTCACCAGGACGTCACGGGGGTCCGTGAACGTCTTGCTCGTAACCTCGCTCATCAGGCGGCGCTCCCTTCGAGCTCGCCCTCAGCAGCCACGGCCTTGGCGGACGCGGCGGGACCCGCCACGAAACGCTCGAAGGCGGCCTGGGTGAAGACCACATCGTCGGAGACGAGCACGTCGTAGGTGTTCAGCTGGCCGGCGTCCAGGATGTGCACGTGCGGCAGGTTGCGGGCGCTCTTGAGACCCAGCTCGTCGGCACGCTCGACGACGAGGAGGATGTTCTTGCGCTCGGTGATCTTGCCGAACAGGCCCTTGGCGGCCTTGGTCGACGGCACCTCGGCCGCGATCACGTCGGTGACGACGTGGATGCGGTTGTGGCGGGCCCGGTCGGTGAGCGCACCGCGCAGGGCGGCGGCGATCATCTTCTTCGGGGTCCGCTGCGAGTAGTCGCGCGGCACGGGACCGTGCACGACGCCACCGCCGGCGAACTGCGGCGCACGGGTCGAGCCCTGACGGGCGCGGCCGGTGCCCTTCTGGCGGTACGGCTTCTTGCCGCCACCGCGGACCTCACCGCGAGTCTTGGTCTTGTGGGTGCCCTGACGGGCCGCAGCGAGCTGCGCCACGACGACCTGGTGCATCAGCGGAACGCTGACCTTCGCGTCGAAGATCTCGGCCGGGAGCTCAAGGCTGCCGGTCTTGTCGCCCGAGGGCGACAGGATGTCAATGGTGCTCATATCCTCACAGCCCCTTCGCCGCAGTGCGGACGAGGACGAGGCCGCCGTTCGGGCCCGGGATTGCGCCCTTGATCAGGAGCAGCCCCTTCTCCGCGTCAACGGCATGGATGGTCAGGTTCTGGGTGGTCACGCGCTCGTGGCCCATCCGGCCGGCCATCCGTACGCCCTTGAACACACGACCCGGGGTGGCGCAGCCACCGATCGAGCCGGGCGAGCGGTGCTTGCGCTGCACACCGTGACCGGCGCCGAGGCCCCGGAAGTTGTGGCGCTTCATGACACCGGCGAAGCCCTTGCCCTTGGAGGTGCCGGTCACGTCGACCTTGACACCCGCCTCGAACAGCTCGGCGGTGATCTCCTGGCCCAGGGTGTACTCGGACGCGTCCGAGGTACGGAGCTCGACCAGGTGGCGGCGCGGGGTGACACCGGCCTTGGCGAAGTGGCCCGCGAGGGGCTTGTTCACCTTGCGGGGGTCGATCTCGCCGAAGCCGATCTGCACGGCGTCGTAGCCGGCCGGGCTGTCAGCGGTGTGGACCTGGGTCACGACATTCGGCCCAGCCTTGACGACGGTCACCGGAACGACCCGGTTGTTCTCGTCCCAGACCTGGGTCATGCCGAGCTTCTCGCCCAGGATGCCCTTAATCTGCTTAGCCATCTTCGGTGCGCCTCTCAGAGCTTGATCTCGATGTCGACGCCCGCCGGCAGGTCGAGACGCATGAGCGAGTCAACCGTCTTCGGCGTGGGGTCGAGGATGTCGATCAGACGCTTGTGAGTACGCATCTCGAAGTGCTCGCGCGAGTCCTTGTACTTGTGCGGCGAGCGGATGACGCAGTACACGTTCTTCTCAGTGGGCAGCGGCACCGGGCCCGCGACCTGCGCACCAGTACGGATCACCGTCTCGACGATCTTCTTCGCCGAGGAGTCGATGACCTCGTGGTCGTAGGCCTTGAGCCGGATGCGGATCTTCTGTCCCGCCATGGCTACTCAGTAGTCCTTTGTCATAGTTACTGCACGGCCCCCATCCGACCCCCGCGCTCGGGCGTGTCGCACTCGCGCTTGCAAAAAACCGGCGATCAAATCGTCGGTTTCAAACTTTCGGGGTGGGGGGAGCCGGGTCGAGGCCCCGCACACGCTTCCCGGAAGATTCCCGTACTTCCGCCCCGCAGCTGCCGTGGCGTAACACTCACGCTTGACGGCCATCACGGGAACGACGAGTACATGGGACTCGCTTCCAGTCCTCCCGGCGGGAGGCGCGCAGCATCGGCACTCAACCGAGCAACTTGGACATACTGCCACAGCCGTGAGCCGGAAAGCCAATCGGGACCGGTGAGGCGTACCTCACCGGCCCCGACGGGCCGGACCTGCCGGTTTCCCGGCGGCGGGCTACTTCTGCGCGCCGTTGTCCCACGGAGCGCGGCGGCCGCAGACCTCCTGCCACTCCTCGGTCGCGACGCCGGCGCACCAGACGAACTTCTTGTCGTCCTTGTCCGGCTCCCAGTCCTTGATGATGATGTCCGCGCAGGTCGACACCGGCGCGTACTTCGGACAGTCGCCGTTGGCCTTCTTGATCGTGTGGGCGCGCCAGGCGTCCAGGCCCATCCGCCCGTACTTCTCGTGCTCCGGCATGTAGCGGTTGACCGACCAGGAGGCGCCCATGGTGCCGAACAGGGCGAGCGCGCAGACCAGGCCGGCGGCGAGCTGGCGCTGGGTGCGGCCCGGGATCACCGTGGTGCCGGCCGGCGCGTCCTCCTTGCGGAACGTCCGCTCCACCCAGCCGCCGCCGCGGTGGTAGGCCGCCATCAGGCCCAGCACGGCGAGGATCATCAGGCAGTACATGATGATCCAGGTGGTCCGGGGGTACAGCGCGACGGTCCCGCTCTGCGCCATCGAGCCGGCGAAGGTGAACCGCATCAGCCAGGCGCCGGCCAGTACCGCGGCGGCGGTCCGCACGGCGAGGCTGCGCAGCCCCAGCCCGAGGCCGAGCCCGACGCCGGCGAGCAGCAGGATGGTGAAGCCGCTCTGCCCGGCGAGGTCACCCGTGTCCGGGTAGTCGTGGTAGGTGGTCTGGCCGACCCGGTCGGACAGCCAGCCCATCACGTAGGCCGGGTCGGTGTAGGTCATGATGTAGCCGTACCGGTCCGGGACGTCCGAGCCCACCTTGGCCAGCTGGTACAGCAGCGGCGAGCCGACGACGCCGGCGCTCACCACGGTGGTGCCGATCAGGGCCAGCCCGTTGCGGACCGCCTCCTTCCCCCCGCGCCACGGGAAGACGAAGAGCGTCAGCACGGCGATGCCGGGGGCCGACCACAGGTACCAGCCGGAGTACCAGAGGAACAGCAGGCCGAAGACGACGCCGAACCCGAGCCCGCGCAGCAGGGCGGTCGGCATCCTCAGCTCGCCGGCCCGGCGCACCTCGCGCAGGACCGCGGTCAGCAGCGGGACCAGGACGATCATCACCACGTGGCTGTACGGGCGGATCGGGTCCAGGAAGACCACGGCGGCCGGGACCGCGATCAGCAGGGCCCAGAACGGGCGCAGCAGCAGCCGCCAGGCCAGGTAGCTCATCGGGCCGACCAGCGCGCTGAAGAAGATCTGCAGGTCTTGCAGGGCGAAGCCCTCGCTGCCGACGCCGTTGTAGCGGTACTTCGCCCAGAGCGCGATCAGCGCCGGGAAGCCGGGCGGGTAGACGCCGGGCAGGCCCTTGCCGTCCAGCATGCCGGTGGCCATGTGGACCAGGACGCTCGGGTCGCCCTCCTGGCCGCCGAGCGGCCAGGGCGTGCCGTGCAGGGCCACCACGATGCCGCCGGCCACCACACCGGTGGACAGGCCGGCCAGGGCGGAGCAGACCAGCCGCTGGGTGAGCCGGTGCCGGCGCAGGGTGCCCCGGTAGGCGGTGAACAGCAGCACCGCGAGCATCGGCAGGCCGACGATCGTGACGTACTGCTGGATCTTGGCCAGCCCGCTGACCTGGCCGATCCGGTTCAGCGGGTTGATGTCGATACGGGTGCAGAGCAGCGTGAAGCCCAGCGCCGCGACGACCCCGACCACGACCTCGGCGGTGATCTGGGCCCAGCGGCGGGTCATCAGCCCGGGCTTGTCCGCCGCCGGGGCGACGGGTGGCGCCGCGGCTCCGGCTTCGCGCGAGGGGCCCTTCTCACGGACCACGTCCGGGGCCAGATCTGTCATCTCGGTCCACTTCCGTGAGGCGGCGCCGCCACGTCCGGGGGGCGCCGGCCGCAGGTTCGATCCACTGCGGCGTTCGGTTGGAACAGGCCATGGGGGCGGTGCGCCCCGAGGCGTTCGGGATTCTTCCACGCCGCACAACACCCACGCCAACCGCCGATCCTCCGCCGAACCCCCGCAGCGGGCGGATGGTGCTTACCCGCACTTGCCCTCGGGGGCAAACACGGGGCACTTGCCGTCCGGCTGCGTGGTGATGTGCGCGAACCACGCGAACGAGCCCCACGAGCCCTGGTTGGCGGGCATGAAACGGTCGACGGTGGAGGAGCCGGCCATCGAGAAGAAGAACGCCAGCGCGCAGAGCACCGCTCCCCCGGTCCGCAGCGCGGGAACGCGGACGGTGCGGGCGAAGGACTCCGCCCGCTCCCCCTCCCCGGTCTCCTCGCGGGCGGCGAACTTCCGGCTGAGCAGGTAGCAGGCCATGCCGCAGAGCACGATGCCGCAGTACAGCAGCTCGGCGGAGGTGCGGGGGTACAGCTGCACCAGCTGGTCGCGCTCCATGTGCGAGGCGAACCAGTAGCGCATCAGGAAAGCGCCGAGCATGCAGAACGCGGCGACCTGGACCACCGGCAGGGCCGGGCCGAGCCAGAGCGCGACGCCGACGCCGACGATCAGCAGCAGGACGAAGACGCCGACCCCGCCGAGCTCCCCGGGCAGCGGCCAGGCGCCGTTGGCGATCACGCCGGGCGAGTCCCCCTGCCACATCGCGAAGTACGCGGGGTCCACGTTGGTGTCGAAGTACATGTAGGTGTCGGGGGTGTCCGACCCGGCGAGCAGCCGCTGCAGGTAGGTGCCGGCCACCAGCAGGAAGACCGCCCCGGTCGCGCCCAGCAGGGCGGCGGCCCTCAGCACGGCGGCCTTCCCCCGCTTGGCGATCTTGACCAGGGTGAGGACCGTCACCGCCAGCGCACCGGGCGCCGACCAGACGAACCAGCCGGAGTACCAGAGGAAGAGCAGCGCCAGGGCGAGCCCGTAGGCGGCGCCGGTGAGCAGCGCGGTCCGCACGCTCTTGCCGGTGGACCTCAGCACGCTGGTGACCAGCCGGGCCAGGACGGGGATGAGGACCAGCAGCGCCACGTCCACGTACGGCTTGGCCGCGTGGACGATCGGGAAGACCGGCACCACGCCGATGGCGAGCGCCCACAGCGGCGGGAGCAGCAGCCGCCACGCCAGGTAGACCACCGGCCCGGTCAGCGCGATCAGCACCAGGCCGAGCATCTTCAGGCCCAGGCCGGGCCGGTCGGGGTAGAGGAGGTCGGTCCAGCGGGCCAGCAGGTGCGGGAACAGCGGCGGGTAGACGCTGGAGATCGGGCGGCCCGCGAGGATGTCGCCGACCCACAGCTGCAACTGCCCGGAGTCGCCGCGCCTGCCGTTGAGCGGCCAGACCGTGCCGCGCAGCGCGACGGCGACCCCGCCGGCGTACAGCCCGGTGGCGAGGCCCGACAGGGAGGCCGCGGCGGTCCGCAGCGCGATCGGGCGCGAGAACCAGCGGCTCGCCGCCCACCACAGCAGGGCGATGGCGATGAAGACCAGGATGAACCGCAGCTGGAGCGCGGCCAGGCCGCTGACCTGGCCCACCCGCTGCATCGGGTTGACCCGGATGAATGTGCAGATCCAGGTGAACCCGAGGGCAACGAGAACACCCGCCGCTGCCTCGACGGCCCCGGGCAGCAGCCGCCCGAGCAGGGACGGCCGGGCATCGTCGGCACCGGAGACGTGCCGCTGACGCGCGATTATTCGAGGCCCGGTGGCCGTCGCAGACATGATTCCCGTTCTTCAGAAACGTTGGGGAACCCGGCGTGGCCCGCCGTGGGGTTCCCGGGACCGGAGCGCCGTCAGAGCTGCGGGACCCGCTCGTCGGCGGCCGAGGTCTCGAAGCGGTCGGTGTTCACGCGCTGGCCGTCGTTCACCGCGACGGTGCGGGCCAGGTCGGTGAGCTTCTTCTCCAGCGAGCGGAAGCGCATGAAGGTGTTCAGGGTCATGAACGCCATCGCGACGACCAGCAGGTAGAGCACCAGGTCGGTGCCGCGGCCGACGCCGAGCTTGTTGGCGATCCAGGTCACGTCCTGCGGCCGCAGGACCGCGTAGACGTTGGCGACGACGAAGGCGAAGAACGCCATCCGCTTCCAGGCGCGGGTGTGGGCGGCGTCCCAGCGGCGGACGAAGGCGAGCACGAGCACACCCGTGCCGACCATGAGCAGCAACTGGATCCAGATGTACTTCACTTGCGGCCACGCTCCCTGAGCGAGATGTCGAAGAGGATGTTGACGCCGTTAATCAGCGACTGGCCCTTGGAACGGGAGTAGTCGGTGTACAGGATGTCCACCGGCACCTCCATGACCCGCAGGTCCGAGGCCGCCAGGAAGGCGACGATCTCGGAGGCGTGGGCCATGCCGTTCATGGTGATGCGGAGCTTGGTCGCGGCCTCGCGGTTGATGACGCGGAGTCCGTTGTGGGAGTCCGTCAGGTTGAGCTTGCGTGCGGTGGGGCTGATCGTCGCGGCGGTCCGCAGGACCACCCGCTTGATCCACGGCACCTCGCCGGTCTGCTCGATGAACCGGGAGCCGAGGACCACGTCGGCCTCGTCGGCCCGGAGCAGGGCGACCATCTTCTCGACGTCGTGCGTCTGGTGCTGGCCGTCGGCGTCGAAGGTCGCGAAGTACTTGGAGCCGGGCTGCTTGAGCGCGTAGTTCAGGCCGGTCTGCAGCGCGGCGCCCTGGCCGAGGTTGACGGGGTGCTGGACCAGGTGCGCGCCGGTGGTCATGATGTGCTCGGCCGAGTTGTCCGTGCTGCCGTCGTCGACCACGACGATGTTCGGGAAGGTCTTCCGAGCCCCCTCGATCACGTCGGCGATGACGGTTCCCTCGTTGTAGGCCGGGATGACCAGCCACACGTCGTCGTAGTCGGACATCATGACTCCATGCCGCGGCCGCCGGCCGCGAGTTTCAGGGTGCGAAGAGAGACGGGCTGCGGACCTCGGCGACAGTGGCGGGTGGTCATACCGAGTCCACGAGTGAGGGACGGGCGGACTCGGGCGAACCGGCCTCGGATGTCGGCGGCTTCCGCAGGAAGGTGAGCCAGACCGCGGCGAACATGCATGCGACAGCGGCGAGCGAACCAACAGTGTAGGCGAGGCAGACCCGGGTCGCGATCGGCCCCGGTACCAGAGTGGTCACGATCAGCGCAACAACACCCGACGCCCAGCCGAGCAGTTGGAGACGGTGACGGTGCAGCACCAGCAGCGCCTGGCCGAGCACCATCGCGAGCATGTAGCAGAGCGTACCGGCCGACATGAAGAGGAAGTCGAGCGAGCCGAGCACGTCGTCGGCCTTGAAGAGCACCTGGATCAGCCACGGGCCGAGGACGGTGGCGGGGATGCCGCCGGCCACGCCGAGCACCGTGACGACCGCGCAGGTGCGCACCAGCAGCTTGGAGAACCCGGCCCGGTCGCCGGCCGCCGCGGTGCTCGACAGGCCGGCCAGCAGCGAGGCCTGGAGCGAACCGAAGACGAACAGCGGGACCCGGGCCAGCACCACGGCGTTCAGCAGGCCGGCCACCAGGGCGGCGTCGTCCGGGGCGAGCAGCTGGGTGGAGACCACCGCGGCGTTGACCACCACCTGCGAGAGCAGGGTGGAGGCGACCAGCGGGGCCAGACCGGAAGTGAGGCTCCCCCAGCCGGCCGCCGGCCCGCCCTGCACGCCGGAGAGCAGCGGCCGGGCCGTCGCCACCACGCCCACCAGCGGGGCGACGGTGAGGATCAGCGCGAACGCCAGCGGCGAGCGGACGCCGGCCAGCGCGCAGCCGCCCGCCAGCACGATCCGCAGCGCGCCGTCCACCGCCAGCTGGGCGCCGTACGCGCCGAACCGGTTGAGGCCGGCCAGCACGCCGCGGCTGACGTTGCTGGCAGCCATCGCGGCGAAGGAGACGCCCAGCGCCATCACCATGTCGGTGCGGCCGTCGAAGAAGGTGCGGGCCAGCGGGCGCGCCGCGACCGCCATGCCGACCGCCATCACGGCCAGCATCCCGAGGGTGATCAGCAGGATCCGGCGCACCACCGGCGCCGCGCCCTGGCCGCCGACCGCCCGGGCGGCGACGATCCGGGTCAGCTCCTGCTCGACCGGGAAGAAGAGCCCCAGGCCGACCGACATGAGGATCGTCCAGAGCAGCGAGACCGAGGCCATCTCCGGCTTGCCGAGGCTGTAGCCGGCCGCCATCAGGTGGACGTAGGAGGCGGCACCGAGCAGCACCGTCCCCCCGATCACCAGCTGGGTGCCCGGGGGGAGAGCGCTGACGACCTTGGCCAGCGGGGAACGGCGCGCGGGCGCCGGGCTGCCCTCGTGGTTCACGACTGCTGCGCGGCCCTCACCTTGAGCGGCTCCCACCAGGCGCGGTTCTCGCGGTACCAGGCGATGGTCGAGGCGAGGCCCTCCTCGAAGGTGACCTGCGGCTCGTAGCCGAGCTCCTCGCGGATCTTGCTGATGTCCAGCGAGTAGCGCAGGTCGTGGCCCTTGCGGTCCTCGACGCGGTCGACCATGTCCCAGCCCTGGCCGGCGGCCTCCAGCAGCAGGCCGGTGAGCTCCTTGTTGGTGAGCTCGACGCCGCCGCCGATGTTGTAGACCTGGCCGGCCCGGCCCTTGCGCAGCGCGAGGTCGATGCCGCGGCAGTGGTCCGAGACGTGCAGCCAGTCGCGGATGTTGCCGCCGTCGCCGTACAGCGGGACGCGCTTGCCATCGATCAGGTTGGTGGTGAAGAGCGGGATGACCTTCTCGGGGAACTGGTACGGCCCGTAGTTGTTGGAGCAGCGGGTGACCACCACGTCCATGCCGTGGGTGCGGTGGTAGGCCAGGGCGAGGAGGTCCGAGCCGGCCTTCGAGGAGGAGTACGGGGAGTTCGGCGCGAGCGGCCACTCCTCGGTCCAGGAGCCCTCGGTGATGGAGCCGTAGACCTCGTCGGTGGAGACGTGCACGAAGCGGCCGACGCCGTGCTTGCGGGCCGCGTCCAGGAGCACCTGGGTGCCGACGACGTTGGTCATGACGAACGGGCCGGCGCCCGCGATGGAGCGGTCGACATGCGACTCGGCCGCGAAGTGCACGACGGCGTCGTGGCCCGGCATCGCCTGGTCGACGGCGTCGATGTCGCAGATGTCACCGCGGACGAAGGTGTAGCCCGGGTGGTCCGCGACCGGCGCGAGGTTCTCCTCCACGCCCGAGTAGGTCAGCTTGTCGAAGACGGTGACGCGGGCCGCGGGATCCGCCGACAGCAGCGCGCGGACGAACTGGGACCCGATGAATCCGGCGCCGCCGGTGACGAGGATACGCATAGTGCGGCTGAGTATAGTGCGCGCGCGGGGACGCTCCGTCCCGGGTCCGGGCGATGCTGCGTGGGCGTCCGAAGGCTGGTTGCCGCGCGGTCGGGCAGGCCACGTAAGGTGTCCGCCATGCGCGGCATTCTTCTTGCGGGCGGCACCGGTTCCCGCCTCTGGCCCCTCACGCGGGCAGTCTCGAAGCAGCTCCTCCCGGTCTTCGACAAGCCGATGATCTACTACCCGCTCTCCACGCTGATCATGGCGGGGATCCGCGAAATCCTGATCATCACCACGCCCCAGGACAAGGAGCAGTTCGAGCGGCTGCTCGGCGACGGCTCGCAGTTCGGCCTGGAGCTCCAGTACGCCGTCCAGGAGCGCCCGGAGGGCATCGCCCAGGCGTTCGTGCTGGGCGCGGACTTCATCGGCGACGAGCCGGTCGCGCTGATCCTCGGCGACAACATCTTCCACGGCAGCGGCCTCGGCACCCGGCTCGCCCAGCGCACCGACCCCAAGGGCGGCATGGTCTTCGCCTACCCGGTCGCCGACCCGACCGCCTACGGCGTGGTCGAGTTCGACGAGTCCGGCCAGGTCATCTCGATCGAGGAGAAGCCGGAGCGGCCGAAGTCCCGCTACGCGGTGCCCGGCCTGTACTTCTACGACAACCGCGTGGTGGAGATCGCCCGCACGATCACCCCGAGCGCCCGCGGCGAGCTGGAGATCACCGCCGTCAACGACTCCTACCTCCAGCGCGGCGAGCTCCAGGTCACCGTCCTGGACCGCGGCACCGCCTGGCTGGACACCGGCACCTTCGTCTCGATGGTGCAGGCCTCGGAGTTCGTCCGGGTCATCGAGGAGCGCCAGGGCTTCAAGATCGGCTGCGTCGAGGAGGCGGCCTGGCGGGCCGGCTTCCTGACCTCCGACCGGCTGCGCGAGCTGGCGCAGCCGCTGCTGAAGAGCGGCTACGGCCAGTACCTGGTGAACCTGCTGGACGAGGAGGACGCCCGATGAAGTTCCGCGAGCTGTCGATCGAGGGCGCCTGGGAGATCACCCCGCAGCAGCACGGCGACCCGCGCGGCCTGTTCATGGAGTGGTACCGCTTCGACCGGCTGTCCGAGGTGGTCGGCCACCCGCTGCGGATGGCCCAGGGCAACCTCTCGGTCTCCTCGAAGGACGTCGTCCGCGGCATCCACTTCGCCGATGTCGCGCCCGGCCAGGCCAAGTACGTCAGCTGCGTGCGCGGCGCCGTGCTGGACGTGATCGTCGACCTGCGGGTCGGCTCGCCGACCTTCGGCCGCTGGGAGTTCGTCCGCCTCGACGACGTGGACCGCCGCTCGGTCTACATCTCCGAGGGCCTGGGCCACGGCTTCTGCGCGCTGAGCGACGACGCGACGCTCTCCTACGTCTGCTCGGAGACCTACAACCCGACCGGCGAGCACGCGGTGCACCCGCTCGACGCCGACCTGGGCATCGAGTGGCCGGCCGAGGTCCCGCAGCTGTCCGCCCGGGACGCCGCCGCCCCGACGCTGGCCGAGGCCATCGAGACCGGCCTGCTGCCGGACTACGAGGAGTGCCTGCGCTACCGGCGCTCGCTCAGCGGCCAGTAGCCTTCTCGCCGTCCCCTCCTACCCGGAAAACACCTGGTGCGCCGCTCATGACAACTCTTGACATCATGCTGCCCTACTACGGCAACGTCGCCCTGATGCAGGCGGCCGTCCGCAGCGTCCTGGCCCAGAGCGACCCGGACTGGCGCCTCACCGTGGTGGACGACGGCAAGGAGCCGGACGTCCCGGGCTGGTTCGCCGAACTCGGCGACGAGCGGGTCTCGTACCAGCGCAACGAGCAGAACCTCGGCGTCACCGGCAACTACCGCAAGTGCCTGGGCCTGGTGCGCGAGCAGCACTTCGTCATGATGGGCACCGACGACATCATGCTGCCCAACTACGTCGAGACCGCCCGGGCCATCCTCAAGGACAACCCGGACATCGGCATGGTCCAGCCGGGCGTCCAGGTGATCGACGGCGAGGGCACGCCCACCGAGGGGCTGGTGGACCAGGCGAAGAAGCGCATCTACGCGCCCAAGGTCCAGGGCCGCAAGCTGATGAGCGGGGAGGAGCTGGCCATCAGCCTGCTCCGCGGCAACTGGCTGTTCTTCCCCTCCATCTGCTGGCGCACCGAGGCCGTGAAGGCGGTCGGCTTCCGGGACAACCTGGAGGTGACCCAGGACCTGGCGCTGGTCATCGACCTGCTGCAGACCGGCGAGCAGATGATGATCACCGACCGGGTCACCTTCCAGTACCGCCGGCACGCCGTCAGCATCTCCTCCGCGCAGGCCTTCACCGGCGTCCGCTTCGAGGAGGCCAACCGCTTCTTCCGGGACGTCGCCGACCGCCTGGACGCGCACGGCTGGTCCCGCGCCGCCAAGGCCTCCCGCCTGCACCTCTCCTCCCGGATCCACGCGCTCACCATGGTCCCGGGCGCGGTCAAGAACCGGCACGGCGACGGCGCCAAGACCCTGCTGCGGCACGTCGCCGGCACCGACCGCTACTGAGCACGCGCACCGCCCCACCCCGTAACCGACCTACCGGAACCAGAGGCCATGGCCGCTAGCAGCACCGCTCTCCCCCGGGTCGCCGTCCTCGGCGGCACCGGCTTCATCGGGCGCACCATCCTCGCCACCCTCGCGGAGCGGGGCCACCACCTGCTCACCATCGCCCGCAAGGAGCCGGCCGACGCCCTGCCCGGCGACTTCGCCCGGCTGGACCTCACCGAGGACCCGCCGGCCTCGCTGGCCGATCTGCTGGCCGAGCACCGGATCGACGTGGTGGTCAACGCGGCCGGCGGCATGTGGGGCCTGACCGACGAGCAGATGGTCGGCGCCAACGTCGGCATGGTCACCCGGCTGCTGGAGGCCCTGCGGTCGATGGCCGCTCCCCCGCGCCTGGTCCACCTCGGCACCGTGCACGAGTACGGCCTCTGCCCGATCGGCGTCAGCCTCGCCGAGGACTCCGAGCCCCACCCGTCGATGGTCTACGGGCAGCTCAAGCTGCGGGCCACCGAGCTGATCGCGGACGCCGTGCGCCAGGACGGGCTGGACGCCGTCGTCCTGCGGCTCGGCAACGTCGTCGGCGCGGGCCAGCCCTCGCACAGCCTGCTCGGCGTGATGGCCGGCAAGCTGGCCGAGGCCCGGGCCGCCGGGACCGAGGCCGAGCTGGCCCTGCAGCCGCTCACCGCCCAGCGGGACTTCGTGGACCTCCAGGACACCGTCGACGCCATCGTCGCCGCCCTGCCGACCGACCCGAAGGCCCCGGCCGTCCTCAACGTCGGCCTCGGCCGGGCCAGTTCGGCCCGCGAGCTGGTCGAGCTGCTGATCGAGGTCAGCGGGGTGCCGACCAGGATCACCGAGGTGCCGGCGCCGGACGGCAGCGGCCCGGAGACCGAGTGGCAGCAGCTGGACGTCACCGCCATCGAGCGGGCCTTCGGCTGGACGCCGCGCCGCAGCCTGCGCGAGGCCGTCCGCACCCTCTGGGAGCACGCGGCCAAGGACGGTTCGTCCCCGGACACCGGCCGCTAACGATTCGACCGGCGCGGTGAAGGCCTCCGGCCGGCTCGATAGGATCCCCCGGGGGTTCGATCGGACCCCTCCGCCGGAGGCCTCCTCCGCGTCTCCACTTCCGGAAAGCATGAACCGCTCTCATGTCTCCTAGGCTCTCTCTGCCTGGCCGTCGCGGAACCCTGGCCGAGCTGTACTCCTCCCGGGCCAACAGCTTCGGTGTGCTCCGGCTTGCACTCGCCTGCGCCGTCGTCGTCTCCCACCTCTACCCGATCGCCTGGGGACGCCTCGACCCGCTGTGGCTCCGCAGCGGCCAGCAGACGGATATCGGCAAGATGTCGGTCATCGGCTTCTTCGTCCTGTCCGGCTTCATGATCAGCGGAAGTGGCGCGCGCAGCACCGTCGGCCGCTACGCCTGGCACCGCGCCCTGCGCATCCTGCCCGGGCTCTGGGGGTCGCTGCTGGTCTCCTCCCTGGTGATCGTCCCGCTGCTGTACCACTGGCAGCACGGCACCTTCGACGGCTACTGGGACCACCCGCAGGGTCCGGTGAACTACCTCAAGGGCACCTGGAACACCGCGATCAGCACCGGCTGGGACATCTCCGGCGTGATGGCGGAGGGCCGGGCCACGGGCACCAACTACGACCCCGGCGTCAACGGCGCCCTCTGGTCGCTGAAGTACGAGATCCTCTGCTACGTCCTGATCGGGCTGCTCGCCGCCGGCGGCGTGCTCCGCAAGGCCCGGCGGTTCATACCGCTGCTGACCCTGGCGCTCGGCGGGCTCATCCTGCGCGACTGGGCGAACGCGCCCACCCTGCGCGGCATCCCCGGTGACCAGCAGTCCTTCGTCATGGTGCCGTTCCTGGACGCCATGTCGGTGCACATGCTGATCCACCTGGTCTTCGTCTTCATGATCGGCGCGACCTTCCAGCTGTACCGGGAGAAGCTGGTCATCCACGACGGCCTGGCGGTGCTCTGCGCCGTCGTCCTCGGCCTCACCCTCTGGGGCGGCGGCCTGTTCGTCTTCGGCTACCCGGCCTTCGCCTACCTGCTGCTCTGGCTGGCCATCCGGCTGCCCCGGCCGTTCCACAAGATCGGCCGCAAGCGCGACTACTCGTACGGCATCTACATCTACGGCTTCACCGTCGAGCAGGCGCTGGCGGTGCTCGGCTACGCCAAGTACGGCAAGCCGGTCTACCTGGCGCTGGCCATGGCGGGCACGGTCGTCCTGGCCGCGCTCTCCTGGCACCTGCTGGAGTCCCCGGTGATGAAGGCGAAGAACTGGACCCCGTGGCCGGTGCGCCGGCTCAAGGAGCGCGCGGCCGTCCGGGCCGCCCGGCGGGGCGGCACCGACGGGTCCGACGGGTCCGACGTCGCCGCCCACCCGCAGTCGCCCGCCGAGTCCGCCCCGCCGAGGGTCTCGGCCTGACCCCCGCCGGCGCCGGCCCCCGGCGCCGGCCCGGTCGCTGCCGGCCCTGTCGGCACCGGAACGCGAGAGTGCCTGGTCCGCCGCCCCTTCCGGGGCCGGCGGGCCAGGCACTCGGTCGTTGTGGCCCCCGCGGGAGGCCGCCGCTCAGCGGGTCCGGAAGACCCAGACCTTCATCAGCAGGAAGCGCACCACCGTGGCGAGGCCGTTCGCGACGACCAGGCCGCCCACCTCGACCACCCGGGAGGCGTCCGGCGCGGCGAGGTCGAGCAGGGCCAGCACGCCCGCGCTCAGCCCCAGGCCGATGAGGAAGGCCACCGCACCCTGGAGCTGGTGCCGCAGCGCGCCCTCCGAGCCGGTGATGCCGAAGGTGAAGCGGCGGTTGGCGGCGGTGTTGGCCACCGCGCTGATCGCCAGCGCGATCAGATTCGCCACCTGCGGATCGGTGAAGGCCCGGGCGGCGACGAAGAGCCCCAGGTAGAAGAGGGTGCTCAGGACACCGATCACCAGGAAGGACGGCAGCTGCCGTTTGGCCGGCGGCGCCGTCTGCGGGGCCACACCGTGATCGTCCGTGGAAAGCATGCGGAATTACCCGTTCATCCGGTCAGGCCAGCTCGTACACGACGGTCCGGCCGTTGTCGAAGACCTTGCTGGTGAGAGTGCCGAGCAGCGGTGACTCGGCGCCTGCCTTGCGGTCCACCACCAGGAACCGCACCCGGTGCTCCCGGCGGAGACCGTCGAGCAACTCCTCGGTGGGCTGGTAGACCGCGTTCTCGTTGCGCTGGAACAGCTCCTCGTCCCAGAACGGACCGCCGTAGGCGACCCCGCCGCCGCTCTTCGCGATCATGCGCGGCGCGTAGGCCCACCCCTCGACCAGGACCGAGCGCTCGGAGTAGGCGCTGAGCCACTGGGAGCGGCGGTTGATGGTGCAGTGGTCGGTGGTGGTGTAGTTCTCCGGCTCCCAGCAGTGGCTGTTGGTCGCGAGGACGTCCTGCGGGTCACTGTGGTCGCGGACCCAGCGGGCCGCCTCGACCTGGCTCTTCGGCAGGATCCAGGTGCCGTCCCACGCGTACTCCCGGGACTGCAGGAGGTCCAGCGCCGTCCCCGGCACGCCGACCGCGAGCGTCGCCGTCAGCAGGACGATCCCGCCCCGGCCCCGCAGCCGCGGCCAGATCCGGCTCGCCCCCCACCAGAGCAGCGCGCCGACGGCCGCCAGCGCGGCCAGCGCGACGGCGCCGCCGAGCACCGGCAGCAGCGGGGCGTACGACCGCCACACGTTGTAGATGCCGGCCGCCTTGGACACCACCGTCATCCAGTCCACGGTGTGGTGGTACATGCCCCAGCTGAGCCCGGCCACCAGGACCAGCACGCCGGCGGACAGCAGGACCTTGGCCCGGACGGACAGGGCCGCCCGTTCCGCGGCCTCGCAGTAGCCCCAGCCGGCGAGCAGCGCGCCGAACGGCGCCGCGGCGATGGTGAAGTAGCTGGAGTTGAAACCGTTGACCACCAGGTAGGCGGCCGGGCCGGCCACCGCGCCGCCCAGCAGGAACCACTGCGCCGGCTCCAGGTTCAGCCGCCGGTGGCGGAACAGCGGGAGCGCACCGGCCAGCCGCACCTGATGGGTGATCACGAACGCGGCCAGGGTGCCGCCGACGACGAGCAGCTGGGACGCGGTGCCGCGCAGCTCCGGGGTGTTGTACCAGTACTGCTGGACGTTCCCGAAGGGCACGATCTCCAGGCCGTAGCTCTCGAAGTCGAAGATCACGGCGGTGGCGAAGAGCTGGGCTCCGGCGATGATCGCCCCGAGCCCGACCACCGTCCAGGGGATCCGGCGGCTGGTGATCAGCATCGCCAGTCCGGCCACCGCGAGCCCGGCCAGGGTGACCGGGAGCGTACTGGCCTTGGCCGCGCTGGAGGCCAGCGCGAACCCCGCCGCCAGGACGAAGGCGCCGCGCCCGAAGGCCGGCACCCCGCTCCCGCCGTCCGGCTCCTCCCCCGCCGGGTCCCGGGACGCCTTGCGGCCGATCAGCGCCCCGACCACACCGACCAGGGCCACCAGCAGCGGCTGGCTGTAGGTGAGCGAGAGGCTTCCCCAGGACATCAGCCGGATCGGCGGGAAGCCGAAGGTCCAGGAGCTGACGTTGTTCGGGTAGATGGCGGTGAACTCGCCCACGGCGAAGAACAGCAGCGCCGCGGCCGGGCCGGCCCACGCCCTGCCGCTCAGCCGCTGCGCCACCACCGCGATGATCAGGACGGTCAGCGCGCTGAGCGCCGGGACCATCAGCCGCATCGCCACCGACACCAGGTCGACGTGGCCGACGAGGTCGGTCATCGCCATGTGCGCGAAGGTGAACCAGTGGTAGTGCAGGGGCTCGCCCGCCGCCTGCGGGAACGTCGGCGGCATGTTCTGCTTGGCGTTCCCGGCGAGCGAGAGCATGTACGGCAGGTCGCCGAAGATCCTCGTCGACTCGTCGTCCGGCAGCACGGGGAACCGCGAGAGGGTCGCCGCGTAGTAGTAGACGACGGTCAGCGAGACCGTGCCGGCCAGGGCCCAGGACCGCCCGGGCGAAGAGGCCCGGTAGCCCCGCGGCCGCCAGTGCCGCCGCAGCCGGGGCACCAGCGCGAACGGGAGCACCACGGCCAGCGGCCAGAACGTCGCCACCGACTGGAGGCCCAGGCCGACCAGCACCACCCAGGCCGCCAGCTCCAGCACGAGGCCGGTGACGGCGCCGAACGCCAGGTCCTCCAGCAGTGTGTAGGGGCGGCGGCGCAGGCTGCGGAAGACCAGCGTGCCGGGCAGCAGCACGCCCCAGAGCACGTAGAAGGTGTAGCGGGCGATGTCCGTCGCCGGTGTGTCGGAGGCGAGCAGCGCCGCCACCAGCACCAGGTAGGCCGCGAGGGCCGGGAGGAAGCGCACCGCCGTTCGGCCGGGGGTGGCCGGTGCCGGTTCGCCGGGCGACCCGCCCGCCCCCCGGGCGGGGCGGGACGCGGCCACGGTCGTGTCGGTGCTTTCCAAGGTTCCCGTCTCTCTGCCGGCCCGCCTCGCGGTGCCTGGGTCGTGTACGCGCTAGCGGGCGGAAGCGGCCGGCTCGCGCCGGGCCGCCCGCACCTCCTCCTCGGCCGAGTCGTAGCCCACGAAGTAGGCCGGACGGGCCTGCGCGGCGGAGTAGATCCGCCCGACGTACTCACCCAGCAGACCGATGCAGACGAGTTGGACCGCACCGAGGAACAGCATGCCGATGAAGAGCGAGGACCAGCCGGGGACGGTCTCCCCCAGGGCGTACTCGACCGTGGTGTAGACGCCCAGGGCGAAGCAGAGCACCAGGCTCAGCAGACCGAGCCAGGTGGCGAGCCGCAGCGGCGCCGCCGAGAAGTTGGTGATGCTGTCGATGGCCAGCCGGAGCATCTTGGAGAGCGGGTAGTGCGTCGCGCCGGCGACCCGCTCCTCGCGCACGTAGACGACCTCGCCGCTGGGGAAGCCCAGCCACGGGACCAGCAGCCGGTAGACCGGCTGGTGCTCGGGCATCGCCTTGAGCGCGTCGACCGCGGCCCGGCTCAGCAGCCGGAAGTCACCGGCCTGGTTCGGCATCTTCTTGCCGACCAGACGGCGCATCAGCCAGTAGTAGGCGCCGGCCGTGCGGCGCTTGAAGACGGTGTCGGTGCCGCGGTCGCCGCGCACGCCGTAGACGATGTCGAGGCCCTGCTCCCGGGCGAGCGAAAGCATTTCCGGAATCTTCTCCGGCGGGTCTTGCAGGTCGGCGTCGATGGAGACGACGTAGTCTCCGTACGCACGGTGGATTCCGGCCGTGAGCGCCGCCTGGTGCCCGGAGTTGCGCGCGAACCGCACGATCCGGAACTCCGGCCAGTCCTGGTGGACCTTCTGCATGATCGCCGGAGTGGCGTCCGTGCTGCCGTCGTCGATCCCGACGACCTCGTAGTCGATCCCCAGTTCGTCCAGAATCGGCCGCAGGCGCTCAACGGTCAGGGGCAGCGCCTCCTGCTCGTTGTAGATCGGCATGACGACCGACAGAAGCGGCGCCGGCCTTCCGGCCGCCGGCGCCTGGTCGTGCCCTGCTGCGTTGAACATCGTTTCTCGCCTGTCCCCATGTGTCCACGAACGGTCTGGCGGCACGGACCGACCGGGACGCCCCCACCAGTCGGCACCCTTCACCCATCGTGCCCGAAGTGATCGCGGACAGCGACGGGGAGAGCCCCAATGAGCGGTCAGAATAGCAGGCGGTGATGAAGCCCAAGGACGGCCGCCGCCCCGCTCGTCACGCCGACACGCCGAAGGGCCCCGCACATCTTTTCGGATGCGCGGGGCCCTTCGGCTCGCCTGGGTCGACAGGCAGGTCAGAACGTCAATTACTTGATGATCTTGGTGACCTGGCCGGCGCCGACGGTGCGGCCACCCTCACGGATGGCGAACTTCAGGCCCTCCTCCATGGCGATCGGCTGGATCAGCGCGACCGTCATGGCGGTGTTGTCGCCCGGCATGACCATCTCGGTGCCCTCGGGGAGGGTCACGACGCCGGTCACGTCCGTGGTACGGAAGTAGAACTGCGGGCGGTAGTTGTTGAAGAACGGGGTGTGACGGCCACCCTCGTCCTTCGACAGGATGTAGGACTGGGCCTCGAAGTCGGTGTGCGGCGTGACCGAACCCGGCTTGATGATGACCTGGCCGCGCTCGACGTCCTCGCGCTTGATGCCACGGAGCAGCAGACCGACGTTCTCACCGGCCTGGCCCTCGTCGAGCAGCTTGCGGAACATCTCGATGCCGGTGACCGTGGTGGTGGTCTTCTCGGTCTTGATGCCGATGATGTCGACGGTCTCGTTGACCTTGAGGATGCCACGCTCGATACGACCGGTGACGACGGTGCCACGACCGGTGATCGTGAAGACGTCCTCGATCGGCATCAGGAACGGCTGGTCCACGGCGCGGGCCGGGGTCGGGATGTTCTCGTCGACCGCGTGCATCAGGCTGAGGAGCTTCTCGCCCCACTCCTTGTCGCCCTCCAGCGCCTTCAGCGCGGAGACGCGGACGACCGGCAGGTCGTCGCCCGGGAACTCGTACTCGGAGAGCAGCTCGCGGACCTCGAGCTCGACGAGCTCCAGGATCTCCTCGTCGTCCACCATGTCGGCCTTGTTCAGGGCGACGACGATGTACGGAACGCCGACCTGGCGGGCCAGGAGGACGTGCTCCTTGGTCTGCGGCATCGGGCCGTCGGTGGCGGCGACCACCAGGATGGCGCCGTCCATCTGGGCGGCACCGGTGATCATGTTCTTGATGTAGTCCGCGTGACCCGGGCAGTCGACGTGGGCGTAGTGGCGCGCCTCGGTCTGGTACTCGACGTGCGCGATGGAGATGGTGATACCGCGCTGCCGCTCCTCCGGCGCCTTGTCGATCTGGTCGAACGGCGTGAAGGGGTTGATCTCCGGGTACGCGTCGTGCAGCACCTTGGTGATGGCCGCGGTCAGCGTGGTCTTACCGTGGTCGATGTGACCGATGGTGCCGATGTTGACGTGGGGCTTCGTCCGCTCGAACTTCGCCTTCGCCACTGAGTCCTCCTGAGGACAGTTCCTGTACGCCGTGCTGACGCCAGTTGGTCTTTGATCGGTTTTGGTGCGGGTTGTCCGGAGGACACCCCGTGCCGTCCCGCTGGTGGGGGGCCGGAGGCCCCGGGAGGATCCGACCGGATCCTCCCGGGTTGCCTCCTAATAGCCTAAGGGTTGGTTATCGTCCCGAAAGTCGGGACGTCACTCGCCCTTGGCCTTCGCGATGATGTCGTCCGCGACGTTCCTCGGAACCTCGGCGTACGAGTCGAACTGCATCGAGTAGCTCGCGCGACCGGAGGTCTTGCTGCGCAGGTCACCGACGTAGCCGAACATCTCGGAGAGGGGCACCAGCGCCGTGACGACGCGGGCACCGTGACGCTCGTCCATGGACCGGATCTGGCCACGGCGAGAGTTGATGTCGCCGATCACGTCGCCCATGTAGTCCTCGGGCGTGGTGACCTCGACGGCCATCATCGGCTCGAGGAGGACCGGCTTGGCCTTCCGCGCGCCTTCCTTGAACGCCATCGAGCCGGCGATCTTGAACGCGAGCTCGGACGAGTCGACGTCGTGCGCCGCACCGTCGAGCAGCTTCACGCGGACACCCTGGAGCGGGTAGCCGGCGAGGATGCCGAACTCCATGGCCTCCTGGCAGCCGGCGTCGACCGACGGGATGTACTCGCGCGGCACGCGGCCACCGGTGACCAGGTTGACGAACTCGTAGCCCTCGGCCTGCTCGAGCGGCTCGATCGCGATCTGCACCTTGGCGAACTGACCGGAACCACCGGTCTGCTTCTTGTGGGTGTAGTCGATGCGCTCGACCGCCTGGCGGATGGTCTCGCGGTACGCGACCTGCGGCTTGCCGACGTTGGCCTCGACCTTGAACTCACGGCGCATACGGTCGACCAGCACCTCGAGGTGCAGCTCGCCCATACCCGCGATGATGGTCTGGCCGGTCTCCTCGTCCGTGTTGACCTGGAAGGACGGGTCCTCCTCGGCGAGACGCTGGATGGCGACACCCAGCTTCTCCTGGTCACCCTTGGACTTGGGCTCGATCGCGACGCGGATGACCGGGGCCGGGAAGTCCATGGACTCCAGGATGACCGGGTTCTTCTCGTCGGACAGCGTCTCACCGGTGGTGGTCTGCTTCAGGCCCATGACGGCGATGATGTCGCCGGCGCCCACCGACTCGATCTCCTCACGCTTGTTCGCGTGCATGCGGTAGATCTTGCCGATGCGCTCCTTCTTGCCCTTGACGGCGTTCAGCACCGAGGTGCCGGACTCCAGGCGGCCCGAGTAGACCCGGACGAAGGTGAGCTTGCCGAGGTGCGGGTCCGACATGATCTTGAACGCGAGCGCGGCGAGCGGCTCGTCGTCCGAGGCCTTGCGGGAGATCTTGACGGTGTCGTCGCCCGGCTTGGTGCCCTCGATGGACTCGATGTCCAGCGGGGACGGCAGGTACTTGACGACGGCGTCGAGCAGGGGCTGGACGCCCTTGTTCTTGAACGCGGTGCCGCAGAAGATCGGGGTGAACTCCGAGTTCAGCGTGCCCTTGCGGATCGCCGCCTGCAGCAGCTCGACCGGGATGTCCTCGCCCTCGAGGGCGAGCTCCATGATCTCGTCGCTGACGTTCGACACGGTGTCGATCAGGGCCTCGCGGTACTCGTCCGCCTGCTCCTGCAGCTCGGCCGGGATGTCGACGATGTCGTACATCTCGCCCTTGGCGGCCTCGGCCGACCAGACCAGCGCCTTCATGCGGACCAGGTCGACAACGCCCTGGAAGTCCGACTCGGCACCGATCGGCAGCTGCATGACCAGCGGGGTCGCGCCGAGGCGGTCCACGATGGTCTGGACGCAGAAGAAGAAGTTGGCGCCCGTGCGGTCCAGCTTGTTGATGAAGCAGATGCGCGGGACGCCGTAGCGGTCAGCCTGCCGCCACACGGTCTCGGACTGGGGCTCGACACCGGCGACACCGTCGAACACGGTCACGGCACCGTCGAGGACGCGCAGCGAACGCTCCACCTCGACGGTGAAGTCGACGTGACCCGGGGTGTCGATGATGTTGATGGTGTGGTCGGCATCGTCGACGGTCCAGTGACAGGTCGTCGCGGCCGACGTGATCGTGATGCCGCGCTCCTGCTCCTGCTCCATCCAGTCCATGGTGGCAGCGCCATCGTGGACCTCACCGATCTTGTACGACACGCCGGTGTAGAACAGGATCCGCTCGGTGGTGGTGGTCTTGCCCGCGTCGATGTGCGCCATGATCCCGATGTTGCGGACCTTGGCGAGGTCAAGGGAGGTTGCAGCCATGGTGGCTCGTTCTCTCTCTGTCTAGTGACGGGGTACGGACTACCAGCGGTAGTGCGCGAAGGCCTTGTTGGACTCGGCCATCTTGTGGGTGTCCTCGCGACGCTTCACGGAAGCGCCCAGGCCGTTGCTGGCGTCGAGGATCTCGTTCATCAGGCGCTCGGTCATGGTCTTCTCGCGACGGGCGCGCGAGTAACCGACCATCCAGCGCAGCGCCAGGGTGCTGGCGCGGCCCGGACGGACCTCGACCGGAACCTGGTAGGTCGCGCCACCGACACGGCGGGACTTGACCTCGAGGGCCGGCTTGACGTTCTCCAGCGCGCGCTTCAGCGCGACGACCGGGTCCGAGCCGGTCTTCTCACGGACGCCCTCAAGGGCGCCGTAGACGATCCGCTCGGCGGTGGAGCGCTTGCCGTGCAGCAGGATCTTGTTGACCAGCTGGGTGACGACCGGGGAGCCGTAGACCGGGTCGATGATGACCGGGCGCTTCGGGGCGGGGCCCTTACGAGGCATTCTTACTTCTCCTTCTTGGCGCCGTAGCGGCTGCGGGCCTGCTTGCGGTTCTTGACACCCTGGGTGTCAAGCGAACCGCGGATGATCTTGTAGCGGACACCAGGAAGGTCCTTCACACGACCACCGCGAACCAGCACGATGGAGTGCTCCTGCAGATTGTGGCCCTCGCCCGGGATGTAAGCGGTGACCTCGATCCCGCTGGTGAGGCGCACACGGGCGACCTTACGAAGCGCCGAGTTCGGCTTCTTCGGGGTGGTCGTGTACACACGCGTGCAAACCCCACGGCGCTGCGGGGAGCCCTTCAGCGCGGGAGTCTTGTTCTTCTCGACCTTGTCCTGCCGGCCCTTTCGGACCAGCTGCTGGATCGTAGGCACCGTTTCTCCGTTTTCTGTGTGCCAAGGCTTGGTGGAACTAACCTGCGGTGATTCCCTCGCACACGGCCCCGTGGTCGACCCACGCGGTCGGGTGTGTTGGGCTTTTTCCGGCACGGAATCCCGTGAGCTGATGTACAGCGACGGCGCTCTACGCGCGGCGCGCTGGGAGGCGCTCCGGCTCGGCGCGGCGACCGGTGTGCATGCACGCACAAGGACCCGGGGACACCCCAGGCACAAGGTCAGAGCGTACCTAGCGCATCGGGCGCGGTCAAAACAAATGCAACGCCGCAGGTGGCGGCCGTCGGCCGGGTGTCGCGCGGGTGTCCCGCGCGCGGCCGCCCGGTGTCGGACCGCCCTCCTACCGCCCTACCACACCGGGCAGGCCGTCGCCACCCGAACGGGGCCGGACCGGAGCGGGCCCCGGCCCGGGACGCTCAGCCGCCGCTGGTGCCGGCCACCAGCACGAGCAGCATGAACAGGGTCCAGGCCACGGACTCCACGTACCCGAGGACCAGGCCGACGGTGGCCATCGCGTCGCCCTCCTCGTTGCGCCGGCGGATCTGCTTCTTGGCGACGTGGCCGGCGATCACCGCCGGCAGGCCCATGCCCAGCAGGCTGAGCACCAGGGAGGCCACGGCCGCGCCGTTGGTCGGCCGCGGCGGCGGCACCAGGACCGGCGGCGGCAGGAAGGTCTGCGGCACCGCCATCTGCGGGGTCACCATCTGGGGCGCCACCATCGGGCCGGCCGGCAGGTCCGCGACCAGCCGGGCCAGCTGGCCGTAGGTCTGCGCCCCGCTCGCCGCCTCGAACCGCTCGCCGTACTCGGTGGCGCTCAGCCGGCCCTCGGCGAAGGCGGCCTTCAGCACGTCGACCGTGCGCTCGCGGTCCGCGGTCGCCGCGCGCATCGCGGACTGGGGCACCGCCGCCTGGGGCGCCGCGCCGTACGCCACCGCGCCGTGCGGGGGCATCGCCGGCACGGGCGGGGTGGACGCGGGCGGCTTCGCCGTCCCGTAGCCCTGCTCGCCCCACGGCTGAACGGCCATCCGCCACCTCCCGGTACCCCCGCGCGAACACGGTCGTCGCCCGTCCATCTGGACTCTCATAGTGCAGGACGAACGGGAGTCCTGAGTAGTTGCCGATTCCGCCGATCCGGCGGCATTCCGGCCCCCTACGGGCCACCACCGCCGCGGCCGTCACCCGTTTGGCCCGGACACTCCCGGGGCATCGGGCCTGCAAGACAGGCCGAGCCGGGCGGTGGCAGGCTGTCGTTCAAGCCGTTTGGATCATGGAACGATCATCGGCCCGACCGGTCCGACTCCCAGTGGAAAGAGCCGCCATCATGCAGGCGTCAGCGCCGTCGCCGTTCCCCGAGCCCGCCGCCCCCGTGCCCTCCGCCGTGTCCATCCAGGGCCTGTGGAAGCACTTCGGCACCCAGGCCGCCGTCGCCGGGCTCAGCCTGGAGCTACCGGCCGGGGCGTTCGTCGGGCTGGTCGGCCCCAACGGCGCCGGCAAGACGACGACGCTGTCGATGGTCACCGGCCTGCTCCGGCCCGACCAGGGCACCGTGCTGATCCACGGCGCCGACGTCTGGGCCGACCCGGTCGCCGCCAAGGCCCGGATCGGCATCCTCCCCGAGGGCCTGCGCATGTTCGAACGGCTCAGCGGCCGCGAACTGCTCCAGTACAACGGCCGACTGCGCGGCCTGCCCGGCGCCGAGGTCGACCGCCGCGCCGAGGAACTGCTCGCCGTCCTCGACCTCGCCGGCCACGCCGACAAGCTGGTCGCCGACTACTCCACCGGCATGCGCAAGAAGATCGGCCTCGCCGCCGCCCTGCTGCACAACCCGGACGTGCTGTTCCTCGACGAGCCCTTCGAGGGCGTCGACCCGGTCTCCGCCCAGACCATCCGCGGCGTGCTCAAGCGCTACGCGGCGGCCGGCTCCACCGTCGTCTTCTCCAGCCACGTCATGGAACTCGTCGAGCAACTCTGCGACTGGGTCGCCGTCATCAGCACCGGCCGGGTCATCGCCCAGGGCCCGCTCGGCACCGTCAGCGGCGGGCGCAGCCTGCACGAGGCGTTCCTGGAGCTGATCGGCGTCCGCGAGGACGACGGCCAGGCGCTCGGCTGGCTCGGCGGGGGCGACCGATGAGCGCCGCCACGGCGCGGGGCGGAGGCGTCCCCGGCCCCGGCCCCGCCCCCGGCCCCGGAATGCCCGACGACCGCACGGTCGTGCGCACCCTCGTCTCGCTCAAGATCCGGCTGCTGCGCAACGGCCTGCGGCGCAGCCGCGGCCGCGCCGCCCTCTACGTGCTCGGCGCCGTCGTCGGCGTGCTGTTCGCCGCCGGGATCGCGCTCGCGATGGCGCTGCTGGAGCACGCCGTCGACACCGGGTCCGCCGCCGACGCGGGCGTCGTCCTCACCGGCGCGCTCACCCTCGGCTGGGCCGCGATACCGCTCTTCCTGTTCTCCAGCGACGAGAGCGCCGACCCGACCCGGCTCACCATGCTGCCGCTGCGGCCCGCGCCGCTGCTGCGCGGCTCGGTGCTCGCCGCGCTGATCGGGCCCGGGCCGCTGATCAGCCTGGTGCTGTTCACCGGCGCCGCGCTCTCCGGCGCCCTCGGCGGCGCCTCGGCGGCAGCCGGGGTGGTCGGTGTGCCGCTCGCCGTACTGACAGTCGTCGTGCTCTCCCGCGCGGTCGCCGCCGGCAACGCCCGGCTGCTCTCCAGCCGGCGCGGCAAGGACTTCGCCATCTTCGGCGGCCTGCTGTTCGCGCTGCTGGTGCAGATCGCCAACGTCGGCTCGCAGAGCGTCTTCGGCAAGCCCGGCACCGACGGCCTCGACCTCGAACCGCTCGCCCCGATCGCCTCCGTGCTGCGCTGGGTCCCGCCGGTCTCCGCCGTCGACGCCGTCCGCACCGCCGGCGAGGGACAGTACCCGCTCGCACTGCTCCAGCTCGCCGCGACCGGCGCGCTGCTCGTCCTGCTGCTGCGCTGGTGGCGGGCCAGCCTCCAGCAGCTGATGGTCACCGCCGACGCCTCGACGGTGGAGGTGGTGCGCGGCGTCCAGGAGTCCGGGCGCGGCTGGCGCTTCCTGCCGGACGGCCGGGTCGGCGCCGTGATGCAGCGTCACCTGCGGTACGCCTGGCGCGAGCCGCGGGCCAAGGCCGCCGTCTTCACCAGCATCGGCATGACGCTGGTGGTCTGCGTGCTGTCGATCGTCCAGGGCTGGTCCACGGTCTACCTGGTGGCGATGACCGGGATGTTCCTCGGTCTGCAGATGCTCAACCTGTTCGGCATGGACGGCTCCGCGTTCTGGATGGTCGCCGCCACCCTGCTCACCCCCGCCGACGCCCGCGACGAACTGCGCGGCCGCGCGTTCGCCGTGCTCTCCTACGCCGTCCCGGTCACCCTGGTGCTCGCCGTCGTCCTTGCCGCCGCCACCGGCGAGTGGTCCGGCCTGCCCTCGGCCGTCGGCGTCGCCTTCGCCCTGCTCGGCAGCGGCATCGCCATCGGCGCCGTGCTCAGCGTGCTCGCGCCGTACACCATGCCGGCCGACAACAACCCGATGCGCAACGCCGCCCCCGGCCAGGGCGGCCTGGTGATGCTCAACAGCTTCGGCTCGATGTTCGGCAGCGTCGTCGTCGCCTCCCCCGCCATCGCCTACCTCGCCTGGGCCCTCGCCACCGACTCCCCCACCTGGCCCCTCCTCCTCGCCGGCCCCCTCTACGGCACCCTCATCGCCACCCTCGGCCTCCGCCTCGCCGCCGGCCGCCTCCTGGAACGCCTCCCGGAGATCCTCACCAAGGCCGTCGAACGCTGACCAGGTGGGGCGGGTGCTGGCAGCCTCGGCACCCGCCCCATCTGGAACCACCGCTACTCGTCCTCGTCGCCCCCTGGCTCCTCGCCCACGAACACGTCGGTACCGGGCAGAGTGATCCCGCCGCTGTAGATCGCGTTCTGGATCTTCAGGGAAAGCTTGTAGAGCGGGTCCCATTCGGCCGCGGACCCGAATGCCTCCAGTGTGGTGCCCTGGGTGAGCGCGAGCAGATTGTCCAGCCGATCGTTGGCCCTCTGCAACGCCTGCAGCAGGCCTGCCCGCTCAGCCGCCGCCCGTTCGCCGGGCGACAGCTCCGTCCCCGCACCTTCCGTTTCCTGCCGGTCCTGCTCGGCCTTCACGGCCCTGTCCACGTCGGACATCGCCACGACGTGGTACTGGTCGAGCGCGATCTCGGCCCCGCTCGCGTCCCGTGCCACCCCGTCGGGTGCCGACACATCGACCGCGACATGCGTGTAGTACGGCGTCAGATCGGTGACCCGGCCCAGCTGCGCGTCGGTGAGCGAGTTCTTCGCCTGGCGGCCGGCCTCGAACCGGTCGGCCGCGTGTGCCAGCAGCCAGAGCCCCGCCTCGTTCCCTGGCCGGGACAGGTCCGCGATCACGGTGTGGACGTCGGCCCGGAACGGCACGGTTCGGCCGACGGCCGAACCGACGTTGCGAGTCAGCAGCTTGTCCGTGATCAGCGCGGTTCCTCCGCCGACCGCTATCGTCATCCGGGCGTCGAGGTCGCCCGCCAGGGCGGCCGGAACCAGGTCGACGAAGTGCTGCGCCGGCACGGGGTCCCACGGGCCACGCACCTCCGGAGTCAGCACCCCGCCGTTGGCCCAGGCGTTGCGGGCCTGCTGGAGAACAGCTTTCTTCGCCCCCCGCCATGGCAGGTCGACTATGGGCCCCAACAGTTCGGCATACCCCAGGAACTTCATCGCCCGGGTGCCCTTGATGTCCATGGCGTGCCTCTTGACCTCGCGGTACAGCGCCTGCCTGGTCAGCGCATGGACCAGGTAGACCGCCCGCCACAGCGGCGTCGGCGGGATCGCTCGGTCCTCGAACACCTCCGGAAGAGCGTCGGGGGCGGTGCGCCCCACCGCGAGATCCACGATGTCCGCGAGGTTCACGGTTCCCATCTCGCTCTGGACCGAGCGGGCGAGGACCACCCGGCGCAGCGCACGGGAGCCCACCTCGACGTTCTGTGCGGCGGCGTCCCACCCCTTGAACTCCACGTGCACCGAGGCGAGGATGCTGCGCATCGCGTCGTCGAAGAGTTCGTCCGTTGGAAGCGCACCACCTGGGTAGGCCTGGAGGCCGACCGCGATCTGCGCCGGCACGACCAGGGTCTGCCCAATCCGGACCGCCCGGTCCGATGGCGGCTCGCCGAGACCGCGCAGGAAGTCCGACCTCAGCTGGTCGAGCTCCTCTTGGCGCCCCAGCGACCGGCGCTGGCTCAGGCTGCGCTCCGCAGCACCTCGCCTAGTGGGTTTCTCGGCGAGGAGGGAGTCGGCGGCGACCCGCGCGATCTCATCCGGAGTCGCGTCGTCACCCGCGAGCAGCGCCCAGGCACTGGTGATTCGAGTGATGCCGTCACGGACGACCAGAACGTGGATCGGCTCGGTGCCGTCCGCGAACTCCAGTCGGCACGGGTGGGCAATCACCGCTCGAGTGATCCGCCGGGCCAGGATGGACTGGTCGTAGGGGTTCGGATTGGCGCGCCGGGTGAAGGCGATGGTCTGCTGCAGGTGGGCCCGCAGATGCTGCAGATCCCGGTAGACATACGACACGGTGGCGAGCGGACCACCGTCGGCGCTCTGGGCCCCTCGGACGACCGGGTCGGCCACGGGCAGAGCCTCCTGGCCCGTCCTCGGCTGGAGACCAGGGAAGAGTTCGGTAAGCCAGGCCCGGGCATGGATAGAGCGCAGCGTCGCCCCCTCGACGTGCTCCTCGATCAGGGCGGAGGCGAGACCGGTCTGTGTCCGCAACTGTGCGGCGACGCCCTCGGGATGGACGACCGCACGAGCGACCGCGTGCCATCCGTCCTCGTCCAGGGCCGTCCCCGGGTCGGAGAGACCGGCCCGGACCAGCTTCCCCCGGTCGCCCGCGGAGGAGAACTCCGGAAGCTGGCGTTCAAAGCCGCTGATGGTGAGTTCCTCACCCCGGAGGATGAACTGCAGGCTCTCCGGGCCTCGCTGCCCTGGCAGCGAGGCCCGAGCAACCTGCCCCTGACCCTCGCCCGGCTCCTTGAATTCGATGGGGACGGTCACAGTTTTCCCTTCATTATTGGGACTGATGAGCTTGATTCCTGAGGTCTATGGCATGGCCTTTCCCGCTCAGCGGCGGTAGAGTGGCAATGCGGTCCTGGCGACTTCGTAGGTTGTGGTCAGGTCTGCTCTTACGAACCCCGGCCCCGCGCCGGGGTTTCGTCGTTCCGGGTGAACGCTCAGACCCGCTCGGGGCCGTGCGCCTTGGGCAGGTGGGTCGGATACCAGTAGTGCATGAAGGTGCGCTTCGGGGCCCGCATGACCCACTGGAACGCGGCGTATGCCACCAGGTCGACGAACTGGAGAAACTGGCTCTCGTGTGCCGGGGCGAACCCGAGCCCGACGATGCGCGCCGGCCTGACGTCGGCGAGTACCGCTTCGTACATCGGGTCGGTCCCGTCGCCGTCGATCACCAGTCGGCCGTACTCGCCGACCGCCGAGAGCTGAGCGTCGATTCGCCGCAGCGTACCGGCGAAGGTGTCGGCGCGAAGCTGGCTGGACCTGATCGACTGCTGACTGTAGACGGCACCGACGGTGAGGTCGGGCCACTCCCCGAGGAAGTCGAGCATCCGCTGAGCGGTGTGCTTGCGGTCAAGCGGCGGGAGGTCTCGGCCGCCGGGACGCCCGCGGCCCACGACAAACTTGTGCGCGTGCAGCTCATAGTCGACCGGGATGCCGAAGTCCACCAGCAGTCCCACCCGGAACGCCTCGATGCCACAGCGCACCCCCGGTTCCGCCTCGACCGCCACCCCGAGGTAGCCGTAGAGCCAGACCCCTTGGTTGAGGTCGCCCGAGTCGTCGATGAAGAAAAGCCGGTCCACCGGCTGCGAGTACATGGCTGGAAGCCCCCACCATGAGCCTGTTGGTCCTCGATCGACAACGACTTGCTGTCGGACCCTCCCCCGCCAGAAGACACCTCAGGGGACACGTCGGCTCGTCGACGCGCTGCATCACCCCGGCGGCGACGCGATCGGACCCGCTCTCGATCGAACGAAGGCGTATGGACGCCGTTCACAGGATCAGCGCGGGGCCTGTGGACAGGGGGCGCCCGGGACGGTTCCCAGGCTCCGACCGTGCACAACTACCGGAGGGCTCGTACTACCGCTGATAGTAGCGATCAAGTACCGACCCCGTCCACCGCTCTATCCCCGGCTAAACCTCTACCCGGCAAAATGTCTGACGCCGAGTCACGACGATCCGTTTCCGCTCCATCGGGGTTCGGACATCCGCTCCGGCATCATGGGTGGGAGGTATGGGATCCCCGGAGGTAGGCGGCGTGGGTAGGCGGAAGCAGCAGGGCGGTGGTGGTGGCGGCGGGGAGGCCGGGGCGCTGCTGGAGATGGCGGTGCGGGAGGTCGTGACGGCTCCGGATGAGCGGCTGGACCTCGCGCTGGACACCGGGGCCTCCCTGCTGGCGGCCTCCGCCGGGCAGTGGCCGGCGGTGAGCCGGGCGGTGCTGGGGTACGCGGACACGGCGGTCGGGCGGTGCTGGTCGGCCGGGTGGCGGCCGGCGGACCTGGCGCGGGTGGTGCGCCGCGAGCTGAAGCCCGTGCACCTCGCGCTCGCCGTGGACCTGATCGCCGCCGAGGGCCGCCGCTACCCCGCGGCCGCGACGGACCGGCGCTGGCAGGAGCAGCTGCGCGAGCTGGAGGCCGAGACCTGGTGGCCGTCCGACGAGGGCTACCTGCCCGCGTTCGCGCAACGCCACCGCCTGGACCGCTTCGCGCTGGCCACCGCGCTGCTGGAGCTGCTGCGCAGCTGGGGCCGGCTGCCGCCGATCGCCCCGGTGGGGCCCGCCCCCGGGCACACGGCGCGCAGCGCGCCCGGCCCGCGCGGTCCGGCCGTCGGCGAGCCGCGGATGCTGTCGCGGATCCGCGCGCTGCTGGCGAAGGCGGAGTCCACCGGCTTCCCCGAGGAGGCCGAGGCGCTGACCGCCAAGGCCCAGCAGCTCATGGCCCAGCACAGCATCGACGAGGCCCTGCTCGCCGTCGACGGCGCCGACCCGCACGCGCCGGGCGCGCTGCGGATCGGCGTGGACAACCCGTACGAGGGCCCGAAGACGATGCTGCTGGACGCGGTCTCCGCCGCCAACCGCTGCCGTGTCGTGTGGGCGAAGGAGTTCGGCTTCTGCACCGTGATCGGCTTCGACGCGGACCTGGACGGCGTCGAGCTGCTCTACACCTCGCTCCTGGTCCAGGCGACGCACGCGATGCAGCAGGCCGGCGCCCGCCAGCACCTGGACGGCGCCTCCCGCACCAAGGCGTTCCGGCAGTCCTTCCTGGTGGCGTACGCCGCCCGGATCCGCGAGCGGCTGGCCGAGGCGACCGAGCGGACGACCAGCGACGCCGCGGCCGGCCGGCACCTGCGCGAGGACGGCACGGCGGAGCAGCTGGTGCCGGACGAGCGGCTGCTGCCGGCCCTGAAGGCGCGCACCGAGGCGGTGGACCAGGAGGTGGACCGGATGTTCCCCAAGCTGGTGTCGCAGCGCGTGCGGGTGAGCGACGGCGAGGGCTGGGCGGCGGGCCGCGCCGCGGCGGACCGGGCGTCCCTGCGCGGACGCTCCGGGGAGATCCGCCGCTGAGTTCCGGAGCCCCGGTCGGGCGGCCTGGTAGAACAGGTCGCGGGTCACGACGAGGGGCGGGCAGGCGATGACAAGGACGACGGGTACGGAGACGGGCTACCGGGACCGGGTGCGCGGGGCGCTGCTGGGCGGCGCGATCGGCGACGCTCTGGGCTGGCCGGTGGAGTTCCTGCAGCTGCACCAGATCCGCGAACGCTTCGGCCCGGACGGCGTGACGGGCCTGCCGGGCGGCGGCCTGGTCGCCGAGGTCACCGACGACACCCAGATGACGTTGTTCACCGCCGAGGGCCTGATCCGCGGCTTCGTCCGCGGCTGGTCGGGCGGCGGCGGTTCGGTGCCGGAGGCGGTGCACGGCGCGTACCGGCGGTGGCTGCTCACCCAGCAGCAGGGCGCGCCGGACCGCGAGCCGCTCCCCCGCCCGTACGACGGCTGGCTGCTGCGCGAGCCGTTCCTGTACGCGCGGCGGGCGCCGGGCAACGCGTGCCTGACCGGGGTGCAGTACCACCCGGCGTTCGAGCCGCCGGTGGCGCTGGGGCAGCCGGGGCCGATCAACGCGCACTCCAAGGGCTGCGGCACGGTGATGCGCTCGGCGCCGTTCGGGCTGGGGCGGCTGGGTGTGGAGCAGTCCTTCGGGCTGGCCGCGCAGTGCGCGCAGCTGACCCACGGGCATCCGACCGGCTACCTGGCGGCGGGCGCGTTCGCGGCGCTGGTGGAGCGGCTGGCGGCCGGGACGGAGCCCTGGGCGGCGGTCGGCGAGACGGTGGAGCAGACCCGGGAGTGGCCGGCTTCGCGGGAGACGGTGCAGGCGCTGGCCCGGGCGGTGCGGGTGGCCCAGGAGTCGGAGCCGTCGGCGGAGGCGGTGGAGCGGGTGGGGCTGGGCTGGATCGCCGAGGAGTGCCTGGCGATCGCGGTGTACTGCCTGCTCGCGGCGGCCGGCGGACCGCAGCCGGCCCGTACGGCGCTGCTGCTGTCGGTGAACCACTCCGGGGACAGCGACTCGACCGGCGCGGTCTGCGGCAACCTGGTCGGCGCGGCGTACGGCGCGAGCGCGCTGCCGGCCGACTGGGCGGAGGCCGTGGAGGGCCGGGAGGCGCTGCTGCGGACGGCGGACGATCTGCTGGTGCTGTTCGGCAGCCGCGAGCCGGGCCACCCGGCGCTCGGGGACCGCTACCCGGCCGGGTAGCGGCGCCTCCCCCGGCTACTTCGCGGCGGCCGCCGGGTCGGTGACCTGCCCGAGGAAGAGCGGCCGCCCGGTGCCGGTGTCCCGGATCAGGAAGAGGAACGGCCGGTCGATGTGCAGTTCGACGGGGTTCGCCCGGACGGGCGCGGCCATCGCCTCCACCCCGACGCCGCTGCCGGCCGCCGCGACCGTGCCCTGCTCGTCGACCTGGACGGTGGCCTTCTGCACCACGGTGCCGATGGCGAGCCGGTCGGAGTCGCCCGGCCCGGGGATGCCGGAGAGGTCGGCGGCGGGCCCGAAGGCGGCCTGGACGCCGAGGGCCTTCAGGGCGGGCGTGAGCTCGTTGGCGGTGTCGAAGTGGAACTTCGGCAGGGTGAGGTCGACGGTCCGCGGGGCGAGCGCGCCGAGGATCCGGTCCAGTTCCGCCTGGTCCAGACCCTTGCGGAAGGCGTCGAAGCCGCCCTGCGCGGGCACCACCAGGTCCATCGCCAAGGTGCTTCCGGCGTAGGGGAGTTCGACGGCCTGCCAGGGTTCGCCGAGGATGCCGCCGGAGCCGTCGGCGTAGCGCAGGGTGGTGGCCTGGGCCATGGTGGGGACGGCGGCGGTGGTGCCGTCGAGGCGGTGGAACGGCCGGTCGGCGGTCTTCCCGGCCTTGAACGGCTCGGCCCACTCGGCCTTGAGGTAGAGCGCGTCGGTGAGCGCCAGCCGGGTGTCCTGGTTGATCTGTCCCGCGCCGAAGAGGTCCTTGATCCGGCCCTCGGTGGCCTTCTCGACGGCCCCGTTGACGGCCTTGCGGGCGCCCTCCGGGTCCTTGCGGAAGTCCGCGGTGTGCACGCCGGTGCCGAAGGCGGCGGCCAGCACGCCGAGGTAGTGCCGGTCGAGCGGCTGGTCGCGCTGGGCCCAGAGGTCGTCGGACTGCCGGAGCACCGGCCCGCCCTTGGCGGTGGCCGTCGCGGGGCGGTTCAGGGCGCCGGTGGCGAGCGCGTACTGCTCGGGGGTCAGCGCGGTGTGCAGCGCCCCGGCGAGTTCGTCGGCGGTGGTGCCGCGGGCGCCGGGCAGCACCATCGCGAGGGCGGTGGCCAGGCCGGACGGCGAGAGCACCAGGTTGCGGCCGGCCGCGGCGGGGTCGGCGGTGAGGGTGTGCAGCAGGTCGAGGCCGAAGGCACCGGTGGCCGCGGCGGTGGCGGCGACCTGGGCGGGGTCGGCGGGCGGCAGTGTCACGGGGTCGGCCCGGACCACGGAGGTGGCGCCGCCGGAGGAGCCGCAGGCGGTGAGCAGGGCGGCGCAGCAGAGCAGGAGCACCGCCGGGCGGCGGGTGCGGACGGACGTCGCGGACATGGCCGGCCTCGCCTCTCGGGTCGCGGCGCGGGCCGGTGCCCGCGCCTCGGTGCCGGTTCGACGCGGCGCGGCGTCGACCGGTTCCCCGGCCTCAGTCCCAGAGCGCGCCGAACTCCAGCAGCTCGTCCCGGTGTTCGATCCGCTCCACCCAGTCGGCCGGCCAGGCGTCGGCGCCCAGGTGGGCGCCGGCGAAGGCACCGGTCAGGCAGGCGATCGAGTCGGAGTCGCCGGAGGAGTACGCGGCCCGGCGGACGGCGGCCACCGGGTCGTCCGGCAGCAGCAGGAAGCAGAGCAGCCCGGTGGCGAGCGCCTCCTCGGCGATCCAGCCCTCGCCGGTGGCCAGGCAGGGGTCGGCCTCGACGTCCGGCGCGGCGAGCGCGGCGTCCAGCCGGTCGAGCACCGCCAGGCACTCGTCCCAGCCCCGGGCGATGAACGCCTCCGGGGTGCGGTCCTGGGCGTGGTCGGCGAGGTCGCCGAGCCAGAACGCGTCGTACCGGGTGCGCCGGGCGAGCGCGTACGCCCGCAGCGCGGCGGGCAGTTCGGCCGGCGCCCGGCCGGTGGCGAGCTCGCGGACGGCGTACGCGGTGAGGTCACCGGCGGCGAGCGCGGTGGGATGGCCGTGGGTGAGCCCGGACTGGAGCTGGGCGGCTCCGGACAGTTGACCGTCCGTCAGCTCGCGGACCAGGCCGATCGGGGCGACCCGCATATTGGCGCCGCAGCCCTTGGAGTCGAGGTCGCTCGCCGCCTGCCAGCGGCGGCCGGGCGTGCTGAGCCGCTGGCAGGAGCGCATGCAGGTCATCCCGGGGGCGCGGTTGTTCTGCGGCGAGCGCCACCAGTCGACGAACTCCTCCCGTACCGGCCGTTCCAGCCGCAGCGGGGTGAGCGGGCCCCGGGCCAGGGCGGTGCGCAGTCCGCGGGCCAGGGCGAGCGTCATCTGGGTGTCGTCGGTGACCAGTGCGCGCTGCGGCAGCGGCAGTTGCCGCCAGTCCGGCCACTGCCACGCGATCGCCTCGATGTCGTCGAACTCGGTGTGCTTGCCGAGCGCGTCCCCGATCGCCAGCCCCAGCATCGCCCCCGTCGCCCTGCCGCCGCCCATGGCCCGCCCCCGCTTCCGCTACACCTCGACCAGCAGTTCCTTCAGCCCCCGGATCACATAGCCCGGCTGCCACTCGGGCTCGCGGACCAGCCGCAGGCCCGGGGCGCGGCGGAGCAGGGTGCCGTAGGACTCGGTGAGCTCCAGTCTGGCAAGCGGGGCGCCGAGACAGAAGTGAATTCCGGCGCCGAAGGTGATGTGCGGGTTGTCGGTGCGGCCGAGGTCCAGGCGGTCGGGGTCGGCGAAGCGCTCGGGGTCGCGGTTGGCGGAGCCGAAGAGCAGGGCGACCTCGGAGCCGCGCGGGATGGTGACGCCGCGGACCTCGATGTCCTCCAGCACCCAGCGCTCGAACATCTGCAGCGGGGTGTCCCAGCGCATCAGCTCCTCGACGGCGGTGGGCAGCAGCCCGTCGACGTCGGCGCGCAGCCGGGCCAGCTCCCCGGGGTGGCGGAACAGCGCCCACCAGCCGTTGCCGGTGGTGTTGACGGTCGCCTCGTGGCCGGCGTTGAGCAGCAGCACGCAGGTGGAGATCATCTCCTGCTCGCTGAGCGCGTCCGAGCCCTCCTGGGCCTGGATGAGCGCGCTGATCAGGTCCTCACCGGGGGCGGTGCGGCGCTCGCGGATGAGGGCGCGCAGGTAGTCGGAGAACTCGGTGCTCGCGGTGACGGCCCGGCGGGCGGCGTCCTCGGTCGGGTTGAGCTCGAACATCCCGGTGATGTCGGCGGACCACGGGCGCAGCAGGTGCCGGTCGGACTCCGGGACGCCGAGCATCTCGGCGATCACCGCGACCGGCAGCGGCTCGGCGACGGCGGCGATGAGGTCGCCGCCGCCGTCCGCGAGCAGTCCGTCGACGAGTTCCCCGGCGAGCCGGCCGACGGTGGGCCGCAGGCCCTCGACCATGCGCGGGGTGAAGGCCTTGGAGACCAGGCGGCGGATCCGGGTGTGGTCCGGGGCCTCCAGGTCGAGCAGGCCGTTGTCGTTGAGGGTGTGGAACGGCTCGTGCGCCGGGTCGGGCTCGGGGCGGCCGAACTCCTGGTGGCTGAACCGGTGGGTGTAGGTGCGGCCGAGCCGGCGGTCGCGGAGCAGCGCGCTGACGTCCTCGAAGCGCGAGACCAGCCACTGGTCGGTGGGTTCGAAGTACGTCACGGGGGCCTGCTCGCGCAGGGCGGCGTACGCGTCGTAGGGGTGGGCCACGAACGCCGCCGACCAGGGGTCGAACTTCGCCGTCGTCGTCATCGGTCGATCACTCCAGGCCATGAGGGGGGAGCCGGAAGGATCATCGTACGCATGCGCTCCGTCCGGCCCCGGCCCTGGCGGCTCGACTCCGTCGACTCGGGCCGCCTCGGCTCTCCCCCGTCGGGTCCGCCTCCGTCGACTCGACCCGTCGGCTCGGCCCCCGTCAGCTCGGCCGCTGCAACCGGATGCTCCCCCGGGCCGTCCGCCCGTCGAACAGCCGCTCGTCCGCCGGACGCGCCGGACGCGGCGGCGGCGCGGAGCCCGGCGCGAGCGGGATGCTGCCCCGGCCGCCGAGCGCCATCAGCCAGGCGGTCAGGTCCGGCCGGCTCCCGTACGGTCCGGCGGCCTGCTCCCAGATCCGGCGCACCAGCGCCAGCTGCCGGTCCGTCAGCATCCCCGGCAGCGGCTCCAGCGGCGCGCCCGGCGCCACGTACGGGTCCTGCGCCAGGGTCCGTCCGATCAGCAGCGCCGCCTTGTAGCGGTCGCTGTCCACCGAGGCGGCGCTGCCGTGCGGGGAGCGCGGGTCCGCCCAGTTGGGCGTGTCCGCCTGCTCCAGCACCGGGGAGGCGCCGACCAGGCGGATGCCGTCGCAGTCCAGCAGGTGCACGGCCGGCTCGGGCAGCACCGTCCACAGCACATTGGCGTGCGAGAGGTCGCCGATCACCAGCCCCCAGCGGTGCAGCCGGTCGATCAGCCCGGCCAGTTCCAGCACCAGGGCGAGGCGCTGCTCCCCGTCCGGACGGACGACGCCCTGGGTGGCGGACTTCTCCGGGTAGAGCAGGTGCTGCGCCTCGGTGAGCCTGCGCGCGCCAGTGGCCGTCCGCCAGGTCATCGCCTGCGGGGCCTCCCGCATCAGGAAGCCGACGCAGCGCGGGCCGTCCACCACCCGGCAGAGCGGCCAGGCGGCCTGGGTGTCCAGCCGGTCCCGCTCGGCCCGCGGCAGCCGGAGCCGCAGGCCGACCAGTTCCTCCAGCGCCCGGCCGTTGACCGCTCCGGCGTCCAGGTAGCGCTTGAACAGCAGGCCGGGGTAGCCGTCTAGGCGCTGCACCCGGCCCTGGCCGCCCCGGCCGGCCTCGTCGCCGACGGGCAGCAGCGCCAGGTCCGCGTCCCCGCCCTCGGCCAGCGCGGTGGCGATGTCCGAGGCGGTCACGGCGCGGCCTCCCAGAGGCAGACCACCGAGCGGTCGTCGTCGTAGCTGCGCACCCGGACCTGGGCCTGCCAGAGGAACTCCGCGAGACCGGGCACCTCCCGGCCCCAGCGCTCGCCGAGCCACGTCCGCAGCTCGGACTCCTTGAGCAGCGGCAGCGCGAGCCCGTCGGTGCAGAGCACCAGCAGGTCGCCGGGGAGGGTGTCGGTGATCAGCCGGGCCCTCGCGTGCTCGTACGCCTCGGGGAGGCAGTCGGTCCGAGTGCTGATCAGCGCGCCTTCCTCGCCGTCCGCGGCCGCTTCGAGGTTCTGCCAGTCGCCGTCGCGCAGCCGCAGCAGGCCGCCGTCGCCGACCGAGACGAAGCCCCGGAACGGGACGGCCGGGTCGGCCGGCACCAGCAGCGCGCGCAGGGTCGTCGAGTAGGACTTCGGCGACAGGCCCGCGCCCTCGGCCTGCTGGGCGAGTTCGGCGGCCGCCGTCCCGATCAGCCGGCTCATCAGGCTGGCGAAGTCGAGTTCGGCGCCGGAGCGCAGGAAGGCCAGCAGGGTCTCCGCCTTCTGCGCGACCTGCCGGGTCAGCAGCCGGACGATCCCGTGGGAGCCGTGGTGGGAGTGCGACTGCGAGCCGACGCCGTCGGCCACCGCGACCAGCAGCAGTTCCCCGGTGCGGACGACCAGGGCGGTGTCCTGACGGCACTCGGCCGCGTAGCGGTGGCCGTCGCCGCGGACCGAGGCGGCGCGGACGGTGACCGGGCCGAACCGTCCGCCGTCCACCACGGTGTCGGGCAGCAGGGCGCCGAAGAGGTCGCCGCCGGTGATGGCGGGGATGTCGGTCGGCTCGGCGGGGTAGGTCGGGGCCTTGCGGCCGACGTGCGTCAGCGGGCCGGTCTCCCGGAAGGAGGGCGGCCGGACGACCGGCCCGGTCCCTTCGAGAGGGCCTGCGACGGCCGGGCCGTCGGCGCCCCACGGCTCGCGGACCGCCGACGGCCCCGGGCCGATCGGGCGCGGCAGGAACCCCTCGGGGACCACCGGCCCGGAGACCACGGGCCGCGCCGCCTCGACCGGCGCCTCGACGGGGGCCGCGGCCGACGCCGGATCCGGGCCCCAGCCGTGCTCGTACACGGAGGCCGCGAGATCGATCGGGTCGCCCTTGCGGGTCGGCGCGTGCTCCGGCCCGGGCTCAGGCGCCCGCCCGGCCGGCGGCTGGTTGTCGTACGCGTTCATCCGGCGGCCCGGCCTCAGAGCTTGTCGAGCGAGACGGAGGTGAACCCGGGCACGTGGTCGTCGACCTGGAGGCTCATGCCCTGGCCGGCCTCGGTGGCCCCGCTCACCGAGCGGACGATCGAGCGGGTCAGGCTGGCCGCGAACTCCCGCAGCGCGACCGCCGGGTTGGCGGCGCCCTCGTCCTGCATGAAGGCCTTGAACGTCGCGACCCGCGCGATCACGCTCCGGTCGGCCTGGCCGATGCCGAAGGCGATGATGTGCGGCCGGAACGCGGCGGCCAGCAGGTCCTGGTAGGGCCGGTCCCAGTCGGAGTCGGTCGGCACGCCGTCGGAGAGGAAGAACACCACCGGGCGGTAGACGTCGTGGCCGTCCGCCTTCAGCGACCGCACATCCCGCTCGATCGCCTGGCGGAGCAGTTCGAAGGCGTTGCCGAAGGAGGTGAGGCCGGAGGCCTCCAGGGCGGGCAGTTCGTCGAGGTCGCTCAGGTCGACCAGCGGCTGGAGCTCATGCGCGTCGGTGGAGAAGCCGATCAGCCCGAACCGGGTCTTGTCGGCGATGGTCGGGTTGGTGCTGATCTCCTGGTGGAGGTCGAACAGGGCCTTGTTGAGGGTGTCGATGTCGGCGCTCATCGAGCCCGACTCGTCGCACACGGCGTAGAACGGGAGGATCTGCACTGCACTTCTCCTTCGATTGGCAGGGCGTTGGCGATCGGCGTTGGCGATCAGCCGGTGTAGAAGTAGATCTCCACCGAGGCGTGCCGGGGGTTGTCCGCGAGCGAGATGAAGTCCCGGGTGGTGGTGCCCCGGAACATCTCCGGACGGGCCTGCGCGAGCAGGCCGTTGACGGTGTGGGCGTAGGCCTGGCCGACGCCGGGGTCACGGTTGCTGCCGAAGGTGAGCACGACGGCGGCCTGCCGTCCGGCGTACCGCTCGGTGGCCGCGCGGATCTGCGCGACCAGGCCGGCCGTGTCCGAGGAGTCCCCGCCGACGTCGACGGTGACCGGGTCGTGCTCGACGCCGCGCGGACCGGTCGGGGTGGGCGTCGCGCTGGGCGCGGCACCGGTGGTGGCGGTGGCGCTCGCGTCCGGGGTGGCGGAGGGCGCGACCGTGGCCCGTTCGGCGGCCATCGGGTCCCCCTGGTCGCCCATCGCGACCAGGGCGAGCACCAGCAGCATGTCGGCGAACAGCCAGCCGGCCAGGTGCACGCCCCGGGCCCGCGGCCGTGCCCTGCGGAACCGGCCCCTCATCGGCCCTGCCCGTGCACCGGCACCTCGTCCAGCTCCAGCAGCGTCCGGTCGTCGATGTCGGCGGAACCGCCGGCCGCGGCCGCGTCGCTGACCCGGGACCGGGCAGCGCCGCCGTCGGGCCCGGGCCCGGACTCCGTCTTCACCATGACGATGCCGCCCTCACCGCGCCGCCCGCCCGGCGCGGACGCCTCCAGGCGCGCCGCCGCCGCGGTGGCCGCCGAGGCCGCCGCCGCGACCCGGTCGGCCAGCAGCGCGATCTCCCGGGCCACCCCGTCCAGCCGCTCCAGCACCTGCCCGTTGACGTCGGCCACGGTCTCCGCACCGGTGGTGAACCCGCGCTGGGCGACCGCGAGGTCGCGCACCGCCTCCTCGACCCGCTCGCCCGCGCCGGCGAGTTCGGCGCCGACCCGGTCGGTGGCCTGCCGGACCAGCTCGGCCGCGTCGGCGACCTGCCTCGCGCCCCGGTGGACGAGGCCGTCGGTGGCCGCCGCGCCGTCCCGGACCGTCTCGGCGAGCCGGTCGCCGCTGTCCCGCACCGCCCGGCCGACCCCGTCGACGGCCTTGCCGATCCCGTCGACCGCCTTCTCGACGCCGCCGACGGCCTGCCGCAGCGGGTCGACCGCCTCACCCGCCTCGGCGAGGCGGCGCTCGGCCCCGGCGACCGAGCGCTCGACGGCCAGCGCCGCCTCGCCCAGCTCCCGCTGGGTGTCGGCGGCCTGGCGGCCGAGCCGCTCCAGGGTCTCGGCCGCACCGGTCAGCTCGGCCACGAAGCGCTGCGGGGTGGCACGGCGGCGCTCGTTCAGCACCACCTGGGCACGGGTGAGCACCGGCGCCAGCTCGGCCAGCAGGTCCTCCGCCTCGCCCTCCGCCACCACCTCCCGGCGCTCGGCGCCGACCCGGCGCACACCGTGCGCGACCGAGAGCGCCAGCAGCAGCGCGATGAACAGGGTGGCGGACAGGGCGACGTCGCCGAAGGTCGCCCAGCCCGGCAGCCGGCCCTCGAAGCCGGTCTGCCAGAGCTGGAGGAACGGACGCGCGGCCTGCCGGGCGTCCGCGCCGATCAGCGCCCGGTAGGCGCTGGTGGCCTGCATCAGCCCGGCCCAGGTGACCAGCAGCGGGACGAACACCAGGGCGCCCAGGGCGACTTCGGTCCAGGCCCAGAACCTCGGCTCGGGGGCCGGCCGCACCGCGGCCCGCACGCTCTCCGGCCGGACGAAGCTGTGCACCAGGTCGAGTTCGGCCCACCGGTCCAGATCGCCGACGCCCGAGAGCGCCAAGCCAAGCTCCCTGAGCTCCTCCTGACGGTGCGCCAGGCCGGGCCGGTCCGCCAGCGCCCGCAGCTCGCCCCCGATCGCGTGCCGGTCCAGCAGTCGGCCTGAGGTCATGAGGGCTCCTTCGTACGCGCCGCCGCGGAGCCGGGGAGACCCGTGCGGCCTCCCCCGTGGCCGGAAGCCGACCACGCCGCTCCGCGCGGCAGCGTAGCGCAGAACCGGCCACCGGGAACGGCGAGTTCACAACGTCGCCGGCCGAACCGCCGGCGCACCGTCCGCCCGGGGAGGCCGCGCCCGGACGCTCAGGCGTACCGCGCGACCAGCCGTTTGACCAGGGCCGGCAGGGCGGTGGAGATCGGCTCGCGGACGACCTCCTCGGCGGCCTCGTCGAACGGCGTCGGCTCACCGTTCACGATGATCAGCCGGGAGCCGGTCTTCACCGCGTTGTACGGCAGCGCGGCCACCGGGAAGACCTGGAGGCTGGTGCCGACGGCGATGAACAGCTCGCAGGCCTTGCTGATCGCGTCGGCCTGCTGCAGCACGTCCGGGTCCAGGTTCTCGCCGAACATCACGGTGCGCGGCCGCAGGATCCCGCCGCAGTCCCGGCACTCCGGATCCGGCTCACCCGCCGCCACCCGCTTCAGGGCCTCCTCCATCGGCCCCACCGCCCGGCAGTCCACGCACTGCACCTCCCGCGCGGTGCCGTGGAGTTCGAGCACCTTGCGGGGCGTCTGCCCGGCCCGCTGGTGCAGCCCGTCGACGTTCTGGGTGAGCACCCGCACCGGCAGCCCGGAGCGCTCCAGCCCCACCAGCGCCCGGTGCCCGGCGTTCGGCTCGGCGGCGAGCGCCCCCGCTTCGGCCCGCATCCGCCAGGCCTGACGGCGGACCTCGGGGTCGGACAGGTACGGGCCGATGGTGACCAGCCGCTGTGCGTCGGGGTCGCGCTGCCAGAGCCCGTTCGGGCCGCGGTAGTCGGGGATGCCGGAGTCGGTGGAGATCCCGGCGCCGGTGAGAACGGCGATCAGCGGGCGCTTGGCGTTCATGCCCCGGACGGTACGGCCCCCGCGCCCCGCCCGCCACCGATAAATCGACCGCCCACGACCCGCCCCCCGGAAACGCCGAAAGGCCCGGAGGCGATAAGCCTCCGGGCCTTTCGATGCAGTAGCGGGGACAGGATTTGAACCTGCGACCTCTGGGTTATGAGCCCAGCGAGCTACCGAGCTGCTCCACCCCGCGTCGGTGAATATGACTCTACGCGAACTCTGCCGAGAAACCTAATCGGTTTCCCGGCCGCCCCCGGAACGCCGCAGGGCGGCCACCCCGGGAGGGGGTGGCCGCCCTGCGGACGGGGACCGTGGACTCAGCCGGTGTACGGGCCGTAGTCGTAGTCGTCCAGCGGGACCGCCTGGCCGGAGCCGGCGCCGAAGGGCGACAGGTCGTAGTCGTCGTAGCCGACGGCCGAGTACATGGCGGCCTTGGCCTCCTCGGTCGGCTCGACCCGGATGTTGCGGTAACGGGGCAGGCCCGTACCGGCCGGGATGAGCTTACCGAGGATGACGTTCTCCTTGAGGCCCAGCAGCGGGTCCGACTTGGCGTGGATCGCCGCGTCGGTGAGGACCCGGGTCGTCTCCTGGAAGGAGGCGGCCGACAGCCAGGACTCGGTGGCCAGCGAGGCCTTGGTGATACCCATCAGCTGCGGACGGCCGGAGGCGGGGTGACCGCCCTCGGAGACCACGCGACGGTTCTCCTGCTCGAAGCGGCCGCGCTCGACGAGCTCGCCCGGGAGCAGCTCGGCGTCGCCCGACTCGATGATCGTCACGCGGCGGAGCATCTGCCGGATGATGATCTCGATGTGCTTGTCGTGGATCGACACACCCTGCGAGTTGTAGACCTTCTGGACCTCGGCGACCAGGTGGATCTGGACGGCGCGCTGGCCCATGATGCGCAGGACGTCGTGCGGGTTGGTGGCACCCATGGTCAGCTTCTGGCCGACCTCGACCGCCTCGCCCTCGCTCACCAGGAGCTTGACACGCTTGGAGACCGGGTAGGCGATCTCGTCGGTGCCGTCGTCCGGGGTGACGACCAGCTTGCGGGTCTTCTCGGTGTCCTCGATGCGGACCCGGCCCTGGGCCTCCGAGATCGGGGCCACACCCTTGGGGGTACGGGCCTCGAAGAGCTCGACGACACGCGGCAGACCCTGGGTGATGTCGTCACCGGCCACACCACCGGTGTGGAAGGTACGCATGGTCAGCTGGGTACCGGGCTCACCGATGGACTGGGCGGCGATGATGCCGACCGCCTCACCGATGTCGACCAGCTTGCCGGTGGCCAGCGAGCGCCCGTAGCAGAAGGCACAGGTGCCGACGGCCGACTCACAGGTCAGGATCGAGCGGGTCTTGACCTCGCTGATGCCGTGGCGGATCAGCTCGTCGATCAGCACGTCACCGAGGTCGGTGTTGGCCGTGGCCAGCAGCTTGCCGTCGACGGTGATGTCCTCGGCGAGCATGCGGGCGTAGACGCTGGTCTCGACGTCGTCCGTCTTGCGCAGGACACCGTCCGCGCCGACGATGCCGATCGCCAGCTTCAGGCCGCGCTCGGTGCCGCAGTCCTCCTCGCGAATGATGACGTCCTGGGAGACGTCGACCAGACGACGGGTGAGGTAGCCGGAGTCGGCGGTACGGAGGGCGGTGTCCGCCAGACCCTTACGGGCACCGTGGGTGGAGATGAAGTACTCCAGAACGGTGAGGCCCTCACGGAACGACGCCTTGATGGGTCGCGGGATGGTCTCGTTCTTGGCGTTGGACACCAGACCACGCATACCCGCGATCTGGCGCATCTGCATCATGTTTCCACGGGCGCCCGAGTCGACCATCATGAAGATCGGGTTGGTCTTCGGGAAGTTCGCGGCCATGGCGTCCGCGACCTCGTTGGTCGCCTGGGTCCAGATGCCGACGAGCTCCTGCTTGCGCTCGTCGTTGGTGATCAGACCGCGCTCGTACTGCTTCTGGACCTTCTCCGCCTTCGCCTCGTAGCCCTCCAGGATCTGGGGCTTGCTCGGCGGGACGATGACGTCCGAGATCGAGACGGTGACACCCGAACGGGTCGACCAGTGGAAGCCGGCCGCCTTCAGGTTGTCCAGGGTCGCCGCGACGGTGACCTTGGGGTAGCGCTCGGCCAGGTCGTTGACGATCGCGGAGAGCTGCTTCTTGCCCACCTCGTAGTCGACGAACGGGTAGTCCTCGGGCAGCAGCTCGTTGAAGAGCGCGCGGCCCAGGGTGGTCTTCAGGCGGAAGGACTCGCCCTCGAACCAGTTGGACTGGCCCTCCTCGTCCAGCGGCGGGGTCCAGCCGCGGGGCGGGACGGTGCCGATGGGCAGGCGCAGCTCGATCGGGGCCTGGACGTCCAGCTCGCGGGCGTCGAAGGCCATGATCGCCTCGGCGGTCGACGAGAAGGTGCGGCCGGCGCCCTTCACGTTGTCGCGGTCCGAGGTCAGGAAGAACAGACCGAGCACCATGTCCTGGGTCGGCATGGTGACGGGGCGACCGTCGGCCGGCTTCAGGATGTTGTTCGAGGACAGCATCAGGATGCGGGCCTCGGCCTGCGCCTCCGCGGAGAGCGGCAGGTGGACGGCCATCTGGTCACCGTCGAAGTCCGCGTTGAACGCGGTGCAGACGAGCGGGTGGATCTGGATGGCCTTGCCCTCGACCAGCTGCGGCTCGAAGGCCTGGATGCCGAGGCGGTGCAGGGTGGGCGCACGGTTCAGCAGGACCGGGTGCTCGGCGATGACCTCTTCGAGGACGTCCCACACGACCGGACGGGCGCGCTCGACCATGCGCTTGGCCGACTTGATGTTCTGCGCGTGGTTCAGGTCGACCAGGCGCTTCATCACGAACGGCTTGAAGAGCTCCAGCGCCATGGCCTTGGGCAGACCGCACTGGTGCAGCTTGAGCTGCGGGCCGACGACGATGACCGAACGGGCCGAGTAGTCGACTCGCTTGCCGAGCAGGTTCTGGCGGAAACGACCCTGCTTGCCCTTCAGCATGTCGCTGAGGGACTTCAGCGGGCGGTTGCCCGGGCCGGTGACCGGACGGCCGCGGCGGCCGTTGTCGAACAGCGCGTCGACGGCCTCCTGGAGCATGCGCTTCTCGTTGTTCACGATGATCTCGGGCGCGCCGAGGTCGAGAAGCCGCTTCAGGCGGTTGTTGCGGTTGATGACGCGGCGGTACAGGTCGTTCAGGTCGGAGGTCGCGAAGCGGCCACCGTCCAGCTGCACCATCGGACGCAGGTCCGGCGGGATGACCGGGACGCAGTCCAGCACCATGCCGTTGGGCTTGTTGGTGGTCTGCAGGAACGCGGAGACGACCTTGAGGCGCTTGAGCGCGCGGGTCTTCTTCTGGCCCTTGCCGGTGCGGATGATCTCGCGCAGGCGCTCGGACTCCTCCGCCAGGTCGAAGGTCTCCAGGCGGTCCTTGAGGGCCGCCGCGCCCATCGAGCCGGAGAAGTAGGTGCCGAAGCGGTCGCGCAGCTCGCGGTAGAGCAGCTCGTCGCCCTCGAGGTCCTGGACCTTGAGGTTCTTGAAGCGGGCCCACACCTCGTCGAGGCGGTCGAGCTCGCGCTGCGCGCGGTCGCGCAGCTGCTTCATCTCGCGCTCGGCGCCCTCGCGCACCTTGCGACGCACGTCGGCCTTGGCGCCCTCGGCCTCCAGCTCGGCCAGGTCGGTCTCGGCCTTCTTGGCGCGGGCCTCGAGGTCGGAGTCGCGGCGGTTCTCGATCTGCTGGCGCTCGACCGAGACGTGCGCCTCCAGGGACGGCAGGTCGCGCTGGCGGCGCTCGTCGTCGACCCAGGTGATCATGTAGGCGGCGAAGTAGATGACCTTCTCGAGGTCCTTCGGCGCCAGGTCGAGCAGGTAGCCGAGGCGGGACGGCACACCCTTGAAGTACCAGATGTGGGTGACCGGGGCGGCCAGCTCGATGTGGCCCATCCGCTCACGGCGCACCTTGGCGCGGGTCACCTCGACGCCGCAGCGCTCGCAGATGATGCCCTTGAAGCGGACACGCTTGTACTTACCGCAGTAGCACTCCCAGTCCCGGGTGGGGCCGAAGATCTTCTCGCAGAAGAGGCCGTCCTTTTCGGGCTTCAGGGTGCGGTAGTTGATGGTCTCCGGCTTCTTGACCTCGCCGTGCGACCACTGGCGGATGTCGTCGGCGGTGGCCAGGCCGATGCGGAGCTCGTCGAAGAAGTTGACGTCAAGCACTGGTCGTCAAGCCCTCTTTCGTAAGTCGAGAGTCGTTCGTGTGGTCTGAGGGGGGCCTGGGGGCGGGCCGGCCCGGGGCTACCGGGCCGGCCCCACCTCCGTCAGACCTCTTCGACGCTGCTCGGCTCGCGCCGGGACAGGTCGATGCCGAGCTCCTCGGCGGCGCGGAACACGTCCTCGTCGGAGTCCCGCATCTCGATGGACTGGCCGTCCGAGGACAGCACCTCCACGTTGAGGCAGAGCGACTGCATTTCCTTGATGAGGACCTTGAAGGACTCGGGAATGCCGGGCTCGGGGATGTTCTCGCCCTTGACGATGGCCTCGTAGACCTTCACGCGGCCGAGAACGTCGTCGGACTTGATGGTGAGGAGCTCCTGCAGCGCGTAGGCCGCGCCGTATGCCTCAAGGGCCCACACCTCCATCTCACCGAAGCGCTGACCACCGAACTGCGCCTTACCACCGAGCGGCTGCTGGGTGATCATCGAGTACGGGCCGGTCGAACGGGCGTGCAGCTTGTCGTCGACCAGGTGGTGCAGCTTGAGGATGTACATGTAGCCGACCGAGACCGGCATCGGGAACGGCTCGCCGGAGCGGCCGTCGAACAGCCGGGCCTTGCCGGTGGAGTTCACCAGGCGCTCACCGTCGCGGGTGAGGGTGGTGTTGTCCAGCAGGCCGGTGATCTCGTCCTCGCGGGCGCCGTCGAAGACCGGGGTGGCGAGGTTGGTGCCGCCCTCGACCGTGTCGGCGCCGATCGCCTGGAGGCGCTGGGCCCACTCGTCGGCGAGGCCGGAGACGTCCCAGCCCTGCTTGGCGAGCCACCCGAGGTGGATCTCCAGGACCTGTCCCGGGTTCATTCGGGACGGGACGCCCAGCGGGTTGAGGATGATGTCGACCGGGGTGCCGTCCTCCAGGAACGGCATGTCCTCGACCGGCAGGATCTTGGAGATGACGCCCTTGTTGCCGTGGCGGCCAGCGAGCTTGTCACCGTTGGTGATCTTGCGCTTCTGGGCCACGTAGACGCGGACCAGCTGGTTGACGCCCGGGGGCAGCTCGTCGCCCTCTTCGCGGTCGAAGACGCGCACGCCGATGACCTTGCCGGACTCACCGTGCGGCACCTTCAGCGAGGTGTCGCGGACCTCACGGGCCTTCTCGCCGAAGATCGCGCGGAGCAGGCGCTCCTCCGGGGTCAGCTCGGTCTCGCCCTTCGGGGTGACCTTGCCGACCAGGATGTCGCCGGTGACGACGTCGGCGCCGATGCGGATGATGCCGCGCTCGTCGAGGTCGGCGAGGACCTCCTCGGAGACGTTCGGGATGTCCCGGGTGATCTCCTCGGGGCCGAGCTTGGTGTCACGGGCGTCGACCTCGTGCTCCTCGATGTGGATCGAGGAGAGGACGTCGTCCTGCACGAGGCGCTGCGACAGGATGATCGCGTCCTCGTAGTTGTGACCCTCCCACGACATGAACGCCACGAGCAGGTTCTTGCCGAGGGCCATCTCGCCCTCGTCGGTGCACGGGCCGTCGGCCAGGACCTGGCCGGCCTCGACCCGGGCGCCCTCGTCCACGAGCACCTTCTGGTTGAAGGCGGTGCCCTGGTTCGAGCGGGTGAACTTGGCGGCGCGGTACGTGGTGTACGTGCCGTCGTCGTTGGCCACGGTGACGTAGTCGGCCGAGACCTCCTGGACGACACCCGGCTTCTCGGCGGTGATGACGTCCGCGGCGTCGACGGCGCAGCGGTACTCCATGCCGGTGCCGACCAGCGGGGCCTCGCTCTTCAGCAGCGGCACCGCCTGGCGCATCATGTTCGAGCCCATGAGTGCGCGGTTGGCGTCGTCGTGCTCGAGGAACGGGATCATGGCGGTCGCGACCGACACCATCTGGCGCGGCGAGACGTCCATGTAGTCGATCTCGGTGCCCGGGATGTAGTCGATCTCGCCACCACGGCGGCGGACCAGGACGCGGGGCTCGGCGAAGTGCAGGTCCGCGGTCAGCGGGGCGTTCGCCTGGGCGATGACGTAGCGGTCCTCCTCGTCGGCGGTGAGGTAGTCCACCTGCTCGGTGACCACACCGTCGACGACCTTGCGGTACGGGGTCTCGATGAAGCCGAACGCGTTGACCCGGCCGTACGAGGCCAGCGAGCCGATCAGACCGATGTTCGGGCCTTCGGGGGTCTCGATCGGACACATGCGGCCGTAGTGCGAGGGGTGCACGTCACGGACCTCGAAGCCGGCGCGCTCACGGGAGAGACCGCCGGGGCCGAGGGCGGACAGACGGCGCTTGTGGGTCAGGCCCGACAGCGGGTTCGTCTGGTCCATGAACTGCGACAGCTGGCTGGTGCCGAAGAACTCCTTGATGGAGGCGACGACCGGCCGGATGTTGATCAGGGTCTGCGGCGTGATCGCCTCGACGTCCTGGGTGGTCATGCGCTCGCGCACGACGCGCTCCATACGGGCGAGACCCGTACGGACCTGGTTCTGGATGAGCTCGCCCACGTTGCGCAGGCGGCGGTTGCCGAAGTGGTCGATGTCGTCGACCTCGACCACGATGTCGCGGCCGGTCTCGTCACGCCAGTCGACCTCGCCGGCGTGCAGCTTGACCAGGTACTTGATCGCGTTGATGATGTCGGGCTCGGTGAGCACACCGGAGTCCAGCGACTCGGCGTTGCCGAGCTTGCGGTTCACCTTGTAGCGGCCGACCTTGGCGAGGTCGTAGCGCTTCGGGTTGAAGTACAGGTTCTCCAGCAGCGTCTGCGCGGCCTCGCGCGTCGGCGGCTCGCCCGGACGCAGCTTGCGGTAGATGTCCAGCAGCGCGTCGTCCTGGCCCTGGGTGTGGTCCTTCTCCAGGGTGGCGCGCATCGACTCGTACTCGCCGAACTCCTCGAGAATCATCTCGTTGGTCCAGCCGAGCGCCTTGAGCAGCACGGTGACCGACTGCTTGCGCTTGCGGTCGATGCGGACGCCGACCATGTCGCGCTTGTCGATCTCCATCTCCAGCCAGGCACCACGCGAGGGGATGACCTTGCAGGAGTAGATCTCCTTGTCGGAGACCTTGTCCAGGGTGGAGTCGAAGTACACACCCGGGGAGCGGACGAGCTGCGACACGACGACACGCTCGGTGCCGTTGATCACGAACGTGCCCTTGTGGGTCATGAGCGGGAAGTCGCCCATGAAGACCGTCTGAGACTTGATCTCACCGGTCTCGTTGTTGGTGAACTCGGCCGTGACGAAGAGCGGGGCCGCGAACGTGAAGTCGCGGTCCTTGCACTCGTCAATGGAGTTCTTCGGCGGCTCGAAACGGTGGTCGCGGAAGGTCAGGGACATCGACCCGCTGAAGTCCTCGATCGGCGAGATCTCCTCGAAGATCTCCTCCAGACCGGACTTGGTGGGGACGTCCAGACCGTTCTCCAGCGCCTCCTCGACCCGGGTCTTCCAGGCCGCGTTGCCGAGCAGCCAGTCAAAGCTCTCGGTCTGCAGGGCCAGGAGGTTCGGGACCTCGAGGGGCTCCTTGATCTTCGCGAAGGAGACGCGGAGCGGGGCGGTGGATGCGGCGGAATTGTTCGAGGCGTTGCGCGGCGCGGCCAAGAGGGGGGTCCTTCCGAGGGCTCGGAGCTCACTACGCGCGTACCAGCCGGGCCTTCACGGGCTTGGTCCCGCCTCCCTCGCCACTGGCCTCTGCCGGGGATCGAAACCCCTGGTCAAAGCCGCTTTGCGGAGGTGGTGCCAGACCCCTTCGGGGCAACGCAAACTCCGGGCGACGAGTCACGGAGCAGCTAACAGGCAGCGCAAAGGGACAGTGTAGCCAAAGGCGACACTGCTGTCCAGCTCTGATTCGGAGACCGAATCGGAGACTCCTCCCGGTAGCCGTCGGGCGCGGGCGCCCGCCGGGTACTGCACCGGCCCGGACTCGCCGGGCCCACGACTCACGTGGAGTCACTTCCCTCCGGAGCCACCGGTTATGCATCCGGCGGCGGACCAACCGGGCCGACTCGCGCCTTGAGAATCGCGCGCCGTGCCGGGTTCGTCAAGGGCCCGCCTCCGGTGCGGGCCTCGATCCGTTCATCGCGCCGGACCGCCCCGGCGTTACAGAAGCCGTGGTCGGAGCCTCACTCGATGACAGCGATCACCATACCCGCCCCCACCGACAGTGCCGAGTGGGCGTTCGGCCACACCGGTGCGTCCGGGCGCGGGACGGCCCCGTACGGCCGCGAACGCAAAAGGCCGGGCCGACCACCCGCAAGGGTGATCGGCCCGGCCCGCAGCCCCCTCAGAGGGGGCGGAGAGTCACTTGACGGTGACCTTGGCGCCGGCGGCCTCGAGGGCGGCCTTGGCCTTCTCGGCAACGTCCTTGGCAACCTTCTCCAGGACCTTGGCACCAGCGGTGTCAACGAGGTCCTTGGCCTCCTTCAGGCCGAGGGAGGTCAGGGTGCGCACCTCCTTGATGACCTGGATCTTCTTGTCGCCGGCACCGTCGAGGATGACGTCGAACTCGTCCTGCTCCTCGGCAGCGGCCTCGGTGGCGGCCGGACCGGCGATGCCGGCAACGGCGACCGGGGCGGCGGCGGTGACGTCGAACTTCTCCTCGAAGGCCTTCACGAACGCGGCCAGCTCGATGAGGGTGAGCTCCTCGAACTGCGCGAGCAGCTCGTCCTGGGACAGCTTCGCCATGATTGGCGTCCTTCCACTAAATCGGCAGGTGGTGCCGGATGTACGGATTGGCGGGCGTACGGGCCCGCAGCGAGGCGTGGCCTCGGCCGATCACTCGGCCGCGGTCTCCTCGGCGGCGGGAGCCGGCGTACCGGCACCGCCCTGCTCGACCTTGTCGCGCAGCGCGTCCACAGTGCGGACGAGCTTCGACGGCAGGGCCTGGAAGAGCGCGGCAGCCTGGGACTGCTTGCCCTTCAGGGCACCCGCCAGCTTGGCGAGCAGCACCTCGCGGGACTCGAGGTCCGCGAGCTTCTTGATCTCGTCGGCGGACAGCGCCTTGCCATCAAGGACACCGCCCTTGATGACGAGAGCGGGGTTCTCCTTGGCGAAGTCACGCAGAGCCTTCGCCGACTCCACCGGGTCACCGGTGACGAAGGCGACAGCCGTCGGACCGGCGAACAGGTCGTCGAGCTCCGTGATCCCGACCTCATTGGCCGCGATCTTGGTCAGCGTGTTCTTCACCACGGCGTACTGGGCGTTGTCACCCAGGGAGCGACGCAGGGTCTTGACCTGCTTCACCGTGAGACCGCGGTACTCGGTCAGCACGGCCGCGTTCGAGCCACGGAAAAGCTCCGTGATCTCGGCGACGGCAGCAGCCTTGTCGGGCCTAGCCATAGGCTTACGCCTCCTTCCGTGATGTCGAAGTCCGGCCGACCGCGAGAGTCGACCATTCGCGCCTCGGACCACCGGACGGAGGAAAGCCCCTGCGGAAAAGCAGAAGAGCCCCGGTGCGCAGGCGCACGGGGCTCGGTGTGAACTCGACGGATCCACGTGCGGGGCACGCGACCCGGAGGTCAAAGCTCCAAACAGTCCTGCGCGGGCTGCCTGCGCGTGAAGCGCAGATCCTTCGGTCGCGCGCTTCCTCACGGACGCACGGCGACAACCAGCGGTCTTTGGCTTCGGAAACAGTAACCGGACGCCGCCGTCCGGGGCAAATCGCCCCCGCGGCCGTCCCCGACCGGCCGGGCTCAGCGGGCCGGGCTCAGCGGGCCAGCGGGGAGACGCTGCGGGTGCCGGTGTCCACGGTGTCCGCCTCCGCCGGGGCCTGCGCCGAGAGCGGGCCGCCGGGCTCGGTGTACACCACCGAGTCGTCCAGCCCGCCGCTCTCCCCCGTCCCGGTGCGCTCCAGGCGGACCAGCTGGTCCTTGTCGTTCAGCCAGAGGTCCAGGGTGAGCGAGACCGAGCCGCCGGGGGCCAGCGCCGTCCGCAGGCCCTCCCGGCGGGCCGGGCTGAGCTGGGCCTGCGCCGCCGCGTAGCGGGCCGCGTCGGTGGTCACCCGGTAGTGCTCGACCGTCGAGTCCTCGAACTTCTCCTCGCCCACGTACTGGGCGGTGACCCCGTCGGCGGTCGCGGCGGCCAGCGCCACCACCGGGTTGAGCAGGTCGATCAGCCCGGCGTACGGGATCTCCCGGTGGCCGTCCGGCCCCTGTGCTCCGGCGAACCGCTCCCAGTGCTTGCCGCCCAGCCGGGCCGCGGTGGCCGCGTCACCGCCCTCGTAGGCGACGGTGTCCACGACGATCAGCTGCTCGGCGGCGGCCGGGGTGGAACGTTTGACCTGCAGCGCGGTCTTCGGCTGCCAGAACAGCGGCCCGGAGCCGGCGTCCGCGCCCAGTCGGTAGCTCACCTTGGCCCGGCGGGCGGTCTGCATGGCCAGCTGGGCGGAGAGCAGCACCCCGTGCGGGGAGCGGTCGGTCGGCTTGGCCGGCCAGGTCGGCGAGGCACTGCTGGGCGTCGGCGTCGCGGGGCCGGGCGCGCTCGACGAGGTGGACGGCTCCGGGCCGCCGACCGAGCCGCACCCGGACGCGAGCACCGCGACGGCGACCACCGCCGCCAGCCGCTGCCGCACCGCCATCCACGCCTCCCCGATGCCATTGATCCGCCGGCCGCCCGTACGGGCCGGAACATCCGCTCCCGCCCACCTTGCCACCCGGCCTCCCGCGCCCCGGTGGCACCCCCCGCCACTCGGCCGCACGATGCTAGGACGTCGGCGTGGCGGACGGGCCGGCGGAGGCGTCGGCGGCGGGCTCGGCGTCCTCGGTGATGTCCGTGGTGGTCACCACCGCGCCCGCCGTGCCGTGGACGGTGGACCTCACCCGCAGCAGCCGGTCCCCGGGGGCCACCCAGAACTCGTAGTCGAGCGTGGCGACCCCGTTCCGCTCGTAGTAGCCCAGCACCTCGGTCAGCCGGGCGGGGCTCAGCCCCTCGTCGGCGCCGAAGTAGTCCGCCACCGGGGCGGTGCCCCGGTAGTGCGCGACCGTGCCGCCGTTCAGCTGCTCGCCGCCGAGCGGGGTGAGCCGGCCCGCCAGCGCCATCGTGTGCGCCGGACCGCCCGGGTTGGACAGCAGGCCGGTGATCCAGCCGCCGGCCCAGCCGGCCGTCCCGGCCGCCGCCGCCCGCGGGTCCAGCGACTCCGCCCCGGCGCGCTCTGCCGTCCTGGCCGCCGCCCCCGGGTAGCCCAGCTCCAGCACACCGTCCTGGCCGTGCAGCCGCCCGGTGCCCGCCTCGTCGGTGACGGTCAGCTCGGCCGCGTCGCGGGCACCCCAGGACAGCGAGCCGTCGGCGCTGCGCGGCCCGGCCGGGCCCTCCTGGACCACCTTGACCCTGGCCCCGCCCACGTCGTCCAGCCGCTGGGAGGCGGACAGCAGCACCTGCCGGGGCGGGCGCACGGTGGGGCGGTCGCTGATCGGGGTGCGGTCACCGGACACGGCCAGCACGCTGCACGCGGTCAGGCCGGCGGCGAGCAGCAGCAGAGCCGCCCCCTTGACGGCGGGGCGAAGGGCGGGCACGGCACTCTCCGGCGGTCGGACGGCGGCGCGGCTCCTGGGCCGGAGCGCGCGCGGGCGGACCGGCCGAGCGTACGACGGACCGGGCGGCGGGTCGTCCCGCCGGGGGTATCGATCGGGAAACGACGGCGGGCCCGTACCCCCGGCGAAGGGGGTACGGGCCCGCCGTACGGACTACGGCTGCGATCAGACCGCGGCCGGGTCCTCCTCGACGAGGAGGTTGCGGGTGCGGTTCGGGTCCACCAGGATGCCGGGGCCCATGGTGGTCGAGAACGCGGTCTTCTTGATGTAGCGGCCCTTGGCGGCGGACGGCTTGGCGCGGAGCACCTCGTCCAGCGCGGCGGCGTAGTTCTCGACCAGCTGCTCGTCGGTGAAGGAGGCCTTACCGATGATGAAGTGCAGGTTCGAGTGCTTGTCGACGCGGAACTCGATCTTGCCGCCCTTGATGTCGTTGACAGCCTTGGCGACATCGGGGGTGACGGTGCCGGTCTTCGGGTTCGGCATCAGGCCACGGGGACCGAGCACGCGGCCGAGGCGGCCGACCTTGCCCATGAGGTCCGGGGTGGCGACGACGGCGTCGAAGTCCAGCTTGCCCTTGGCGACCTCGTCGATGAGCTCGTCGGCACCGACGATGTCGGCACCCGCAGCACGCGCGGCCTCGGCACGCTCGCCGGTCGCGAAGACCAGGACCCGAGCGGTCTTACCGGTGCCGTGCGGGAGGATCACGGTGCTGCGGACCATCTGGTCGGCCTTGCGCGGGTCGACACCCAGACGCATGGCGACCTCGACGGTGCCGTCGAACTTGGAGGTGCTGGTCGCCTTGGCGAGGCGGACGGCCTCGAGGGGGGCGTAAAGGCGCTCGCGGTCGACCTGTGCGTCCGCGGCCTTCAGAGCCTTGCTGCGCTTCACTGCTGCTCCTGAATGGTGATGGGAGTTGTGGTATTCACGGGCCAGCGCAGGCCCTACCACAGGGGACGAGAAGGGGTGATCAGCCCTCGACGGTGATGCCCATCGACCGGGCGGTGCCGGCGATGATCTTCTCCGCGGCGTCCAGGTCGTTGGCGTTCAGGTCGGGCATCTTGGTGGTGGCGATCTCGCGGACCTGGGCGCTGGTGAGCTTGGCGACCTTGGTCTTGTGCGGCTCGCTGGAGCCCTTCTCGATGCCGGCGGCCTTCAGGATGAGGCGCGCGGCCGGCGGCGTCTTCGTGATGAAGGTGAAGGAACGGTCGTCGTAGACCGTGATCTCCACCGGCACGATCATGCCGCGCTGCGACTCGGTCGCGGCGTTGTAGGCCTTGCAGAACTCCATGATGTTGACGCCGTGCTGACCCAGCGCGGGGCCGACCGGCGGAGCCGGGTTGGCCGCACCGGCGTTGATCTGGAGCTTGATAAGCCCCGTGACCTTCTTCTTCTTGGGAGGCATGTCTCTCCGGGTCCTTCCGAGAGGTGATTGCTGGTGTGCGCCGAACCGGGGCGACACCCGGTCGCCAGCACACACATCGGACCAGGCTAACGCCTCGGCGTCGCTGGACCAAAACGGATTCGGGGCGGGGCCCACGGCCCCGCCCCGAATCCGAAGACCGTATGACTAGTTCTTCTGGATCTGGTCGAAGGAGAGCTCGACCGGGGTCTCCCGGCCGAAGATCTCGACCAGGCCCTTGACCTTCTTCGAGTCGGGGTTGATCTCGTTGATGGTCGCCTGGAGGGTCGCGAACGGGCCGTCGGTGACGGTGACCGAGTCGCCGACCTCGAAGTCGAGCACCTGGACCTCGACCGGGCGGACCGGCGAGGCCTTGCCGGCCTCCTTCGCGGCCTGGCGCTCCACGTCGGGGGCGAGCATCTTGACGACCTCGTCCAGGGTCAGCGGGTACGGGTCGTAGGCGTTGCCGACGAAGCCGGTGACACCGGGGGTGTTGCGCACGACGCCCCAGGACTCCGGGGTGAGGTCCATGCGCACCAGGACGTAGCCGGGGAGCTTGTTCTGGCGGATCGTCTTGCGGTCGCCGTTCTTGATCTGGACGACCTCCTCCTGCGGCACCTCGGCCTGGAAGATGTACTCCTCGACGTTCAGCGAGACGGCGCGCTGCTCCAGGTTCTGCTTCACCCGGTTCTCGTAGCCGGCGTAGGTGTGGATCACGTACCACTCGCCCGGCATGAACCGCAGGTCCTCGCGGAACTTGGCGACCGGGTCGACCTCCTCGGCCGGCTCGGCCTCGGCCTCGGCCTCGTCCTCGGTCTCCTCGGCGACGGCCTCCTCGGCCTCGTCCTCGCCGGACTCCACGTGCAGCGCGGCCTCCTCGGCCGACTCCCCGGCCTCGGCCTCGTCGAACGCCTCGGCCTCGTCCTCGTCGGCGTCGACGGCGTCCACGATCTGCTGCTCGTCGGACTCGACGTCGTCAGTCAGCTCGGCCGCGTCCTCGGCGGCGACATCCGCCTCGCGGACGGTCTCGTCGGCGTCGTACAGGGGGGACTCAGACACGGTGGCTTCTTTCCTGGAGATGGTGAAGGTGGCGCGCTCCGCGACGGACCGGCGACGCTCCGCTCACGCGGTCGCCGGAAGTTCGCCCCGGAGACTTCAACAGTACCGAGTCCACGGTAGCGGCCTCGTCCCGCCGACGCAGACAGCTCGACCCGGGCCGAGGATCGGCCCGGGTCGGGGAAGCTGTTTCGAAGGTGGACGGCTGCGTCAGCCGAAGATCCAGAGGGCGGCCTTGGAGAAGCCGTAGTCGAGACCGGAGACGAAGGCCATCACGATCACGACGAACACCACCACGACGGTGGTGTAGCTCACCAGCTGGTTGCGCGTCGGCCAGACGACCTTGCGCAGTTCGGCGATGATCTGCCGGTAGAAGAGGGCGAGGCGGGCGAACGCGCCCTTCTTGGCCCGCTTGCCGGACTTCTTGTCGCCAGAGCGCTTGCGGCGCGACTCGCCCTCCGCGGGCGTGGTCTCGGCAGCGCCGTCGGTCCCCTCGGGGTTGCCGCTCTCAGGCGTTGCGGTGGAGCCCGTGGTCTCCGTCACTCGTCCTCACCTGAATCCGGGTCCTGCCGAGCGTCGACTGCGTACCCCGAAAAGGGCACGAGCGGCCGGCTAACGGTGCTGATCGGCGCCCTCTCCGCATCAAGCCCGCTCGCTCTGCGGAGCGAACGGGCTGAATACGGATCAAGCAGCAGGGCAAGAGGGACTTGAACCCCCAACCGCCGGTTTTGGAGACCGGTGCTCTACCAATTGAGCTATTGCCCTACGGAACCTCGCGGCCCCAGTAGCGACCACCAACCTACCGCATCTTCCGCCGGTCCCCGTACAGATTCCGTACGGCGGCGGAGGCTCCGGTTCGTTCGGTGGCCGTCGAGCAGTGAGTGTACGTGGTCGGAGGGCGTTTGGTCGAACCTCTTTCTTTTCCGGTTGTCGCGCGCGCCACGCCGGGCCGCCATGTGGACGGCCCCGTACATATCGTGAAACCGCCATGCCCGGCCCGTGTGCGGTCTGCGACCATGCAGGCATGAGCGCTTCCACCCCGCAGCCCGACAGTTCCGTCCGCCCCGCCGACCGCCGCGTCTCCGCCCGGATCGGTGCGATCGCCGAGTCCGCCACCCTCGCCGTGGACGCCAAGGCCAAGGCCCTCAAGGCGGCCGGCCGGCCGGTCATCGGCTTCGGCGCCGGCGAGCCGGACTTCCCCACCCCGGACTACATCGTCGAGGCGGCCGTCGAGGCCTGCCGCGACCCCAGGAACCACCGCTACACCCCGGCCGGCGGCCTGCCCGAGCTCAAGGAGGCGATCGCGGCCAAGACGCTGCGCGACTCCGGCTACGCGGTGGACGCCTCCCAGGTGCTGGTGACCAACGGCGGCAAGCAGGCGATCTACGAGGCGTTCGCGGCGATCCTCGACCCGGGCGACGAGGTCATCGTCCCGGCGCCGTACTGGACCACCTACCCCGAGTCGATCCAGCTGGCCGGCGGCGTGCCGGTGGAGGTCGTGACCGACGAGACCACCGGCTACAAGGTCTCGGTCGAGCAGCTGGAGGCCGCCCGCACCGAGAACACCAAGGTGGTGCTCTTCGTCTCGCCGTCCAACCCGACCGGCGCGGTGTACACCCGGGCCGAGGCCGAGGCGATCGGCCGCTGGGCGGTCGAGCACGGGCTGTGGGTGCTCACCGACGAGATCTACGAGCACCTGGTCTACGGCGACGCGGAGTTCACCTCGCTGCCGGCCCTGCTGCCCGAGCTGGCCGACAAGACGATCGTGGTCAACGGCGTGGCCAAGACCTACGCGATGACCGGCTGGCGGGTGGGCTGGGTGATCGGCCCCAAGGACGTCGTCAAGGCCGCGACCAACCTGCAGTCGCACGCCACCTCGAACGTCTCCAACGTGGCCCAGCGCGCCGCCCTGGCCGCCGTCGCAGGCGACCTCTCCGCCGTCCACGAGATGCGCACCGCCTTCGACCGGCGCCGCCGCACCATCGTGAAGATGCTCAACGAGATCGACGGCGTGGTCTGCCCCGAGCCCGAGGGCGCGTTCTACGTCTACCCGTCCGTCAAGGCCCTGCTGGGCAAGGAGATCCGCGGACAGCGCCCGCAGAGTTCCGCCGAGCTCGCCTCGCTGATCCTGGACGAGGTCGAGGTCGCGGTCGTCCCCGGCGAGGCCTTCGGCACCCCCGGCTACCTGCGCCTCTCCTACGCCCTGGGCGACGCCGACCTCGCCGAGGGCGTCGGCCGCATCCAGAAGCTGCTCGCCGAGGCCCGTGACTGAGGTGGTCAATCCCTGATTGACCGGACCGCCCTCTTTCCACCCCTTCGGGGGACGGGAAGAGGGCGGTTCCCGTAGCACCCCCCGATACGGCAGGATTCGTGAATGGAACGCCTGCTGAACCCGCGAGACGTCAGGGACCTCCCGAAGGCCCACCTGCACCTGCACTTCACCGGCTCGATGCGCCCGGCCACCCTGCTCGAACTGGCCGACAAGCACGGGGTCCGGCTGCCGGAGGCGCTCAGCTCCGGCGAGCCGCCCAGGCTGCGGGCCACCGACGAACGCGGCTGGTTCCGCTTCCAGCGCCTCTACGACACCGCCCGCTCCTGCCTGCGCGACGAGAGCGACATCCGCCGGCTGGTCCGGGAGACCGCCGAGGACGAGCGGCGGGACGGCTCCCGCTGGCTGGAGATCCAGGTCGACCCGACCTCCTACGCACCCCGGCTGGGCGGTCTGATCCCCGCCCTGGAACTGATCCTGGACGCGGTGGAGGACGCCGCCGCGGCCACCGGGGTCGGCATCCGGGTCCTGGTCGCCGCCAACCGGATGAAGTCCCCGATGGACGCCCGCACGCTGGCCCGGCTCGCCGTCCGGTACGCCGACCGGGGCGTGGTCGGCTTCGGCCTCTCCAACGACGAGCGGCGCGGCCTGGCCCGCGACTTCGACCGGGCCTTCGACATCGCCCGCAAGGGCGGACTGCTGGCCGCCCCGCACGGCGGCGAGCTGGCCGGCCCGGAGTCCGTCCGCGACTGCCTGGACGACCTCGGCGCCGGCCGGATCGGCCACGGCGTGCGGGCCGCCGAGGACGAGCGGCTGATGCAGCGACTGGCCGACCGTCAGATCACCTGCGAGGTCTGCCCGTCCTCCAACGTCTCGCTCGGCGTCTACGAGCACCCCGAAGACGTCCCGCTGCGCCGGCTGTTCGACGCCGGGGTGCCGCTCGCGCTGGGCGCCGACGACCCGCTGCTGTTCGGCACCCGGCTCGCCGCCCAGTACGACCTGACCCGCGACGTGCTGGGCTTCACCGACCAGGAGCTGGCCGAGCTGGCCCGCCAGTCGGTGCGCGGCTCGTGCGCGCCGGAGAGCGTGCGCAAGCAGCTGCTGGCCGACATCGACGCCTGGCTGACCGGCTGAGCCGCCGCTACAACCGGACGCCCACCATCACCGGCTCGTTGACCAGTTCCACCCCGAAGGCCGCCCGCACCCCGTCCCGGATCTCCCGGGCCAGCGCGAGCAGGTCCTCGGTGGTGGCGGCGCCGCGGTTGGTGAGCGCCAGGGTGTGCTTGGTGGAGAGGGTCGCCGGGCCGCTGCCGTAGCCCTTGCCGAACCCGGCCTTGTCGATCAGCCAGGCCGCCGAGGTCTTGGTGCACCCGTCCGGCGCCGGGTAGGCGGGGGCGGTCAGCTCGCGCCCGTCGGCCACCGCCAGGAAGGCGGCGTACTGCTCGGCGCTCAGCACCGGGTTGGTGAAGAACGAACCGGCCGACCAGGTGTCGTGGTCCGCGGCGTCCAGCACCATGCCCTTGCCGGCCCGCAGGCCCAGCACCGCGGCGTGCGCCTCGCGCAGGCCGACCCGCTCGCCGGCGGCCACCCCGAAGTGCTTGGCGACCTCGGCGTAGCGGACCGGGGTGGAGCGCCCGGCGGCGTCCTCCAGCGCGAAGCGGACCCGCAGCACCACGTAGCGGTCCGGCTCCGCCTTGAAGCGGCTGTGCCGGTAGGAGAAGGCGCAGGCCTCGTTGCCGAGGGTGACGGTCTCACCGGTGCGGCGATCGTAGGCGACCACCTCGGTGACCGTCTGGGCGACCTCCTGGCCGTAGGCGCCGACGTTCTGCACCGGGGTGGCGCCGGCCGAGCCGGGGATGCCGGCCAGGAACTCGACACCGGCCAGGCCCGCGTCGACGGTGCGGGCCACCGCGTCGGCCCAGACCTCGCCGGCCGCCAGTTCCAGCGCGGTGCCGTCGAGGTCGAAGCCGGTGGTGGCGATCCGCAGCACGGTGCCGGCGAAGCCGGCGTCGCCGATCACCAGGTTGGAGCCGCCGCCGATCACCAGCAGCGGCTCCCCCGCCGTGTCCGCGGCGCGGACGGCGGCGATCACCTCGTCGTCGGTGTGCGCGGTCACCAGGCGGCGGGCCGGGCCGCCGAGCCGCAGGGTGGTCAGCGGGGCGAGGGGGGCGTCGAGTTCTTCCAGCACGCCCCCCAGCGTACGGGGCCCCGTACGCTGCCCCGCCGGGGCCGGGCGGCGCTCAGGCCAGCCGGACGACCGCCCGGGACATGCCGAGCACCTTCTGGCCCGCGTAGGTCGCCACCAGGTCGACCTGGACCTTCTGGTCGTCGAGCAGCTTGGCGACCTTGCCGGTGACCTCGATCACCGAGCCGACGCCGTCGTTGGGCACCGGCACCGGGCGGGTGAACCGGACGCCGTACTCGACCACCGCGGCCGGGTCGCCGACCCAGTCGGTGACCACCCGGACGGCCTCGGCCATGGTGAACATGCCGTGCGCGATGACGTCGGGCAGGCCGACCTCCAGCGCGAACCGCTCGTTCCAGTGGATCGGGTTGAAGTCACCGGAGGCGCCCGCGTACTGCACCAGGGTGGCGCGGGTCACCGGGAAGGACTGCGCCGGCAGCTCGGTGCCGGCCTCGACCTCGTCGTAGCGGACCGTCATCGGGCTCACTCCCCCGTCTTCTCGTCGGCGGCCCGGGCCACCAGCGTCATGACCGACGTCACCACGTGCTCGCCGGACTCGTCGGCGATCTCGCCACGCACGGTGAGCACGTCGTTGCCGGCCAGCGACTTGATGTTGTCGACGGTGACCGCGACGGTCAGCCGGTCGCCGGCCCGCACCGGACGGGTGTAGGTGAACTTCTGGTCGCCGTGCACCACCCGGCTGTAGTCGAGCCCGAGCTCCGGGTCCTGGACGACCTGGGCGGAGGCCCGCATGCTGAGCACGATCGGGAAGGTCGGCGGGGCGATCACGTCCTGGTGGCCGAGCGCCTTGGCCGCCTCCGGGTCGGTGTACGCCGGGTTGGCGTCACCCACGGCGACGGCGAACTCACGGATCTTCTCGCGGCCGACCTCGTAGGGCTCGGTGGGCGGATACGTCCGCCCGATGAAGGAGGGGTCGAGTGCCATCGGCGGAGCTCCTCGGAAACGCGGTGGACAAACGAAAAAAACTCCGGACCGCAACCCAATGAGGGATGCGGCCCGGAGTCAAAGACCTGATTCACACAGGCCCGATGCCCTACGACAGGGTCAGCGGGTCTCGCGGTGCGCGGTGTGCGAGTTGCAGCGGGGGCAGTGCTTCTTCATCTCAAGACGGTCCGGGTCGTTACGCCGGTTCTTCTTGGTGATGTAGTTCCGCTCCTTGCACTCCACGCAGGCCAGCGTGATCTTCGGGCGGACGTCGGTGGCAGCCACGGGAGTGCCTTCCTTGGACAATGAATAAGAACACAGACAAGAGTAGCCGACCGGGAGTGCGATCTCCCGACCGACTACGCGGGGTAGCGGTGACCGGACTTGAACCGGTGACACAGCGATTATGAGCCGCTTGCTCTACCAACTGAGCTACACCGCCACAGTGATCCGGAGCACGGCCGAGGCCGACTCCTTCTCACCAGAGCCCCCATGCGGAATCGAACCGCAGACCTTCTCCTTACCATGGAGACGCTCTACCGACTGAGCTATAGGGGCGAACGAGGAAGAGATTACACGTTCCGCGCCCAGAGGTGAAATCCGTATCCGGCGGCGAAGTCCGCAGGTCCGCGGCGCGCACGGCCGATCGATCGAAGGCCCGGCGTTCGATCACCCCCCGCGGCGGCGGCCCGACCCGATACGACTATTGCCCGCCTCCCGCCGCCCCGGGGCCGCCCCCCGTAGGCTCGGCGCTCATTGACGCGAGCAGGAGCCGGACGCGAGAAGGAGCCGGGCGATGGACAGCGCAGCCGCCGACGGACCGCAGCCCGGCCCCGGCCCGGCCGCCAACCCGCTCGGGCACGGACCCGTCCTGCTGCTCACCGGGGCCAGGCTGGCGGACGGCCGGGTGGTGGACGTGCGGATCAGCGGCGACCGGATCCAGGCCGTCGGCACCTCCGGCGGGCTCGGCCCGCTGCCCGCCATGCCCGGTGCCCCCACCGTCACCACCGGGGCCCGGATCGACCTGCGCGGCTACCTGCTGCTGCCGGCCCCGGCCGAGGCCCACGCGCACTACGACGTCGCCTTCTCCGCCGCGCTCCCCGAGCCCCCGCCGGAGACCTCCGCCGACCTCACCCGGCGGGTCACCGAGGCCGCGCTGACCTCGCTCGGCTACGGCGCGACCGCCCAGCGCACCCACGTCCGGATCGGCGACGTGCACGGACTGCGCCGGCTGGAGGCGGTGCTCACCGCCCGGCAGGCGCTGCGCGGCCTCGCCGAACTCCAGGCCGTGGCGATGCCCCGGCTGCTCACCGGCCGGGCCGGGGCGGACGGCCGGGCCCAGCTGCGGGAGGCGCTCAAGCTCGGCGCCACCGCGGCCGGCGGCTGCCCCGAGCTGGACCCGGACCCGGCGGGCTACGTCCAGCTGCTGCTGGAGGCCGCCCGGGAGGCGGACTGCCCGGTGGACCTGCACACCACCGCCGCCGACCCCGCCCGGCTGGCGCGGCTGGCCGGGGCGCTGGCGCCACTGCGGCCCCGGGTGGTGCTCGGGCCGTGCGGATCGCTCGCGCCGGGCGCCTCGACGGTGCTGGCCAACACCGGGGTCCGGGTGGTCTGCCTGCCGCAGAACGGCGGCTGCACGGGGCTGGAGGGCCTGGCGCCGGCCTCCGGAGTGCGGCCGGCGGCGCTGCGCGAGCTGGTGAGGGCCGGGGTGCCGCTGGTGGCCGGCAGTGGATCGCTGCGCGACGGCGCCAACCCGGTCGGCCGGGCCGACCCGCTGGAGGCGGCGTACCTGCTGGCGGCGGGCGGGGTGCTGGAGCCGGAGGCGGCGTACGACGCGGTGTCCAACCAGGCGCGGCTGGCGCTCGGACTGCCGCCGGTCCGGGTGGACGCGGGCTTCCCGGCCGAGCTGCTGGCGGTGCGCGGTGACAGCCTGGCCGGGGCGCTGGCCGGCGGGCACAGCCGGCTGGTGGTGCACAGCGGACGGGTGGTCAGCCGGACCAGCGCGGTGCGCGAGTTCGCCGACACGGTGGCCCTGGCGCTGCCCCGGCAGTCGGACGGCACGGACGGGCGCGGGCCGGACGAGTGATCGGGGCGCGCGGCATCGGTACCGCGCGCCCCTCCCCCACTGCCGGCCGCCGGAGCGGCGGAGCGGCGCCCCGGACATCCCCACTCGGAGCGGGGCGCCGCTCCCTCACCGCTGACGCTACGCCCGCGAACGGGTGGTTCCGGCGGCTCTTGACGGTCTGTTGGCGCCGGGGTGGCCGCCCTTGACGGCTCGTTGACGCGCGGGGCCGGGAACCCCGGGTGCTCAAGGCCCGCAGGTCCCTCAGGCCCCCGGCTCCCCTCAGGGCTCGTAGCGGTAGCCGATCCCCGGCTCGGTGATCAGGTGGCGCGGCCGGGCCGGGTCGCGCTCCAGCTTCCGCCGCAGACCGGCCAGGTAGACCCGCAGGTAGTTGCCGCGCCGCTCCTGGGCCGGCCCCCAGACCTCGCGCAGGATCTGCCGCCCGGGCACCAGCCGTCCCGGGTTGGCCAGCAGCAGGGCGAGGATCCGCCACTCGGTCGGCGTGAGCCGCACCGGTCCCTCGGGCCCGGTCACCGTGGTGGCCGCGAGGTCCACCGTGTGGTCGCCGATCACCGGTACGGGCGCCGCCGGGCCGGCCACCGGCGGGCGGCGCAGCACGGCGCGCAGCCGGGCCAGCAGCTCCTCCATCAGGAACGGCTTGGTGAGGTAGTCGTCGGCCCCCGCGTCCAGCGCGTTCACCTTGTCGGCGGCGCCGGTGCGGCCGGAGAGCACGATGATCGGCACCGCGCTGCGGCGGCGCAGTCCGCGCAGGACGTCCATGCCGTCCAGGTCGGGCAGGCCGAGGTCGAGCAGCACGGCGTCGGGGGTGCCGGCCGCGGCGCGGTCCAGGGCCTCGCCGCCGGTGGCGGCGGTGCGGACGGCGTACTGCCGGGCGCCGAGGTTGATCCGCAGGGTGCGCAGCAGCGCGGGCTCGTCGTCGACGATCAGGATCTCGCTCATGCGGGGGCCTCCCCGGGGCCGGCGGCGGGCAGGGTGAGCAGCATGGTGGTGCCGCCGCCGGGGGTGTCCTCGACCTCCAGGCTGCCGCCCATCGCCTCGGCCAGGCCGCGGGAGAGGGCGAGGCCGAGGCCGACGCCCTGGGTGTTGTCGGTGTCGCCGAGGCGCTGGAAGGGCAGGAAGACCCGGTCGCGGTCCTCGGGGGCGATGCCGGGGCCGCGGTCGATCACCCGCAGTTCGACCCGCTCGGCGTGGTGGCTGGCGGCGACCAGGACGGGCGCACCGGGCGCGTTGTGCCGCAGCGCGTTGGTGATCACGTTGGCGAGCACCCGTTCCAGCAGCGGCGGGTCGGCGAGCACGGGCGGCACCGTCTCCAGGTCGAGCGGCTGGACGGGCGCGTACGGGTCGGCGAGCGAGTCGAGGGCGCGCGGCAGGATCTCGTCGAGGTGGGTCCCGGTGAGGTGCAGGGTGAGCGCGCCGGCCTGGAGGCGGCTCATGTCGAGCAGGTTGTCCACCAGACGGGTGAGTTTGACGAGGGACTCGTCGGCGGTGGCGAGCAGTTCGGCCCGGTCCTCGGGGGAGAACTCGACGTCGGGGCTGCGCAGCGAGCCGACCGAGGCGAGGGCGGCGGCCAGCGGGGTGCGCAGGTCGTGGCTGACGGCGGCGAGCAGCGCGGTGCGCATCCGGTCGGCGGCCCTGATCGGTTCGACCTCGGCGGCGACCACGGCGAGCCGGTCGCGTTCCAGGGCGACGGCGACGTGCGCGGCGAAGGCGGTGAGGACGCGCTGGTCGGCGGCGGGCAGCCGGCGGCCGGTGAGGACGAGGACGGCGTCGGGGCCGACCGGGACCTCGGTGGTCTCCTCGGCCTGCCGGGGGCCGCGCCCGCCGTGACCGCTGTCGGACGCCTCCGAGGCGTCGCACCGGGCCAGCACCCCGCCGCCGGTGCGCTCCAGCAGGGCGACGGTCCGCATGCCGAAGGCGGTGCGGGACTTCTCCAGCAGGGCGGGCAGCGCGTCGGCGCCGCGCAGCACGCTGCCGGCCAGGGTGGAGAGGGTCTCGGCCTCGGCGGTGGCCCGGGCGGCCCTGGCGGTGAGCCGGGTGGCGTGGTCGACCACGGTGGAGACGGTCAGCGCGACGGCGGCGAAGACCACCAGGGCGATGATGTTGTTGGTCTCGCCGATGGTGAAGTCGTGGACGGGCGGGATGAAGAAGTAGTTGAGCAGCACCGAGGCGACCAGCGAGGCCACCAGGGCCGAGGTCGCGCCGCCGAGCAGGGCCACCGCGACCACGCCGAGCTGGAAGATCAGCGCGTCGGTGGTGAGGTTGACGGTCTCGTGGAACTGCGAGAGCAGCGCGGTCAGCAGCCAGGGCACCACCAGGCCGGCGAGGAAGCCGGCGACGGTGCGCCGCCGGGAGTGGCGGCGGCCGAGCGCGGGCAGCCGGCCGCGCCCGGTGAACTCGTGGGTGACCATGTGGACGTCGATGTCCTCGGAGGCGCCGACGGTGGTCTCGCCGATGCCGGGGCCGGTGAGGAAGCGGGCGGTGCGGCCGCGCCGGCTGGTGCCGAGGACGAGCTGGGTGGCGTCGTGGGCGCGGGCGAAGGCGAGCAGCGCGGTGGGGATGTCGTCGCCGACCACCATGTGGTAGCTGCCGCCGAGGGTCTCCACCAGCTGCCGCTGCTCGGCGAGCGCGCCGGAGGAGGCGCCGGCCAGGCCGTCGCTGCGGGTGACGTGGACGGCGAGCAGGTCGCCGCCGGCGGTGCGGTCCGAGATGCGGGCGGCGCGGCGGATCAGCGTCTCGCCCTCGGGTCCGCCGGTGAGGGCGACCACGACGCGTTCGCGGGCCTCCCAGACCCGGTCGATGTTGTGGCTGGCCCGGTAGTCGCGCAGGCCCTCGTCGACCCGTCCGGCCACCCAGAGCAGGGCGAGTTCGCGCAGGGCGGTGAGGTTGCCGACCCGGAAGTAGTGGGAGAGCGCGGCGTCCACCTTCTCCGCCCGGTAGACGTTGCCGTGGGCCATCCGGCGGCGCAGCGCCTGGGGGGCCATGTCGACGAGTTCGATCTGGTCGGCCCGGCGGACCACCTCGTCCGGGACGGTCTCGCGCTGCGGGATGCCGGTGATCTTGCGGACCACGTCGTTCAGCGATTCCAGGTGCTGGATGTTGACGGTGGTGATGACGTCGATCCCGGCGGCCAGCAGTTCCTCGACGTCCTGCCAGCGCTTGCCGTTGTGCCCGCCGGGGATGTTGGTGTGGGCGAGTTCGTCGACCAGCACGACGGCGGGGCGGCGTTCGAGCAGCGCGTCGAGGTCCATCTCCTCGAAGTCGCCGTCCCGGTAGGAGCGGTGGACCCTGGGCAGGACCTCCAGGCCGTCGAGCATGGCCTCGGTGTGCCGGCGGCCGTGGCACTCGATCCAGCCGACGACGACGTCCGCGCCGCGGTCCCGTCTGCGCCGTGCCTCGTCCAGCATCCGGTAGGTCTTGCCGACACCGGGGGCGGAGCCGAGGTACACCCTCAGCCGGCCGCGTCGGTGGCCGGTGCCGGGGGCGAGGTCGCGGGCCATGGGCGCTGCTCTCTCATTCTGCGTCGCTACGGGAGGGGGACGGACGGCGGGCCGACCCGGGTGCGGGGCGCTCGCCCCGGACCGGATCGGCCCGTCTCAGGTGCCAAGCAGAGCCACCGTCACTTCTGTTCCACCAGCGCCTTGTTGAGCAGGACGACGTTGACGCCGGGCTGGCCGAGGAAGCCCAGGGGGCGGCCGTCGGTGTACTTGTCGACCAGCTCGCGGACGGTGTCGACCGGCAGGCCGCGGGCCTCGGCGACCCGGGCGGCCTGCTGCTGGGCGTAGGCGGTGGAGATGTGCGGGTCGAGGCCGGAGCCGGAGGCGGTGACGGCGTCCGCCGGGACGCTCGCCGGGTCGACGCCGTCGAACGCGGCGACGGCCTGGCGGCGCTCCTCGACGGCGGCGGTGAGGTCCGCGCTGTTGGGGCCCAGGTTGGAGGCGCCGGAGGCCGTGGGGTCGTAGGCGCCGGGCCTGGGCTGGAACCACTTCGGGTCGGGGCGGGGGGCCTCGTCGGGGTCGTCCGGGTTCTGCTTGGGCAGGTTGAAGCTCTGGCCCAGCAGGTCGGAGCCGGCCTCCTTGCCGTCGGCCGTCTTCACGATCGAGCCGTTGGCGTTGTCGTTGAACACGGCCTGGGCGACGCCGGTGACCAGCAGCGGGTAGGCGATGCCGAGGAGCACCGTCAGGACCAGCAGGGCGCGCAGCGCGGTGAGGTGGGTGCGGACGGCGGTCGGCAGGGGCTTGGACATGATGCGTTCTCCTCTCTTGTCAGTTGAGGCCGGGGATGAACTGGACGACCAGGTCGATCAGCTTGATGCCGATGAACGGGACGACCAGTCCGCCGAAGCCGTAGAGGCCGATGTTGCGGCGCAGCAGGGAGCCGGCGTCGGTGGGGCGGTACTTCACCCCGCGCAGGGCCAGCGGGATGAGGCCGATGATGACCAGGGCGTTGAAGACGATCGCCGAGGTGATCGCGGACTGCGGGCTGTGCAGGTGCATGATGTTGAGCTTGTCCAGGCCCGGGTAGACGGTCGCGAACATCGCCGGGATGATCGCGAAGTACTTCGCGACGTCGTTGGCTATGGAGAAGGTGGTCAGCGCGCCCCGGGTGATCAGGAGCTGCTTGCCGATCTCGACGATCTCGATCAGCTTGGTGGGGTTGGAGTCCAGGTCGACCATGTTGCCGGCCTCCTTGGCCGCCATGGTGCCGGTGTTCATCGCGACCCCGACGTCGGCCTGGGCGAGGGCGGGGGCGTCGTTGGTGCCGTCGCCGGTCATCGCGACCAGCTTGCCGCCGGCCTGCTCCTTCTTGATCAGGGCCATCTTGTCCTCGGGGGTGGCCTCGGCGAGGAAGTCGTCCACGCCCGCCTCCTCCGCGATCGCCCGGGCGGTCAGCGGGTTGTCGCCGGTGATCATGACGGTCTTGATGCCCATCCGGCGCAGCTCGTCGAACCGCTCCCGCATGCCCTCCTTGACGACGTCCTTGAGGTGGATCACGCCGAGGACCCTGGGGGCCGAGGCGCCGATCCGCGAGGCGACCAGCAGCGGGGTGCCGCCGGCGGCGGAGATGCCGTCGACCAGGGCGGCGACGTCCGCTCCGACGGTGCCGCCGTTCTCCGTCACCCAGTTGGTCACCGAGCCGGCCGCGCCCTTGCGCACGGCGTGCACTCCGCCCGCCCGTCGCCCGCCGCCACCCTTGTTCGAGTCGCTTCGCTCCAGCCCTTCTTCCTCGTCGAGGTCGACGCCCGACATCCGGGTCTGGGCGGTGAACGGCACCCAGGTGGCGTGGGCCAGTTCGCCCTGGGCGCGGGCCCGCAGGCCGTACGCCGTCTTCGCCAGGACCACGATCGAGCGGCCCTCCGGCGTCTCGTCCGCGAGCGAGGACAGCTGGGCCGCGCTCGCCAGTTCGTCCTGCTCCACGCCAGGGGCGGCGAGGAACTCGGCGGCCTGGCGGTTGCCGAGGGTGATGGTGCCGGTCTTGTCGAGCAGCAGGGTGGTGACGTCGCCGGCGGCCTCGACGGCGCGCCCGGACATCGCCAGGACGTTGCGCTGGACCAGCCGGTCCATGCCGGCGATGCCGATCGCGGAGAGCAGCGCGCCGATGGTGGTCGGGATCAGCGCCACGATCAGCGCGACCAGCACGATCATCGACTGCGGGGCGCCCGCGTAGGTCGCCATCGGCTGCAGGGTGACGACCGCGATCAGGAAGACGATGGTCAGCGAGGCCAGCAGGATGTTGAGTGCGATCTCGTTGGGCGTCTTCTGCCGGGCGGCGCCCTCGACCAGGGCGATCATCCGGTCGATGAAGGTCTTGCCGGGCTCGGAGGAGATCTTCACGACGATCCGGTCGGAGAGCACCTTGGTGCCGCCGGTCACGGCCGAGCGGTCGCCGCCCGACTCGCGGATCACCGGCGCGGACTCGCCGGTGATCGCGGACTCGTCGACCGAGGCGACGCCCTCCACGACGTCGCCGTCGCCGGGGACGATCTGCCCGGCCTCGACCACCACGTGGTCGCCGAGCCGCAGCGCGGTGCCGGGCACCTCCTCCTCGGCCCGCGAACCCGGCCAGCCGGTGAGCCGGCGGGCCATGGTGTCGGTCCTGGCGCGGCGCAGGGTGTCCGCCTGCGCCTTGCCGCGCCCCTCGGCGACCGCCTCGGCCAGGTTGGCGAAGACGGTGGTCAGCCAGAGCCAGACGGTGATCGACCAGGCGAACACGCTCGGGTCGGCGATCGCGGAGACGGTGGTGACCACCGAGCCGACCTCGACCACGAACATCACCGGGTTCTTGACCATCACCCGGGGGTCGAGCTTCTTCACCGCGTCCGGCAGGGACGCCAGGAGCAGCTTGGGGTCCAGCAGTCCGCCGGCCGCTCGGTGCGGCGTCCCGGCGGGCTCCGTCTCCGGCCGCGGGTCCGGCTGTCCGGTCTGCCCGGACTTCTCGGTAAGGGTGGACGACATCAGGAGAGACCTTCCGCGATCGGCCCGAGAGCCAGGGCCGGGAAGTAGGTGAGGCCGACGACGATCAGGACGACGCCCGACAGCAGGCCCACGAACAGCGGCTTGTGGGTGGGCAGGGTGCCCGGGGTGGCGGGGACCGGCTGCTGCCGGGCGAGCGCGCCGGCCAGGGCGAGGACGAAGACCATCGGCACGAACCGGCCGAACACCATGGCCAGGCCGATCGCGGTGTCGTACCAGTCGGTGTTGACGGTGATGCCGCCGAACGCCGAGCCGTTGTTGTTCGCGCCGGAGGTGAAGGCGTACAGCACCTCGGAGAAGCCGTGGGCGCCGGTGTTGAGCATCCCGGCCCGCTCGCCCGGCAGGGCCATCGCCACACCCGTGCCGACCAGCACGATCGTCGGGGTGGTCAGGATGTAGAGGGAGGCGAACTTCATCTCCCGGCCGCCGAGCTTCTTGCCCAGGTACTCCGGGGTGCGTCCGACCATCAGGCCGGCCACGAAGACCGCGACGACCGCCAGCACCAGCATCCCGTACAGGCCCGAGCCCACACCGCCGGGCGCGATCTCGCCCAGCATCATGTTGAACATCGTCAGGCCGCCGCCGAACGCGGTGTACGAGTCGTGGAAGGAGTTCACCGCGCCGGTCGAGGTCAGCGTCGTCGATGCCGCGAACATCGAGCTGGCCGCGATGCCGAAGCGCTGCTCCTTGCCCTCCATCGCCCCGCCGGCCGCCTCCAGCGCGCTGCCCGCGTGCTGCGACTCGGAGAAGGTGATCAGCGCCGTCGAGGCGATCCAGAACAGCGCCATCACGGAGACGATCGCGTAGCCCTGGCGGTGGTCGCCGACCATCCGGCCGAAGGCGCGCGGCAGCGCGAACGGGATCAGCAGGATGAGGAAGACCTCGACCAGGTTGGAGAAGCCGCTCGGGTTCTCGAACGGGTGCGCCGAGTTGGCGTTGTAGAAGCCGCCGCCGTTGGTGCCCAGCAGCTTGATGACCTCCTGCGAGGCCACCGGGCCGCCCGGGACCGCCTGCGGGTCGCCCACCAGGGTGGCGACCTCGTGGAAGCCGTGGAAGTTCTGCACCACGCCGCTCGCCACCAGGACGAGGGCGAAGACGATCGCGACCGGCAGCAGCAGGCGCACGCTGATCCGGGTCAGGTCGACCCAGAAGTTGCCGACCCGGTCGGTGCGGTTGCGCAGGAAGCCGCGGATCAGGGTGGCGACGACGGCGATGCCGACGGCCGCGGAGACGAAGTTCTGCACCGCGAGGCCGGCCATCTGGGCCAGGTGGCCCATCGCGGCCTCGCCGCTGTAGGACTGCCAGTTGGTGTTGGCGACGAAGGAGATGGCGGTGTTCCAGGCCTGGTGGCCCTCCATCCGCGGCACGCCCAGGTTGAGGGGCAGCCACTGCTGGAGGCGGATCAGGCCGTAGAGGAAGAGGACGGAGACGGCCGAGAAGGCCAGCACCGAGCGCAGGTAGACCGGCCAGCGCTGGTCGGCGTCGGCGTCCACGCCGATCACCCGGTAGAGCGCCTTCTCGGCTCTGAGGTGCTTGGAGGTGGTGAGGATACGGGCGATGTAGTCGCCCAGGGGCCGGTAGCACAGGGCCAGCGCGCCCACCAGGGCGAGGACCTGCAGCCAGCCCGCGAGAGTGGAACCCATGTCAGAACTTCTCCGGGTGGATCAGCGCGAGGACGAGGTAGCCGACGAGGGCGACGGCGACGATGAGACCGGCGATGTTCTCCGCGCTCATGCGCCCACCTCGCTACGCTCGGCAGCCGCTTCGCGCAGAACGCCGCCTTCGATGGTTCGCTCGCTACGCTCGCTCACAGCTTCTCCACCCCCCGTGCGATCAGGGCGATGACGCCGAACACGGCGAGCGTGACGGCGACGTAGATCAGATCGGACATGGCTCCACCACGGTGGCTCGGAGGTGGCCGCGGCCCGCGTCGGGACGATCCGCCCGGTACGCGGGGCACGGCGCCGGCGGCTTGGCCGGCAAAGCCAGCCAACCGCGCTCACGGAGCGTCAACGGCGCTCTTGACGGCCTCCATACGGCGTCCGTTCGATTGTTGACGGGCTCCATACGGGCGCTTGTCCGGGCCGTGACCGGGTGCGCCGAGGCCCCGGACGGCGGGTGCCGTCCGGGGCCTCGGGTCCCCTCGTTCGCCCTCGTTCCCCCTCGTTCCCTCGCTCTTGCTGAGCGGCTAGGCGCGCTCGGGGGCCTCGGCCTTCGCCTGCTCCGACCGGGCCGCCTGCTCGGACCGGGCCGTCGGCTCGCCGCGCCGGACCGCGCCGGGCGCGCGCCGCGAGGGCCGGTTCGCCTTGTTCGAGGAGGTCAGCTGCCACGGCACGCTGATCACCATCACCCCCGGCGTGAACAGCAGCCGGCTCTTCAGCCAGAGCGCCGACTGGTTGTGCAGCAGGTGCTCCCACCAGCGGCCGACCACGTACTCGGGGATGAACACCGCCACCGCGTCCTGCGGACTGCTCCGCCGCTGCTCCCGTACGTACTGCACCACCGGCTTGCCGATCTCCCGGTACGGCGAGTCCAGCACCTTCAGCGGCACCTGGACGTCCAGCTCCCGCCACCGGCGCTCCAACTCCCCCGTGGCGTCCCGCTCCACCGCGACGGTGAGCGCCTCCAGCGAGTCCGGCGCGAACGCCTGCGCGTAGCCGAGCGCCCGCAGGGTCGGCTTGTGCACCTGGGAGACCAGCACGATGCCGTGCACCCTGGACGGCCGCACCGCCCCGGCCCGCGCGGACCCGTCCTGTGCGGACCCGTCCCGCGCGTCGTCCACCGCCAACTCCTCGGCGACGCGGTCGTAGTGCCGCCGGATGCCGCGCATCATCAGCCAGAGCACCACCGCCGCCACCACGGCCAGCCAGGCGCCCTGGGTGAACTTGGTCAGCAGCACGATGACCAGCACCAGCGCCGTGGTGACCCCGCCGGAGAAGTTGATCGCCCGGGAGCGCTGGGCGGCGCCGCGCACCGCGGGGTCGGTCTCGGTCGCCAGGGTCCGGTTCCAGTGCCGCACCATGCCGATCTGCGACAGCGTGAAGGAGGTGAAGACGCCCAGGATGTAGAGGTGGATCAGGCTGGTGACGTCCGCGTCGTACAGCCAGATCAGCCCGCCGGCCACCACCGCGAGCGCGATGATGCCGTTGGAGAAGGCCAGCCGGTCGCCGCGGGTGTGCATCTGCCGGGGCAGGTAGCGGTGCTCGGCCAGGATCGAGGCGAGCAGCGGGAAGCCGTTGAACGCCGTGTTGGCGGCCAGGATCAGCACCAGCGCGGTGACCGCCTGGACGGCGTAGAAGAGGACGCTGTGGTCGCCGCCGAAGACCGCCGCCGCCAGCTGGGCGATCACGGTCTGCTGCGGCGCGCTCGCGCAGTCCCCCGGGAAGCCGCTGAGGTGACAGGTGTCCTCGGCGATGTGGACGTCGGAGATCAGCGCCAGGGCGGTGATGCCGACGAACATCACCACGGCCGTGGTGCCCATCACGGCCATGGTGGCGGCGGCGTTCCGCGACTTCGGCGCCCGGAACGCCGGCACGCCGTTGGAGATCGCCTCCACGCCGGTCAGCGCCGTGCAGCCGGAGGCGAACGCGCGCAGGCCCAGCATCAGCAGCCCCAGCCCGGCCAGGGTGTCCTTGCCGTCCTCCGGCACGATCCCGTACGCGGCGCTGGACGCCACCGGCGCGTCGCCGAACGCCACCCGGATCAGCCCGGTGACCACCATCAGCAGGATCGCGCCGATGAACAGGTACGTCGGCGCGGCGAAGGCCTTGCCGGACTCGCGGACGCCGCGCAGGTTCATCGCCATCAGCAGCAGGACGAAGCCGAGCGCCAGTTCCACCCGGTGGTCCGCCAGCGAGGGCAGCGCCGAGATGATGTTGTCCACGCCGGAGGCCACCGAGACGGCGACCGTCATCACGTAGTCGACCAGCAGCGAGGCAGCCACCACCAGGCCGGAGTTGGCGCCCAGGTTGCGGGAGACCACCTCGTAGGAGCCGCCGCCGCTCGGGTAGGCGTGCACGACCTGGCGGTAGGACATCACCACGACCGCCATCAGCGCGACCACACCGGCCGCGACCCACGGGGTCAGGTAGAGGAAGGCGGTGCCGCCGACGGTGAGCACCAGCAGGATCTCCTGGGTCGCGTAGGCGACCGAGGAGAGCGGGTCGGAGGCGAAGATCGGCAGGGCCAGGCGTTTGGGGAGCAGGGTCTCGCCGAGCTCCTCGCTGCGCATGGCCCTGCCGATCACGAGGCGCTTGAGCGCCTGGGGCAGGTTGAACACATCGGCGAGCGTAAGCGTGTGCGACAGGCGCGCAATGAGCCGTTCCGGCGTGCTCATGACTCGCCGCGGGACGGGCGGGCGGGATGTTTCCGCAGGTCGGAGCCGCTACGCGCGAGGTGGCGCGGGCGGCGCGGGGGCGTATCGAGGGCATTAAGGGGGGCCGTTAAGACATCGTCAAGATATGACCATCAGACCTCTTATATGGGACATATCTCAGCAATTCACCCCGAGGTGGCACCGGGCACGGGGGCGGCGTGTGCGTGTGCCGGGCACCAGGCACCGGGCGACGGGCACCGGGCACCGGGCGCCGTTCACATCCGCATCCGGAGCCGGCAGACCACCGCGTCGGTGTGCCGGCGCAGCGCCCGGTCGATGACGGCGCCGCGGCGGTTCTGCAGGGCGCGCTGCCAGGGGCGGGTGGGTTCGACCTCGGGGATGAGGACGGTCAGGCGGTCGTAGGCGTGCTCGGCGGCGAGGTCGTTGACGAAGGCGGCGATCGGCGGGCCGAGGCGGCGGTGGGCGTCCGGGATCTCGATCAGCGGCACCCCCGGCTGCCAGAGCTCCCAGTCCCGGCGCAGTGACTCGGCCTCGGCCGGCTCGTGGACCACGGTGACGGCGAGGACCTCGTCGCCGAGCGAGAGCGCCGCGGAGAGCCCGTCGCGGGTGAGCCGGGTGATCGCGGTGACCGGGACGACCACCAGGCTGCGCTGCGGGGTGAGCGGCCCGGGGACCCGCCCCAACTCCAGCCGCTCGCCGATCCGCGCGTAGCCGCGGTGCACCGCCTCGAACAGCAGCACCAGCAGCGGCAGGGCCAGGCAGATGCCCCAGGCGCCCTCGGCGAACCGGGTGCCGGTGACGACGAGCGCGGCGGTACCGGTGAGCAGCGCGCCGAAACCGTTCAGCGCCGCCTTCCACCGCCAGCCGGCCGGCCTCTGCGCGTACCAGTGGCGGACCATGCCGACCTGACAGATGGTGAAGCCGATGAACACGCCGATCGCGAAGAGCGGCACCAGGCTGTTGACGTCGCCGCCGGAGCCGGCCAGCAGCACCGCGGAGACGGCGGCCAGGAAGAGCACGCCGTGCCGGTGCACCTGGCGGTCGGCGCGCAGGGCGAAGACGTGCGGGAGGTGGTTGTCGCGGGCGAGCAGGTGGAGCAGGACCGGCAGGCCGCCGAAGGAGGTGTTGGCGGCCAGGCCCAGCAGGACCACGGTGGCGAACTGCACCAGGTAGAAGCCGGCGCCGTGGCCGAGCGAGGCGTCGGCCAGTTGCGCGAGCACGGTGACGCCCTCGACCGGCTGGAGGTGGAAGCGGCCGATCAGCACGGCCAGTCCGATCAGCATCACGCCGAGCAGCGCGCCGAGCGCGACCTCGGTGTGCTGCGCGCGCTTCACGCCCGGCGCGCGGAAGGACGGGACGGCGTTCGCCACCGCCTCCACGCCGGTCAGCGCGGAGCAGCCGGCCGCGAAGGCCTTGAGCAGCAGCAGCGCGCCGACGGTCGTCGCGTCGTCGGCCAGGGCGGAGGCGTGCCCGGCGGCGGCCGCCGTGCTCACCGGCGCGTCCCGGAACAGGCCGACCACGACGACCGTCAGGATCGACAGCACGAAGACGGCGGTCGGCGCCAGGAACCAGCGGGCCGACTCGGCGATACCGCGCAGGTTCACGGCCGTGACCAGCGCCAGCACGCCCAGGCAGAGCCAGACCCGGTCGCCGTAGAGGGCGGGCACGGCGGAGGTGAGCGCCGCGACGCCGGCCGTCACCGAGACCGCCACGTTCAGCACGTAGTCCACCACCAGCGAGGCCGCGGCGGTCAGCGCCGTCCGCCGCCCCAGGTGTGCCTTGGCCACCGCGTAGGAGCCGCCACCGTCCGGGAAGGCCGCGATGACCTGCCGGTAGGAGGCGACCAGCACGGCCAGCAGCACCGCGATCGCCGCCGTGACCGGCAGCGTGAACCCGAGGCCGTACGCCCCCGCCGCGGCGAGCACCAGCACCACGGACTCCGGTCCGTACGCCACCGAGGCCATCGCGTCGAGCGACAGCGCCGCCAGGCCGCCGAGCGCGGTCAGCCGGTGCCGGTCGTCACCGTCCGCGGCCCGGCCGGCGGCGCCGGTATCCGGTGGCTCGGGTTCGGCGGCGAGGGCCGTGGCGAGGGGACTGGACATCGGACGGGACCTCCGCAGTCGATCGGTTGCTCCGATCCTGCGGGCGGCGTCCGGCTCCGTCCCGTACCCGCTACGCGTTCCTGACGCGCGGCGGCCCGCTCTTGACGGGCCCTTGACGACGGCTGGACAGGGTGGGCGGACCGCTGTCCCGGCGGGCGCCGGTTGGGAAGACGATCAGCTCTCACGGAGGACTCCCGGCGCGCTCGCACGCGGCCCGGGACTGCTCGGCGGCCAAGCTGAACGGTCCGACCCCACCCCTGCCCCACCACTGTGCTGCCTGGCACAGGTAATTGCAAGTCATTCGCAATAACCCTCACCCCCTGGCCTCCATTACCCTCCGCACGTGCCCCACCACCCTCAGCCCCCGCCCCACCCCTCCTCCCCTCTCCTCCTCATCGACCTGGACCACACCCTGGTCGAACGCGACGGCCCCACCGACGCCTGGGCCACCGCCTTCTGCGCCACCCACGCTCTGCCCGCCGAGGCCGCCCCCACCGTCCACGGCCTCCTCCTCGCCGACCGCTCCCCCGCGGGCTTCGCCCGCATCGCCGCCCGCTACGGCCTCCCCCACTCCGGCGCCGCCCTCTGGGAGGAACACGTCGCCCACGAGGCCGCCCGCACCCACCTGATCCCGGGCGTCCCCGAAGCCCTCGCCGCCCTCCGCGCGGCCGGCTGGCTCATCGCCGTGGTCACCAACGGCTCCACCGACATCCAGCGCGCCAAACTCGCCCGCACCGGCCTGCTCCCCGCCGTCGACGCCGTCTGCGTCTCCGAGGAGGCCGGCGCCCGCAAGCCGTCCCCCGAGATCTTCCACCTCGCCGCCACCCGCCTCGGCCGCACCCTCACCCCCGCCGACTGGATGGTCGGCAACAACCCCGCCACCGACCTCCGCGGCGCCCACGCCACCGGCCTCCGCTCCATCTGGATCACCCCCACCCCGCCCCCACCCCTCCCCCCGTCCCACCCCACCCCCACCCACACCGCCCCCAACACCCCCACCGCCGCCACCCTCCTCCTCACCCTCCCCCACTGACCCCCAAAAACAACGAAAGACCCCCGGTCCACGTCTCCGTGAACCGGGGGCCTTCCATCAATCCTGTGGCTGGTGCAGGGTTCGAACCTGCGTAGCTTGCGCGACAGATTTACAGACCGCCGACCAGGGGTGCCCTGACCTGCGAGACCTTGATCGCGGACCGCATCTGGTCCGCGCCTGGTCCGGATCATGCGCTCGGTGCCCCCGCCAAACTCGTGCGCGGAAGTGGGCTAGGAGGCGGACCCGGGAGCTCCGGCGGCCGGGACCGACCCACGCCCTTGCCCGGCCACTTCATCAAGACGACGACACATGCTGGCGCGGCCCACCAGTTGGGTAGCGCAAGAACGTGCTGCCCAGACCTCCATGCAGGGATGCAGAATCGGACAGCACGTCCAGGAAGGCTCTTCGCTTAACCTACAGCGCAGCCACCAGCTTTTTGGCGTCTATGACACAGTTATCCAGGTAATCGGCCTTCACCTGAACACGGTGCCCCATGATGTCCAGCTTTCCCGGCCTCTGCGCATAGAGGGGGCATCCACGAGCCTGTGCGACAACCCCAGCGGTCTGGAAATCTCGGATCTCCACAATTCCGCCATGCACCGTGTCAAAGGTGAACATGTCGGGGTTTGACGCCATGAGTGCTTCGATATCGCGGTCGATGGAGTGCAGCACAGCTGCGTATGCGGAAGCCGCCCCCATGTACTGAGTGAGCCGGTTCTTTGCGATTAGGTGCACTCGCGGTAGGTCTCGACCCGCCTCGCGCAGTCGAGTCGCAAATGCATACTGCGTGTAGATTTCCGACGGCAGCCGGAGGCCGTAGATCAACGAGAACGCGTTCTGGATGGCGCGACGCGACGAGTCGTCAGCCATCACCGGCAGGACCAACTTGTCGGCAGCGGAAAGCGCGACCTGCGTGTACATCGAGAAGGAGGGGTTTGTGTCGATGAACACCGTGTCGTAGTCACCGGCGGCTGCTTCGAGAAGGTCCTTAATCCAATCGATAATCCGCAGCCACGAGTTTGTGGTCGGAATCGACGTATTCGCCAGCGCCGACATGGCGGTTGCCTGCATCTCCAGCAATGGATCGCCGGCAATCAGATCGATATTCTCCGGGATCGCCTGGTTGTACTGGTTCGGCTTCGATACATAGTCGGCCGCCACGATGGTCGGCGGAGCGAAGGGGGCGGTTAGGCGCAGCTCGAAGTATCCGCCGATGGTGCGACGCGTCGGCTCCCCCTGTCGGGCAAGCAGTACTTCGCTACCCCGGAAGGCGAGCCCTCCGTAGAGCAACTCAGAGAGGTTAGCCTGTGGACAGACGTCCACGGCAAGAATGCGCTCACCGGGGTTCTCATGGGCATACAGCGTCAGCGCCTGGAAGGCGAGGCTCGTCTTGCCGGTGCCGCCCTTGTTGTTCCAGAAGGCATAGGTGGTCAACGGTGTCCTCCACGCGAGTCGGACGATGAGGACATCGTAATGTCCATTTTGGACATCCGCAAGGCCTGCGTGGACTTCTGTACGGCATGAGCAGTCGGTGGTGGCGCTGGGCCGCCCTTGGGCGAAGCAAGCCAACGGTGCGCAACAACGACAACCGCCGACCACTGTCCATCTGGGCAGGAGAGCGGTTGCCACCTGCGCCGCCAGCTGGTGGACTGGCGGCGCAGACTTGAACATCAGGTCAGGGTGTTCGCGATGAGCACCATCGAGTCCACGATCGCCACGGCGCCAGCAGCGGCCAGCTTAGCGGCCTTCCCCGGCTTGTTGGCGTAGCCGATCGTCGGGATGCCGGCAGCCTCCCCGGCCTCGACGTCGCGGGCCGCGTCGCCAATGAAGATGCAGCGCTCTGGCCCGGCGCCTGCGGCCGCCATGGCTTCGAGTAGGAGGCGCGGGTTCGGCTTCATGGAGGAGGGGTCGCCTGGGACTCGCCCAAAGACGCCGGCCACGTAGGCGCTGAGGCCGTGTTCGGTGAGGTAGGCCTCAATGGCTCCGCCCGCGTTGTTGCTGACCACGGAGACCAGGCGACCGGAGCGGACGGCAGCTCGCAGAACCGATTCTCCACCCGGGGTCGGACGGGCGACCTGGACGGCTTCGGCCTCCAGCGCGGCCAGGGCGGCGTCCGTGCTCTCCGTGAGAGCGGGCCGGGCGTCCGCGACCAGGCGGAGCAGGGCGAGCGGGTCGGCCTCCTCCTCCGCCCCGGCCGGGGCCTGCTCGCCCGCGGCGAGCAGGCGCTCCAGAATGCGCCATGCGACCTCTGGGGCGGGAAGGCCGGCGAATACCGAGCACACCGGGCCGTCGAAGTCGAGGAGCACGTGCTTCACCGGCCGCAGCACGTCGGCGAGTTGTTGAGGGGTGGCAATCATGACTGCCGCTCGTACGCGATCGCGCTCCACACGCTGTCGAACCACATCTGAGCCTGCTGGACGTATTGCGATCCGAGCGAGGCGTCGTCCGGGCCGGCGGCGTGGTGCAACAGGGTGGTGTCCTTGCCGGTCACGTCGTAGAAGGTGTGGGCCGTGTCGTCGATCGCCACGGTGCGCTCGCGGAGCGGGTAGAAGCCGAAGAACGCCTCCGACCGGTTCAGGATGTACAGCTTGAAGAGGCTGGACGCCCGGTGGACCTTGACCTCGACGCTCGCTTTCTGGACCAACCCCAGCTCGGCCAGCATCTCCACCGAGTGCGCGATGCCGCCGGCGTTCGTCAGGGCGATGTTGCGGGCGCGTTCCCGGAGGGCGGCTTCGTCCTGGAGCCCGTCGACGAGTACCGGCACGGCCATGGGCGCCGTGGTGTCCGGCAGCAAAAGCCGGATGGCGATGGACTCCGGCGCCAGCCGACCGGAGCGGACCTTGTCGAGCGGTTCCTGGAGCGCGTTGTGGAGCGTCTCGCTGGAGAAGCCGGCGAAGTCGAGGGTCACCTGCTGCTGCTCGAAGGCGGCTTCGAGGTGAGGCCGCAGCCCGACCGGCCGGGATGTCCGCTCCCGGACGAAGGACCCGCTCCCCTGCCGGGTCACGATCAGCCCCTCGGTGCGGAGCAGGTTGAGCGCCTTGTCGACCGTGCCGCGCGCCACGCCGAAGTGCTTCGCCAGCTCGGGGCCTGAGGGGAGCTTGTCGCCGGTCTCGAAGCCCGGCTTCTTGGTGAGGATCGACGCCCGCAGAGAGCTGCCGACCTGCTGATACGGGGGGGGGCGAGAGTCGCCCGGGTCCAAGGCCATGGACCAATGCTAGGGCGGGTGCCCAGCAGTCGCGGGAAACCCAACTCTCTTGCTCTGCCTAGCAGGTTCTCCCCCGACAAGGCGCGCTGATCGACGATGTCATCAACGGGCTAGCCCAGTGAGTTGCATCGTTCCGCCAACGCCAGAAGCTCTGGCGAGGCTGTTTTCCCCGCAACAAGCACAAGCTCACGGATGGTGGCCCTCGTAGCAACGTGCGTTCTCACCGTCTCAGGTGCCAACTCCTCAGCACGAAGCAGGCAGTCAAGCGCTTCTCCGGCGTGACGGCGTTGAGCATGCGCCCGTCCCATGTCCATCAGCAGGCGGGACCGCCGCTCTGGCGACGAGCCGCTGGCGTCGATCCCCAGGGCCACGTCGAGCGCCTCGCCGGCGTCGCCGAGATCCACGGCTGTAGAGACCGTCTGGATCTCAACATTCGTCGGACCGAACTCCAGGTTGAAGTCGTTCCGGTCCTCACCAATCCGGGCGGCGACCTGGCGGGCGTTGTTCAGCTGCCTTCGCGCTTCCTCGCGCTGACCGCCCCGGGCTGCGATGAGCGCGAGCACAAGGTGCAGGGAGCCGAGAACCGACAGCAACTCGGGCTCGGCATCCTCGGCGTGCTGGTTGAGTACAGCCACCGCGCTGCTGGCGGCGTGCTCGGCCTGGTCCAAGCGCTTCAGGCGGACAAACGCCTGGGCCAGCCGGAAGATGCCGGCGAAGACGTAGAGGGGGCGGCCGGCTTGCTCGGCGGCCCGGATCGAGCGGTCGGCGGCGAGCCACGCCGCGTCGGCCTCATCCTGGCGGACGAAGGCGGCGGCGAGCGCCTGATAGGACTGGCTGAGAAGACCCGCCAACTCCGGGCGGTCCTTCGGCGAAGCCGTCCGAACCGCCCGCTCCAGCCGCGGCAGCACTCTGCCCAGCAGTGCACTCAGCTCTGAGAACCGCGCCGCATGGGTGAGCTCCCAGACGTCCTCAACGGCGGCCGTCAGCTCCTCCACCGTCGGCTGCTCACTCGTCGGCACCGGAGCAAGCAGGACACCGAGCGCCGGGTGCCCGGAGATGAGGAGTCGCGCTTCGTCGAGGTCGTTGGGCTGCTCCTCCACAGCTGGGGGCACCGGCGTCGCCTGCGGCGCCTCGGGCTTCAGCACCTGCACCGAAACGCCTAGCCCATCGGCCAATAGCTGGAGGACGTCCAGCCGGACGACCGGCTGGACCCCCCGCTCAACCTGGGACACCCAGCTCGCGGTACGGCCGATCGCCGCCGCCAACTCATCCTGCTTCAGGCCTCGCTGCCTCCGCAGCTGCGCAACCCGGGCCCCGAACGCGCGCGACTCCTCGGTCATCACTGCCCCACCGCTCCCGAAGGGAGCTTGCCGGCCACCTCGTCGAGGAACGTGACCTCGTAGGACTCCAGGTACTGGCCGCGCTCCGCCAGAAAGTGCCGAACGTGCGGCTGCTCCTCATGCGCGTCGAAGGCGGCCCGGTCGGCATAGAGCTCGTAGAAGACCCGCACCTGCGGCTCGTTCGGCACCCGGTGGTTGACGTAGACGAGCGTGCCGGGCTCGTGCGCCCGGATGCCCTCCAGTGCGGTGGCAGCGAGCTCATCAAAGGCATGAGCAGCTGCCTCATCCGTAGCGGTGAAGCGGACGACGAGCCCATATCCCATGGTCACAGCTCCTCTATCAGGCAGAACGCCAGTTTGACACGGTCGCTGAATCTCTGCGACTAGCAGTGTTCCTTGACTCGCAGAATCTCTGCGAGTACGTTCACAGTGTCACACCGAGTGGGACAGGGGTGACACAGAGGGGCCTTCTTTGGGCTGCCCTGACCTGCGCGAACGTCTGCGCTTCCTTCGTCGTGACGCTCCACCTGTCTACTCAGGAGGCTTCGCCATGCTCGCCACGCCCCGTACCACCGCCACTCCGACCGTGACCGGTCATTCCTACGCCCGTCGGGTGGCGTCGCTGACCAGCGGTTCCGGTCGGATGTCGGCCGGTGCGTGGGTGGCGGAGGCGCGGGGCGTCGAGCGTCGTCGCCGGGCGGTGGCGTGCCGGATCGGTCGTCTGACCGGGACGCGGGCGCCGCGGTGGGCCGGCGAGATCGGCGAGCAGGCGTGGCGCACGATCCTCGCGGCCGGTGTGGCGGCGCTGGCCGACAACGCGGCGTCGCCCCGGACCGCCCCCGAGGAGAAGCGCACCTGCACCACCTGCGGCACGCGGCTGAACCGGGCGAACGGCGGCACCGTATGCAGCCCCTGCCTGGCCTCCGCCACCCCGGAGCCGACGCAGCAGGCCACCGTCGGCGCCCGCCCCGCGTCGGACATGGGCCACCTGGCCGACACGGCGCGGGAGGTCGCCCCGCACCTCGCCGACGGTACGGGCGGCGGCGTGGTCGACCGGACCCGCAACGGCCGCGTCGAGGCCCTGGTCGACGAGATGTTGGCCGCCCGCCCGGCGGGCGCGCTCGTCCTGGTCGGCGAGGACGAGCGGCGGGCGGTCGAGCGGTGGAGCCCGTTCCGGGGCGGCCCGCGCCACGTCGTGCGGTGCGCCGACGGCTCCCGCCGCTACGGCACCGGCGAACTGGCGCCGGAGCACTAAACCCGCAGTTCAACCCACCTGACGCCCTGTGCGGTGGACGGCTCCCGTGTCCTTGGCCGGAAGAGGAGCCGTCCCCCGCCGGGCCCACCAACCACCTAGGAAGAGGTAGACCCGTGCGGTCGATTGTTGCAGGCCAGACGGCCCTGACGGAGGACGAGTTCGCCGAGCTGGCGCTCGGCGTGGACTCCGAGTTCACCCGCCTGTTCACCGGCGTGCCCGGTGAGAGCGAGACGGAGCGCGCCGCCCGGATGGACGCCGCGGCCGACATCGTGGCGGACCTGCGCCGGGAGGACCAGGCGCTGGCCGCCTACGCCGAGCGCCTGCTGAGCACCGCACCGGTGCCGCTGCGGCGCCCGGCCGTCATCCGCCGCACGGCGAGCACCGAGCGGGTGGCGGCGTGAAGCGGGCCGCCGGCCGGATGGACCTGCTGGCCTGGCTGGCGATGAGCGCGGCCGTCGTCGTCTCGGCGCACGGGGAGTGGGCGCTGGCCGTCGACAGCGGATTTCACCCCGTCGTCGCCGCCGGCCTCCCCCTGGCCCTGGACACCTACGCGCTGCGGGCCCTGCGGGCCGGCCGTGAGGTGTTCCCGCCGGTGCTCGGGATGGTCGCCACGAACGCCGCCGCGCACCTGCTCGGCGCCGGCGTCATCACCCCGGACTGGCGGCTGATCGTCGCCGTCTCGGCGATCGCCCCGCTCGTCCTGTGGCGGGTGCACGTCCTACACACCCACACCACGCCCGCCGCCGAAGACCCGGAGCAGGCGGCGGAGGACGACCTGCCGCCGTTGTGGGCCGAGGCTGTACCCGCCGTACCCGCGCCGCCCGAGGCGTACCCGCAACCCGTACCCGCCGCAGCCGAGGCCGCCCCGTTGCCCGCCGCCGAGCCGGTGGTGGAGTTGGAGTTCTGCCCGCTCCCGCCCCGCCCCGTACTCGCAGCCGGGCCGGAGCGTATCCGCCCGTACCCGGCTGCCGAGTACGTACCCGAGGACGGCGGATACACCGGATACACCGGCCCCGACCAGCGCGAACAGCCCGAAGACCTCGACGAGCTGACCCCGGTCGCCGCCGAGCACTTCGCCACCGTACTCGCCGACGGCGCCCTCCCTTCCATCCGTACCCTGCGCGCCGAGTACGGCATCGGACAGCCCCGCGCCCAGCGAGTACAGGACCAGCTCCGCACCCGCCAGGCGACCGCCCCCACGCCCGTCGCCGCCTGAACCCCGGGAGATCACAGTCATGTCCGTGACCCAGATCAACGTGATCAGCTTCGGGTACCTGCACGGCGCCCCGCCCGAGGCCCACCTCACCCTCGACCTGCGCAAGCACTTCAAGGACCCGCACGTCGACCCCGCCCTGCGCCACCAGACCGCTCACGACCTGCCGGTCCGTCGGGCCGTCATGGGCACCCCGGGCATCCGGGAGGCCATCACCGCCGCCGCGCTGGTCGCCGACGCGTTCGACGCCGGACCGAGCCCCGCGCCGCTGACCATCGCAGTCGGCTGCGCGGGCGGACGCCACCGCGCCGCGACCGTCGCCATGGCCATCGCCCGCCGCGTCGGCAAGACCGGCACCACCGTCCACCTCACCCACCGCGACCTCGACAAGCCCGTCGTCCACCGCTGACCAGGAAGGACCGCCACCATGCGATTCACCCGCAAGCAGGCCACCGACCTCGCCAACTCCCTCGACCAGGGCGCCGACGACAAAACCGAGGCCGCCTCCTCCGGCGACGCCCACGCCGCCAACCCGGCCAACAGCACCCTGTCCCGCAAGCAGGCCAAGGCGTCCGCCCGCATCCTGCGCGGCCAGGCCCGCGACATGCGCGCCGACGCCGACGCCATCCGCGACGGCGTCAACCCCACCGAACTCGGCTACACCCCGTGACCGCGACCGAAGGGGCCGTACCCGCCGCCGCATCGACGCTCGTCGAGGTCACCGCCGCTCCCCAGATCCAGCCGCCCACCGCCGGTCCTGCGGTGAAGACGCCACCCGCCCCCGCCCCCGCTGGCGGGGCGGTGCCGGGGGTGCCGCTCGCGGTGGCCGTGGCGAACGCGCTCGGCGGCACCGTCGCCGGGGCGCTGTCCCTCGGCGGCCCCGTCGCCCTCGCCGTGGCCGGCACCGCCGCGGGCGCGGCCGCGATCGGCGGCCTGGCCCGCCGCTCCCGCACCCCCCGCCACCACACCCCGCACACCGCCGCCCACCGCGCTGCCGCTCAGCGGGCCGCCACGCCGGGTGGCCTCTTCACCCCCGCCCCGACCGGACGCACTCCGAGGGCGGGCGGCGTCAACTCGCCTTCCCCGTCGGCTCGTTCCGCGCCGTCCGGTGCCCGTTCGGCCGGTCGTTCCGCCGCTCCGGCCTCCTCCTCCGTGTCTCGGAAAGGACCCTCCGCCATGGGTCGAACGGCCGACACCCCGTCCCCCGCCCGCAGCGCGACCGGGCCGTCCGGCGCCGCTGCGGGCCCCCGCGTGAAGTCCGGCGGGCCGCGCCACCGGGCGAACAGCGCCGCGCACACCCTGGCCAAGGCCGCGTCCCGTCTGCCCGGCTCCACCCCGCACGCCGGGGCCGGCGGCGGGCAGGTCGACCGGCGGGCCGAGCGGCGGGACCGGCGGCTCGCGAAGGTCGCCGAGCGCACCGCCCGCAGGGTGGCCAAGGGGCAGGCCAGGGCCGAGCGGGCCGCCGGGATCGACCCCGCGACCGGCGCGGGCGCCCACCCGGCGGGGCCCAGCGTGCTGCGCGGGTCGGGTCCCTCGCCGGTGCAGGCGAAGGCCCTGCGCCGCTCGGCGGCGCGTCACCGGGCGCGGATGGCTGGCGTCGCCGCCGCGACCGGCCTGGTCGGCCTGGCGTCGGCGGCGGTCGGCAACTGGCGCCACAAGGGCAAGGTCGCGGGACACGTGCGCCGCACCTGGGCCCGCATGGCCACCCGTGCCCGCGCCGTGCGCGCCGCCCGGGACGCCGCGATCCTCGGCACCACCAACCCCGCCGACACCCACACCCCGGCCGCCGGGGCCGCGGCTGTGCCGGTTCCCGCCCAGTACGTCAACATCCCCGGCCGCCCCACCCCCACCCCGGCCGGCACCACCCCGCCCCCCGCCGGCGCCGGCGTCGACGGCGTCGACGAGTGGACCGTCTTCGGCCGCCCCAGCCGCCCCGACCACACCCCCTTCGCCGCCCCGATCACCCTCGGTCAGTCCACCGTGAAGGAGTCCACCGTGTCCGACCTCGACGGCAGCGCCACCGCCGCCACGTTCAACCTCACCTCCGCCGCCGACGTCCTGCTCCAGGCCGCGACCACCTTCGACCCCGAGACGATGATCGAGTTCGGCGCGTTCGCCGACGACCTGCCCGTCGCGTTCACCACGCTCCAGGACGTCCTGCGCGTCCTCGCCGAGCAGGCCGCCGAGCGCCTGCCGCTCGACCCGAGCGTGGTCGAGGAGATCAGCCAGGGCTACCGGGCCATGGGCGCGGTCGTCCACGCCCTCGACGAGGTCGCCCCCACCTTCCGCAAGGCCCACGCCGAGGACCTGGAGCGCCACGAGAACCCCCGCAACGGCCTGGACGCCGAGCGGAAGTGGAACGTCTGACCCCTCCCCGCCCCAACTCCGACCTTCCGCATCCCTGACCGGGCCGTCCACACCCTGTGGACGGCCCGGCCCCGTACGGCTGGAGCCCACCGCATGACCAAGACCACCAAGACCACCGGCCCCAAGGTGGACTGGAAGGCCGGACACGGCGTCCTGTCCGGCACCCTCAACGCCACCGCCGGGGCGCTGACCACGACCGCGCTCGGCCACGCGAGCGGCATGCCCGCCACCTGGGCGCTCGCTGCCGGCGCCGCCGGGGCGCTCGGCACCATCGGATCGGGACTGCGCAAGCACCTGACTGCCGCCACCCTCACCTTCCGCAGCACGTGCTGGATGACGGCCGGCGGCTGGTCGTCCTGGGCCCTCGCCCACGGCGGGCCGTGGCAGTGGCCCGAGATCGGCTCGCTCGCTGCCGCCGGGATCGCCGCCGGCACCCTCGCCGTCGGCTTCGCCGCGCACGAGGAGGTCGAGCAGGCCAAGCGCCAGCACCTGCTGTTGATCGGCGCCCGCCGCCAGATCGCCGCCGAGTGGACCGACCGCATCAAGCGCGTCTGCAACGTGGACGTCACCGTCCTGGGGATCGAGCACTGGCCCTCAGGCGCCGGCTACACGCTGGAGATCGAACTGCCCGAGGGCGGCACCACCCGACGGTCCATCACCGACCGCACCGAAGGCCTCGGCTCCGACCTCGACCTGCCCGACGGCTGCGGACTCCAGGTCATGCCCGGCATCTCCCGACGCCGCGTCCTCATCATGGTCACCACCAAGGTCCTCACCGACCAACTCCTCTTCCCTGTTGACGAGATGGGCGAGGTCACCACGGTCAACAACCCGATCCCGGTCGCGCTCATGTCGAACGGGATGCGGGCGGAGATGGACCTGCGGCAGGCCTCCACGATCGTGACCGGGCCGACCGGCAGCGGCAAGACCAACTGGCTCCACTCGCTGATCGCCCGCCTGCTCCAGACGAACGACACGCTCGTGTGGGTGATCGACCTCAACGCCGGGAGCATCGGCCTGCCCTGGCTGAACGCCTGGCGCGACGCCCAACTCCACCGCCCCACCTCACGCTGGGCCGACGCGGACATCCCGGTGCCGGGCGTGGACTGGGTGGCCTCCACTCCGGAGGAGGCCAAGCGCATGCTGGGGGCGGCAGTGCGGATCGCCAAGCGCCGCAAGGCCGCCTACCAGGACGCCATGCGCGACGCCAACGACGACAAGCTCCCCGTCGGCCCCACCGTGCCGGAGATCGTCATCGTCATGGACGAAGGCGCCGAGGTCGCCGCCACCCGCGAAGCCCGCGCCGTCCTCGCCGGTGTCTCCGAGGTCATCCGCATCGCCCGCGCCATGGCCATCCGCGCCGTGGTCTCCGTCCTGCGCGTCACCCAGGACGTCATGCCCGACCCGCTCGTACGCAAGATGGCATCCAACCGCCTCGCCACCGGCGCGTTCGAGGACTCCGAGCTGGGCCACCTCTTCGGCTGGCGGGCCCTGCGCGCCGAGGACAGCTTCTCGGGCCCGGGGTCGGTGCTGGTCGGCACCGAGGGCAAGCAACCCGCCAAGGCCCGCCAGCCACGCATCACCCCCGACATGATCGAGGAGATCAGCGCACTCACCTCCCACCGCCGCCCCACCCTCGACACCCCCTCCCTCGAAGCCGCCGGCACCGACTACACCAACCGCTGGCTGCTGGAACGCTGCGGCCACCTCTGGGCCACCGACACCGAGACCGTCACCACCCCGGCCGCCGCCGGCACCACCACCGCCACCACCCCGGGCGCCGGCCCCGGCCGGGGCGCGGCCCCGACGGGTGGGTGGAAGGCCACCGCCGGATGGGACACCCCCGCCGAGGCGCCGGCCGACGACCTCGAATCGATCTGGCTCCTGCCCGCCGCCGGCACCGAGACCGACAACACCCCGCCCGGCACCGACTGGTCCGACCCGTCCACCTGGGCCACCGGCCGCGAACCCGCCGCCCCGGAGGAGCCCGGGGCGAAGGACGCCGCGCTGCGGCTGCTGATCGCCGCCGGCTCCGAGGGCACCGGAGCGAGCGCCATGGAGAAGATCCTCAAGCCCGAGTTCGGCACCACCCGCCAGACCATCAACGGCTGGCTCAAGGCATGGGTCGAGAGCGGCGAAGCCGTCCGCGTCGGCGAGGGAAACAAGACCCGCTACGTCCACCACCGGCACGCGGAGAACCCCCCGCCCGGGGACTGAACCACCCTGCTGTCGCCCCACCACGCAAGGGAGGGGGTCGGGCTGTCCAGGCCCCCCGACCCCCCTCTGACCTGCAAGGCGACAGTCGCCACGACAGTCGCGCGACAGCACGGACGACAGCACCAGGCGACAGCAGCACGGCCCGCCCGGCACCCATCCGGCCGGGCCGCTCCACACCCGCACCCGCCCATCGGAAGAGAGCCCCGCCGTGATCGTTGCGCTCAGCACCACCGTCCTGTTCGCGATCATCTCCGCCGTCCTCATCCGGGGCCGACGCGTCTCCCTGCCCACCGCGCTCGTGCTCTGGCTCTCCGGCTTCACCGCCGCCGGAACCGGCGCCGCCGGACCCGTGAACGACTTCCTCGCCTCCCTCGTCCGACTCGTCTCCGGCCACTGACACCACCCCACCCGCGCACCGACCCGCCGACGGGAGACCCCGATGGACCACACCACCACCCCGCAGCAGCCGTTCGCCGCCCCGGTGCTCCACGGCCCGGACGGCACCCCCTACTACCTCACCCCCGCCCCGCCGCTCACCGCCCCGCCCACCCTCTACCACCCCACCACCCCCGCCCCGACGGTCCACGGCCCGGCCATCGCGCCGACCACCGCCTACCTCCCCGCCCCGCCCCCGAACACCGTCGGCCCGGCCCCGGTGCGGGACCCGTGGCCCGCCCGCCTGCTCGCCGGCGGCGTCGCCCTCGGCGCCGGCGGACTCGGCATCGGCTACGCCGTCCAGGCCGTCGCCGCCGCGGCCGGGAGCGTCGGCGGCCTCGCCGCGCTCGGCGTCGGCGCCTACGCCCTCGCCAAGACCACCGGCGGCAGCCGGGGCGGCGGGCAGGGCGCCGTGAACGTGCACGTCAACGTGACCAACCGCAACCGCTGACCAGGAGAAACGACATGGCCCGCATGCGACTGCGCTTCAACGTCTGGCCTGACCCCGTGATCGAGCTGACGGATACCCCGAACCCGAAGTGCCGCACCTGCAAGGGCGAGGGCGGGTGGGACTACGACTACGGCCACCCCGAGACCGGCGAGTACGACGGCACCGACACCGAGTACTGCGCCTGCTGGGACCCGGACCACGTCCGCCGGCTGCTGCCCGTCCCCCGCCTGCTCGCCCGCCTGCTCTTCGGCTGGGCCCCGCCCGTCTACAGCGAGGAACCGCCGTTCTAAACCGGCCTGCCCGACCGGCCGTGCCACCCGAACCCCGCCGCAGCCAACGGCCGGGGCACGGGCGGTGCGGGGGACTGGACAGACCCGCTCCCACCCACAGCACGAAACCCCACACCAGCCGCCAGATCTTGGCAGAGCGACGGCTGATGCGGGGCAGTGCATCCCATCTCAGAGACGGGAACCAGCATGCCCGACTTCGACCGCTTCACGCTCGCGATCGTGGACGACATCCGCGACCGCGAGCAGGCCACCGACGGCCACTCCCGCTACGGCGCCTACATCGGCCAGCACGCCGACGACTTCCACGACGACGGCCAGCCGCTGCGTCCGGTGAACTTCGCCGCCGTCGCCTGGTCGGTCGCCACCTCCCCCGTCATGTCCCCCGGCTACGTCGACGTGCGCCCCGACGTCCAGCCGCTCACCATCCACCTCGACTACGACGGCAGGCCCGTGCTCAGCGCCAAGGTCGGCCTGCGCCGCCAAGACCTCGCCCACCGCCCCAACAGCCAACTCCGCGCCCTCGACTGGGAGCGCGACCCCTGGAGCCACCCCGACGACAAGTGGCCCGTGCTGGTCGGCCCCGAGATCACCGACCGCCCGGCCGTTCTGCTCGCCGCCACCGTCCTGGTCCCCGTTCCCGACAGCATCCTGCTGCAGCCCACCGCCGCCCGGCCCGGCCGCACGCTCACCCACGAGGCCAAGCAGGTGGTCGCCGCCCTCGCCGCCCACGCCAACCGCGTGCTCGCCCCGCTGGTCGACGACCTGCTCGGCGGTGCCCGGTGAACGGGCGGACCCCGCCGCTCGACGACACCACCGGCCTGTGGCAGGCCGTCCTCGCCGCCGCGGTCGGCCGCTGCCAGTGCCGCGGCACCTGCGGCAAGACCCACGCGAAGGACGGCGGACGCTGCCCCACCCGCGACGGCGGCTATGCCCGTCACGGCGCCGGCCCTGTGAGCCTGCTCGCCGCCCCCACCGCCCCGGACGGCTTGCTGCTGCCCGCGCACCGTGCCGCCGCCCTGCCGAAGCGGGAGTTGGCCGCGTGGTGCCCGGCCTGCCACGACGCCACCCGCCGCGCCGCCGCCAAGGCCCGGCAGGCCGCCGCCGGGCCGGCTGGTCCGGACTCCCTCTTCTGACCTCCCCTCCGCCCTGCGGTCCGCACCCGGCACAGCCCGGGTGCGGGCCGCCCCGCTCCGCACGAAAGGAGCCGCGTTGAGCACCGAGTACGCGCACCAGAACGTGATCCCGTTCCGGCCCGAGCCCGCCGAGGTCAAGGCCGCCGAGCAGGCCGTCATCGGCGCCGCCCTGCTCGACCCCGCCCAGATCCCCGCGCTCGCCGCCCAGCTCGGCGACCCCGGCGTGTTCTACCACCCGGCGAACGAGACGATCTGGCGTGCCATCACCCGCATGGCCGGCGGCGAGCGGCCGGTGGACCCTCTGCTGCTGACCGGTGTCCTGCGCGCGCAGGGCGACCTCGGCCGGGTCGGTGGGCCCGGCTACCTGCACACGTGCATCGAGGCCACCCCCACTGCGGCGAACGGCGACTACTACGCCGAGATCGTGCGCGTCGCGGCCGAGCGCCGCCGGATCGGCACCACCACCAGCCGTCTCGCGCACATGGCCGGCGACACCGAGACCGACCTCGACGCGGTCCGCACCGCCGCGCTGTCGGTGCTGGCGGACCTGGCCGCCGGGGACACCTGGCTCGACCCCATGCCGCTCGGCTCTCACACCGGCCTGCCCACCTTCCCCGTCAAGGCCCTGCCCGGGTGGGTCGGCGCCTACGTCGACGCGGTCGCCGAGTTCACCCAGACCCCGCCCGACGCCGCCGCCACCATGGCACTCGCCGCCCTGTCCACGGCTGCGGGCGGGCGGGTCGGTGTGGAGATCCGGCCCGGCTGGCGCGAGCAGTCCAACCTCTACCTGACCTGCGCGATGCCCCCGGCCAGCCGCAAGTCCGACGTCTTCGCCTTCACCATGGGCCCGGTCTACAAGGTCGAGGCCGAGCTGCAGGCCGACGCCCGCGCGGCGATCATCGAGGCCGAGACCACCCGGGACGCCGCCCTCGCGGAAGTCGAGGCCCTGATGGCCAAGGCCCGCAAGAACCCCGACGCCGACCGCACGCAGCTCGTCGCGGAGATCTCCGCCGCGAAGATGCTCGCCGAGCAGATCGTGGTCCCTCCCAGCCCGCGGCTGACGCTGTCGGGGGACATCACCCCGGAGACCGTCACCCACCACCTCGGCGTCCACCGGTGCCTGGCCGCGCTCTCCCCCGAGGGCGACCTGTTCGACAGCATGGTCGGCCGCTACAGCAGCAAGCCGAACCTGGGCGTGTTCCTCCAGGCTCACAAGGGCGAGCGACTCCAGGCCGACCGGATCACCCGCGAGCAGCCCACCGCCGACAAGCCCGCCCTCACCATCGGCGTCACCCCGCAGCCGGCCGTTCTGCAGGAGCTCGGCGCCGCCCCCGGCGCCCGCGACCGCGGACTCCTCGCCCGCTTCCTGTACTCCCTGCCTCCCTCGAACCTCGGCTGGCGCAAGGTCCGCACCGACCCCATCCCCGACGCCGTGGCGAACGCCTACGACCGCAACCTGACCCGCCTGCTCCGCGCCATGACCGACCTCACCGAGCCCGTAGTCGTCCTCATGGACCGGGCCGCCGACCTCGCCATCGAGAAGCTGCAGGAACGCGTCGAGGTCCAGCTCCGCCCCGACCAGCCGCTCGCCCACATCAAGGACTGGGCCGGCAAGCTCGTCGGCCACATCGCCCGCATCGCCGTCCTGCTCCACCTCGCCGACCACATCACCCCCGACCACGACCCCGGCACCTGGCGCACCCCCCTGCACCCCGGCGTCGTCGACCGCGCCGCCGAGATCGCCGACTACTACACCGCCCACACCCTCGCCGTCTTCGACCTCATCGCCGCCGACCCCGCCACCGACGACGCCCACACCCTCCTCCAATGGCTCCAGCGCCCGAAGAAGGACGGCACCCACCGCACCCACATCAAGGCCCACGACGCCGTCGCCAGCAGCCGCCGCTTCAAGAAGGTCGCCGACGTCGAACCCGCCCTCGCCCTCCTCGAACAGCACGGCTGGCTCCGCACCGACCAGCCGCCCGCCGGCGGCCAGCGCGGCCGGGCCCCGGCCGTCACGTTCCGTGTTCACCCGGCCGTGAGCACCCCCACGGACGGGGCCGAAGCCCCGTAACCGTCAGGGATGTCAGGGAAAATCCCTGACCAGCCAAAACACCTCCGGACGGCCTGTCAGGGAACGTCAGGGATGTCAGGGAAAAGGCGATTTTCCCTGACATCCCTGACAATCCCTGACGCCCTGCCAGGAGCTAAAACCGCAGGTCAGCGATTTTCCCTGACATCCCTGACACTTTCCGCCCTCCGCGCCCGTCCGCGAGAGGGCCAGTAACGCTCCGCAACCACCATTCGCACCCGCCGATGGAGTCGCCGCCATGCCCACGCAGGACCCGAAGCTCAAGCTCGCCGAGGTGCTCGAAGAGCTGGACATGTCCCGCTCCGCCTTCTACCGCATGGTCGCCCGCGGGAAGGGCCCGAAGCTCATGAAGCTCCCCAACAACCAGATCCGTGTCCGCCGCAGCGCCCTCGACGCGTGGTGGGCCGAGCAGGAGGTCGCCGCCTGATGCCCACCTCGTACAAGGTGAAGTTCTGGGAGCACCGCCACCGGCCGGACCGGCGGACGCCGTGGATGGTGCGGTGGACGGTGGCCGGCCGGGAGTTCTCCGAGTCGTACCTGACGAAGACCCAGGCCGACGGCCGGAAGGCCGAGCTGGTGGTCGCCGTCGCCTCGCACCAGCCGTTCGACGTCGAGACGGGCCTGCCGCTGGCGGATCTGCGGAAGCGCCAGCAGGAGGAGAACGCCGTCAGCTGGTACCAGCACGGCCGGAACTACGTGGAGGCCCGGTGGGACGGGGCGCCGGCGAAGACGCGGACGACGTGGGCCGACGCGTTGGCCAGCGTGACGTTCGAGCTGGTCAGCAGTAAGGTCGGGATGCCGGACAAGCGGGTCGTCCGGCGGGCGCTGTACGGCTGGGCGTTCAACGTGAACCGGTGGACCGAGGAGCCGCCGGCCGAGGTCGCCAAGGCGCTCGCGTGGGTCACGCGGCACTCGGTGGACGTCTCGGAGCTGGAGGACCCGAAGGTGGTCCGGAAGCTGCTGGCCGCGCTGTCGGTGAAGTTGGACGGGACGCGGGCAGCCGCCTCCACGGTGCTGCGCAAGCGCCGGATCGTCCATCACGTCATCGGCCGGGCCGTCGAGGACGGGCTGCTGACCGTCAATCCGCTGCCGCTGGTCCAGTGGCAAGCGCCGCAGGTCGAGGAGGAGATCGACCCCGAGTACGTGATGAGCCCGGAGCAGGCCGCCGCGATGCTGGAGGCGGTCGGGCGCCAGGGGCGGCGCGGGCCGCGCCTGGTGGCGTTCTTCGCGTGCATCTACTACGCGGGGATGCGCCCCGGGGAGGTCGTCCACCTCCGCGAGGACCGGTGCGTGCTGCCGGTGGAGGGGTGGGGGCGGCTCAACCTCAACGGGAACAGCCCCCGGGTGGGGTCGGCCTGGACGGACAGCGGCGCCTCGCACGACCCCCGGGGCCTGAAGCACCGCCCGGAGAAGGCCACCCGCCCCGTCCCGATCCCGCCGGAGTTGGTGAGGCTGCTGCGGGAGCACATCAAGGCGTACGGCACGGCGCCGGACGGCCGGCTGTTCCGGACCTTCCGCGACGGGATGGTGCAGGAGAGCAGCTACGGGGTGGTCTGGGCGGCGGCCCGGGCCGAGGTGCTGACCCCGGCGGAGCAGGCCACCCCGCTGGCGAAGCGCCCATTCGACGGACGACCGGCCGGGATCTCCCTGTGGCTGGCGTCCGGGGTGGCGCCGGCGGAGTGCGCGCGGCGCGCCGGGCACAGCGTCGCCGTCCTGCTGCGGATCTACGCGAAGTGCATCCACGGTGACGAGGACCACGCCAACCGGCTGATCGCCGAACGCCTCCAGCGGCGGCCCGGCTGATCCTGGTCCGCGCCTGGTCCGGAACCGCTGGTCAACGCCGGGAGCCGGGCGGCGAAAGGTGGGACAAACTTCGCGAAACGGCCATCCCGCCGCCGCGAGTGTTCGAATAAACGAGAACAGCCCCTGACGTGCGTTTCCGCATGTCAGGGGCTGTTTCTCTATCCTGTGGCTGGTGCAGGGTTCGAACCTGCGTAGCTTGCGCGACAGATTTACAGTCTGCTCCCTTTGGCCGCTCGGGCAACCAGCCAGGATGTTTGCCTCCCGGGGGCTTGCCCCGTTCGACTGGGTAAACCTTACCCGATGCCGGGGGGTGGTCCGCCACCCGGTTCGGTGGGGCCGGATCGGCGGGTGTGGCGTGGCTGTCCTGGGCGGGGGCGGGGGTGGGCTGGATAGGCTGGGGCGGCGGGCGTCCGGTGGGACGGGCCGTGTCAGTGCAGCCAGAACATCAAGGAGACCAACACCCATGGCCGACTCCAGTTTCGACATCGTCTCGAAGGTCGAGTGGCAGGAGGTCGACAACGCGATCAACCAGACCTCCCGCGAGATCTCCACGCGCTTCGACTTCAAGAACGTCGGCGCCGACATCAAGCGCTCCGGCGAGACGATCGAGATGAAGGCCAACGGCGAGGAGCGCGTCAAGGCCATCCTGGACGTGCTGCAGAGCAAGTTCATCAAGCGCGGTCTGTCGCTGAAGGCGCTGGACGCCAAGGAACCGCAGCTGTCCGGCAAGGAGTACAAGATCTTCGCGGACGTGAAGGAGGGCATCTCCCAGGACGATGCCAAGAAGATCGCGAAGATCATCCGGGACGAGGGCCCCAAGGGCGTGAAGGCCCAGGTCCAGGGCGACGAGCTGCGGGTGAGCTCGAAGAGCCGTGACGACCTCCAGGCCGTCCAGGCCCTGCTCAAGGGCAAGGACCTGGACTTCGCGATCCAGTACGTGAACTACCGCTGAGCCGAAGCGGGCCGGACCGGGTGGCGGCCCCGGGCGGGAGTCCTGGAGAGGGCTTCCGGCCGGGGCCGTCGTCGTTTCGCGAGGGGGTGTCAGGGGGTGGACGCCCAGGAGGTGGTGGTGCGGTGGGCGCCGAGGCCCGCGGCGTCGAACTCGTCGTACGCGTCGGTGCCGGCCGGGAGGCGGACGCCGAGGCGGCGCAGGACGCGGGAGATCGGGCTGCCCTCGGGTGGGAAGGGTTCGAGCTCGGCGCTGGTGAGCGGGCCGAGGGCGAGCCGGCCGTCCGCCCAGAGGGCGGCGCGCTGGGTGCCGGTGCCGCCGAAGTAGTCGGCCTCCACGCAGGCGATCGGCCCGGCCTTGGACCAGGCGGCGAGCCGGCGTTCGAGGCCGTCGGAGAACCAGCCGAAGCCGGTGACGCCCGGGGCGGCCGGGATCACCGGCTCCCCGTCGCCGAACCGGAGGGCCGCCAGGAACTCGGGGGTGGCCGGGATCAGCGCCAGGCCCTGGGCGAGCGGTCGCGGGCGGGCCGCGGAAACCTCGGCGGCCGCCACCGCGACCAGCTCCGCCGGGCCGATCAGCGCCTGAAGTTCGTATGACATTCAGTCATCGTGAACCATGACACCGGCAGTCCGCCCGTCGTTTACGATTCCGTGCCCGGTCGGCTATCAGTCCGAGAGTCGGCCGCCGGCCCGGGACGGACGCCGTACAGCAGGGTGAACAGGGTCGCCTCCACCGCGTCCTCGGCGTCGCTCTCGCCCTCGGCGTTCAACTCGTTGAAGATCTCGTCGAGTTGGCCGCGCAGCCGGAGCATGCGCGCCGGGGTGAGCCGGTAGGTGAAGTGCGAGAACATGCCGGGCAGACCGGTCGGCGCGGCGTCCCGCGAGGTGGTGAAGTCGATGCGGTCGGCCACCGCATGGGCGCGGAACTCGGCGCGCACGCGGTCCATCGCGGCGAGCATGGCGTCGTAGGCGTCCCCCCGGGTGGGCGAGCCGGGCGCGAAGATCTCCGGGGCGAGCCGGAGCGAGGCCTGGGCCGGGGCGTAGCGGCTCTCGACGATGCCGGAGACCAGCCGGGTTTCGGCGACGCGGACCAGCCCGGCCTTCTCCAGTTGCTTGATGTGGCGGTAGAGCTTGGTCTGCGGCTCGTCGAGGGCGGCGGCGATCTCCTTGGCGGTGAGCGGACCGGAGGCGGAGGCGTCCATCAGGACGTCGAGGATCGCCAGGCGCAGCGGGTCGGCCAGGGCCTTGAGGGTGGCGGCGTCCGCCACCCGACGCTCCTTGAGGACGGCGGAGGCGGGGACAGCCGCCGGCCCGTCGTCGACGCTCTCGGCGTTCTCGGCGTTCCCTGTATTCCCGGCGTTCCCGGTGCTCTCGACCACGGGGCCCACCCTCGCAGATGGCCGCCGACCCGGGCAATCAAGCGTTCACCCTTGCGCGATCGGTCACGCTGACGTCATCATTCACGAATACGTGAATGATGACGCAGTCATGAACGCAAGTCCGAGGGGGAGACGCCGGATGCGGACGGACACAACGACCAGGACCAGGCTGCCGGAGCCGCCCGTCCCGCTCCGGCGCAACTGGCGGTTCCAGGCCCTCTGGGCCGGCCAGGCCGGCGCCACCCTCGGCCTGCAGATCGCCGACACCGCGTACCCGCTGCTGCTGCTCGCGCTCACCGGCTCCTCCACCCTCGCCGGGGCGTTCGGGGCGCTGCAGATCGGCGCCGCCCTGCTCTTCGGCGTCCACGGCGGCGCGGCCGCCGACCGCCACGACCGCCGCCTGCTGCTGATCGTCGGCGACTCCGTCCGGCTGGTCGCCTGCGCCAGCGTGCCGCTCGCCATGGCGCTGGACCGGCTGACCGTCGTCCACACCCTGCTGGTGGCCGTGGTGATCGGCGCGACCATCGCCTACACCGGCCCGATCCGGCTGATCGCGGTGCGCTCGGTGGTCCCGCCGGAGCAGCTGCGGCAGGCGCTGGCGCAGGACGAGGCACGGGTGAGCGGGGCCGGCCTGGTCGGGCCGCCGCTGGCGGGCGCGCTGTTCGGGCTCGGCCGGGCGGCCCCGTTCATCGGTACGGCGGTCGCCTCGCTGATCGCCGTCACCGCCGCGGTGCTGGTCAAGTTCCCCGGTCGGCCCGAGCCCCGGTCCCACCGGAGCACCGTTGGCGCGGACGACAGCGCAGACGGCAACACGGACGACCGCGCGGACGACGGCGCGGACGACGGCGCGAACGGCAACACGGACGACGGCGCGGACGACGGCGCCCTCGCCGGGTACCGCTACCTGGCCCGCAACGCCCTGCTCCGCCCGATCGTCACCGTCGTCCTGCTCATCAACGTCGCGGGCGCCGCGATGCTGCTGCCGGTGATGGTCCTGCTGCGCGGCCAGGGCACCTCCGACGTCGGCATCGGCCTGGCGCTGGCCGGCGAGGCCGTGGGGGCGCTGGCCGGATCGCTGCTGGTGGGCCGGCTGCACCGGCTGGCCGGGCCCGGGGTGCTGCTGCTCGCGGTGTCCTGGCTGACCGTCCCGGTGCTGCTCGCGCCGCTGCTGCCCGGCGGGGCCCTCACCGTCTTCGCCGCGCTGTTCGCGCTGGGCCTGGGGATCCCGACGCTGCGGGTGATGATCGACCTGCTGGTGTTCAGCCGGGTCTCCGACGCGCTGCGCGGGCGGGTGATCTCCGCGACGCTGACGACGTTCACGATCGGCATGCCCGCCGGAACGGTCGGCAGCGGGCTGCTGCTCGACCACCTCTCCCCCGCGGCGGCGCTCGGCACGGTGGCCGCGCTGCTCGCGGCGGCCCTGGTCCCGGCGACGGCCGGCCGGACGCTGCGCCGCGCCGGCTGGCCCGAGCGGACGGCACCGGCGGCGTCCGCCCCGTCCTCCTGACGTTCGCTCACCCGTGCGGGTGCACGCCGCATGCGACGTCATCGCCAACCGGGTGAACTGACCGGGTACGGCCCAGCGCCGGCGGGCCACCCCAGGAGGACGCGCATGAGCTCGATGGACCTACCGTCGTCCGGCCAGGGCAGTCCTGGCGAAGGCGAGAGCAGTCCCGGGGGAGGCGTCCGGAGCAGCGGAGGACGCGACGGGGGACGCACCGGAGGACACGACGGAGGACGCGACGGAGGACGCACCGGCGCGGCGGCCACCAGGCTGGTGGACGCACCCCGGATGTCCTGGCTGACGCTCGCCCTCATGACCACCGCCTCGGTGGCCAGCCTGCGTTCCGCCCCCACCATGGCGGTCTACGGGCTCGCCTGCGTGTTCCTCTACCTGCTCCCGGCCGTCGTCTTCCTGCTGCCGACCGCGCTGGTCTCCGCCGAGCTGGCGTCCGGCTGGGAGGGCGGCGTCTACCGCTGGGTCTCGGAAGGCCTGTCGAAGCCGCTGGGCTTCCTGGCCGTCTGGTGCCAGTTCGCGATGACGATCTTCTACTACCCGTCCCTGCTCGCGTACGTCGCCTCCACCATCGCCTACGTGGTCGACCCCTCCCTGGCGAACAACGGCCCGTACACCGCCCTCGTGATCATGGTGCTGTACTGGACCGGCGTCTGGGTCTCCTCCCGGGGCACCCAGGCGGTGGCGGGCCTCTCCTCCGCGGGCCTGGTCATCGGCACGCTGATCCCCGGCACGCTGCTGGTCGTGCTCGGCGCCGTCTTCCTCGGCCAGGGCAACGACTCCGCCGCCCCGATGGACGCCGCGCACCTGTTCCCGGAGTGGACCGGCCTGGCCAGCCTGGTGCTGATCGTCAACAACTTCCTCAGCTACTCCGGCATGGAGATGAACGCGGTGCACGTCTCCTCGCTGCGCGACCCGGCCCGGGAGTTCCCGCGCACGATGTTCACCGCCTCCGGCATGGTGCTGGCGATCTTCATCCTGCCCGCGCTGGCGATCAGCTGGGTGGTGCCCTCCAGTGAGCTGAGCCTGACGGCCGGCGTGATGCAGGCCTTCGACGCCTTCTTCCAGTACTTCCACATCGGCTGGCTGACCCCGGTGATCGCGGTGGCGCTGGTGGCCGCCTCGCTCGGCGGCATGCTCACCTGGCTCGCCGGGCCGTCCAAGGGCCTGCTGATGATCTCCCGCCAGGAGGGCTACCTCCCGCCGTTCCTGCAGAAGCTCAACAAGGAGGGCATCCAGCAGAACCTGCTGGTCACCCAGGGCGTGGTCACCACGGTCATCGCCCTCGCGTACGCCCTGATCCCGAACGTCTCCAGCGCCTACTGGATCTTCTCGGTCATCACCACGCAGGTGTACCTGATCGTCTACCTGCTGATGTTCGCCGCCGCGATCCGGCTGCGCCGCCTCCAGCCGGACCACCCGCGCGGCTACCGGGCGCCGGCGCTGGTGCCGATCGCCGTGACCGGCCTGGTGGCCTCGGCGGCGGCGATGGCGATCGGGTTCGTGCCCTCCTCGCAGTTCGGCAGCGGCTCGGTCTGGTCGTACCTGGCGATCGTCGGCGGCGGCCTGGCGATCCTGGGCCTGGTGATCCCCTACCTGTTCCTGCGGCTGCGCAAGCCGGCCTGGCGCTCGCCCGAGGCACAGGCCGAGCTCGCCGCCCAGGAGGCCGCCGAACGCGCGGCGGCGCGGGACCCCGAGCAGGACGGGGGTGCGGCATGACCCGCAGTCTGATGGCCTCCCGGCACCGGTGGATCTACGTCGGCGCGATCGTCCTGCTGGCCGCCATGGTGGTGGTCGGCCTGCTCACCTACGAGCAGCTGCACGAGACCAACGAGGCCAACCGCAAGGCCAAGCAGCTCTCCTCGGCACTGGCCGCCGCCGGTTACCCGGTGCCGTCGCAGGACCAGATCGTGCACACCCTGGGCGAGGACGGCGGCGCCGTCTGCGAGGACCCGGCCGGTGCGCTCAAGCAGGCGCAGTGGAAGTACGGCATGTCCACCGGAACGGCCGGGCCCGGGCAGCGCCCGGTCCTCTCCGACCGCGAGGTGGTCCTGGCGGAGACGATCGTGCTCTCGGTGTACTGCCCGGACAAGCTCGCCGCCATCAAGGACAAGATCGACGACCTCAAGCTCGAGGACACCGTCCGCAACTGACGCCCCGACCCGGCCGGGTCTCGCCCCCGGCCCCGGCCCCGGCCCCACTGCCCGGCCCACCGCCACCGCCACCCGTCCGTCCGGCCCACCGCCCCCAGAGGAGCCGTCACCATGACCGACGAACTCGCCCGCCGGATCGCCGCCCTGATGCCGCGCGCCAGGACCGACCTGGCCGAGCTGGTCGCCATCCCCTCCGTCGCCGACCCGCGCCAGTACCCGCCGGAGAAGTGCCGCCAGGCCGCCGAGTGGGTCGCCGCCGCCTTCTCCGACGCCGGGCTGCGCGACGTCCACCTGGAGGAGACCCCGGACGGCAGCCACGCCGTGATCGGCCACCGCCCGCCCCCGCCCGGCGCGCCGACCGTGCTGCTCTACGCCCACTACGACGTCCAGCCGCCGCTCGACGACGCCGCCTGGGCCTCCCCGCCGTTCACGCTCACCGAACGCGACGGCCGCTGGTACGGGCGCGGCGCCGCCGACTGCAAGGGCAACATCGTCATGCACCTCACCGCGCTGCGGGCGCTCGGCGACGACCTGCCGGTCGGCCTCAAGCTGGTCGTCGAGGGCTCCGAGGAGCAGGGCACCGGCGGCCTGGAGGCGTACGTCCCGCCGCACGCCGGCGAGCTGCACGCCGACGCGCTGCTGATCTGCGACACCGGAAACGCCGCCGTCGGCCTCCCCACCGCCACCACCTCGCTGCGCGGCGTCACCAATGTGGTGGTCACCGTCGCCGCGCTCAAGGGCGACATGCACTCCGGCATGTTCGGCGGCCCGGCCCCCGACGCGCTGGCCGCGCTGATCCGGATCCTCGACTCGCTGCGCGACGCGGACGGGGGCACCCGGATCGACGGGCTGGACAACGACGGCACCTGGAACGGCGTCGGCTACGACGAGCAGCAGTTCCGCGCCGACGCGGGCGTCCTGGACGGCGTCCGGCTGACCGGCTCCGGCACCGTCGCCGACCGGCTCTGGGCCCGGCCCGCCGTCACCGTGCTCGGCATCGACTGTCCGCCGGTGGTCGGCTCCGCCGCCGCCGTCCCGGCCACCGCCCGGGCCCGGGTCAGCCTGCGCGTGCCGCCCGGCACCGACGCGCGCGCCGCGCAGGCCGCGCTCACCGCCCATCTGAAGGCCGCCGCGCCGTGGGGCGTGCACGTCGCGGTGGCACCGGAGAGCGTCGGCTCGCCGTTCCGCGCCGCCACCGGCGGGCCCGCGTACGCGGCACTCGACAAGGCCATGCAGGAGGTCTACGGCCGGCCGATGTCCTTCCTCGGCCAGGGCGGCTCGATCCCGCTCTGCACCGTGTTCGCCACCACCTTCCCGGAGGCGGAGATCATCCTGATGGGCGTCGAGGAGCCGCGCTGCCTCATCCACGCGCCCAACGAGAGCGTCGACCCCGGCGAGATCGAGCACATGGCCCACGTCGAGGCGCTGTTCCTGCGGCACTACTCCGACTCGCGCCGGTCATGATGAAGTCGACGCGCACCGCGTGACCCGAGTCGTCGCCGAGCTCCCCCACCAGGAGGCCCGCATGCCCCGAGAGTTCACCACCGAGGACTACCGCGCCCGGCTGGAGCGGGCCACCGCCGCCGCCACGGACGCCGGGCTGTCCGGCCTGGTCGTCGCCCCCGGCCCCGACCTCGTGTACCTGACCGGCTACCAGCCGACCGCGATCACCGAACGGCTCACCGCGCTCGTCCTCACCGCCGGCCACGAGCCCGCGCTGATCGTCCCCGCCCTGGAGCGCCCCGACGCCGAGAAGGCCCCCGGCGCGCCCGCCGTCCGGCTGGTCGGCTGGACCGACGGCCAGGACCCGTACGCCGCCGCCGTCCCGCTGATCGAGCGGAGCGGCCGGTACGGGATCTCCGACAACGCCTGGGCGATGCACCTGCTCGGCCTCCAGTCCGCCCTGCCCGGCACCGGCTGGACCTCGCTCACCGAGACCCTGCCGATGCTGCGGGCGGTCAAGGACGCGGACGAACTGGAGCGCCTCGCCGCGGCCGGCGGCGCCGCCGACGCCGCCTACCGGGGCATCCTGGAGGTCGTCTTCGCGGGCCGCCGGGAGACCGACGTCGCCGCCGACCTCGCCGCGCTGCTCATCAAGTACGGGCACAGCCAGGTCGACTTCACCGTGGTCGGCTCCGGCCCCAACGGCGCCAACCCGCACCACGAGGCCGGCGACCGGGTGATCGGGCCCGGCGACACCGTCGTGCTGGACTTCGGCGGCCTGAAGGACGGCTACGGCTCCGACACCACCCGCACCGTGCACGTCGGCGCCGACGTCCCTGACGAGGTGCGCAAGGTCCACGAGGTGGTCCGGCGGGCGCAGCAGACCGCCTTCGAGGCCGTCCGCCCCGGGGTGAGCTGCCAGGAGATCGACCGGATCGCCCGCCGGGTGATCACCGAGGCCGGGTACGGCGAGTACTTCATCCACCGCACCGGCCACGGCATCGGCATCACCACCCACGAGCCGCCGTACCTGGTCGAGGGCGAGGAGCGGCCGCTGGTGCCGGGCATGTGCTTCTCGATCGAGCCGGGCGTCTACCTGCCGGGCCGGTTCGGGGTGCGGATCGAGGACATCGTGACGGTCACCGAGCAGGGCGGGCGGCGGTTCAACAACACCCCGCACGAGCTGGGCATCGTGTCCTGAATCACCCGCCGATCACCCGCCGCCCATCCGCGGGCCGTGTCCGCGGGCCGTGTCCGCTGCGCCGGCCGGGGCAATTCTGAGCCCTTCCTGAACGGACCGCCGTTCGCACCGAGAGTTCTCCAAGATTGCCTTGCTAGCTTCGAGCGGCATGACCAGAATGCTCCGCCCGGCGCCGCCCACCCCGTCCGAGAGCGCCGGGCGGCTCCGTCCGGCGACCGGCTCCCGGACCGGCCCGCGCTCCGGCGCCCTGGCCCGGATCCGGCTGCTGGCGTGGCCGCTCTACCTCGCCGCGCTGCTGTGGTACCTGCGCACCTACGGCCTGCCGTACACCAATGACCTGGTCTTCCTCTGGCTGATGGGCGCCCTGGTGGCCGCCGGTGTGCACAGCGGGCACGGCGCGCGCGGCTTCCTGCTGGTGCTGCGCGACTGGGTGCCGGTGATGGCCGTCGTCTGGACGTACTCGCTGCTGCGCGGCTACGGCGCGCACACCCCGTGGGGCCCGTACCTGTGGCCGCAGCAGCGCTTCGACGAGGTGCTCGGCTTCGGCGAGACGATGACCGTGCGGCTCCAGCACGGGCTCTACACGCCCGGCTCGCCGCAGTGGTGGGACTACGCGGCGGTCACCGTCTACATGACGCACTTCTTCGCGGTCTTCGTGATCCTCGCGGTGCTGTGGCGCCGCCGCCACGACCGCTTCCGGCACCTGCTCACCTGCTACCTGGTGCTGACCTTCGCCGGCTTCGCGACGTACATCCTCTACCCGGCGGTGCCGCCGTGGCTGTCCTCCCAGGAGGGCCACCTGCCGGCGCTGACCCGGGTGGTCTCGGACGTGCTCACCGAGAGCGGGCTGCCGCGCGCCGCGTCGGTGTTCGAGAACGGCAGCCAGTTCGCCAACGACGTCGCCGCGATGCCCTCGCTGCACTCGGCGTACCCGGCGATGCTGCTCTTCTTCTTCTGGCCGACGGCCGCCCGCTGGGTGCGGGTGCTGCTGGTCGCCTACCCGCTCGCGATGACCTTCGCCCTGGTGTACGGGGCCGAGCACTACCTGCTGGACGTCTTCGTCGGCTGGGCGTACGCGGCCGCGGCGGTGTACGGCGTGCGGTGGCTGCGCGAGCGGCGCCGGGCCAGGTCGCTGGCGGCGAGCCGGGCGGCGGCGGCCCCGGTGGAGGCGGGGGCGGGCGTGGGGGCGACCGCGTCCACCGGCACACTGGAACGGTGACCGAGAAGCCGACCCCGGTGCCCAGGCCGACCGCCGGGCAACTGCTGGCCGCCCGCGGCACCACGATCGAGGACGTCACCGCCCCCGGCCTGCGCGTCCTGTTCTGCGGCATCAACCCCGGACTCTGGTCCGGGGCCACCGGCCACCACTTCGCCCGCCCCGGCAACCGGTTCTGGCCCGCCCTGCACCGCTCCGGCTTCACGCCCCGCCGGTTCCGCCCGGACGAGCAGCGGCAGCTGCTCGACCTCGGCCTCGGCATCACCAACGTCGCCCCGCGCACCACCGCCAAGGCCGACGAGCTGACCGCCGACGAGCTGCGGGCGGGCGGCGCCGCGCTCACCGAACGGGTGCTGCGGCTGCGCCCCCGGGTGCTGGCGGTGCTCGGCATCGGCGCCTACCGCACCGCCTTCGGCCGGCGGACGGCGGCGGTCGGGCGCCAGGAGCAGACCATCGGGGACACCGACGTCTGGGTGCTGCCCAACCCCAGCGGCCTCAACGCCCACTACACCCTGGACGCGCTGGCGGCGGAGTTCGCCGCGCTGCGGGAGGCGGTCCAGGAGGCAGGGCCCGGTTAGGGCGCGTCTTGTGGATCTTGTCGGATCAGGCCGCGGCGTTGGGGTGCGTGCATCGCAAGGCGGAGGAGGGAGCCACTGCGGAGCATTGGCGA